>JARGPO010000087.1 GCA_029213075.1 Legionellaceae bacterium | reverse complement strand
TTTTCCTGGCGACAATAGCTGTTTGGAACCACCTGATCCCATCTCGAACTCAGAAGTGAAACATTCGCGCGCCGATGATAGTGTGGGGTCTCCCCATGTGAAAGTAGGTCATCGTCAGGGTTTAATACCAACTTAGCTTGACTTATAAACTATATAAGTTAAGCTAAAGTTATTTTTAAAATACGATGCTGGCGTAGCTCAGTTGGTAGAGCAACTGACTTGTAATCAGTAGGTCCCGAGTTCGACTCTTGGTGCCAGCACCATATTTATATTCTAATTTCATTTATCAACAACCTTATATTATATAGAGGCAATAACTTCTTTATTGAGTTGGGCAACTATATATTCATTCCTATCAACTACTAATAATCCATTTTATTTATTTTTAGCCTATTTTGGTTTTGGATCGCTAGTCTACTTTCTGTCATCAGAACACGACAGAATTTTCATTGTTTTGGCAGCATCGGAGCCAAATACTGGTAGTCCCTTAGGACTTAACAATCCTAGTTGAAGTAATACACTAGCGTTATCCCAATACAGGTGTTCATGTGAAATTTTACTGTTAATAAACTTAAACAAAACAATCATTGGAAACTCAACCTTTTTTTCAGTTGGATCAATGCCTGGTAACATCCATCCAACTTCAATATTATGAGTAAATTTTATTATGTTTTCTTCGATAAGTTGATTATTACCAACAGTTCGAGATACTAAATTTATTTCTATGTCTTTAGGAAAGAATTTTTCTGGAACATATCTAGAATAGAAATTAAGAACTTCGTCATAGCCAATTGCAGCTTGCATTGTTGGGATTGAAAAGAGGTGAGGATTGTTTGACATCGTAGACATTGTAGTTTCTAGATCTCCTTGCAACTCAGAATTGACGTGAGTTTCAACAAGATTAATCATATCTTGCTCTGTCATTGAAGAAGCATTATCCATAATTAAATAACTCCTAAAATAAAAATAGTGAGGTCTTGAGACTCTAAAGTCAAGTTGTTCATATTACATATCAGGGCAACCGCATCTTATGACTAAAATAAAACCTAAATGTCGTCGTTGCGAGCGTTAGCGAAGCATATATGGACCCTACTGGTTTGCAAGGTGTTTTTTAATTATTTTTGAGCTTAATAGGTTGAGTGCAGTCATATATTCGGTCTCTAGTTACGTGATGCATTCACTCGGACCCTGATAGTATCTGCGCTCGTTCTCCTAATCAATCCAACGTCATTATTTGCTGCCCAAGCTTCTTGTAGGTTTTGAAAGAGCCGGTCTTACCTGTTTTGCTACCAATAATTGTTTCACCTTAAGAAACTCGTTGAACGGGTATTCTGTTTCACTACATCCAGTCCCTATGTTTGTGATAAATGAGTCTTTTTACATTTATCACAAACATAGGGAAATTACATCGCTCAATGTTTACGCGGTTGTTATTCATGCAATTTGAGACTCATTTTTCTCAGAACGATGATAACACTCCTCTGTAGCTAAAACTGCCCAAATAATACGAGCATTTTTATTCGCAACAGCAACAGAAGCCTTGTTATATCCACAACGCGTTTTTTTATCAGCAACCCATAGATTCCTCTTATCGCTTTTATTTTCGCATGTCTTTACAACTGAGCGAGCACCATGAACAAGTAGCTTGCGCACATAACGATCACCTCTCTTGGTAATCCCTCCTAAAACTATTTTGTGTCCACTTGAATGTTGTTTAGGCACCAACCCTAACCATGCAGACACTTCCCTACCATTTTTAAATACACTCGGATCACTTATAGTTGCAACTATTACCGAGGCAGTTATAGCCCAACTCCTTCTATATCTTGCTGTTCTATTCCCTTAATCGGATAGTGTCTGAGAGTGTTCAACGAGCTGTGTCAGATCAAACATAATTAAGTTTTAAGTTTAACTATCCTAATCCTTGTTGATTCCAGTCTGCTTAGCCCAGAGGTGTGCATATTGACCATTTTTAGTAAGTAAGTCAGCATGTATTTCTTGTTCTATAATTCTGCCATGATCTAAAACTATAATTTCATCTGCATGTATTACTGTTGATAGTCTATGTGCGATTATTAGAGTTGTAGAGTTTTCCGATATCTGAGCAATATTTTTTTGAATTAACTGTTCCGTTTTAGTATCAAGAGAGGACGTTGCTTCATCAAAAATAAATATAGATGGTTTTTTTAGTAGTACCCTAGCAATTGCAATACGTTGTCTTTCACCACCAGATAACTGTAATCCATGTTCACCAACTATGGTGTTGAGTCCATCGGGTAGAGACTCGATGAGTGTTTCCATATCAACTTTTCGAATAACCTCTTTTAATTCATCAATACTAACATCAGGAGATCCATATGTAATATTAAAATGTATTGTTTCATTAAAAAGGTTAGTATTTTGAGGGACAACACCGATTGCTGATTGAAGAGAATCTTGGGTAACATCACGAATATCTTGTTTATTTATATAAATGTGACCGCTTACTATATCGTAGTAGCGGAACAGAAGTTTTGAAATGGTTGATTTACCCCCACCGGTTACGCCGACTATAGCAACGGTTTTTTTGCCGGAATTTGAAAGTTTATCCCTTTTAAAACTAGACGGTTATCAGCGTATCCAAAGGTTACATTCTCAAATTTTATTTCGGCATCTTCTGTTATTAATGAAATTGCGTTTTCTTTATCTTGTATCTCAGGTTTTATATTTAAGAGGTTAACAATCTCCTTAAAATTGGTTAAACCTTTATTGATATCGCGAAGAATATATCCGAAAATTCCAAGAGGAACCATAAACTGTAATAGATATACATTGATAAGAACAAAGTCACTAATTTTAAGATTTCCATTAATTACCTGTGTGCCACTTAAGTATGTTAATGTTATGAGGCCAATTCCCAAGATAACACCTTGCAAAATTTGCACCATCTCGCCTGTAAAATGCTGTCTTGTTGCTGTAATTTCTCGTTTAGCGAGAAGCCTTTTACAACGTGAGTACTCTTGTTTTCTGGTACCAAAGTAGCGAATTGTTTCATAATTTAAAAGATTATCTACAACTGCTGTGCTTACTTCTGAATATTTTTCATTTGATATACTTTGTGCCTTTGAAGTCCACTGACATCCCCATATGGTGAAAATCATATACACGGTTAAAACAATAGTTAGAATAGCGCCGTAAATTAATCCATATAAATAGGATAGAATAATGGCGGCAAATGCTATTGAAATTAAAGTTGGTATGATGATGAAAAACAATCCTATAAAAAGTGGCCAAAATGAATTTTGTGTTCTTTCAATAAGACTAATTATTCCGCCTGTTTTACGAGAAGTATGGTAGCCTAAGGATAGGGATATTAGGTGATCAATCACATTCAAGCACATTAAGCTCATACCATGCTCAATAACTCGGTTTACTGCAAGCTGACGTAACTGATCCATTATTTTGTTTAATGTCCAAGCAACACCGTAAGAAATTAATAGTCCTATTGAAAATAAAGATATTGGTCTTGAGATTGAAATTACATCAATCACGTGTTTTAGGATCAGTGGTACACCGACACTTCGAATAATAGATATAACCAGCAATCCTAAAGATAGAAATATTCTGCGCCGCATAAATTTATCATTTGGCCATATGTATGGGTATAATTTTAGAGCGGTACGTAGGCGCATAGATAGCTGCATAATCTTTATCCTTGAAATCATCCTAAACGTCAATATAGAGGGATGGTTTAATCAATAATAAACTGAAGAACATATCAAAGTTGAGAGAGCATCTTAATTTTTTGTATAGTCATATTGATTATCCTTAATTTGTAATATGATGCTTTATATGTATTTTTATAGCACAGTAACGCACTTTATTCCAGTCATAGTGTTTGCAAAAAACTCACTACTGCACTAGTATTTATATAATAATCCTGGAGATATGACATGGAAAATTGTTGCTCTCACTCTACTAAATATGCAAGACTTAATCGCTGGCAACCACTGATTAAGAATAAAAATGCTGATGTTCGCCTTATAACAATAATCTTGCCCGTCTTAGAGTTCATTTATCATTCATTGGGTGAACTATATGCATTGTTACTATTGATTAATGGATTAGATCTTCACCAAGAAAACATAATTGCAAATGGGAAACATCCTGTATTGATTGAATGGTGTGTATCATGGCACCTGTGCTAAAGGTTCATGAAAATGGGTGCCCAAATGTTGGGCAAATCCTTGTCTTGCATAGAAGAATCAATATTAATAAAAAAGATAAGTGGGGGGCGATGTTTCGGCATTGAGTGATAATAGTAATAAACAGTTTTGGCGCAGTGTTCCTTTCTGGTATTGCTCCGGAACGAATGAAATGTATATTATTAGAGAGGATAAGGAGGTTGACTTATATGAGAACACCCTACAAGTTGAATACCAAGCTATTTATATTGTCAATTGCGCTCACAAAATCCTAAAGATATGCCATCGGCTATCTTTAGGTAAAAATTAAGTTAATTAAATCAATATTTATTTCCAAGTGACAATTCTTCGTAAGATCTTATCTTTATTTATATAGTGGTGTTTAAGAGCAGCACTTATATGTAGAATAATATTAGCAATTAAAATATACGCAAACCACTTGTGAATAAATAAAAAAACAGGTAATAATATTTTATCTGAGGATATTAAGCTTGGCATTGTGAACAAACCAAAGAAAGATACAGTTTTGTTTGCGGCAGAACTGATAAGCCATCCAGAAAAAGGCATGGCAATCATAAAACCATAAAAAGCGAATTGCACAACTCGTGAAGCAATTAGTTCAAACTTAGATAGTGACAAATGTGGACTAGTGTTAACCAGCTTCCATATCAGTCTAAAAACAACCAGGATTAGGATTAATATACCAAACTCTTTATGCAAGCCATATAGTAGGTTCTTTTGAGAGTCTAGTGCAAAATGTTTCATAAATAGACCCACAGCTAAAAGTCCAATAATTATAATAGCCATTGTCCAATGAAACATTATACTTATAAGACCAAAGTTATTTTCAGTGTTTTTAAGTTGCATTTAAGGCTCTAACAAATTAAGTAAGTTACTAACCTAAATCTTAACCTTGTCGTATCAAACATGCAATTGCTAATAAGCCAAATCAGGGAAAACGCATTTATGCTGCAAATTCAACTCAAATGTCATCATTGCGAGTATCGCGAAGCAAACTAGATCGGTGTTTAAATGAGGAATCGATCTGCTTCGCAATGACAATTTTTTTAGTGAAAAAGTGTTTAAGATTAAGATGTGGTTGCCCTGTAAGCTAAATTAAATGAGCTCTAATTTTTCTACCTTTTAATTTACCATTTTTTATAAAGCTACTTATATTTGCTATTTTAGTTTGGTGAATTGCAACATAAGAGTGATGAGTAGATATATCAATTTTACCTATAAATTCAGAGCTTAGTCCCGCATCTTTGGTTAAAGCACCAAGAATATCTCCCGGGCGGACTTTGTCTTTTCGTCCTGCAGATAAACATAGTGTCACCATTGGCGGCTTACTAATTTTTGTATTGTCTGCCGATAGTTTATCTTTTGCTCCCCAAGGTATGCTTTTTGAAGTGTTCTCCTCTATTAGACAAAGTCTTTGTCCATCAGCAGGGGTTGTTAAACTTACAGCAATTCCTTTGTTACCGGAACGTCCCGTACGACCAATTCTATGAATGTGAACATTATATTCAAATGAAAGGTCAAAGTTAATGACCATGGGTAGTTCTTTAATATCTAAGCCGCGAGCGGCTAAATCGGTTGCAACAAGGATAGAGCAACTTTGATTTGCAAATAAAATCATTGCTTGGTCTCTTTCTGCCTGTTCCATATCACCATTTAGTGCTATTACACTAAATCCTGAACTTTTTAATTTAGAAGCAAGTTGGGTGGTTTGGTCTTTAGTATTACAAAATATTAGTGTTGATTTGGGGTTATATTTTAATAATATGCTTTTTAACAAAGGAAACTTATCATCTTGAGTTGCGACCTCATAAAATATTTGGGTAATATCTAAAGCAGTTTTACTTTCGTCAATTGTAACTATAGTTGGATTAATCATATATTGCTGCGCTAGTTTTACTATTTGTTGTGGGTACGTAGCTGAAAACAAAAGTGTTTGACGTTTTATAGGGCAAAAAGATATGATTTTTTTTATAGCATCTTCAAATCCCATTTCCAACATTTTATCAGCTTCATCTAAAACCACAGTTTGTAAATTATCTAATGATAAGCTCTCTTGTTCTAGATGTTTTTGAATTCTACCCGGGGTACCAACTATAATGTGAGCGCCATGTTTTAAAGAGTCAAGCTGGCGTCTCATTGGTATTCCACCAGAGAGATTAAAAACTTTAACATTAGCTAAAAGGCGAGCTAGACTTCTAAGAACTTGACTGACTTGATCGGCCAACTCCCTTGTTGGGCATAAGACCAAGGCTTGAACTTGATGAGTTTTTATTTCTAAATCGTTTAATATAGTTAAACCAAAAGCAGCTGTTTTTCCACTACCTGTTTTAGCTTTTGCAATAACATCGGAGCGATTTAACATTATAGGTAGGCTTTTCGCTTGAATTGGCGTCATGTTAGAAAAATCTAAAGAAACAAGATTTTTTAATAACTCAGATCTCAGTGGTAGAGAGGAAAATGAAAGGGTACTTTGGCTTTCGGGTAAAACAGTAGGAGCTGAATTATTCACAGTTATCACATAAGTAGTAATTAAAATAGTTTACATACTAACACTTCGCCGTTTTAATTTAAATCAATTTATTGCAATTAAGTACATTGCCTAATAATGGTTATTTAAAACCATATCTTTCTGTATCTATATTTTAAGACATATAAAACTAGCTGCTTATCATTCCTTATTCTTTAGCGTATCAATCTGATCTGAAAAGCGATCTATAACGATTTTAATTATGGTTCTTAGAATTTGCGGGAATTCATCTGTTATAGATAAAAAGTCTTGTTTTTCAATAACTAAAAATATAGATCTCTCTTTGGAAATAATTGTTGATGTTCTTGGTATATCAGCAAACAGTGACATTTCTCCAAAGCATTTATATGGCTTGAATGTACCAATATGATTTTCATTTTTATAAATATCGACTTCACCGTCCACGAGTATATACAAGTCTGTACCAGGTTCATTTTCAGTAAGTATTGTTTCATTTACAGCAAAATCCATTACAGAGCAGGATTTACTAAGTTCAAATAAGACCTCATCTGGTAGTCCTTCAAAAAATTCGGTTTGTTGCATGGCAATTGTTCTTTGTAATAAATTCATATCATCCTTTCCTGTTGTTAAGTATTTGTTGGTAACATATTTAAGCCAAGGGTCGGTTACATCTATTGAATCCCAGCTTTGAACTTTTTTACTCTTAGGTATGGATAAATTATCATATAGAGAACTTTCTAGTAGATTTTTTATAGGGTAGTTTTTTTCTTTTGAAATCAAGTATTCAATGGCATTGTCTTTATCTATTCTACTTTCGTGACTGTCATGATAAGGGTTTATTTTTGAAATAACCTTCGTAATTTCCGTATGGTTGTTTTGAGTACAAGCATACCAGTATACTAGTCGTTGCCGAGCATAATAAATTCTATTTTTAATTAGTACCTTTATATCTTTGTTTTCGAGAGATAATAAAATTAACTGGTAACTGGCTATTAATTTCTCTTCGAATAATAGAGACTCATTTAGGTAGTCAATTAATTCAGAGGATATAGGTATTATATTTTTTCTTATTGCGAGCTTAGTCGCGAGCAAAGTTCTACTGTAATTGTCTTGTTGGTTTAAAAGTTCTTTAATATAAGCCTCAACACTAAAGTCAGGTATAACTGTTATAAAATTTATTGCTGTTTGTGAGTACTCTAGAGTCTTTTCTCTATATAAAGACATAAGTTTATCGGCGATATCTAAGAGATTTGAAATATCAAGACGCTTAATCAAAAGGTTTATATTATTGCTGTTTAACATGCCGGCTAGATTAGGTAGTAAATAAAGAACATCTTCTGCTTGTAAGTTCCTCATTGCCGTACTTCTAACATGTTGCTCAGGGTCTTCCAAGAGCTTTATTTTCATATCGTAAAAAGCGCCTTCACTTATAAAGCCAAGGACTTTAGCTGAGATTAACCTATCCTTAGGATCTTTAGAGTTTGATAAATCGGTGGTTTTTTGAAGAGCCATTATATAATCTTCAGTATTACCGTTTTTTAGAAGAAATATAAGCTCATTTTTTGATGCGCTCTGATGTTTTTGTAAGTCACTTCTAATTTCGTTTAGCAATATAGTTGAGTGTGAGGAAACTAATAGCTTATAGAGTAAGTCACGGCAATTTTGAGAAAGGCAGTGAGCTTTCTCATAAATTGATATTAGCCGACGATTATCTAGTAAGTTTGTATTATATTTATTTAAAATTTTTATAACAGTAGACTTAATCTCATCGCTTGCGTCACCTTCAAGAACCTTATATAAAGACAGAGGTATATAGGGGAAAAATTTAGGGGTAATTAGTCCTAGATGCATAACTCCAAAATGTTTGGTTTCTAAGTCTGTAATAATTAAGTTTTGAATGGTTTTTCGTTCTTTATCTCCAAGAGCATGAAATGAGAAGCTAGTTATTGATATATATTTCTTTAAGACTTTCAGGTAATTTGCAAATATTTTGATGGATACAATAATACCTAGTATGCCTAATATGGAAAAAATCAGTATTATACAAAGGCTAGAATGCTCTTTGTATAATACTGATGTGGCGAACAAACCACAAATTACTGAGCTTGAAGAGCGAACTATATTTTTTTGATATAAGCCATACTTCATCATTAGAGTGGGGGGGTATAAATTACTGATGAAGTTTTGTAAATAATCAAAGAATCCTATCCTTGCAGATAGAGTAATTAAATATAAGAAAGCACTAGCCCATAGCGCGGCAAGAAATCCATGAAATATGCTTACTAAAGACATAACCACGAAGGTAATTATTAAAATAATTGAAAATCTAAATTTTTTAAATATAATTGGTACCTTGTATTGAACTGCTAAAATAACAATATTACTGATAATTAAAAAATAAGACGTGTAGGTTCCTATTTCTTGTTCGTTAAACTTTATACCCATCTCCTGCATAAAGAATAAATTAGAAAAGAATTCAATTGACGCAAAAATAAACCCTAATAATAGTAATAGTAATAGCAAGGGGTGATTGATAGGAGATTCTACTTGCTTGGCTTTTTCTTTTATGGAGTTTTTGTTGTCTGGTATGAGAACTTGCTTACTTGAATTTACAACGAAAAATAACACTATTAAGGATATAACAATAAAAGCTAGTAAGCTTTCTACTGGAAGATTACTAGTCATTTGTGCGCATAAAACAGGTGCTATTATGCAAGATAATGAAATACAAATAGAAAAATTTTGTTGCAAGTGTTTGTAGTGGTGGCGATAGAAGAGTGATGATATAAAAGGCCACAATATAACCCTGATGTTAGTTAGAAAAAGCTTCATAACTAGTAATTCGATAACAGTTGTCCAGTACCAAGTATCTGCGCTTAGAAGCATAGCAATACCAACTATGACTATAGATAAAACAGAGGTGGTTTTTACATAACCTATCATGTTGTTTGAGTTAGATGAGCCAAACAAATTACCGAAAACTATCATCATTAAACTTTCAGCCATCAACCAATATGCAATCCATGTGGTTGGATATAAAGAAAGAAACTTTGAATAACTATACACAGTTATAGCTGTCGAAACTATCGATGAAACAATACATATTGTTAAGCACACAATATAGTTTTTTTCTAAATCACTGTTACCTGCGATTATATTAGGTATGATTTTTTCATATAGTTTTCTCATAGTTATATATTCACTCTATTTATGAGTTTATGTTGCTTATAATAATTTGGTAATCATCTAAGTATAGAATAATTATAGAAGCTATATACAAAAAAACACAATAGTTCTTTGTATTGATATATTTTCAATTGTATTTAAACTATGAAGATGAATTGGTTGGAGACGATGAAGTAGAGCTTTGTTGCTGATCTACACTCTCAGGAAGTGGTTTAAATAAACAGCTTTTAAGAGTATCTATTGAGTAGCTTCTTGATTTGTTATGAGTATCTTGCTTGCCTATGTCCACATCGATATTTTTAAAATCCAGCTTGGTTTTTA
>JARGPO010000085.1 GCA_029213075.1 Legionellaceae bacterium | reverse complement strand
TGTAAGAACCGTTATAATACAAGTTTGCTCTTATAAATCAATGTATTAGAGCTTTGTTGAAGTATAGGTTTTAATTTGACCATCTTCTGGATGCCTCGGACAAGCCGAGGCACGTAGGCGCTGGGGACCAATTGTCAACACTCCCTATTTTCACGGTATTTACTAATAAAAAAACATGTGTAGAATATATTCTCTTTATTAATATGGGCTATGTTATGTTTAAACCAATTACAAATACCAATGATTTTTTACAGGCACAAAATTATTTTTATTTAAAAGATTACTCTATAGCACTTGAGTATTTTAATAAATTTAAAAAAGAACAATTAGATTCGAGTCCATACTCTCCTGGTAGCGAGAAAGGCCCCTCTCCTTTCCTATTCATAGATTATCATATTGGTGTGGCAAATTGTTTTAAAAAACTTGGTGATTTAGAAAATGCTGTGGAAAACATCAAAGAAGCCGCAAACTTTTGTCAAAGACATATGGGGCGACAAAGCTCTCGATTTATCGAAATAAAAAATGTATATGCTGCATGGAAATCTGAACTTGATGACGAGAAAAACCTAGAAACCAGTACATCTTCAATGGGTGCATCGCGGTAGTCGTGGTGCATTGGTGTTACGGATAATTTTTTAAAGAACACGTAAAAAAACATGCCAACTAATGTTTGATATTTGATCTTTTATGTTATCCTATCGTCATAATTAAGGTGTAATTAATAATTCAATTCTTCTACTCTTTGAATTATAGACGATATTAGGATTATGACACTCATTACAGTATAATTCCGAAGTTATAAAAACAACCCTGCCATTTACCCATGTCAAAAATAATATAATATTTTAAAAAAGGACTTTTATGATTTTATCACCACTATTTACAAAAACTTTCTTACCATTTATCACAAAAAATAGTCGAGCATTTTCTACGACAAGGACTCGTTTATTACTTATTCTTGATGGATTGGGTCATAGCGAAAAAAAAGAATATAACGCAGTTGCTGCTGCACACACTCCTACCTTGGATAATTTATTGGGTAAATACCCAAATACACTACTTAATGCATCAGGTTCTTATGTTGGACTACCAAAACGTCAAGTTGGAAACTCTGAAGCTGGTCACTGTAACATTGGCTCTGGTACAACTATTAGACAAGATTACACTTTAATTGAAGATGCTATTGCAAGCGGTGATTTTGCAAATAATCCTGTTTTTTTAGAGGAAATATCCCATCTAAAAACTAACGCTCAAAATTTGCATGTCTTAGGTCTGCTATCTGATGGGGGTGTACACAGTCACGAAAAACATCTCTTGGCTTTTCTAGACATTTGTATCGCACAAAAATTCTTTAATGTTCAACTCCACCTATTTTTAGATGGTAGAGATACACCTCCGAGAAGCGCATTAGAAAGCCTAAAAAGATTACGTCAATATTTTAATAACAACCTAGTAAATGGAAAACCTGCTTTTGATATTGCCTCGATGACTGGTCGCCATATAGCTATGGATCGTAATCAAAACTGGGAGAGAACGAAAACAACATACACAATGCTAACTGAAAAATCTAGCGCAACTCCGACAACTACCCCTGAAGAGTCAATAATCAATTTTTATGAAAAGAATGATAGCAGTGATGAATTCTTCCCGGCAACGAGATTCTCTAACAGCACAATCTCAGATGGAGATAGTGTTTTTTCCATAAACTACCGTCCAGACAGAATTATACAGATCACAGAAGCATTCACAAACGATAAGTTTAACGGCTTCACACGAAATATTTATCCAAAATTAAACAATTTTATAAGTATGATGAATTACTCTGATGATCTAGATACTACTTGTGCCTTTACACGTGAGATACCATCTAACACATTAGGAGAAGTAGTCTCCAAGCATGGTCCCCAATTACGTCTTGCTGAATCTGAAAAATTCCCTCACGTTACTTATTTTCTAAATGGAGGCTTGTCAACTCCATTTCCAGGTGAAGATAGAATTCTCGTTCCATCTCCTGATGTTGAAACATACGACCTACAACCAGACATGAGTGCCAAAGAAGTAACCCAACATCTTGTCGAAGCAATATACAAACAAAAATATCTTCTTATTGTATGTAATTTAGCAAATGCTGATATGGTAGGCCATACAGGAAATTTTGATGCTACAGTTGCTACAATTGAATGCATAGATAAATGCTTGGCAAAAATTTTAAAAGCGCTACAAGACACAAGTTCCGAAGCAATAATTACAGCAGACCATGGCAATGCGGAGAAAATGTTTGATGAAGAGACTCAACAAACTCACACTGCCCACACATCTAATCTAGTACCTTGTATATATATAGGTGATCCACAACGTCGTTTTAAACAAAACCTAACTGGTGATTTAACAAACTTAGCGCCAACAATGCTAGAACTCCTGGGAATAGATAAACCAAACACAATGAAAAGCTCTTCTTTACTTACTGAAAATACTATTTTCACCAAGAAAACTGTGAAAAAAGAAGATGTTCACGCGGTTCCAGATACAGATTTGACTAGGTCTATCTCATGAACTTATGGCATCACCCTTAAATATTTTTATAAAGCACCTAAAAAACAAGATGTTTTGAATTGCTACTAAAATTATATAGAAAACGGCTATCTCAAGAATTGAATGCATTTCTAGTCTATTAGCAATTGAGTTGACCATTGTCCCAACCCCCATAAAAAGCATAGATTGTGTAGCCGTTGCAACGCCAACTTCGGTTGGAAAAATTTTTAAAGATTCTGACAAAACGTTTGGAAAAATAAACCCAACACTAAATAATATAAATATATTAGGTAAAACTATTGCTGGGATTGATAACTCTACTCCCAAAGATATAATCAAATATAAAATAACCGCAACATTTAACATAAAAAAGCCAAAAATACTTAACTGCTTTGTAGTAAAATATTTAGTCCCCATACGATTAACAAGAGAACCAATTAAGTAAGATAACCCTAAAACCAAAGCGCTATAACCAAATAATACCGATGAAACATTAAGCCTTTTGCTATAAAAGTACGAGCCTAATAACGAAAAACCTACCACTTGAAAAAATATAATACCTGAAATTACAGCCCCTGATAGAAAATACTTGTTGGTTGACATACGCCAGTATTCTTGAGTAATACTCCTCCACTTAAATGGTTTGCGCTGGAAATTCGGCTCTTTTATAAATAAGAAGAACAAAATAAAAACAATAAATGATAAGATTGCGTACACAACAAATGCTGATTTCCAACCATATAAATATTGTAACCAACCGCCAATAAATGGAGCAATAATTGGTCCTAGTGCGTAAGCCAGAGAAGTGTAAATTATACCAACCACATATCTTTTACCCGTAAAGTTATCAAAAATTAATACTCTTGAACCAATTGATGAAGCCGCAATTAAAACACCTTGTAAGAGTCTGACTAAAGATAGTTGATCGGCTTTTTGAGCAAATATAGCCAGTAAGCTTACAAAAACAAATCCTAGCAATGAAATCGATATGATTTTTCGTCTACCAAAACTGTCCATCATTGGTCCTAAGACGAAACAACCAATACAATATCCAAGCATTACAGCAACAAGAGTTTGTTTAGCTATAATTGCCGTTGTATTAAAATAAGTGGCTATTTCTGGTAATGATGGTGCATACAAGTCGATACTTATACCAAACATGAAATTTAAAAGAGGCGCTATAATAATTACAGCTAGTGGATAGTTAACTTTATTTAAGACAATTACAGGATGAACAAAACTAAATTTTTTATTATTCATAAATCTTCCCTAAAGTTAACATAGACTTCCTAGTCTAAGTCTTATACCAGCTACTTTAGTGTATCAAAAATTAGCGCACATTACACCAAGACATAATGTGTGGGATTTTAATGTATGTTGATGTATTAGTTTTAAATACATATAATTAAACTATTACATTTTTATAAGGATATAAAATGGGAGATAAAAGTAAGTTACTAGTTGAACTTATAAATCATGGTTTTGACTCACTTAAAGGAATATTTGATGATATTAGCAATGGTATAACAATCACCGATGAATCATCAAAAATACTGTATGTAAATCCTGGTTTTACTAATATAACTGGATATTCACGAGATGATGCTATCGGTAATAATCCGGGAATACTTCACTCAGGTTTACAAGATAAAGCTTTTTTTGAACAAATGTGGGAGTCAATTCATACTAAAGGACGTTGGTCAGGTGAAATATGGAATCGTCACAAACAAGGTCATTTAATTCCTGAGTTCCTAACAATAACTAAAATTCAACACGAAAAGCAGATTTTCTATTTTGCAGTATTTTCTGATATAACCGTGCTAATTGAAAAAAACAAAGCCAAACTAAATCTCGCTCTAACAGATCCATTAACACGCCTGCCAAATAGAAGCTTTTTAAATGAAGCATTCAAATATATAACAAGCCAACATGATAGAGATGAGCATGGAAAAAACAAAATAGGATCCCAGGTAGCGTTATTATTTGCCGATGTTAATAAATTTAAACTTGTTAATGATAACTTTGGTCATTTAGCTGGAGATGAAGTCTTAAGCTATCTAGCTTCAGCAATTAAAAGCTCATTAAGAGGTGTAGACGTTGCAATTCGTTATGGGGGAGATGAGTTTGTTATATTATTAAATAAAATCACAAAAAGAGAGGAGATTACTGCAATTTGCAACCGGATACATAAAACCCTAGAAAAACCACTTCACTACGATGGCAATGATCATTTTGTAAAAATAAATATAGGTGTCGCTTTATACCCTAAAGAGTCTGACTCAGTAACCGACCTAATAAAAAAAGCTGATGATGCCATGTATTATGCTAAAAAAAATCAAATTCAGTTATACTTTCATGAGGATTTATAAAAATAAATGTTTTATAAATCCTGAGAGTGAGCCTTGGCAATCGCCTTTCTAATTGCCTCGGACTCTTCTGACTGACGAGGAACCAAAACTAATAAGCGCTGCCAATAATCAATGGCTTTTTTATACTTTCCTAACCTATATGCATCCATAGCTAAAATAGATAATGCATCTGGCTGCTTTGGATCTTTATCTAATAAAGACTCAAGCATTTCTCGCCCTTTAAGATCATCGGTTTCAAGAAGAGTTTGGCTATAATTCACAATTATTAAATTATCATCTGGGGATAATTTATAGGCTTTGGCAAAACAATCCAAAGCCTGTTTTTTCATGTTTTGACTATAATATATTCTACCCAACAAATACCACCCTCGATAACTATTCGGATCTTTTTGTAGATGAGCGGACATTTTGTCTATTAAATCCTGTGGTCCTTTAATGTTTTTTAACATTTCTCCGACATTCTTCTTACTTACAATATCAATATTGTGTTTATGAAAATCCAAATAACCACCCCATACGTAATATAAAGTAGTAACAACCATAAGTATTATGCAAACAAGTAAATTAGTTTTTAATTTATATTTACCCAGCGGTTTTAAAACCACTAACAAAGCAATTATTGATACAACAGCAAAAACTATGAGTAATTTATATTCTTGCATCAGACTTCCTTCGTACCGAACTATAAAAAACCACAAAACCAATCAGTACAAAAATAACTGGTCCAAGCCATAAAAACAAAGTTGCAGATTGTAGCCTTGGCTTAAAGAGAATAAAATCTCCAAAGCGACTAGTTAAATGCTGAATTATTTCATCATCAGATTTACCTGTTGTTACCATCTTATATACTTCCTGACGTAGATCTTTAGCAAGAGGCGCATTTGAATCTGATAAATCTTGATTTTGACAAACTGGACAACGCAAGTTAACTAATAAATTCTGAAACTGAGCCTCCTGCCGCTTATCTGTAAACTGATAAATATTTTCACAAAAACATGTACTCACAAAAAAACAAAGCAAAAGAGTAAAAAGTTTTTTCATGAGTTATCCTCTAGCTTTTTTATCAACGGCAAAAACTTATCCTGCCAAACATTCTCATTTAAAATACCAGGATATCGATACTTAATAACTCCATATTTATCGATTAAAAAAGTTTCTGGCGCTCCATAAACCCCAAGGTCGAAACCAACCATACCATCCACATCACTTCCACTTGCCAAGTAAGGGTTACCCCAATCTTGTAACCATTGCCTTGCTGAGCTAACTTTATCTTTATAGTTAAGCCCATAAATTACAACGCCTCTATCAGCTAATTTTAACAAAAAAGCCTGCTCTTCAGTGCAAGCCTCACACCAACTTGACCAAACATTTAAAAGCATTGTCTTACCCTGTAACATAGAAGATGTAAATTTAACTTCACTATCAGAATTTAAATTTTGCAATTGAAATACAGGTAGTGTTTTTCCAACCTGAGTTGATGGTAGCTCTTGAGGTTTAAGACTCAAACCTTTCCATAAAAACAAACCAATAATCAAAAATAAAACCAAGGGTATAACTCGCCAATATGCTGTCTTCATACACTAGCTCCTATCCCTTTTGCTTTTCTATTTTGAGTAGGCGTATAATATTTGCTACTTAACAAAGCAAACAAACCTCCTAATAGAATCAAAAACCCCCCCGCCCAAATCCAACGTACTAAAGGTTTATAGTACATTCTAACGGACCATGAGTTGTTTCCTAATGGCTCACCCAAAGCAATGTAAATATCTCTAAGCACACTCACGTCTATGTCAGAGTCGGTCATTGGAGTATTGGTCACATCATAAATTCTCTTTTCTGGATAAATGTACACTTCACGCGTTGCATCAGTAATTTTAAATCTAGCCCTAACGCCATGATAGTTTGGACCAACTAGTTGATTTTCAGATACAAATTCAACCAAATAAGAACTCAGTCTAGTTTTGTCTCCCGGAGACATTTTCACATCTTCTAGAACTCCATATCCATTTGATATAGCAACACCTAGAACCATAACCGCAACACCAAAATGAGCAATTACCATTCCAGAAAATGACATACTCAAGGCCTTGGCAAAACCACGCTGCTTAACTCTTTTAAAAACTGCAAGACACGTACTTAATATAACCCAAAAAGATAGAAATAAACTCAAATAAACAAGTATAGATATACTTTTAAAAAACATTAATTGAACAATCCATGGCAAAATCAAACTAAGCACTAATGCCCAGCCTAATTTAGATAATATTTGCTTAAATATATCTTGCTGCCAACGAATTTGAACACCAAAACCCATAACTAACATCATAGGCATCATTATAAAAACAAACATGGTATTGAAATATGGAGCGCCAACAGATAACTTTCCAAGACCCATTGCATCAATTAATAATGGGTAAACGGTCCCCATTAACACAGTTAACATCGCTACTACAAAAAAAACATTATTAAGTAACAAGGCACTTTCTCTTGAAACTAAATTAGGTTTCTCATCACTTGTTAAGGTATGAGCACGAACGCTAAACAATAACAACGACCCACCAATAACTAACAGTAAAAATATTAAGATATACATGCCACGCAAAGGATCTACCGCAAAAGCATGTACTGAGGTTAAAACTCCTGAACGAACTAAAAATGTTCCAATTAAACTCAAAGAAAATGCACTAATAGATAATAACAATGTCCACGCTACAAATTGACGGCGACTTTCACTTACTATCAATGAATGAATCAACGCGGTACCAACTAACCAAGGCATAAATGATGCGTTCTCAACAGGATCCCAAAACCACCATCCACCCCAGCCTAGTTCTCTATATGCCCACCAGCTCCCTAAAGTTATACCCGCAGTTAAACAACACCACGCCGCCAAAGTCCATGGTCGTGCCCATTTAGCCCATGAGCTTTCAACTCGACCAAGCCAAAGAGCGGCAATAGCAAAAGCAAATGCTACAGAAAATCCAACATACCCCATATAAAGCATAGGAGGATGAAATAAAAATCCAGGATCTTGTAATAGAGGATTTAAATCCTGCCCGGTTGCATTTTCTATATAAAATTGCCTTAAAAAGGGATTTGATGTTGCAAGAAGAAACAGAATAAATCCAAAGCTTGTCAAACCTAATACAACCAAGACCCTTGTTCTAAACTCTGAATCAAGACTTCGACTAAACAAACTTACAGCTAACATCCAAAAGTTTAAAATAACAACCCAAAGTAACATAGAACCTTCATGGCCACCCCAAACAGCACACATTTTATAGTACCAAGGCAATAGCAAGCTTGAGTTTTTTAAAACATAAACAACTGTAAAATCATCTCGAATAAAACAAATGGTCAAACAAACATAAGATATTAAAATTGCCAGAAATTGACCAATCACATAAGTTTTTGCAGATTTAATCTTAATATCGTCATGTCGATACAAACCTATCGTTGGAACAACCGCTAACAACAATGAAAAAACCAAAGCCCAACATAATGAAAAAACCCCTAATTCAGCAATCATTATATCAACCTTTCTGACTTGTTATAGTAACAGTTATTGGCACTTTTTTAGATGTCTCTGATAGTAAACTGCTTTTAACCTCTGGAGGCATATACTTTTCATCATGTTTTGCTAAGACTTCCACGGCCTTAAACTCTTTATTACCCAAATAATATCCTTGCGTAACAATACTTTGTCCTTCTTTAAATAAATCAGGCAAAATCCCCTGGTAATCAATACTAATTGTTTTTTGATTATCGGATACTTCGAAATGTACCAATAAGCTATTTGTATCCCTTTTAACACTTCCAGGAACAACTAAGCCACCAAGTCTTATCAATTGACTTTTTTGTGCCGGGCTATTAAGTAATTGGCTTGGAGAATAAAATAAACTTATATTTTGACGAAGTGCGTACATAAGTAAAGCAATTGCTATGCTTAACACTCCAAGAAGTAAAATTATAACATTTAGTCGACGCCGACGAACTGGGTGCATACTCACGAATTAATTAACCTTTTCTTAAGTTGACTACGAATATTTTTACCCCGCCTAACAGTAGTAAAAAAGGTAATAGTTAATCCAGAAAAAACAATGGCGTATGCCGACCAGACATAAATTCCATAGTTATGCATATCAAATCTTAATATAAAATCTTTCATATATTCTCACTAACCCAACGCTGTTTACGCTCACGTACTAATAACTCATTTCGTGCTTTCAAAATAATAATTAATATACAATATATTGAAAATCCGGCTAACATAATAAACAAAGGATAAGCCATACTAGCCGCTATTTTTGGTTTCTGAAAGGCGCTAATAGTCGCGCCTTGATGTAGTGTATTCCACCAAGTTACCGAGTAATGAATTATTGGTAAATCAACCAAACCAACGAGGGTTAAGATAGCAATCACTTTATCAGCCTGATCTTTGTTTTTATATGCAGACCCAACAGCAAGAATGGCCACATAAAATAAGAGCAAAATAAGCTCTGAAGTCAGACGAGCATCCCAAACCCACCATGCCCCCCACATTGGCTTACCCCAAATACTACCCGTAACCAAAGCTAAGAAAGTCATAACAGCGCCCGTTTGCGCTGCGGCGGTTATCATAATTCCGGCAATTTTAATTCGCCATATTAACAATAACAAAGCTAGAAAACTCATGTAGCTATACAATGCCATAGATAAAAAAGCACAAGGAACATGTACATAGATAATTCTGAATCCATCGCCCTGTAAGTAGTCTGCTGGTGCGTATAACAAACCCCAGACAGCTCCGGTAGCTAACAAAAGAATAAATAACATCTTCAAAGTTCTAACCCACTTCCCTGTTAAATTGTAAAACAGTTTAGGTGAGCCTAATTGATATAGAATTTTCCACATAGGAAACTATTAACTCATAAAATAGTCAATATATTAGCATGATTCTCTGGAAAAGAGAAAATATAGGCCCGATTAAATTACTTTTCTAAACCATGGGTCATCTTCATGCTCAGCGCTACCATAATTATATGCATCTTTCATAAATTGAAAATCCTCAGGTATATTTTTAAAAAAATCATCGAGAGTTTCAGGACTAGCATTTAGTGGCAGAGTACTTAAAACTTGAAGATTATTAATATAATAGTCAGCCAAGGGAATATTAGGGGAAAACTGTATACCACCCCAAAAGCTTGGCTCAAATGGTGAGTTAGCAAGCGGATTAGAAAAATATGTATTATTAGTATGTTCTCTAACCGGTAATATCAACTCAAATCCAGCTCCCACAGCTTTTGATAGGTCGCAAACAGCATTAGCAACCGCCGCTTGAGTAAAGTCTGACTCATACCAATCCTCCATACCTGTCGTTGGCAAACTAAGTGTAGGCACACCTATGAGGCCTAATTCCTCTGCAACAGCAGCAAGACCACCACCAGTCTTGATAGAATACAAAGTACTTTCCTCGGTATGATGACTATAATTTCCCGGAAAAATAAAAACAGCCCGATCGATATCTAAGCTATTATAAGTACAAAATACTTCATATGCTTTTGAATCTATAACCCCTTGAAAATATATCATAAAAGACCTTTTTCTAGTATCAACTAGAATAGTATCCTTGTAGATATATAAAATTTCAACCCTTTAAAATACTTACACGCATTTCATAACTTTAATAACCAATCACCAAAACACGCTCTATCCGTGCTATAATTATACACATAGTTTCATTGATTGCCATAAATTGGTCTTGGAGTATTATAGTATGAATGATTTTACAGAAACAGGTGAGAATATTAGAGCATACGCTCAAGCGGCTCTTGCAGTTAGTATTTTGGAAAAAGAAACTGCAAGATCTGTTATTAAGCTTTCAACTGCGGAAACGAACATACAAATTGAGCTATCCAAGGATAAACCATCTCTCATTAACTTGATTCAAACACTTCTTAATGCTCCAGGAGACGAAGTTACCAATGGTGAAGAGTTTCTAGCTGTGCTAGCAGGAGACACTGCATATACTGCTAAAGCAAAAAGACAAGTAAACCCAGATACGTTAGAACTAGAAATAGTAGTTATAATTTCTAAAAGACTAACTAACGAGAAACAAGAAAAATTTGGTTTGGCTGAGGTAAACTTTCCTCCTATTACAGTTAAAAAAGGGGACGAACTTAAATATCAAGTGATTATAAAAGGTAAAGAGGTATTCAATCAAGACTCGCCAAAACCAATGCCAAGTCAGTTACGAGTCATTAATAAATATGCTGACGCTATTGTAAATGGTAAGCCCCAACAACTAGCAATCATGGGAACAGGTACAGGTAAAAGCTGGGTAATAGCCGGCATAACTCATGCAAATCATGGAGAAGGTATTATTGTAGTTCCAAATGATGCTCTTGCTGATGAAATGAAAACGGAAGCAATTTTAAAGCTACATGGACCTGCAGCAGAGGAATCAGTGCATATATCCAAAGAATATTCAACAATAGAAGAATTTACAAGTGCATTAGCAACTACCCCACAAATGATATTAATAGCAGATGATCCGCTATTTCATGAAAAAGCAATGGCAATCAGAGATCGGGTAGTATTAATGGATGAATCACATCAGCACACATTTACCCAACAAAGCTTATCAACACTTGAATCTATTAAAGACAACAATGCTCTACTTGCTTTAACTGGAACACCAACAAGTAAGCTAAAAACAATTCTTGGGGGAAGTACTTTAGTAGATATTAACGTGCGCTCCGTTATGGACCGCGGTGGTTTAAGACAAAACTGTAGAAAATCTGATACTGGTGTATTGGCAACAGATTTAATCCACACTGCTGTTATGGGGTATTTTGGTAGAGATGAATATCCAAGTCAAGGATTAGGATTAATGTCCATAGATAATATTAGAGCTTTAATAGATGGAAAGCCACCAGTATCAGAAGAAAAAGCAATTGATATTGCTTTAGACAAAAATCGCCAGCGTGGAATTTCACACAAAAACTTTGTTTTCACAGGCCATAATAAATTACGACAAGATTGGATACAAGCATACCAAGACATCGCTGACGGTATATATCCAAATGAAATTATTCTCTGCAGCCAAATTCAACGAGCGCGTCGAGATGCAGAAATTGATGCTAGAGTCGCTATCATGATGCAGCTTCACCCTGAACAAAGTGAAGAAAGCTTGTATAGAATTGCAGAGGCAAAAGTAGGTAGAGGAAAGCAAGTTAATTTAGTCGAAGAAACCCAGCAAGCACAGAAGTCGCAAATTGCTATGTCTCTAAATACTCATGCTTTAGCTCTTTTATATCCTAAAAAAAATGCAAAAGATTTTGAAAAAATGCAACGTAAGGGTGAAATAAATGATTTCATAATTAATCAAGCAAATGCACCTAAAAACTTAGATCAAATATCATACGACAAAATAGCTAAAGGACTTCCCCCTGAACAACGTGAAAAATATATAGCTTTATTAAAAGAAGTAGTTCGTAAAATACACGATGACTATAATAATCCAGAGTCTTTATGTACTAGCGAAGATATTAACCTTCAAAACCTACAAGCTCATTACACTGCATCAGCAACAACTGGCTCAAGTTTTCAAAAGAAAACAACTGAAGAGGAGTCAGCCGCAATTCTAGATCAAATGCGTTGTGGTTTAGTCATGCATGTTGCTAGTGATACGACATATGCCACTGGAATTTCTATATCTAGTGTTTTAGGAGTTCAACAAATAGTGTCATCAGCCGCGGATAAGTTGAATAATCCTGTGGATGCACCCCAACTGCATGGTAGAAATATTCGCGACAAAGACTTGGCTGCGTTTAATCATCAGATCGTTAATAGCCAAGTTCCTGATGGAGAATATGTTAAATTGGAAGATATCTATGCAGAAGATTCCGGTAACAGAATGGATAAGATCTTTGAAGCAGAAAAAAATAAAGAAATAAGAATGGGACTATTTCATGAAGTGAAAAGTAAATTCGAAGATGATAGTTATGATCAAGAGTCAGATCAAAATTTTCAAATGTAGTGCGTTGGTCTTATAGTATAGAGCTTAAAATACTATCAATTCATACTTTCTGCATGACTATTATAAGTCGAGAGAAACAACTTAAGGGCGGTTCAAGAATAAAAATTTATTTTGATTGAAAAATAAAACCATGCGGGTAAGAACTTTATGAAGGTTTGCTGTAATAATTGGCACTTTTAAGGCCGCTAGATTGCTTCAGCGCTTCGCAACGACAACGACTTTTAAAAAAAATCCTTCAGATATATTTAATGCCGTATTCTACGATAATTATACTGAAAAAATTTTACCAATAAAATACAATCAATAATTCACTCAACTGATGATTGGGTTTTGATATCTCAATATTCAACATATAAATCAGATAGTAGAGGTTGAATATATTAGAATTAGAATTAGAATTAGAATTAGAACTTGAATTAGAACTTGAATTAGAACTTGAGCTTGACCTATATACTAATATAGATCAAGCTAAGTTGGTATTAAACCCTGACGATGACCTACTTTCACATGGGGAGACCCCACACTATCATCGGCGCGCGAATGTTTCACTTCTGAGTTCGAGATGGGATCAGGTGGTTCCAAACAGCTATTGTCGCCAGGAAAA
>JARGPO010000053.1 GCA_029213075.1 Legionellaceae bacterium | reverse complement strand
TTGGTAGAATGCTTAGATTTACTAAGAACAATGGAATTACTGAAGGCTTTCATCGTAAAATGAAATTAATACAAAGAAGAGCTTATGGTTTTAGAAATTTTGAAAATTACAGATTAAGAGTTAAGGTGTTGTGTGGTTGATTAAAGTGCCCCCGGATTTAGGGATGACCCGATTTAACTTGAAATAATGGTGCGCCCGGAAGGATTCGAACCTCCGACCCTTTGGTTCGTAGCCAAATACTCTATCCAACTGAGCTACGGGCGCTTTAGATAATGGCGGAGAGAGAGGGATTCGAACCCTCGATGGGATTTTGTCCCATACTCCCTTAGCAGGGGAGCGCCTTCGACCACTCGGCCACCTCTCCACTATCAGAGTGCGGAATTATATCAGGTATTATTCTTTCGTCAACTTTAAAACTTGTAATTTTTACCAACCTCTTATAAATTATAATTATTGCTTGGTATTGGAGTCCAAATGAAGCACAAATCTAACCTAGATGGAAAACCCGTCTATATCGTCGATGGCAGTCGTACACCTTTTCTTAAAGCAAAAGGAATCGGACCATTTACCGCCTCTGATCTGGCCGTCCAAACTGGTCGCTCACTACTTAAAAGACAACCGTTTTCACCCACCGATATTGATGAGGTTATTATTGGGTGCGTTATGGCCGGCCCAGATGAAGTAAATGTGGCCCGAGTCATCTCCCAGCGACTAGGTTGCGGAGATAAAGTCCCCGCTTATACCGTCATGCGCAATTGCGCATCAGGAATGCAAGCTCTCGATAATGCCGCCCTCCAAATTTCTAGCGGTCGAAGCAACCTAATACTCGCTGGTGGTACAGAAGCCATGAGCCACGCACCTGTTCTATTAAATGAAAAAATGGTCTCCTGGCTAGGAAATTGGTTTGGCGCAAAATCCATGCCCGCAAAACTTAAACTATTAACAAAACTAAGCCCGTCATTATTTATACCAGTAATGGGACTAATAAAAGGCCTAATGGATCCCATTGCTTGCATCAACATGGGACAAACAGCCGAAGTGCTTGCCCATGAATTCAATATCAATCGTGAACAAATGGATGAATTCTCAAATAATAGCCACCTAAGAACTGCAGATGCATATGCCAATGGGCGAATGGGTGAAGTAACTCCTATAATAGATTCTAAAGGTAATCTCTACTCAGAAGATACTGGATTTAGAGCAAACTCAACAGTAGAAGGACTTACTAAATTACGCCCATACTTTGATAAGAAATATGGCATGGTAACCGCTGGCAATAGCTCTCAAATTACAGATGGTGCCTGTCTTCTTCTTCTGGCTAGCCCAGAGGCCGTTAAGCAGTATAAACTCCCTATACTTGGCAGAATAGTCGATTCGCAATGGGGAGCTCTTAGCCCCTCTGAAATGGGTCTTGGTCCAGTATATGCAGCCACTCCTATTTTGCAACGCCAAAATCTTAAACCAAATGATCTTGATTGCTGGGAAATAAACGAAGCATTTGCGGCACAAGTACTAGGCTGTCTATCAGCATTCGATGACACAAAATTTTGCCAGGAAAAATTAGGCCTTAAAAAAGCTATTGGCTCACCAAGCATTGATAAACTAAATATTGATGGAGGTGCTATAGCTATTGGTCATCCTGTAGGTGCAAGTGGCGCAAGAATTGTACTGCACCTTCTAAACTCATTAGAACAAAATCAATGGACACGCGGCATGGCATCCATATGTATCGGTGGTGGTCAAGGTGGAGCAATGTACATAGAACGATTTACTGAGGCGGATAACAAATGAGTCACTATAAAAATTGGCAGGTAACGACAGATACAAATAAAATAACTTGGCTTGGAATTGACGTAGATCATGCAAACACTAATGTATTAGGAAGTGAAGTTTTAGATGAACTAAACTCTATTCTCCAAGATATATCACAAATGAAATCCACTCAAGGCTTAGTTATTCACTCCCTTAAGGAAAATGGTTTCATAGCCGGTGCTGACGTAAATGAGTTTGCTCATTTTAAAAAAACCTCACAAATAATCGATTTTCTTCGCAAAGGTCAAACTGTCTTCGCTAAACTTGAATCACTGTCCATTCCTAAGGTTGCAATCATTGATGGATTTTGTATGGGTGGAGGTCTTGAATTAGCCTTAGCTTGTGATTATAGAATAGGAACTAACAGTAGAAATACTAAAATAGGACTACCCGAAGTTTTATTAGGGATTCACCCCGGATGGGGAGGAACCGTTCGACTACCTAAATTAATAGGTGGATTTCATGCTCTATCACAAGTTATTTTAACCGGTAGCGCTCTTAGTAGCAGACGGGCTAAATCCCTTGGGATTCTTGATGATGTTGTACCACTAAGGCAACTTGAACGAGCAGCTATATACTTCATAGAAAAAACACCAAAACCTCATAAACCAAGCTTTCTGCAATCACTTGGTAATTCAAGCTATGCTAGAAGATATATTGCTAAATTGTTGCGTTCAGAGGTTGCTAAAAAAGCTAACCCAGAACACTATCCTGCCCCTTTTGCCGCAATTGATTTATGGGAAAAAGAGGGAGATTTTAACGACCGAGCTTATCTCAAAGAAGCTGATTCAGTCGAAAAACTTATCGAAAAAAGCGATACAGCTAAGAACTTAACTAGAGTTTTTTTACTCCGTGAAAGAATAAAATCATTTGCCAAAAACAGTGAGTTTTCTGCAAAACATGTTCATGTAATTGGTGCTGGGATCATGGGCGGTGATATTGCCGCATGGTGCGCCCTTCAAGGTATTAGAGTGACTCTTCAAGATCAAACATTTGCTCAAATCGCGCCAGCTATTGCTCGAGCGAATAGTCTCTATCGAAAAAAACTACGAAAACCTAGACTTATTCAGGAAGCAATGGATAACTTAATACCAGATCCTCTCGGAAATGGAATAGCAATTGCCGATGTTATTATCGAAGCGGTCTTTGAAAATAAAAAAGTTAAACACGAGATTATAAAAAATGTAGAGAAATCAGCTAAATTAACTGCAATTATTGCAACTAATACTTCAAGTATCCCACTAGATGAAATCAATACCGTAATGAAAAACCCAGAGCGACTAGTTGGGATTCACTTCTTTAATCCTGTATCCAGAATGGAGCTTGTAGAAGTAGTAGTTGGCTCAAAAACTTCCCAAGAAATAACCGACAACGCTTGCTCCTTTGTAGGGCAAATTGGCAAAATGCCATTACCTGTAAAATCTAGTCCAGGGTTTTTAATAAATCGCGTCTTAACCCCATACCTTCTTGAAGCAATGCAACTCCTTGAAGCAGGATATTCACCTGAAGTAATTGATGACGCAGCTAAATCTTTCGGAATGATAATGGGACCGGTAGAATTAGCCGATACTGTTGGCATGGATGTATGTTTAGCCGTGGCTGATAACTTATCCGCACATTTTGGAGGAACCATACCAGAGAAACTACGAGCGATGGTTTCTGCAGGTAATTTGGGCAGAAAGTCAGGAGAAGGTTTTTACAAGTATAAAAAGGGTCGTCCTGTAAAGAAAAAACTACGCAAAGACTTAAAAAAACCAGATCTATCATCTAAATTAATTAAAGCAATGCTAGATGAGGCAAACAAATGCCTAAAAGACGGCGTGGTAGAAGACGCAGACTTACTCGATGGCGGCATGATCTTTGCAACTGGATTTGCACCATTTAGAGGAGGACCTATGCATTATGAGAAGACCATGAGCGAGCAAAAGCAGCATAAAACTAGCAAATAGATCGCTTGGATAATGCCATCCCAATAAAACACAAGATGAAATCAACAATATGTTTATTGGGATCAACGTATAAAATAAAGGCTTCCACTCTCGCACCAAATATAAACAAAGACACGCCCAAATCGTATGAAAAGAAGGCAGAGCAATTAATCCACCTTCAATTGTTGTGGGCTGAATATATTTATGGATCTCGAAAAACTTTGCGCCTGTTGCTAATTGATATTCACTAAAATAATTACTAGAAAAAACACTTGCAGGGCCTGTAGTTGGAAAAAAATAATAAAATCCAAAACCTAGCATCAAAGTAACAAGCAATAAAAAATAATACTCATTTAATAAATCTTTACGACTCATGAAAATCACAAATATCGGCAATAATACCATTTGATATGTAAGAGAATCGTATGATAATTTTAACAGATAAAGTAAAGTATTTTTGCTGCTAGTCCAGGATATTAAAGCCAATAAGTCAATATACATAGATTTTTCAAAGTCTACAATATAACTATCTATTGGCTTAAATGGCGTGAATTGCACAGCATTTGTAAATAAATCTATTACTGTCAAGATAAAATAAAACCACGCAATTTCATATGTACATCTTACTTGATAGCTATTACTTCCAAATTGAATGCAACACCCCCAATAGATCAGTACTAAAATAGGAGCAATATACCAACAACCAGATGGAAAATAATTGTTTCCTGGGTATTTATAGATGTAGTAATTTACTGCAAGAATAATACTTGCCAACAAAATAGCTATAACAGATAAAAATATAATTGCTTTGCGCTCTCTCAAATTCTGACTTCCAATCTATGAGATTTAATCGGCTAGATGCCCTTCTTTTTGCTTTATAGCTTGATATACTTCTTCTCTATGAACCTGCACTGAGCGCGGGGCCTTGATACCAAATTTAATATTCCCATGCTCTTGAGTTTTAAATGCCACAACTTGAACCTTTTCACCTTTAATCTCGATCGTCAGCGGCTCCTCAAAAGGGAGATTTACAATATTCATAAAAAACCTTGTTATTTTTTAATATGTTATAACTTATTAACAATGCATAATGCAATAGCTAAATGTGAAAAAAAATGCTGCTATTCCTTGACAAAAAACTTTAGCGTGTTAAAATATACCCTCAATGTGTAATTTTAGACCATAAAATCAAACGTATAATTTCCAGTTAGGCGAATCTCATTTTGTAAGCAATGTAGTGTATTGCAATTATTCTACGTTAGAAATGTTAGAATATGAATTGCTAACATACCATAGTATACTACCGCCTACTTTGAATTATGACTTTTTTAAGATTAAAGGGGCAAAATAATGTGCGCAAATCACTCTAAAAAAACTAAATCATGGTTTAGCACCCCGGTAATATACTTAATAGCTATTACACTAGGTATTATCAGCGGCGTATCTGACATTACTATTTTAAAAACCCTAGGCCTAACTATTGCTGATATATTCATTAGAATTTTCAAATGCATAAGCTTACCTATTATATTTTTATCTATAATTGTAACTCTGTCAAACTACTGCTCCGAAGGAATGATGAAAACAGTCTGGCGTAAAACCATGACGTATACATTAGGAACCACATTAATTGCCGCTGGCCTTAGCTTTGTTTTATATAATCTAGTAAAACCAAGCATGGTGGGTGAAGCATCAAAAAACCTAGCTGATTTTCATATGCAAACAACCCAAACCGGCTACTTGCAATATATTTCTGGCTTGATTCCAGACAGCATCCTTGCTCCTTTCATGGAAAATGCAGTAATTAGCGTATTATTTTTAGGTATTGTCATTGGTATTGCGATTAGATTCATCCCAGAAGAAAAGCCACGCCAAACTATAACGCAATTTTTTCATGGTGCACATGGGCTATTCATGGTTGTTACCAAATGGATTATAGCGATTATTCCAATTGGCTTATTCGGATTTATTACAACCACGGCAACCCAGCTTAAAAGTGGCGCTGAGCTTAAAGGTATTGGTGAATACTTATTAGTAATTGTCCTAGCAAACCTTATTCAGGGCTTTATTATTCTACCTGCCTGGTTAATGATAAAGGGTATTAAACCATATTCAATGCTTAATAAAATGTTACCAGCATTATCCTTGGCTTTTTTCTCTAAATCATCAGTTGGCGCGCTACCTGTTACAATTAGCACTGTTGAAAACAATTTAAATGTTAAACCAGGAATAAGCAGATTTGTGCTGCCGTTATGCACAAGTATTAACATGAACGGTTGTGCCGCATTCATTTTTACAACTGTTATATATTTAATGCAAAACCATGGTATCCACCTTTCATTGTCAACAATGGCATTATGGGTTGTGATTTCGACGGTTGCTGCAATTGGTAATGCCGGCATTCCTATGGGCTGCTTTTTTCTAAGCGCAAGCCTACTTGCGAGTATGAATGTTCCAATTACGCTGTTGGGAATAATTCTACCTTTCTATAGCTTAATTGACATGCTAGAGACATCTCTAAATGTCTGGTCTGATTCATGTGTTGTTAAGGTTGTTGATAGTGAGGTTGCTGCGAAACATCCAGACTCTGAGATAATTAACATCGAAGAAACAGCTTAGAATTGAGTATTCTTTAATAAGTATTTAATGAAGGACGCATATTATGGCGGGAGTTTTAAATCACCTCCCGCCATAGTATGTTTTTGACTAAGAAGCTTTTATATTTGTAACCTGACATGACTGAGTCTCTTCAATCTCAACAGCTGTGTCATACAAAAATCTAACCATACTCTCAACTTCCTCATTTTCCACAGCACCAGATACAGACTCTATCTCACTGCTTAAATCCATTGGTAACTCGTCTATTCCTTTAAGAAAACGTGGAACAGTAATTAAACTTGATATAAGAGGATCCCGCTGAATATTTGAATATTGACTAGGTTTTTGTCTTAGAGCAGATACTAAGGCAGCAGATGACTTTATCTCTCTCTGTGCTTGGCCATCTGTAGCTTTAGGTAGAAGTGTATGGTCGATATATCTTTCTACAAACTCTTCTAATGGTTTAGAATCTACACTTTCAAAAAGATCTCCACCGGTCTTAAATCTTGATAAAGATACCCCTGCCCGAGATACTCCATCACTAACTAATTGATTCATGTGTATATCTGCAGAAGATGCCATCGAACTAAACGCTACTTTGGTTACCTGTGGAACCTTGTATATTTCAATAAGTCCCAATGTATCTGATGGTGTTTTTGAAAAAAGTGTTTTGACAAATGAATCAGACTGACCTTGAATAAGTTTTTGATTCATTGCTTCACCCACATGGCGAACACCTCGGTAATACTCAGGTGATAAGTTATTTGAAGCTAACTTCAATGCGGTGAACTTTAAAAGTTTTGGCAAAAATCCTGGGGTTTGTTCAAAATCACGTAAAATAGATGAATGAGGAACTGTATCAGCAAGGACTCTCTCAAGTTTTTCATGAATTTCTGGAGATACTCGTACCTGCTTATATTTATCGAGAAATGATTGTGGTAATTTATCTATTAATCCTATATTTTTTTGATGAAACAAACGGGGTCCTGTTTGCCTTGATGCGCCGTTAAATCTCTTTAAAATAGGTAGAGCTCGTCTCATATCTTATCTCACATTCAACAAAAGTAACTGATTGTATCATTTTTATATTTATCATTCAAATAATACCATTTTGCTGTTAATGTGGACGAAATTGACCTTCAGGAAAGCCTGTTGGATGGAGTGTTTTCATCTTCATCGGACTCTTTTGTAGCTTTTAAACCTTCTTTAAGTTCACGAGTAGGGTTTGTTTGTTTTTTATCCTCATACTTATGCGCATCCCTACATGCTATTGCAAATTTCATTTGAACATCCCAAACGGCTTGAACAACCTCTTGTGGTGCTCCTTCTGCTGTTGATCTGATCATAACCCCCCTAAGTTCCTCCAATATTTCTAATGGTGGTTTGAGTTTGAAATCCTGACCAAGAGCTGTATCTATATAACAATGAGTAGCAATTAAAACTTCTTCAGGTGTATGATAGCCTCCTTTAAGATATGGAATCATCACTCCATGGGTAACCAGCTTCATGGTTCCTTCAATATCTTGTAAAAAATCATCTCCTCTTCCTGTGGCCGCCATATTTAGACTGATTACTCCCATGCAAGCACGAGTTGTTCCTGAAGGGCCATATTGTAAATGTAGGCCATGCTCTCCCCAAGATTTAAGAAGTTCACTTTTTGTCATATCAAACCTACTACCTGATAAATGATGAATTTCCCTACCATCCTCACCTACTAAGCAAAATCCATCCGAATAGACAATATCTCTTTCAAGATTAGGATCTAAAATTAGCCCCGTAATTACAGATTTATTTATATCTTCAAATACTCCACCTGGCCCCCTTTCATAACGTTGCTGAAGCTCGGTAGTTGCAAATTTTGCAATGTACTCATCAAGAGGACCAGCTTCATTTCTTTTTCCTTCTTTTGTAAACTGACAAAGTATTATATCTTCCCCATTTTTATCTTTGATAACTAGCCCAAGTTGATACATGGACTTACCAATTCCTGAAAGCAAACTCTCTAGAACTCCACCTAAAAGAAATGGCTGGCTCTCAAATTGCTCACAATTTTCAAGCCATGCTCTTAAAACCGCAGGTGAACCCATTAAGTTTGGATAGCGACTTTCACTTAAATCATTACTTGCTAAAAGCAAGCGAACAAAATCATCTGAAGTATTTTTTATCAAGTGTGTATAAATAGTTTTTAGCTGAGTAATAAGCTCTGTTGATACTCCCTGGGCAGGCCTCATAGCGGTCAATATAGCAGCCGTTTTTTTTAAATAATATGCACTAGCAATCATATCATCTTGCGATCGTGCGAGAGGCATCATTCCACGAAGGTGACGTTGAGCCATTTTAAAGTCTTCAGTAGCTCCTCGAGAAAAGGAAGACTTTGCCCTATTAAATTCCTCACGAACAATCTGAGTCTGAACTTTTTTTGCTGTGTTAGTTATATCTCGAACAGATTGAGCCTGAAATGCGGACTTTTGCAGATTGCTTCCAGATAGGCGACTAATAGCACCTGTATTTCTAGAAAATAAACTTTTCATTAAAATCCTTACCATTCACCCTTAGTTTAATTATAGACCATAAGGTGGTTGTTTCAAACAACAAGAAGCTCTTTGTCGCAACAATATGAAAGAGCCCAAAAAACCCACTAAAAGAGTACTAGCGGACTTTTATGATTAATGAATTGACGAATTGTTGCCGCAATGATAAAATACACGCTAAATAGTATTAGTAATGCTGTCAGAAGCAAAGAGTTTGAAAATAAAATTCTAGCTATTGAAAAATTAAGTAATCCTGAATGTTATGAAGCTTTAATGGTCATGATTATGGTTGCGATGATTTTAGCACTCGTAATTATGGCACATGTAGGAGCATTATCTCTACCCATAGCCTTTGCTTTTATAGGTATTAGCTTTGTAATGGCAATTACATGTTGTATAAACAGAATTTTTATAGCCCCATCAATCGCTATCGATATAAAAAAATATAATAAACTAATAGACTCTTTTGATAAAGTAATAGACCCTATCCTGCCAAGGCTAGCTTGCAATGTACAATTATACGTTAACCATGAGCATGCTCCAGACTTATTTTGGCTCCCAGCCTCAAAGGCGCAAAGTAAATCTCAAGTTATAAGTAAGTTTTCTGCTAAGAATGATGAAGATGTGAGTTTGTCTGATTTAGTAGACGAACAATATCGGTTGGCAATGAGTAGTTAATTTTTGTTATTCTACATCTATATCCAGGATATCTATTAGATATCCTGGATGAATTACTACAACAACTTTTCGCAAATAGAATAATATAAATTGGCAAGTATATCTAAGTCATCTAATGAAACACTTTCATTTATTTGATGAATAGTTTTGTTGACTGGGCCAAGCTCCACTAACTCAACACCTCTAGGTGCAATAAATCTACCGTCTGAAGTTCCACCGCTAGTTGATAACAGAGGCTCACGATTGGTTATTTCTTTAATAGCCTGCACACAGCAATCAAGTAATCTACCTTTTGTTGTTAGAAATGGTTCTCCACTTAAATCCCACTCTATACTTGGATCTATTCCAAACTTACTAAAGCAATCTAGTATGGATTTTTGTAGTTTTTTAGCTGTCTGCTCTGTTGAGTAGCGAATATTAAAATGTAGTATTATTTCTCCAGGAATAACGTTACTTGCCTCACCACCAGATTTTATATGAGTTACTTGCAAGGATGTTGGCGGGAAATATTCTCCTCCTTCATCCCATGTGACACTCGTTAATTCATTTAAAACCGGGGCTAACATATGAATTGGATTTTTAGCTAGATGAGGATATGCTACGTGACCTTGAATGCCAGGTATAAAAGCCCGACCACTTAACGAACCACGCCTACCAATTTTCATAACATCGCCAACGTTCTCAGTACTTGATGGCTCGCCAACTATACAATAATCAGGTTTAATTCCTTGCTCTTCAAGTTTATCCATAACATGCGGCGTGCCTTGCATGTAGTGATCACCTTCCTCACCACTTGTTATTAATAAACCCAGTCTACCTGTTGGTTTGGGATGAGAAGATACAAATCTTTCTGCCGCAACTAACATGCTTGCAAGGCTACCTTTCATATCAGCAACCCCACGGCCATAAACCATTCCATCTTTTTCAAAAAGCTCAAATGGAGGACTATCCCATTTAGTTAAATCACCAGTTGGCACAACATCAGTATGCCCGGCAAATACTAATAAAGGTCCGGAATCTCCATATTCCGCATAGAAATTAGCAACAGGGTCTTTGTTGAGTATTTGGATTCGAAAATTCAATTTTTCTAAAATATCCAACATATAACTTTGACAGTCGCAATCATTTGGAGTTACCGACTCGAAAGCAACTAAATCCGCTAAAATCTTCTTTAGTTTGTTTTGCAAATCAAAATCCTCTCAATAAATCATTGATACTAACTTTAGATCTAGTTTTCTCATCTACTTGTTTAACAATAACGGCGCAATATAAGCTATGAGTTTTATCCTCGCTTGGCAAACTACCAGCAACAACAACAGAGCCCTCGGGAATTCGTCCATATGTTACTTCACCTGTCAGACGATTATAAATTTTAGTGCTCTGACCAAGGTACACCCCCATAGATAAAACTGAATTACGCTCAACAATTACCCCTTCAACAACTTCAGAGCGAGCGCCAATGAAACAGTTATCCTCAATAATTGTTGGGTTTGCCTGTAGTGGCTCAAGAACACCACCAATACCAACCCCACCAGATAAATGCACATTTTTACCAATTTGTGCGCACGACCCAACTGTTGCCCAGGTATCAATCATGCAGCCTTCATCAATATATGCACCAATATTTGTATAAGAAGGCATTAGAACCGTGTTTTTTCCAACAAAAGCCCCATTGCGAACAACAGCTTGCGGGACCACTCTAACGCCATTATCTATAAACTCTGATTCTTGCATATTATTGTATTTAAGAGGTATTTTGTCATAAAACTGGCAGTGCCCAGCCTCAATTACAGCGTTTTTATTAATTTTAAAAGATAAAAGAACTGCTTTTTTAAGCCATTGATTAACAACCCACTCACCACTTGTTTTCTCAGCGATTCGATATGAGCCATCATTTAACCCATATATAATCGAGTTTACAGCAACAACCAGCTCTTCTGGCGGTGATGAAGCATTAATTGTTGATATTTCCTCGAAGTATGACTCAATAGTAGATTGTAAGTTCGACATATATAACGTTCCTAGTATAAATAATTTATCTGATTATATACTTATCATTAGTCTTGCTCAACAAACTCTAATTTAAAAGAAGCCATCTCTCTCACTAAACTTTTAAACTCATCGAGATTATTACCACTATTTAATTTTCTAACAAACGCACTTCCAACAATCACTCCATCAGCAAAGCTCGCAATCTCTAAAGCCTGCTTTGATGTTGATATACCAAAACCAACAGCAATATTAAAATCTGGCAGATGACCTCTTAATTTTTTGATTTCAATACGCAAGTTTTTCGATATTGATGATTGAATTCCTGTTACTGCCAAGCGTGAAATATAATAAATAAAACTCGGCGCCAAATCCTTATATAGACTATAGCGTTTAGGATTAGTTGTTGGTGAAACAAGTAGTGCGAACTCCAAATCATTTTTAGTTAGTTGCCGATAAAAGTCAGCTCCCTCCTCCGGTGGCAAATCGATAATTAAAACGCCGCTCACTCCTGACTCTTTGGATTTTTTAATAAAAATATCATAACCCATTGTTAAAATGGGGTTTAAATAGCTAAAAAGTAAAATTGGAGTATGACACCCTTCTCTGCGCACATCTTGTATTAGTTTTAGAATATCTAGAATCGTAATACCTTCTATCAAAGCAGTCTCTGCAGCCTTTTGATTGATTGGTCCATCAGCAACCGGGTCTGAAAAAGGGACTCCCAACTCAATAATGTCGGCACCAGATTCTGATAAAAAGTGTATTGCCTGCTTTGTTATCTCAAGATTTGGATATCCGGCCATAATAAATGGTATGAAAGCTGTTTTATTAGCTGTAAATGCTTGCCTTATCATTCTCTCTCTCCTAAATAATGGCTCAGTGTTTCAACATCTTTATCCCCTCTTCCTGATAATCCAACTAACAGATGATAATCTTTTGGATGAGTTGGTGCGGTTTGTATCGCATAAGCTATGGCATGCGCACTTTCTAAGGCAGGAACAATTCCCTCAACTCTCGCCAGCATAAAGGCTGCTTTAATCGCCTCATCATCACTTGCGCGAGTATATTGAACCCGATTAATATCATGTAGGTGAGCATGTTCTGGTCCAACGCTTGGATAATCAAGCCCCGCTGAAATACTATGGGTATTTGCAACTTGTCCATGCTTATCTTGTAATAAATAGCTCATACTACCTTGTAATACTCCAAGGCGCCCACCAGAAAATCTTGCCGCATGCTGGCCTAAGTTATCACCTACGCCTCCGGCCTCAACTCCTGTCATTTTTACCTCATCATCTAAGAAAGGATGAAATAAACCAATGGCATTACTGCCACCCCCAACACATGCAACTAATTCATTAGGTATTTTTCCAATAAGATCTATTATTTGCCGGCGAGCCTCAATACCGATTATTCTTTGAAAATCACGAACTATCGTCGGATATGGGTGTGGTCCAAGGGCTGAACCTAGAACATAATACGTATTATTAACACTTGTTACCCAGTCGCGCATCGCCTCAGATGTTGCATCTTTTAATGTCTTAGAACCCGAGGATACCGCACGAACTTCAGCACCCAAACAACGCATTCTAACTACATTTAAATGTTGACGCTCCATATCAACCTGGCCCATATAAACCACACATTCCATACCAAGCAAGCTTGCAACTGTGGCTGTTGCAACGCCGTGTTGACCCGCTCCTGTTTCAGCAATAAGGCGTGTTTTTCCCATATGCTTAGCAAGTAATGCTTGGCCAATGGTATTATTGATTTTATGTGCGCCAGTATGAGTTAGGTCTTCACGCTTTAGATATATCTTTGCGCCATTTAATTTTTCAGATAACCTAGATGCATAAAAAAGAGGGGTTGGTCTCCCTACATAAGTTTGCAAATATCCTTGTAATTCTTGCTGAAATTCCAGATCATCCTTTAAAGTTGTATAAGCATCGATAAGCTCATCAAGAGGAGCCATCAAGGTCTCAGGAGCAAAGCATCCTCCATACTTTCCGAAATATCCATTCTTAGTATTCATAATTACACTCCTCAAATAATTCTTTTAATTTTGATTTGTCTTTTATACCCGGCTTAAATTCAACCCCACTTGCAAGATCCAACGCGTATGGAGACACAGTTTGATTGGCTTCTTGAATGTTTTTGGCGTTTAACCCTCCGGCCAAAATCAACTTATGGTTTCTCGCTAATTTTTTCGCTAACTGCCAATTAGCAAGGCGCCCAGTCCCTCCCAATAAACCATCACGACTATTACAAGCATCTAGCATAATCAGGCCATAAGTACTCAAAACAGAAGCACTTGGTAAATCTTTTTCGGTTGCGGCTTGAATAGATAAAATAACTCTTTCTTTAAATGAATCAGGGGCATCATTAATAGGCGCATATACTTGAACAAAATCGAGACCAAGATAGTCCTTCATTTTCGCAAGCACGGTGTAACTTTCGTTAATAAAAATACCAGTTTTAATAATCGAAGAAGGTAGTAAGCTAATTATTTCTCTTGCATTATCAGGCTCAATATAACGAGGTGAACTCTTATAAAAATTAAATCCAACAGCCCATGCAGCATTTTGCATACAGAGTTTAGCGTCATGAAGATTTGTAATACCGCAAACTTTAATTTTCATTCTCAATACTCCCAAAATTATTTACTGCTTAATTAGATCTGTCTCTGAACTAAGTAATTGACCCAGAGCCTTACCAGGATTTGCATGCGACATTAAACTAGAACCTATTAGACAGCCGTCAAATCCCCTTCTCATCATTAGGATTAAGTCATCTTTTGTTGTAATCCCACTCTCAGCAATAAAAGTAATATCCTTTGGAATTTGGCATCGTAGGTTTTTTGATGAGTCCAAATTGATTGTTAAGCTTTTTAAGTCCCGATGGTTAAATCCTAAAAGTTTAGGGTTAAGAGTAATAGCTATCTTTAATTCATCTAAATTATGAATTTCAATCAGAGGAGTTATTCCTAAACTTAAGGCATGCTTATAAAGTTCAGATAAGCGTTTTTTATTTAAAAAACCAACTATCAATAGCACTGCATTTGCTCCATAAACACATGCTTCATCAATTTGTAACTCGGTTAACACAAAGTCCTTAAGTAAAATATTTGCCTGTGGATAAATTTTCCTAAGAGTACGAATTGTTTCTATATTTCCATTAAAAAAATCGGGCTCGGTTAAAATTGATAAGGCTGCCGCACCATTAGCTAAATATTCCCCGGCAATCGCAATTGAGTCCAAATTACCGTTATAAATCCTACCCTTTGATGGACTGCTTAATTTAACCTCGGCAATAATTGCAGGTCTTTTATCTTTAGAAAAGGCATCTAAGAAGTTTAACTTATTAACAGTTGGTGCATGGTTAAGTACAATTGCGCTCGAACGAGCTTGAACACTCTTCTTAATAGAATCCATAAAATTACTCATACAACCTCCCTTAACTTATTAAAAAACTCCAAAGTATCTCCTCTAGATATTGCTGTATATGCCATTACAACTCCCTCTTCTAAGCTTTGAACTTTATCCGCCACCAAAAGACCGGCCGCACTATTTAAAACAACAATATCTAATTTAGGACCAGTTATGAGTCCTGAAAAAATCCCTTTTATAATCTCAGCGTTTTCAAAAGCATCCCCGCCTTTTATATCTTTAATTGATGAGCGTTTAATACCAAGGTCCTCCGGGCTAATACTAAACGCTGTGATTTTTCCAAAACGTAAAATTGCCACATGTGATTTAGCGCTTACGCTAAACTCATCTAACCCATCTTCAGAATGCACAACTAAGGCGTGTATCAATCCTAGTTCTTTTAAAACTTCTGCAACTTTTGGTACTAAATCACGCCTATAGACTCCAACAACCTGACGGCGTGGTCGAATTGGATTTAACAATGGTCCAAGAACATTAAAGATTGTTGGCACACCAATTTTTTTCCTTAAACTTCCAAAAGACTTTAATCCTGGGTTAAATACTTGTGCCGATAAAAAACTATATCCAATAGTGTCTAGTGATTGTATGCATTGCTCAGATACATCTGCCATAGAAATACCAAGTTCTTGCAATACATCGGTGCTTCCAGAACAACTAGTTACCTTACGCCCTCCATGCTTTGCAACCTTAACCCCACAACTAGCAATAACCATACTTGCTGCAGTTGAGATATTAAAAGATCCAATACCATCACCACCGCTACCAACTATATCAAGCACATCATCAGAGTATTCAATAGGTTGTGAACTATTAAACAAAGCATCTCTCGCACCCAAAATCTCAGGGGTAGACTCCTTCTTTTTATTCATTAGTTCTAATAGTTGGGTTTGCATGTTAACTGGATAATCTAATAAATCAGAAAATAGCGTATGACTTTCATTTACGGTTAAACTATTCCCTGCTTGCAATTTTTCTAAATAGATATTCATCTTATGTCACCTTCAAAAGCTCGTTATATTTAGAGTTCAGATAGATATTTCTATCTAACAAATAAGTAATTTTTTCCACACATTTTTGGATATCTTCTAAACTTAGATAAAGTGGATTAACACAGAGCCTTATTAAGCCTGGTTCACGATAATCATTAATAATTCCATGCTCAATCAAAGCACGCGATAACGCGTATCCTTTGGGGTGTATAAAAGCTACATGACCCCCTCTCTCCTTCAAAAGCGGTGTAATAACTTGCAATTGCAAATCTTGTAAGGCCTTAATTAAATAGGTTGAATTTATAAGGCTTTGTTTATTTAAATCTTGCATATCAATATCTGCAAAACAATCTAGAGAACCTTCAAGTGCTTTTAGACTTAATATATAAGGTGTACCGCCAATAAATTGACGGGCACCACGAGCACGAAAATTATTCTCAAAAGCAAAAGGTTTATCATGGCCCATCCAACCATAAATTGGGCTTATCAATTGCTCTTGGTGTTTCTCATGCACATAAATAAAGGCCGGAGATCCAGGACCGCCACTGAGGTATTTGTACGTACACCCAATAGCAAAATCAACGTTCGCATCTGTAAGATTAATAGGTATTGCGCCAACACTATGGGATAAGTCCCATACAGTTAAAATTCCAAGATTATGCGCATGCTCAGATATTTTCTCTAAAGAGTATGCTCTCGCATCACGATAGTTCACTTGTGTTAACATCAAAACAGCTACGTCTTCATCTAAATTTTCAAGCAATGACTCGCGAGCCACAATTTTTAGTTGAAGATCTTGTTTTAACTCCCGAACGCCTTCTGCTACATAATAATCTGCAGGAAAATTATCATCTGTTGTTAAAATAATTTTCCGCTGAGAATTTACCTTTAAAGCAGCAAGTAAAACTTTAAATAAGTTAACAGAAGTTGAGTCACTCATGACTACATTTTCAGCATGTGCCCCAAGAAGTGGTGCAATTTGTCTTGCAACTTTAGTTGGGAGATCGATCCAAGAATCACTATTCCAGGCTTGAACAGCTGACTCCTCCCAGGATTTAATTACTTGCTGAACATTAATTTGAGATGATTTATGCAATGGTCCTAGAGAATGGCCACACATATACGTTTTATCTGCTGGTATTATAAAATCATCTGCTGTCATTTTTAACTCCGCGTTTTGTTGCAAGAACTAATAAAACCAAAGCACCGGTAAAAAACTTCAAATCAGAAGGTGCAAGCCCAATTGCAATCACAACTCCTTGTATTTGTTGATAAACCAATGCGCCTATAAATGGTGATAGGAGTTGTTTGTTCAAAGTGTTATTACCAACAATTGCCTCACCTATCATTAATGCTGCTAGACCATGAATCACAATACCTACTCCCATACCAACATCCATATAGTATTGCAGCTGGACAATTAACCCGCCTGAAACACCACTGAAAAAGCTAGCTAGAAACAATCCGAGTACGGTATATTTAGCAACAGATATTCCTTGACGATTGGAAAACTCTTTATTTAAACCAACCGCTCTAAGATTTAGACCAATATCTGTTCTTAGGAAAGTTGCTAATGGCACAATCAAGATTACAAGGATAATTAGTAGTATGGTGATGTTGGCAATCAAGCTTGTTTGGGTAAATAAACTCAAGCTATTAAATAAGGAATGATTTGGTTTTCCCATCAAACGTAGATTCACGCTATAAATCATTGTACTTAATATTATTCCAGCGAGAAGAGTATTAACTTTTAATCGTATATGAATAAGACCTGTCGCAACCCCCATAATCCCGGACGCAAAACTTGCGATAAGCACTGATAAAATGGGGTGAACATGCAATAAGATTAAACTAGAACAAATAGCCCCACCAAGTGGATATGCCCCTTCAGCTGTTAAGTCAGGAAGATTTAACAATCTAAACGGGATCATTATTGCATAAGCAACTAAAGCGAGAATTAATCCTTGCTGTATTCCAGTTAAAAAATAATCTATCGTCATTTTTGGGCCTCCAGTAAGACTGAGTCTTCGTAGTTATGAAATAAGTCCAGCAAATCTTCTATCTTTAAATTGGATTTATCTGCACCAAAAACATCAAAGACAATTTTTCCTTTATGGAGCATAATTAATCTATTTCCATACTGAATGGCGTCGCTTAAGTTATGGGTAATCATCAAACTTGTTAATCTTCTTTTTAAAATAGATTGATTTGTATAGTCCATAACTATCCTTTGCATATTAGGATCAAGAGCTGAGGTATGTTCATCTAATAACAATAATTGCGGATTAGAAGTTACAGCCATTATTGTGGCCACCATTTGTCTCTGACCTCCAGATAAATTACTTAAAGGTTGATGAAAATAGTGTTCTAATCCCATACCAACTTGCGCAATTTCTTGATAAATCTGTTTTGAATGTCGATGATATAATGACAAGCCAGACTTTTTTGTTCTGGCTAAGCTTAACGCCATATTTTCCATCATAGTCATTTCGATAATCGTGCCTTTATTAACATCTTGGGTAACAGAGGCAATCATGTGGCTACGATTTTTATTTGTTAGGAGCTCCCCTTTTATTCTTAATTTCCCAGCGCATTGCTTATATTCACCGGAAATACTTTTCAGCAAAGTTGATTTCCCAGAACCATTACTCCCAATAACCACACAAAAATCACCTGGTTCTAAGTGTAAGTTAAAATCCTGCAATACTGGTTTAAAACAATTAGGGAAAGACTTTGTAAGGTTTTTTATATCTAACATATCTTCACCCCAAAATTTTTGTGTTATTAAGATTCGTTGGTAACTTAATCCCCATTAAATCCGCATTTTTCTGACTAATAAATCCTTGGTGATCTGCTAGCGATGGATAGGTGGGAGTGAGAGATGATATTGATTTACCTTGAAGTACAGAATATACAAGCTTGCCAGTATTAACTCCTACTTGCCGATAATTGACACCAAAACTTGCAAGAACCATATTTTCTTTAACAGCATCATCATTAACGTTAAAAACTGGTATACCCATATTTCGACTTGCAGCAGCTATAACTGGAAGACTGGGCTGGATTGCTCCACTAGCCCCAACATAAATAAAATCTACTTTGTTTTTAAATTTCTGCATAGCAACAGCTACATCTCGCGCCTCTTCAACTGCGACACTCATAACCTGTATTTTCTCTGGAAGCGAGGCCTGTTTTATCATATTAAGTAGTGCAACATCGTTACTTTCAGACGTGGAATATAACACCCCTACTCGCTTAGGATTTTTTAATACTCGCTTTACAAAGTCAAAAAGCAGACTAAAATTTTGCTTATCTGAACTCCCTGTTAAATTATCTTCAGAATGATTTTCTTGTTGGATTAACCCAGATGCGACAGGATCGGTTATTACGCTGTATATTAAAGGAATATCTTTAATCATGCCCTTAGCATACTGAGCAACTGGTGTTGTGATAGCAACAAATACTTTTGGTGAGTGGCTTTTTATATTAGCAATCATTTGCGGAATAAGAGCGGCATTAAATCCAACATCGACAACTTCATAGCGAATAGTTTTATTTTCAATATAGCCATTTCGAGCCAACTCATCTTTAATCCCAGCAATGGATGCATCAAGAGATGAGTGCGGGCCAAAATTAGCTATTGCAACCAAAGGTATCATTGAATTTTTTGATGGCAAAAAACTAAAAAACACCGCTGGAATAACGGCTATCAAGGCAAGTAGTACTATTTTTTTGATGTTCATTTATGTTTCCTCTTTAATCAATTGCGACTTAGGTACGAAAAAATACTGGGATCAATTGAATTAGGCGCAAGGCCAAAAAGGAATAGTTAGAAAGTAGTTGTAGAACTTAACATTAGATTTACAATAGATTTGGGGGAATGAAGTCATGGCGCCTATCTCATAAAAATTAAAAACAACAAAAAACCAATACCGCTAGCACTACCGCCAACGCCACGAATTTATTGATAGATTTTTAACTTTTACAACTGCCATTATATTTCACAGTTTAAATTAATGAATTTTTATCCTAACTTATCTTAAATACTTCTGTCAATAAGGGAAGGGCAACCAAATCATAATTTTGAACACTTATTCACTGAAAAATTTGTCATCGCGAGCGTACTGTAGAATCGTAATCTATACTTAAAGTAATTAAAAACTTAACTTAGATTATGAAAAATACTGAAAAGGCAAAACATATAAAGTTTATACTAGAGGCACTAAAAGAAGCTTCTAAGGGTGTATCTGTTTGCTCCCCCAACCCTGCCGTTGGTGCTGTTGCTGTTGTTGGCGACGAAATTATTGCCAAAGATTGGCATAAAGGACCAGGAACTGATCATGCGGAAGTTTTAGTATTAAATAAAATACCTCGTAAAACAGCTAATGTTAGCTTATATGTAACTCTAGAGCCATGTAATCATTGGGGAAGAACTCCTCCTTGTGTTGATGCTATTATTAAATTTGGGGTACAACGTGTAATATATGCATTTTGTGATCCAAACCCTATTGTAAAAACAAATAATTCCTCATCAATTTTAAATAAAAACAAAATTGAAGTTATTCATCTACCTCTACCAGAAATAAATGATTTTTATAAAAATTATACCAATAAGATTAAAGATAAAACTAAATTCTTAAATGTTGTAAGTTTAGTTGGTATTGATACTAAAACGAAGATAAAAGATCTTTTAAGTTTATATGAAACATATCCCTTTCTTGAGTTTGGTGTATGCTTCGATGAGGATAAAGATGCAAATATATCTCACTGTGGCTATAAACTACTAAATGATATTCGTGAAAGCCCAAGCTTACCATGGGTTGCTCATTTATCTCATGGAACTTTCCTCAAGAGTTTAAATGATTCTGCTCATCTTAATGCTATTAATTGGAGGAGAATACAGTTAAATCTTTCAGATCGCACGATTTCCAGTCAACTTTCAACAAACAAATTAATCAATAATATCAACCTGTTAAGGCGTAACATTGGGTTTTCAGGTAATGTAATTTTAAGAGAAAACTATAGAACAAGAGAAATATATAAAAAAGCGGACTTGCCTTTATCTATTGATTTATTAAGTGATGTAAGTTGTGGTAATGGTATATCTCCATCACCTAAAAACGACTGGCCGTTTGCATATTATACTAATTTTGGCTTTGCCGGTGGGATTGGGGTTGATAATGTAGTAGATAATATCGCGAAAATAAGAGCAAAAATCCCTGATCTTGCCGGTTTTAATTGGATAGATATGGAAACATCCTTAAGAGATAAAGAAACCGGATATTTTGATCTCAATAAAGCATTGGAAGTTGCTCGACTTACAAAGCCATTTATTAAGGACATGAAGTGATGGAGATGAATCTTTGTACTATCAAGCAGGCAGAAAAATCCCTTAAAGATGGAAAGGTACTAATGTTGATTGATAACTATCAGATAAAACAATCTTCCTATTTAATGGTTTCTGCTCAAAATATAAACCAAATTTCTTGTGAATTTTTATTAAAAAACAGCTCTGCTAAAATCAAGTTGGTTATTATGGATATATTATGTATAGATAATTTGCTTTCAAAAAAAATGATTTCTAAAAGTATCAAAACTAAAGATAATAGCACATTAAAAACCAAGGATTTTTTAAACCAAATACGTAGTACTTTTAAAAAAGCCAATGAAAAAATTCAGATCAAGGATCCAATATTAGTGCCTAACGACTTAAGTATTGTTTGGAAGAAATTGTATGGTATTTTAAAGCGCCCTAAACCTCAAGAAGCAGCAGTAACATTAGCTTATACAGCTCAGATATCTCCAGCTGTATTTATAATAAAGTGTAATATTAAAGAAGAAGATACCCAGGACTTTTTAAATAAAAATAAAATTAATGCTATTTCTATATCCCATATAGAAAAATATTTTATGATAAATGAAGTGCTGGTTGAACCAAAAGCTTCTGCTCGCATACCTATCGTAAACCTAGGTGAATTTAATATGACAGTGTTTCAATACGCAGATGATCCTAAAGAGCACCTGCTCTTTGAAAAAAACCTCACTAAAGATTCAATCCCTTTAATTAGAATTCATTCTGAGTGTTTAACTGGTGATATTTTTGGTTCTATGAGATGTGATTGTGGAGACCAATTACATATGTCTTTAACACAAATTGCTAAGGAAGGAGGCGGTCTTATTTATTTAAGACAAGAAGGACGTGGTATTGGCCTCATTAAAAAACTAAAAGCATATAGACTTCAAGATAATGGTTTAGATACTTATGATGCTAATAAAGCTTTGGGTCTACCTGAAGATGATAGAAGTTATATTGTTGCATATCAAATTTTAAAATATTTACAAAATATGAATATTAGATTACTTACAAACAACCCTCAAAAATCTAGAGAGCTAATTCAGTATGGTATTAAAATTAGTGAAATTATCCCTCTGATTACCTCACCAAATCATGAAAATAGTTTCTATCTAAAAACCAAACAACAGAAAAAAGGTCATCAGCTAGATTCACAAATTAACAAGAGTAAGAAATAGAATATCTTCATAATTTATTGAAAAGATCATCAAATACCTCCAGAGTTATTTTGTGAAAAACAAAGGAAAAATTTATTAACTACTAAACCTAATACCAAATCTAAAATTACAAAGTAAAAATATGATTTTATTATGAGCATCTAGTTCATATTGTTTATAAATGATATAATGCTATTTTTTCAATGAAGAAGCAAAAATATAATTACTTATTATTCTTTGCTAACCATAATTTGTTGTATCTCTAATAGTTCATCATTATAACGCCTACTTTATTAGTAAGCTTTAAGTTAAAAGGGTGTCAAAAAATGTACTTGTAAATCTGTAGAATATTAAAAAGAATTGCTAATATAAGTCGTCTTGATGAGGAGCGAATCCAGCAAGAACAAAAAATTATAAATCTCCTTGATGCCAATCCTGATATACGAACACAAGAAGATTCATATATGCAACCGCTTTTAATATGGGCATCGGCTTACGGGAATCTTGCAATCGTTAACTATTTGATTTCAAAAGGTGTTGGTTTAAATGCAAAGGGCTATATAATAATGGTCAATATTCAATGCTTAAAATGTTACTTGAAATAGGAGCTGTTGATACGCCAGTTAATGGTGAGTATGTATTTGATAAGGCTGTTAGAAATGGCCGATTAGATATTATGCAATTATTTGTAAAGGTAAAACCTGGCTTCTGGGCGGTAAATGGTTGTTTTATTGAAAAATGGATCGGTCTCGCTGCTGGCCATATGGTTAAAGATTGTTTTGATTCTGATTCCTATATTTGGGAACCTGGTTGGCCTGAAATTGTTACATATCTGGCTTCAAGTGCCAAATTAAATAACATAGAACTATCTTCTGATTCTCAAAGCATTGTCAATAAATCTCAACAAGATTTTGTTAGTTCAAATAAACACATAAGTATATCAGATTGGATTGCAAGTGGTGCAAATTTAGATGAGCTAATAAACAATCCAGGACATCCAAGCCATGGAAAAACAGAAGTACAGTGGGCCTATGAGTGCGGCAAATATATAACGATGGGAATCTTACTTGATGCTGGAGCTTTAGTTGATGAGTCAACGGCTCAAAGTTTAATATTCGAAGCGGTTAAATATGCGAGAGTTGATACGATTGAACGTTTATTTGATGACTATCCTAATCTAAAAAACTATAGTTATACTGGGTTCTGGTGGGGAGATACAGCTATACAAAATCTATTGAGTCATAATGATTTTGTAGAGTATAAGCTTCCTTTTATATTTGCAGTTAGACATGGATACATGAATATTGTTATCCACTTAATCGAAAGTGGTATAAATATAAATTATACTGTCGATGATTTTGAGCTTAAAAATACATATGGGAAAACAGCCCTACGATTGGCATATGAAGCAGCCCAATACTCCATTGTGGAAATATTGCTCAAATCAGGTGCGAAGGACTTACCCTTTAAACAAAATTATTTGATTCATACAGCCGCTGAAAATGGTCATTTAAAAATTCTTAAGCTTATTCTTAAGAACAATCCTGAACTATTGGATAAAACAAACAGTTCTGGAAAAACTCCTTTACTTCTAGCTTGTGAAAAAGCTCACAGAGCTGTTATTAATTATTTAGTTGAAATTGGTGCAAGTGTAAGTTCTTTATATGCATTTACAATGTTATTTACTGATAACAACTATAAACCAAATAACACTTGTAGGTCTGAAAAAATACTAACGCCAAGACAAAAGTTATGTCGACAAACCAATGCATTTCCTGGTGGATTCGTACCTAAGTGGCTTCGAAAATCATCAATGTGGAGTAAAAGCGTGATGCTTGATGAGGAGAAGGATGAGCATGTGTCGGATATAATGCATGGTTGTTAATAGTCCGTCACACCATCTCAATTGGCGTTGGCGAACTATAACTATTATGCTTACTTATATATTCAAATAATACACAAACACTCAATACTAAAGAAAAATATCTATAGATCTAAAACAGAGCTGATTGTTTGACTTTTGACCCGGCAATGGTATAATATCTATTTAACTTCAAAAGGTAATATTATGAAACATAAAATAGATGTGATTAGAAATATTGCTTCGGGTGACAATGTTCGATCAGCACGAGCGGCTGGGAATACTGGTATTTCTGAGTCTATTCAAAATGGTAGGAAATATATTGAGCGTAAAGGATTACTTGCAAATAGAGCAATCCACGCAAGTGATGTTTCAACTACAAAAAAAGCTAAATCTTGTATAAATCTATTATTGGCGCCAGGTATAGCGCTAGCTGGTGTTCAAGTAGGACTGTCATTAAGTGTAATGAATGCACTAGCCGGCAACCCAACAAGAACAGCGCCTAACGATGTAGCAAATAACGATGAAAATACTGATCTAAGTAGAGATAACGACGAAATTAGTTCTATAAGTTCTCTAAGCCGATAAGAATATATGTATCTATAAACCTGATAATACATTTTGTGGTTTAAGTATTTAAGATTTCTTTGGGTCTTAACCTGATGTTTTTACCGATGTTTGTAGTTCTGCTTCGCTTATAACTTTTTAGAACCTGTTTAAAGTCTTTTAAGCATAATGTGCTTTGCCAGGAAAAATAATAAAAATATCGGTACTGTTTTTAACAGTCGTCGTTGCGAAGTACGCAGCGCTGAAGCAATCCAGTGGCTTTAATTTGTTGAGTTAACCTACAGGTGCGCTGATAATCCATATTTTTTCTACCAAGGCATGGCAGTTAAGTAACCATTTACATCATGGCTAATAGACGCAATAGAACGATTTATACTGGTGTTGTGTAAAAGATGTAAAATAAAGATAAACACAAGTTTACAAATGGTAGTGCTTGCATTCTTAATTTTATTCCTTAAAAGACTTTAAACAGGTTCTTAGAAGATGAAATACCAGGAGATGACACGATAAGCGGCCTTCATTAAATCATTTCGTAGATATATCCCAAGATGTTTCTATTAATTATAATGATGTTGTTTGCAATACATTTCTATCTTTGTTAGAGTCCGAAAACATTTTTTCGTGCAAAGGTTCAAGCTAGTATGACCAAGGAAAACACAAAAAACTTGTTAACTAATATTTGGGAGTCAACTAGCGATGATTCTTTTCAGACATTAAAAGATAAATTAAACCCTGAGCTGATAAATAATACGGAAGTTCTTACCGAATGGCTAAGAACGATGATAGATTCTGCTGATGATACAGAAAATACTATTGACAAGACCAGATTAGATTATATTCAAAAACAGTTAACTATCTTAATTGATAGCAATCCTATAATTGATGCCAACACTACTTTTATTGACGCACTGACTGGATTATGTAATTGTATAAAAAGCAGTAAGGAACAAACATTCTCCTCATTCATTAAAAATGATCTAACTCTTGCACAAAATCATTGTTCATTCCTAACCTATGTTCTTTTTGAACGCTTGTTATATCCTAACTTTCATGGTGATCATCATCATCTACTCCGCGCAGCAAAAGAGCATGACATCCCTATTCGAACACTAATTCCTCCTCATCTTAGTGCAAGTGATGACCTTATAGAAAGCTTGCAAAATAGTCCAAATGCTAATTTTCTTGGTGCACTTCTGTCCTATGGTATTGGATTTGCACCAAGCGTGCTCGGCAATATTGTTGCCGCTCGCCTATTAAGTGTTTCACCTTTTCAGCGCTTACTTATTTCCATATCACCAACAGCACTTGGTGGATTAGCTCGTTTGATAGTTGCGGATCAGACCATTCGAGGACATGGGAAAGAAGCTGTCATGGGTTTTCTTGCAAGTAGCACCATTGGATTGTTTTCAATATTTGCCATAATTGAATCTGTAAAACTTGAAGAAGTATCTGCTAACAGCTTGCCGTATGGACTACTTTTATGTGCCAATGTTATTTCAGGATTAGGAATAAGCGCTTTTTCAGCAATATCTTTATCACTACAAAGTGCTCCAGATGAATCTATAGACCAATATGCAGAAAGACTAAAGATATTAGTAAGTTCAAAACCAAGCTATATGGACAATCTTTTAGGGAATATGAGTCGAGCACCCTCAAAAAAATCAACAAGCGCCATTGCTGGATTAGGTAATCTAACCCCACCTTTTACATTGTTTTTATCTGCAGCTCTGATTCCATATGCAAAACTAAATGGTTTTTACGGATTAATTAGCGGTATTACTCTAGCTGGAATGATAGCATCTGCGTTTCTTTTACAAAATTCTTATTTAGATCAATTACGAAAAGAAGATATATCCGAGGAACTTGCAAGATATACATCTGTCCACTTAGGTCAAAGAAGCTTTCTTTCCGGTGATCTAGGGGGGTCATTTTTGAAAAAATTTGAAAATCTAACCCTGAATGAAAAAATAGAAATTGGCAGAGGTGTTTTTAACTATATTGTCAGCTTTGGATTGCTTCTTGCTGTTGGATCAACCGGAAATCTAACTTTTTCTCAACGAGGAGTTCCTGCGGGGTTATTAAGTATATACACAGGTAGTATTATTACTATTTCCTCTCTATTTAGGGCGTATTTTTCTCTAAATTTAAAACATCCTTTTATTAATACTAACATTGCATTAACCGGTATGGGAGTTACAACAGCCATCTTTGCTTCATATCCCCTAGATCCAGGAATGATTTTTTTAGTTATGATGCTCTTTTCTGTTTTTAATGGTATAGCAAATCGCAGTATATTCGACGAACTTGGTCACAATATCCATCATAGAATGGGCGAAGCAATCACATTAGCTGGTGGCGTTGGAGCTTGGTCGGCTTTTACTACAAGCTTACTATTTGCGTTTGTTGCAAGAACAAATGTTTCTAATGGTGTTATAAAAAACAATATTGAGCAAACTAATACCTCAAATGAATACTTTGTTGCTACAGCCCTATGTGTTATGAGCATAGTATTAAATTCCATTTACAAATGTATTTTAAAACCTAAAATAATGGATAAAGAAGAACATACAGATATTTATATGAAACAAAAAGATCAAAACTATGGACTAACTCTTTTCTCACCTCATAGCAATACAGAATATATTGTTTTTGAAACTAAAAAAGAGAAAGAAAAACAAAATTCTCAAATAGAACATGACATTGATTTAGATGAAGAAGAAATTGCAATGGTAAATAGAGTGTAATCAACTCAAGTGTATAAAGATATTGTATATTGATAGGTTATTTTAATATTCTGGTGTAGGATAGTTATTAAGATTTAAAATAACGAAGTTGCTATGCGCTTATTTAAACATGTGATAACTATAATTAGCATTTTAACCTTACAGTCCTGCGCTCTCAGAGGGACAAATCCTGTAGACCCATTTGAACCTATCAATAGGAAAATATACGCCTTTAACTCTCAGGTGGATAAATATATTTTAAAACCACCGGCGCAAGCCTACACAAAAATTATTCCAAGTCGAGTTCGAGCTGGAATAAATAATGTCTATAATAATGTAAATATGCTGCCTACTGTTGCCAATGATATTCTCCAAAATGATATGAATAGTGCCATCAAAGATACTTGGCGTTTTATTATAAACACCTCTATTGGTATTGGTGGAATATTTGATCCGGCTAGCACTTTTAGCCTGCCTCCTCATAGTAATGACCTAGGATTAACTTTTGCTAAATGGGGTGATAAAAATTCCCCTTATGTCGTTATTCCATTTTTAGGACCAAGTACTATTCGAGATGGAATGGGATTAATGTTTGATTATGTGTTCTTTACACCATATCCATATATTCAACCAGATGCGGTAATATTTAGTATTCTTGGAGTAAGATATGTTGATCTTCGATCGCAAATGCTCGATACCGATAAACTAATAAATCTTTCTTTAGATAAATATGCGTTCATGCGTGATGCATACCTACAACATAGAAATTACCTAATCAATGGTGCGCCACAACAACCAATTGGTGATTTATACATCGAGGAGGAAGACCAAGATGAAATCCTACCAGAACAACCAGCTAATGGCACCCCATCTCAGTTCCCTCTAACAACGGCGCAAAGCAGTATCGCCCCTATCCCATCATTAGCTGGTTAAAAAAACAGAAGAGCTCTATCTAGATCTGAGCTCTTCTAAAACCAACATATAACTTCTAGCTATATCTAAACCAGTTTCACTACCTATTTCGTTTATACAAGTTGGGCTCGTGACATTTATCTCCGTTAAATAATCACCAATAATGTCTATGCCAACAAAATATAATCCTCTAGCTTTTAAATCGCTAGATAATTGATCACATATTTCCCTATCTCGAGATGTAATCGGGACCACATGACCTGTACCACCAGCACATAAATTTCCTCTCAACTCACCTTTTGCAGGCATTCTTGCCAAAGCATAGGGAATAGGCTCACCATTTACTAGTAAAACTCTTTTATCGCCATGAGTCTTAATTTCAGGGATGTATTTTTGCGCCATTATCGTTGTATTTTCTTTGTTGGTTAATAACTCAAGAACAACCGATAAATTACTACCATCTTCATTTACATGAAAAATTCCTTGCCCCCCCATCCCATCCAGAGGTTTGAAAATAACACTTTTGTGCTCGTCCCAAAACTCACGTAACCGACTAATATTGGAACTAACTAGTGTTTTAGGACACAAATCAGGATAATGAAGAGTATAGGTTTTTTCGCCTAAGTCACAAATACTGTTTGGATTATTAGCAACTAAAACTCCAGCCTTCTGAGCCAAATCCAAAATTTGCATTGCGTAAATATACTCCATCGTAAAAGGAGGATCTTTTCTAATCAAAATAATATCAAAATCAGCTAGTTCTCGCTCACCAAGAGTCTCCGTTAAAGCCCAATTTGTAGAGCAAACATCCCCAATTTGAATTGAATTAATTACTGCAAAAGCACGACCATCTCGACAATACAAATCATTTTGGGTGAAAAAGTAACACTCCCAACCCATTTCCTGTGCACTCTTTAACATCGCAACAGATGAGTCTTTATGTGGCTTTAGCAAATGGATTGGATCCATAAAAACTGCTATTTTCATAAGAAATCCCTTTAATTAATTAAGAAGCAATATTTCCAGCAACAATCATCTCCCGCGCAGCGGATAATGCCGCCAACCTGGCAACAACACTGTAGACGTAAAATCTGTTAGGTGGATCTTCAACATCTAATTCTTTAGATGGCATATTACAAGACTTAGCAAAAGCCAAAGGCTCAAAATGCATGCCAGGCGCATTAAGATTATCATCAACACCCAAATTTCGATGCACCCGATAAAAACCACCAACAACATACTGGCCTAACATATAAATAACCGGCTCAGATACAAAGTTATTCATAGTCTCAAAACTATAAACTCCTTCTTGAATAATCACCCTACTGACTTTTTGGCGACCTTTAGTCATCGACATTTTAGTTCTGTTCTTACGATTAATAGCCAACAACTCATCACCGCTTTGCACCATCATAACACTCATACCATAAGTACCATTATCGGCTTTGATGACAACAAATGGCTTATCAGTAATATTATATTGAGCATATTTTTCTTTAATTAAAACTATTAACTCATCAACCTCTGCTGCTAAACTTTCAATCCCAACTTGTAACATGAAGTCCACATCACTTTGTATTTTAAATAGTGGATTAATAAACCACGGATCAATATTAATTAGCTCAGCAAATTCAGAAGCCACCTGATTATAAATATCAAAATGTGAAGATTTAAATCTAGACGACCAACCAAGCAATAATGAAGGTTCAACCCTTTGCGCTAGTTTCGTTAAAATCTCAGGAATGCCAGCTGACAAATCATTATTTAATAAAACTAAACAAGGATCAAAATCCGCCAATCCTACCTTATTTTCAGTACGAATCAACGGTTCTAATAACAAGACCTTACCATCATCAGTTTTCATCTCAATGTTTGTTCTAACACTCTCATCTATATTACCCAGGCGCACAATAAAACCTGCTTGCATAAATATATCGCGTAACACTAACAAGCTTTGTGCGTAGAAAGTGTTACGAGTATGATTTTCTGGAATTAAAAGAATATTAGTACAGTTGGCACTCAGGATGGACTGAGCAGCCTGGATACACATTGGCATGAATTCTGGATTTAAATTATTAAAACCAGCCGGAAACAAATTAGTATCAACCGGTGCAAGCTTATAACGAGCATGTCTTAAATCAACAGATGACATAATTGGTGGAGGAGTATTCTCAAATGACTTACGAAACCAATTTTCTATTTCCGGAAAGCTTTTTAAAATAACTTCTTCAACTGGAAACAATGGTCCATCATGCGCCATTGTTATCTGCGGTAATGGTAATTCAAGAAACGTCATACTAATCCTTAACAAAAAGTTGCAAATAGGATAGCATGTAGACAAAGATATTTACATTAAAAAAGAGGAATTTCCAATGGAAAAAGAACATGCTGTACAAACAATCAGCGTAAATGAGTTGAAAAAACAATATGATAACAACGATCAAATATGCTTAATTGATGTGCGAGAACTAGAAGAATGGCAAGACATTCACATACCAAAAGCACTACATATTTCTAAAGATAACCTATTATCCCAAATTTCCGATAAAATTCCTGAAATTTCACTACCCATCTACCTACATTGTCGAAGTGGCGTCAGATCTCTACACGCAGCAAACGCTCTATTACAATTAGGATATAAAGATGTATATTCAGTCGATGGTGGAATCGTAGCTTGGGCCGCAGCTGGCTACCCAACTAAAACTAGAATTGACGAGAGCCACTAAACATCTTTATACTCTCACCATTTACGCTATTACAAAAGGTTCAACATGGATCACTTAGGTCAATTTATACAAAATCACTGGCAGTTAAGCTTAGCTTTTGTCATTCTTAGTTTCTTGGTTTTTATCAATGAATACCTAGAAATGCGCAAACAAGGTAAAACATTGTCAGCTGAGCAAGCGGTAGAATTAATTAATCACGAAAATGCAGTCGTTATCGATTTGCGCGATCCAGCGGCATTTAAAGCCGGACACATAATTGGCTCAATTCGGGCATCCGAAGCCGACTTTGAAACTGCTAAAATGAATAAGTACAAGAATAAAACTATAATTTTAGTGTGTAATAAAGGTATACAAGCGGCAGCAGTTGCCAAAAACATTCGGACTAAAGAATTTACTAATCCAATGGTCTTAAATGGTGGCATTGAAGCATGGAAAACTGCTAGCCTACCCATAATAAAAAAATAACGGGAATTTTATATATGACTGAAGTAATAATGTATACTAAAACAACCTGCGGATTTTGCAAACGTGCTGCAGAGTTATTATTTAATAAAAATATACCTTTTGATAATATTATTATCGATAATGACCAAACACTACGAGCCGAAATGATTACTAAAAGTGGTCAGCATACTGTGCCGCAGATTTTTATCAACGGTACTCATATTGGTGGGTGTGATGATATATATGCCTTAGAAGAACAAGGAAAACTAGATAAACTTTTACAAGGATAAAAAATGACTACAAAACCGGAAGATGTAAAACCTGAAGATGATGATTCACAATTTATGGTACAACGTGTATATATCAAAAACTTATCATTCGAAACAAGCAACACACCTGCTGTTTTTCAAGAGAAATGGGAACCTGAATTAAATCTTGATTTAAACACAGAGCACACAGATCTTAAAGATGACATGTATGAAGTTGAGCTAACTGTTACAGCAACTGTTAAAAACAATGGAACAACTGCATTTTTAGTAGAAGTTCAACAGGCTGGGATCTTCACTATTAAAGGACCATCTGCAGAACAACTAGATCATATCCTAAATAGCTTTTGCCCTAGCATGTTATTCCCATATGCTCGTGAAGTTATCTCTTCTGAAGTTATGCGCGGTAGTTTTCCACAATTAGTACTTGCGCCTATTAACTTTGATGCACTTTATATGCAACAATTAGAAGAACTAAAACAAAAAGAGGATGAAACAAAGCACTAATCATGACGAATCTTGTGGTTGCTATTCTAGGAGCTGGCTCATGGGGCACAGCGGTTGCCATTCACTTGGCGAGAGGAGGTCACACGGTTATTCTGTGGGGACGAGATAAGCAACACGTGCTTGATATGCAAAAGTCTGGTTGTAACCAACGTTACCTACCAGACACACCTTTTCCAAGTAATCTGCAAGTTGATTATGACTTGCAAAATTGCTTGGAGAAGGCATCCGAGATTATCATAGCTGTTCCATCGCATTCATTTTCTTCTATCCTAGATAAAATACCTAAACCTAAAAATGGCCTAGCCTGGTTAACCAAAGGTATTGATCCAAAAACTAATAAACCTCTAAGCGAATTAGTTTATAAAAAATGGGGGGACTCCTACCCTATTGCTGTTGTTTCCGGTCCATCTTTTGCTAAAGAAGTAGCCAAAGGATTACCAACAACCCTAGTAATTGCTGGTAATGATATAAATTATCTCAGTACAATTACCGCATCACTGCACAATAATAACCTTCGTTGTTATTCATCAAATGATTTATTAGGAGTGCAAATTGCCGGGGCGGTCAAAAATATTCTAGCAATTGCCTGTGGAATTAGCGACGGTCTAAATTACGGGGCAAATGCTAAAGCGGCCCTAATTACCCGCGGACTTCTTGAGATGATTCGCCTTGGAACTAGTCTTGGAGCAAGCCAAGAAACATTTATGGGTCTTGCTGGAGTCGGGGATCTAGTTCTTACCTGTACAGATAACCAATCTAGGAACCGACGATTTGGTATTCAACTTGGCCAAGGAATTAGTTCGGAAGATGCACTTACCAATATTGGCCAAGTTGTTGAAGGCAGTAAAAACGCTAAACAAATATTTGAAATATCCACTGAGAGCAAAATTGACATGCCTATTTGTCATGAGGTATATGCAATCCTACAAGGAACTAAATCCCCAAAAGACGCAGCTCTAGATTTAATGAACAGACCTCTGCAACCAGAGTTTTAAATTCAGATGTTCTGACAATTCACCGAAAAGCATTTTTAGAACATGTTTAAAGTCTTTTAAGCATGATATTCTTTGCCGGGAAAGTATAGCACCACCCATTAGTCAGCGGACATATTTTTTGTAGAGTAACCAACATATGTCCCTGCCTACGTGGCCCGATTTATTCGGGCCATCCAGTAGTTTAAACATCAATTTGACTGGATGCCCTGAACAAGTCAGGGCAA
>JARGPO010000040.1 GCA_029213075.1 Legionellaceae bacterium | reverse complement strand
TTGCCCTGACTTGTTCAGGGCATCCAGTCAAATTGATGTTTAAACTACTGGATGGCCCGAATAAATCGGGCCACGTAGGCAGGGACATATGTTGGTTACTCTACAAAAAATATGTCCGCTGACTAATGGGTGGTGCTATATAATTTTATTTGGATATTGCGGTTAAAGAAGTATCTTTTTCTAAAACCTCATCGGCTAAACTTTTAGGCTCATTACCAATACATCTTTTAGCAAAGAAATTTTCATAGACTTTAGATGTTTTTAAAGCAGGAGGAGCTGAAGCCTCATCTTTTTCTAATTTCTCAGTCATACCGAGATTTAACTTCATACGTTTTATTAACACTTGTATCGGAAGTTCTTTCTTTTCATCTTTTATTTCCCCAGGAACTTCTGTATTAATTTTTGAATCTTTGATGGCTGTTAGAGAGTTTATTTTATACGTATAAAGATCATGGGTTAGAGCTGGTATCATCGTTAAAGAAAAAATTGATAGTGAAGAGATAAACAGAGGCAAAAAAACTGGCTGCATCACTAGGGCGAGTGATGTAACATATAACACTATAGATAATGTAGAAATAGCCACAACTGCGATATTAGAATAGTAACGTATTAATTTGTCATGTTTTATTTGGTCTTCTATGTATGTCTTAGAGCTATCACTATGTACAGCTGTAGCAAGCTTTGTCATCAACTTATTTAAATCTAATTCCTCTGATGAACTATCATTCAATTCTATCAATAAAGAACCTATAAAATCTTTCTCAATATAATTCATTAAATAATTGATGAATTTAAATATTCGCTGGTTATTATTTGTCTTTTGGTAGTCAGTTAATAACTGTTTATAATTTTTATATATTTTCAACAAATCTTGCAGTGTCGACATGTCACTTGTAGATTCGGGGGTGTTCCCATCGCCATTTCTTTTAGAAATATAATCATTTTGCAATTCTTCTAAGGCGCTTATATATCTGTCTAGTGCTTTTAAAAGCCCTTCTTTATTTATCTTTTGATTGGCCTGAATCAAATCAGTTGTCTCACCACTTTTTAGCTCCATTTTTAACTCCTATCAATAGTTGGACTGCAAGTTGATAGCTATTTTAACATATAACAAAATAAAAAAACATATTGTAGCGGTATTTTAAAGAGAAATTTGTCTTTTCATAACTGGTTTAACTAATGACATTTTCTTAACAGGGCTCGGTGTTGGTGATTTCAAGCGAAATATACCGTACTGTGATAATGAGCCTAATGATTGGCTTCTTGATAACTCAGGTACTGATTTTGCTTGTGATTGCCTACGCTCTTTCCAGGGACTTTTGGTGTTTTTTGTTGGTACCTTAATAGATAAGCGTTCGACCAACTCTATATCCTTAAAAAAATCTAAAATATCATAACGTTGAAGTTTTACAGCAGCTAATCTGGCAAGTTTTAGAACTTCTGGTTTACAGTAGTTGTTAAAATAAAATATTTTTCTGGTGGCTTGTAATTTGCCTGCTCTAACTGCTGCAATTAATGCTTTGTCTATGGTATTTTGTGATGGAGCATTTACATTAATCCTTCTAATATGGTTTATTATGCCAAGTCTGTCTAGTCGAGCAGCATTGATAAATGTTTGATTTATAGCATCTTTTAAACATTTTTGCGCTGGGTACTCCGCTATAAGATCTGCAATTGTGAAGTCACTATTTGCAATTGCTTGTTTATATCCTTTAGTTATTACGGCATCCGAAGGGCGTGTTTGACATAATAGTAATACCTCTACACAAGCCAAATGCTTTTCTCTTATTGCTGAACTAAAGGATTGCTCTATGTTTTTTTTGTCCGGTGACTTCTTGCTGTATCTTAGTAATAATTTAACAGCTTCTGGATTATTTTGCTCGATAGCTAGTGCTAGTAAGGTATTAATAACAGAACGCTTGAAATTAAAATTTTGATGAAAGTATTTAACTAAGTGCCAATGTTCTAGACCTGCAGCTTGGATAACCAGTGGCTCAATATCTTTTTTAGATACTTTTTGATTGGATGTAAGCCATATCATAAATCCTAAATTGCCATTTCTACAGGCGTGAAATGACAAAGGCAGATCATCATATTTGATAGACATCCAATTGCGATGATTTTGTTCTGTTTCAACGCTGATAGATTCATCAAGTAGTTGAATTATTGTGTTTCTTAGAGGTTCATTATCTAACGCTGACAATATCTCAATTAAAAAACGCTGATAAGGTGTTACCTGAGTTTCGTCAAATGTTGATTCGTAACCTAATACTTTTGAGAATTTATCTAAATTAAATACTTGTATACTGCTTTCTTTTTCGAGTAAAACATGCGCTATATATTGTTGAAGCTTATATTTGTCTTGTGGAACATGATTGGGAGTTTGTATTATTTCTTGAAGCATGCTGATTTTTTGAAAAGTCTCTCTCCATAAATCCTCTATAGAAATATAATCTAAATCTTTTATCGGATATTTAGAGTTTTTATATACAAAATCGTCGAGTATCATTTCTAACTCTCTCACCCTTGTATATATTTCCTCTTTTGTTGGCTTAAATTTTCGAATATCACGTATTAATATTTCATCGTTGAAAGAGTGAGGCTCTTTAAGCATATGAGATATAAGTTGTTTTAAAACTAATTTTGCATGGGTCGGTTGATTTTTTTTAAACAAGTTGAACAAAGAGGTTAAGTCAGCAATATTATCGAAAGTGGATGCATTTCGTTGATTAATATCTTGTAGATAAATTGTTAGGTCTGATTTTACAATTAAGTTTGCAAGATAGGATGAATAAGGGAGTAAGCTTAATATTCCTTTGGTACGCTCACGAACTAACAGATCATAAGTTGTTTCTTGTAATAAGTCTGATAGTGTTTTCTTTAACACATCAGCGTCTTGTGTAGAATGAATTAGTTCACTGAAATTATTTTTAATGAGTCTTGGTTGGTTCAGCAAATAAATAGCTACATCTTTATCCTCACAAGTTTTAGTTTGCCACCACAGTATGGCAGTTAAAAAGCGCGCCCCAAAAACTCTAAATAAAGAATCCATATTTGTAAAAGTTGCAGTAATATTTAGGCTTGACTCAATATGTATGGGATTATTTAAAGTGTCAGCAGTATGGATTGTTCCGTCTAAAGCATAATGTGAAAGCGATGGTTCAGGGCAATGAGTAGTTGATAAATAAGTGGAAAAGTCACGAGTTAACTCCGATTTTCTAAGGAAAATACCTAGCATTGCAACAGGGTTATTTGGCTCGCTTAATGTATAAGAATGATAGCGAAAAAAGTTTTGTAAAATATGTGTTTGCATAATTTGTTCAATGCTCACATCGCGCGATCTTAGCCATTGTAAAAAGGCGGTGGTAGTTTTAGGACTTTCAATGAAAGATTGACCAAGAAAAGCTATATCTAATGCATCCTCTTGATTTTTAAGACTAAAACAAAACAGCTTATACATAATGTGTATATGAGAATAAGTTGCTTTATAGGACAATGAATTATCTTCAAGGTAGTCGAATATTATAGGCAGAAATGGAGTACAGTCTTTCTTTTGAAGAGCTTCTTTGCAAAATAATAGAAAGTTGTCAAAAGCTTCTTGTATTTCTGTGATATTTACTTTTGATAAATTGCTTTCATGGACATCTGTTTGAAAACATCGATAAATGCTCGTTAATTTTTTTTTAGCCGTTAGCAAATCATCTTCTGTTAGAAAACTATCCGATAATAAAGGTAGACTATTATCAAATAGCGTTGAGTTTGGTTTTTGCAAATGAAGCGCAACAAAGACTTTGTATATCAGCATAGTAGTTCTCCAAAGGATACTCCACGAACAGCTTTTTTACGATCTTCTTAGAAATATAATAATTAGTACAAAAAAGCAAGCATTTTATGTTAAAACGCTTAGTATTTTAAACGAGAGCACTTCAATGGTCGCTCCATCTCACTATCTTTTGGTAATCCTATGTCATCAAGATCTTGTCTAAATGGAATATGTTTTTTAAGATAGTTAAGCATCATTCTTTTAGTTTCACTTTCTGGCTCACTTTTGATGTTTTGAAGAAGTTGGTTCTTAAATCTTCCGGGAATGTTTTGTAAAATCTTCTCAAGAATAATCTGACCTAAATAATTATGATTGATCAATATAATGGCTAATATTTTAAATTGAATAGGTGTTGGAAATAATTTTTCCCAATCAGAATCTTCAAGAGATTTCCAATATAAGTCTAATAGGCTAGATTTAAGGGAGCCGAGAAAAAAAGCTGCTTGTAATGGGTCTTCAATACGAATAATAGCAGTTACTCGGAATGAATTTGGTAATGCATTTAGTACTAGTGAAATCTTATCATTAAGATATGCTCCCTCATCTAATTGTAATAATCCTCCTAACCCATTTTTAGTTTGAAACCAGTTACAAGTAATAGTTGTTGGTATTTGGTAAAGTACTACTTGTAGCTGCTTTGGGTTTATATAAGGCAACAAATTTAATAGTTTGAAATCAGTATCTATGAGGCTAGCAATATACTTTGCATTTGCAGAAAACATAGATAGTTTTTGCTCGGGAATTCTAAATGATTTACAAAAGCTTAGTAATTGTTCAAAGTTTGCTATGATACGACACCATCCTTTAGGGGTTCTTTTTGAAAATAAATGGAGTAAAGATTTTCTTCTTAACGGTGCAGAAAAGTTAAAGAAGTCGTTGGGGTTTTTCATCCAAGAACACTCAGGATCTTCAATGTTAAGAGTATCTATTAGCGTACATTGTTTGTCATCAGAACCAAGTAGAATAAGCATATTTTTAATATCAGATGAAGAGTGGATCATAGGTGTTAATTTTGCATATAGTTCATCATCATTTTTACTATTGTTAAGATGTATGGTTACGGCTCTTTTAAACATGCCTTTATATTTTTTATAAGCCCTTTCATAAAAATCACCTAACTCATCTGAGAAATTCTTATCATAAAAATGCGCTTCAAACTCATCTTTTAATAGCTCATATAAATCTTGAGATCTTGAAGAGCTAGAAGATTTCATATCGGTTATTGAAGTTATAATGTATCTTAAACTATCTCTTTCGTCAGGGAGGCTAACTTGTTTTGTGAGCATTAAAAAAAATGCATCCGCTGTATTATTCAGCGATCGATTTCTTTCCCTTAGAGCATTCGTAAATTTTAATCTTGATTCATTATGGTCGAGTAAATCTTCAAAAGTAATCGTTATCTCTTCTGTATCAGCTGATTTTAGATGTTTGTATTTATCTATTTCAGAGATAAGAAGTTTTTGTATTACATTAAATAGCTCTTGGTTAAGAGGGTGCAGTTCCGCATCATAGAGGTTAAAGTCAACTAAGTAGAGTCTAAATTGTTCTACCTGATAGAGGAGACCTACTTCTAATATTAGTTTGTTTCTAATTAAATTAGCTCTTTCTTCTTTAATAATAACTAATAATAGGGCGTAACAATAATCAAGAGAGTTTTGTGCCTCGGCTTTTAGGGCTAGCAATCCTAATAAAAAACCATTTTTAACAAGTACGGCCCTAGCATCACCATGAATAGACTCAAAATCAACGACATCTTTTTGCTCCGTTTGCCATATCGAATTACTTCTAGAAAGTTGGTACTGAGACTCTACGCTATCTAGTATTTCTGGGTTACTTTTCAGAGCGTTATAAAGAGCTTCATATCCATTTGTTGTTATTTGTACCGTTGCTCTTTCTACAGGTTTTTTAGGAGTATATCCACCACATTTAAATATTTCTGCGATGTAAGGTGTAAAATTATTCGGCAAGCTGTTCGGTCTAAATTTAATTAGTTTATTTTCACTTGAAATGATTAATGAGTAGTAGGATTGTACCGATGGATCAAAAACATGAAATAGTGCAGGTTGCGATTGGTATATTGTAAAATCGTTTGGAAGTTCAGTATCGGAAGTAGAAAAATATCCAAGAGAAAAATTTAAAACGGTGTTTTCGCTATTTAACTTTATATAACACCAATGGTATTCCACATGCTCCATATTAACAAAAGTCGTTCTTACTAAAATAGGACCAATACTATACATTATTTGTTTATCTCATAATTAAAGCCGAAAATCATAACACAGATCTCAAAAAAAACACATTGTAATTTTGGCTGGCTATGATTAATAAGCGTAAACTTTGAAAACTTAACTAAAAACAAGATATGCTATGAGATATAACTTTTAATTTATAGGCGTAACTTATGGGGCATTATATAGAAGTTGTTATTATTACAATAATAATTGCGTTTGCAACTATGCATATGTTTTATGAAATACTACATCTTTTGCTTAAAGTCATTGCAAAAAAGCAGCTGTCCACGCGTCAACTTTTGTCTACACTTTGGATTGGGGTTTTTTTTGCTCATGCAGTTAGTATCCTATTATATAGTGCTGTTTACTGGTTTTCAGTAAATAATCTTGGGTATCCTAATCTTGAGGGTATTGGAATCAATGATTTTTCTTCGTATCTTTATTATTCTGCCTCTACTTATGCATCCTTGGGTATTGGTGATATATATCCACGAGGTATATTAAGATTTGTTTCAAGCGTTGAGGTTATAACCGGACTAACTCTAATTTCTTGGTCAGCAATGTTTACATATTTTGCTGTTCAAACCATGTGGGAGGAGTACCGATCTGCCAATAATTAATTTTTTAAAAAATAGTTAATTAGAAGATGTTTCAGGTAAAAATCCTCCTGCCTGCATCCTCCACATACGTTCGTAATGCCCTTGTTGCTTAATTAATTGCTCGTGAGTTCCGTCTTCAATAATCCTGCCATTATCGAAAACTAAAATTCTATCCATTTCAGATAACGTTGATAAACGATGGGCCACTACGATTGTTGTTTTATTTGCCATTAATTTATGTAGGGCATCTTGAATATATTTTTCTGTGACAGAATCAAGAGCAGAAGTAGCCTCATCTAGAATTAAAATAGGAGCATTCTTTAAAATTGCTCGAGCTATAGCAATTCGTTGACGTTGACCGCCAGATAGTTTTATTCCACGCTCGCCAACCATTGCTTGGTAACCATCATTTAGTACTGAAATATATTCATGACAATGTGCCGTTTTTGAAGCATTAATAACTTCTTCATCACTTGCATCTGTTAGTCCATAACGAATATTTTCCATGAGAGTGCGATGAAAAAGTGACACATCTTGAGGTATTAAAGCTATATTTTCGCGGAGAGAGTCTTGGCTAACTTGATTTATATTTTGGCCGTCAATTGTAATTTCTCCGGACTTAACATCAAATAGTCTTAGGATAAGATTAACAAAAGTGCTTTTGCCACTACCTGAAAAACCAACCAAGCCAATTTTTTCACCAGAGTTTATGGTTATATTTTTATTTTGAAAAATATTGGCCCCATCTTTGTATTGAAAAGAGACATCTTTAAATTGAATCACCCCATTTTTAACAATTAAGGGTTTAGCATTAGCTATGTCTATTATATCATGAGGGGAGTTTATAATAGCTAGAGCTTGATTGCACTTACCCATTTCTTCCGAAAAGCTGACAAACTGTCCTGCTATATACCACAAATTCCAGATAATACTAATTGATAAAGAAATTACAAAGCTAAAATCACCAGCGGTTACTAGACTTTGTTTATACATGCCGCCAAGTACCCACAAATTAATACCTAACAATGATATAATACTAATATCCCAAAAACACCTCATCCAAATAATTTTAGCTTCCATTTTTCTGTCTTTTTGAATGGTGTCATATGTTGCTGCATCTATATATTTATTTTCAAAACTATGATGAGCAAATAGACGTACATTAATAATATTACTAATGCTATCAACCATTTTACCAACTAATGAGCTACGAGACTCTGCAAAAACTTGAGATAAATTTTGGATTGGTTTGAGATAAATAAATGTAATTATAAGAAATGTTATAACCCATACGATTAAGATAACAGCAAAAATTTTGTGAACTAAGAATAAACTAACCATTGCTATAATTATTGCAATAATTTGCGCATAAAGATCGTCAATAATTGTCAAAATAGTGATAACACCACCTATCATATCAACTATTTTATTAACCAAACTGCCAGCAAATCTATCTTGGAAATACTGATGGGAGTGTTGATTTAAGTAACTAAACATTTTTATCGCTGTATCATGTTTTAGACTTGGAAAAACCTTGAGCTTAACAATATCGAGGGATCGCATATTTATAGCAAATAATACCCACAAACCAATATACATGAGTATATATGGCTGAATTGTTTGCATTGAAACAGATAAATCACCATCATAACTGGCAACTTTATCAATAATTATTTTTAGAGTAAATGGTATTAGTGTGTTGGCAACCGCCCAAAACATACCAATAAAAACAAAAGCGGCTAGATATTTTTTGTATGGCTTTAATAGATTTAATATGAAAACTGTTAAGGAAGATTTATTGCTCATGTTATTCTCAAGGTATCTAGTGTTTGTTAGAAGTATAATTTGCGCATTAAACCATCATATATAATACTTTTGATTATATACCATACAATTTGAAATAAACAGGTCTTATTGAATAAATTGGTAACTCACCACGCCATCTCCAAGAGATGACGTTCTGAGTTACCAAAATTATCAATTAAACTAATGATTCGTATTTTTGATTAATTCTCTACTAATTTTTAGCAGAGGCTCTCTGTCAAAGGGCTTTTGAATTAGCTTAGCTAGCTCGTCATTTTTGATAATTTTTTGTATGTCATTATCACTGCTATATCCAGTGCTAAATAATACTGGGATTGCTAAGTTTAGTTTTCTGATAGCCTTATAGGATTTAACTCCATCAAGCACTGGCATATTTAAATCAAGAATAATTAAGTTTATTTCGGCCACATGTTTTTTGTATTTATCAATCGCTTCTTGGCCATTATAAGCTTTTATGACTTTTGCTCCGTGCATTTCAAAAAAAGATTTAACTATGTCGACAATTAGCTCTTCATCATCTGCGATAAGGATACATTTATTACTCCAAAAATTTTCGCCTTTTTTATTTTCTTTAGTAATAGATTGGTTTTTTTTATTTTTCTCATCGTTGAGTGCGGGAAAAAATAATTTAAAGGTTGTTCCTTCACCTTCTACCGAATTAACAATAATACTGCCGTTATGAGTAGAAACAGTGCTATGCACCATTGCTAACCCCAATCCAGTTCCTTTTCCTACACCTTTAGTACTAAAAAATGGATCGAAAATGTTTTTTATTGCATTTTGTGGTATGCCAGTACCTGTATCATTAATTGTGATTTTAATGTATTTTCCGGGCTTTAGAGAAACCTCTTCATTATTAGAAGATTTCTCAATTTCAATATTTCTTGATTCAATATTAATTTCGCCTTCATTAGGCATTGCGTCTTTAGCGTTTAACAATAGGTTTGTGAAAACTTGAAGAATCTGAACTTTATCTCCATTTATAGACCATAGGTTCTTTTCCTCGGATATATTTAGTTTAATCTTAGTAGATCCTAAAATGGTATTTTTGAAGTCATTTAGTTGCTCTAAGATGTTATTTATATTGATAGGACCTTTTTCATAAGTTCCCTGCCTTGCAAATCCAAGAAGTTGCCTGATTAAAGAACTTGATGCCTCTACAGCTTCTTTGGCAATTTGGATTTCTTTTTGAGCCTTGTTAGCATCTTTTGACATATAAAACTTAGATAGCTCTAAGCTGCCGTTAATAATGGCCAGATTGTTATTGAAGTCGTGAGCTATACCACCGGCTAATCTTCCGAGCGCCTCAAGTTTTTGCGACTCTACAAGCATTTCTCTGGTACGAATAGCTTTTTCTTCACTACTGCCACTCTCATCCCAGGAGCGTACACTCTTGAATATGGTTATGTCATTAAAAGAAAAAATATATTCACTTTCTGAGTCTTCACTTGGAAGTTTAGTTATATAGTAATCAAGTATTTTTTCGTGACCAGTTATATTTATAGTACAAGAATCATGAACATCAGAAGATAAATCTATTTTTTTTTGTTCTAGTGTCGGGAATATTGTATTTATTTTTTTACCAGTGATATATCCATCTGTATTTCCTAGAATTTTACAACCAGCAGTATTTATGTAGGTAATAGTATGATCTTCTTTAAAAGAGCATATGCCATACTGGATGGACTTTACCAGAGATTTATATTTAATTTCGGAGTTTGATAGATCAGATAGCGTATTCTTTAATTGGATGTTTTTATTTTCAAGCTCTTCTGGAGATGGTATTTTTAATAGATCAGGAACAAGCTTTATTAGTACTATTGCTGTTAGGAATGAAACTATTCCTGTGAGGAGATCAACTGTAGCCTGGACTCCATAGATAGGATTCCAATAAGTAATGACATGCAATAAATGAGTTGCACCACAAAAGAGAATAAAAGCTCCAAATAATAAGAATATCCAGATAAAGTTGAAGTCTTTTCTCTTTAAGTAGACATATAATAATGTGAATGGAATCATTAGATATGAAAGAGATATTAAAGAATTTGAAAATACGAGGGTCCATAAAACACTAGGGGTCCAGAGAAGACACATTCCGTGAGGCATAAATCCTTTTGTGCTATAAAAATGATGTGCTAAATCTAGCATTTGTATACCTTCCTGGTTTTATTATTTAATTATCATATCAGAACAGTTTCCAATCATAAACCTTATATAGTAGTAAAGATCTCAAACCATTTATTTGACCAAATATAAATATCTATCTATACATTAATATATTATATAAATTAACAAGGTCTGATAATGGTCTACTCTAGTAAGCAGTTACAATCAATGCGTGATACTTATGTTGCTAAATCAGTATTTCAGCTTACAAAAATTGCTGTAAGTCGAGCAAAAGGAGCTTTAGTTTGGGATGTTGAAGGCAAAGAGTATGTCGACTTTGTGGGAGGGATTGGTTGTGTAAATGCAGGACATTGCCCAGATGAAGCGGTTCGCGCCATACAAAAACAAGCAGAACAATATATTCAACCCTCAATTAATGTTTTGAACTATAAACCTTATATCGAGCTCGCGAAAAAGCTTTGTGAAATCACTCCTGGGAAAGATGCAAAACAAGCTGTATTGTTTAACTCTGGTGCTGAAGCCGTTGAAAATGCTATTAAAATTGCACGTTACGCTACAAAACGCTCGGCAGTTATTTGTTTTGATGGTGCTTTTCATGGTCGTACTTTGTTAGCTATGAGTCTTACAAGTAAAGTTAAACCTTATAAGCTAGGCTATGGTCCGTATGCTCCTGAGATTTATAGAGTTCCTAATCCAGCAATTGATAAGGTTCTAGATTATAAAGCATATTGGCAGCACATTTTTACAAGTTATATATCCGCAGAGCAAGTTGCTGCTATTATTTTTGAACCAGAATTAGGTGAGGGCGGGTTTATCCCAATGCCAGATGATTTTATCAAGAACTTACGAGATTTATGTACTGAAAACGGGATAGTAATGATAGCCGATGAAGTTCAAACCGGATTTTGTCGAACAGGTAAGTTATTTGCTATGGAGCACTTTAATGTTTCCCCAGACCTAATTACCCTTGGCAAATCAATTGCTTCTGGTATGCCAGTAACTGCTGTTGTTGGTAAAAAAGATTTGATGGACTCTTCTCATGTAGGAGGCATTGGAGGAACATTTTGTGGCAACTCCTTGGCATGCGTGGCAGGACTTGCAACACTTTCTATCTATGAAGATCAAAACTTAGCCGAACGAGCTATTCATATTGGTAAGCAAACAAAAGATTTTTTTGTGAAAATGAAGTCAAAATATAACTGTATTGGCAGCATTCACGGTCTTGGCGCAATGGTAGGTATTGAGTTTGTAGATAAAAACGGTGCACCTGATTCAAAGCTATTACATGAGATTATGGATGAATCTTTAAAAAATGGAGTTATTTTGATGTCTGCTGGTGCTGATGGCAATATACTTAGAACATTAATGCCCCTAGTAATTACAGACAATGAATTATCTAGAGCGTTTGGTGCTATTGAGATCTCCATAGCTTCGGTAATGGGCGCAGCCTAATATTGCGCATGTATTCCACAACACTTTAAAAAAAAACAAAGAATGGTCTAAAGAACTAACGTATGATATTATTTAGGGCACTTAAATAGACGGTTTTTAAAATCTAGCTGCATATGAATGAACACCACTCTGAGAAAATTTTTACATCAACAACTGCAAGAATAGAGATAGATTCTAATACAAAAAAAACTACTAGCATTAACAAAGAATCTAGAGAATATATTGAAGAGTTGAATCGTTGTATTGTTGGCTTAAGTACTTGTAGGTTGTCAGGCTCATCACCATTTGGATTTATTAGGAGATTAAAGTCACTACCTAGGATTACTTCTAATCCACATCCACCATTATTTATCTATATTAAAGAAGTTTTTGCTGAGGTAACCGAATCTCTTATTGAAACTCTTAAATATTTATTTATCAATGACCAAAGTTTTTTAATAGGTTTGCAACCTTATAGAAATGATCTGATTCTAAAGGCATGTGAGAGTGACAATATCGAATTTTTTGAATTTATACTTGATATTGTAGATTCTGAAATTGATTGGATGTTTATTATGTGTCTATTAATGAGACAGAATAGTAAGCATATTTTGCCATATGTTCTTACAGAAAAACGAGAGTATATAACTTCTATGTCGAAAATAAACATAGATATATATAAAAATGAGTTAATTTCTGAGGTTTGTTCGTTAAATAATATTCTTTTGTTTAAGTGGTTATGTGAGGATATCATTCTTGATCTTGATCAAGCTTATATTATGAACAAGGTTTGTTTCTCTTTAAGTTTCGAACTTTTGGAATGGCTCGTTACAGAAAAGCAATATGATGTTAATGCATCAATTGCAAATGGAACTACGGGATTAATGTCAAGCACTGTTGTTTATAGAAAGAACCTTACTTCTGAAGAGCAGAAATCTCGTAGAAATGTTATCAATTTTTTACTTGCCAATGGTGCCGATATTCTTAAAAGTCGCTTTGATGGGCGAAATGTTTTGCATTTGGCTGTTGAGTTGAATGATGGGGTAACTTTATGCGCACTAGATTCTACGTTAAGAAATCAGGGTAAATCTATACGAGATATTAAAGATGATAATGGAGAGACTGTTGTTCATTGGGCAATAAAAAGTGGGTTAGACCGTAATTTGCCTTTTCTAATTAGATTAGTTGGAGAAGATATTTTAGATGGGCATGGTTTGAATTTAGCAAATTATGCTTGTGTCCATGGTAGAGCAAATATGGCAGATAATTTGTTAAAAAGTTACCCTAGTTTAGATCTAAGAGCTACAACCACTGGAAGTCTAAATGTTCTTCATCATCTAGCAGGTTCGACGAAACATCTTGAATCGACTAAATGGCTTATAGAAAAAAAGGGTTTTCCATTAGAAGAGGTAACCGATGCTGGAGACACCGCTTTATTGGTTGCAGCAATAAGAAAAAACTACGCTTTTCTTTCTTATCTTGTATGGTGCACAAAGAAAAGCGTAAATATTCAAGCTACAAATAATTCAAAAAATCATATAGGACATTATTTGGCTGGTTCTGATAATACTCTTTTGGCAGTTAAGTTAGTCGCAGAGCAGCCTATTAATTGTCTTGCTGAAAATATTGAAGGCAAGACTATGCTTGAGATAGCTCTCTTGCAAGGAATATCACATTTTATTTTGGTTAAGGCTTGTTTAATTAAGATCCAAAACTCAAAGAAGCAGACTAGAAAATCCGCTAAAAAACTCTTTAGAAGAAAAGATCTATTGCCATTATTTATTGAATTTTTTGAGAAAGAACGAATTGATACAGATCTAAATGAGTTGGATAGATATAACCAATTAGGATATTGGGTATATGATAATCAAACACCTTTACATCTTTTGGCAGCTGAAACTTCAATTCAAACTATAAAAGAGCACATTGTTACATATAATTTTGATATTAATATTCGTAATCCAAATGGACAAACTGTTATTTGTTATATGATTTGCGAGGGAAAAATTCAAAAGGCTAAATTATTTTTAGAGCAACTGCAACCACAGATAAGAGATATTGATAACAGAGGATCGTCAATATTACATATTATGGTTGAACAATCCCAAGTAGAACTTTTAAAATGGAGTATTAATAATCTTGAAATAGATATCTTATCTAGGCGACGAGATGGCCTTTGTGCATTAGATATAGCAATAGATAATGAAAATGATTCATGTATTAGCTTTTTGTGGAGTAGGCTTTCCTTTGATGAGCGTTTAAACTATTTTTTAATGGCAGATTTTAGTAAGCAAGATTTTCTTAAACAGAACTTATCATATAACCCATATGATATAAATGGATTAACGCTCTTACAATTATCTACAGATCTAGGTTATGTTGAACAGGTGAAGTCTTGCATTGAGACAGGCATATTTTCTGTTCTAGCTAAGGATATACAAGGAAAAAGTGCATTAGATGTTGCGATTGATAAAAGATATATAGAACTTACTAAAATTTTATTTGCATGTTTATCTTCTAGAGAGGCACTTGATTACTTCAGACAAGCATCCAATCAAGATCAAAAATATTTAATTTCTAATCAAATATATAATCCTATACAACAATCAATATCCTCTGCAATGTTTAAAGGTTTATTTCAAGAAGTTGCATCTGAATTGGCATTGGAAGTTGCAAGAGATGAAATTCTCAAAGAAGAAAAATTATTAATTGTAAGAGAGTTAATTCATAAAGAAACACAGACTATTGTTGATTGTTTTGTTGATAATGCTACAAAGTCTGTTCGGAAAAAAGAGATTGTAAAAAGAGAAGTAGAAGATGTCGTTGATGATGTGGTGGGGGATATAGTTAGAAATATAAGTGATGATATTGTTATAGAGAAAAACGAGGTGTTAACAACTCCAACCGTTCAATTTGTTTCAGCACCCAAAGATATCATTAGCAGGCCTAGGTGCTATCATAATCATTTTATCAGAGTTGTTATTGATGAGCTTGAGCATATTCTTTCAAGAGAAGACTATCAAGAATTAAAAGCTTTGCTGTTTGGTAGTGGAGTTTTTAGAGATGATCCTAGCGACATTGATATTGTTTTTGTTGGGATTAATACCCCAAGGCTTAGAGAATTAGTAAACCTATTTATTAAACATCTTTGCGAGGCAAGAGGTGCAAGTATTGTTGTTAGAGATCTGACACGTGACTTGCAAATTTTTAGAGATGATTTGGCTCATGATGATAAGAAAGAACTTAACTCTCCAAAATCATCTTCACTAGAAGTTGTACCTATAGAATGGTTGCATTGTCGAATAGAGTTTAGTATCACCGCGCAGACTTTAGAGGAGCATTATCTAGGTTTAGATTATGGGTTAAATGCTATTTATTATGATATTGTTAGAAAGTATCTATTTGAGCAAAAGGGCAATAATGGTTTGGCTGTTCTATTAAATGGGGTTAAGGGAGAAATAGATACAATAAAACCTCCTAGAGATAGCTTTAAAGATCTGCGCGTAGTGTTTCGTGGTATTCGTTTAATTTCATCAATTCCAGAGTTGTTTTTTTCACAGAGATGTTTATGTGAAATACAACGTCTTTTTAGCAGTGGATTCAACCCTTTTAGTGTGCAAAAAATGCCGACTGCGCATCTTAGGCAACATATAGCAACTATTTATAGTTCTCGTTACACTAAGGTACCAAACATATATTATTTAAATTATTTTAATATTCTACCTCATATTGTTAGTTATTTACGAGAGACTAAAATAGGGCAAAATAAAGATCTTGCTTGTTCATTGAGTAGATACTTTATGGTTGTCGCCCCGGGATCTTTAGAGGCAGGTTCAGAAGAATATGTGCACTCACCTAGAAATAAAAAAAATAAACATCATCGTGATAATTTTTCACCAAAAAACTCGCACCATCGGCAAAATCAGCAAGTATTATTTAAAAGAGCAGAATCATCATCCATAAAACCTAATGGTTCACCGTCTAAATCATTATCTGCAGATGCACCTCCGTTTCATATATCATAGCTACATTTGTTGATAAATGATAAATAATAGGCCAAACCTGTAATATTAGGGTAAAGTATATATAGCCTATTGGTGTTTCAAAGGAGAGAGTGGTGAGGGATAAATGGAGCTTTAAGCACCTGCAGTTTTCAAGCCAAATGTTAATAGGTGTCACCTTTCCGTTATTATTAATTGTTGTTCTTGGGATAATATCTTCAGTAGCGATAGGTAAGCTAAATAGGCTAAATGATATAGTTGGTAATACCTATCAAGTTCTTTCAGGGGTAAAAAGTATTGGGTGGTGACTCAGAACAGTTGTTGTTCATTATAAAGCCACTCTAAATTCGTATCGATTAATAAACAATCCAATAACAATGTCATGCATTTTCTCTAGTTTTGAAAAGCAAATTGTTCTTCTTGCCAAACGTTTGATACGCGAGCGTAACGTTAAATGTTTTCTC
>JARGPO010000034.1 GCA_029213075.1 Legionellaceae bacterium | reverse complement strand
TTGCCCTGACTTGTTCAGGGCATCCAGTCAAATTGATGTTTAAACTACTGGATGGCCCGAATAAATCGGGCCACGTAGGCAGGGACATATGTTGGTTACTCTACAAAAAATATGTCCGCTGACTAATGGGTGGTGCTATATCTAAGCTCCTCTTAACTACAAGGGGAGCTCACATATCTAAATTTATAAATCAAACACCATCAAAATACTTATTCAAAGTAATATTAATACCTTGCTCGAGCACACCAACACTTTGTCTAAAGCTAGAGTAACTGCCTCCTGTTGCATTGAACTTGATAACTGGTACAGCGCTTTTTTGTGTTAACATGAAGTTATAAGAGATATCAACCATAAAACGATGTGGTAGCATGTATTCAAATCCAACTTGTCCTGCCCCACCAATAATAGTTTTAGATTCACTCATATTTACTGGTATAAAGACAACGCTTGAAGCAGGCAAAACACTACCATTTAAGTCAACTTTAACATTTGCCCAACCAGGACCTACACCACCATAAAGTAACCATTGATTAAATTCAAAAGCTCCACTAAATAACAAGTAAAAATTTTGAATTGATTTAGTTCTAATTGACGCCGTCTGATATGAACCATCTTGAAAACTACCAGACCAGGTTTGATCAAAATGCTCTTGACCAATATATTTATATAAAAATTTAGGTCCAATTAGCCAATCAGAATTAACTTTAAAATAATATCCAAGATTGGCAACTGGAGCCATATGGCTTAGATTATTTTGACTTAACATATACTCGACCGAAGAAGGAGCGCTATTTACTTGTGAAATATAAGTTTGTCCACTCAAGGTTGAATAAGTAAAACTTCCACCAACTCCTCCCCAAAATCCAGCATAAGAACTAGTTTTTTCACCCATACTCCCGGCAAAACAGACAGAGCTTGCAACAACTAAAAGTCCAACTATTAATTTTTTAAACATCATATCTTCCTGCTTGTTTTTATTATTAATCATATCTTCGATACCAGCCTGACATTTAAAATAAATAACTCTTGTTTTAAATATAAAAATCTGGCAGCTTGTTATCTTAATCCTTTTTAACTGAATATAACAATGATTAAATGTCTTTTAATCTTTATTTTAATTTTCCAAAGTTTCTTATTAAATTCTGCAGCTGTTACTCCACTACCCTTTGGGTTTAGTGCGCTAATTTATGATGTTAATTATCCAGCTGGTCCTGGCAGCCACGGCACAAATGATCCTGGACAATGGGTAAGCCAAATAACCACTTATAATTCTGGTGCGCTTGCAGAGAATCAGTATAATCAACTAAACCCCTATTCATCTGATATAGAAATCACCTGCCCAAACCCAAATGATACGAACACTTGTAGTATTCTTCCAGGATATGCAACTGGCAATGCATCTGTTGCGGCTTATTCTGCAGCTTTTCCAAATGCAAAAATACTCCCAATTGTTGATATCGCCTTTAATTATTTAAATAATAATCTCCTAAAAACTAATATCTCTTTGGCAGATACGGTCGCACAAAACTTGGTAACCCAAATATGTAATGACCCGCTTGCGGCTGGTGTGTTTCTTGATATTGAAACTAAAAATGTACTGAGCAACAAAGGATTATTTAGATTTTTTAGTCAAGTATCAACTCTTTTCAAAAGTTCGCAATGTGTTAGCTCAACCTATCCAAATGGACGAGTAATGGGAATGTATTTAACGCCAAATGAAAAGGATTGGGGGCTTGCAGCTGCAATGTTTGGTAGCAATAATAATAGTTACCTAGCCATTCCGCTATATGATCTTAAAGCTTTTACAACACCCCCTACTCCAGATCCTCTAAAACTATATAATTCTTATGTTACTAAATCTATGACAAATGCTAATACCTTTGGCATGAAGAATAAAGTTCCATATATGATTATTGTTCCAGCCTCAGCAAGTTTTGGAACTTTTGAAAAAACTGGACTTTATAACGCATCTGAACCTGCTCCCACGTATTTTCAATTAATAACCGATTACAGCACAAGCAATGCTACCCAACTAGCATTTGTTCAAAACGCTAGGAATGCTGCTTGTGCTCATAAAAATCCCTATTACATGGGCATGACATCTTGGGCCTATCTTCAATATATAGCCCCAGGAAAAAACGCCAGTGGTGATTGGGAGTTAAATATGCCAAATATTCCAGACACGAGTACAGTTGCATACCTACAACAAAGTGCTACATGCAAATAGAACAGTATTAAAGATCCTTGACATTAGTGCTGCACTTGCTTAAGAATGTTTCCTTATTGATTTGTACTATAAGGATTTTAAGATGACAACAATATATCCGTCTGCCAAAGACGCGCTCCGGGATTTATTATTTGATGATATGACTATCATGGCTGGTGGATTTGGTCTTTGTGGTATACCAGAGAATCTAATCCAAGCGATGCTTGAATCGGGGGTTAAAGGCCTAACAATAATAAGCAATAATTGCGGGGTTGATGACTTTGGGCTCGGATTACTTTTGCAAACCAGACAAATAAAAAAAATGATTTCGTCATATGTTGGCGAGAATAAAACTTTTGAAAAGCAGTTCTTAGATGGGGATCTCGAGTTAGAACTAAACCCACAAGGTACGCTTGCTGAGAGAATAAGAGCTGGTGGAGCTGGAATTCCTGCGTTTTATACAAAAACAGGCGTTGGCACCGTGGTTGCCGAAGGTAAAGAGGCTCGAGAGTTTAATGGTGAGCTTTATATTATGGAGAAAGCACTAACAGCTGATCTATCAATAGTTAAAGGATTCAAAGCTGATAAGGCTGGTAATGTTATATATAATAAAACCGCCCGTAACTTTAACCCAATCATGGCAACAGCTGGCAAGGTTACTGTTTGTGAAGTAGAAGAAATAGTTGAAATTGGTGAGCTTGATCCTGATAACATTCATACTCCTGGTATATTTATTAAAAGACTAATACAAGGAGATAGTTATGAAAAGAGGATTGAACGGCTTACATTAAGGAGTAATTAATTATGGCTTGGTCAAAGGAAGATATGGTCCGCATCGCTGCGGAAACTGAATTAAAAGATGGAATGTATGTCAACCTTGGAATTGGCATGCCAACAGCAATTGCAAACCATATCCCAGAAGGTATAAATGTTGTATTCCAAAGTGAAAATGGGATGCTTGGAATGGGTCCATTCCCGTATAGCGGACAAGAAGATCCTGATTTAATTAACGCAGGCAAACAAACAATTTCGGTACTACCTATGAGTAGTTATTTTGATAGCGCGGAATCATTTGCAATTATCCGTGGAGGCCATATTGATTTAACTATTCTTGGGGCTCTACAAGTTGACGAAGGTGGTGACCTTGCGAACTGGACTATTCCTGGCAAAATGGTGAAAGGAATGGGAGGTGCTATGGATTTAGTTGCTGGAGTTCGGCGTATTGTCGTTATTATGGAGCACGTTGCTAAAGACGGATCTCCAAAGTTAGTAAAAAAATGTTCTCTGCCACTAACGGGTGTAAATGTTGTTCATAGAATAATCACCGACCTAGGTATTTTTGATTTTATCGATAATAAGCTACATTTGATTGATAAACCAAAAGGTATTACTTTTGAAGAAATTTTAGATAAAACCGAAGCATCTATCTGTATCAAGCAATAAAATTACAATCACTTTGAACTGTCATTAGTATATGCCAGTTCAAAGTGATTGCAGAATAGCTGAATATAAAATACCCCCGCTATCGCCTTTTCTTATTCGTGCTTTGATGCCAATAATATGGTCTTATTTTCATAATACATAACTAGCCTGTTTGCTTTGTATCAAAATAATCTAATCTAGCAACTGAAACATCAGATACAAACATAACTCCTGAGTTATTTTGAAACATTGTTTTCATACCTAAAGCAATGTTTGCAATAACCTTTTCATTGGCTACAGCGATAAATAAAACCAATGATGCCTTATCATTGAACAATATTTTACCCTCATGAAATCCATTATGTCCTTTGCCAGAAATGTTTCTTATTAAAGTAAATCCGGATACATTAGCTTCATCCATCATAGCGGCAATGCTGTTTTCATATTCACCGGCTACTATAACTTCAATTTTTTTCATAGGGTGCAAGTTAATGCCCGCGTCTCTTATTTCTTGAAAATTAGTAATAGTCATTATATTATCCTTATTTTATTTAGTTAAAACCCACTCACCGTCTTTACTGAGTCGATACGACAAATTCTCATTTGGTTCAATAACTATTAATTGCACCCATTCATTAAAAAATAATTTTTTTAATATATCTTGCTTTGAAATCAGCTCCATAACAGTCTTTCGTGGCGCATATACAATAGATAGTAAACGCTGCGGATCATGGTATCGTGTCTCATCATTACTCATTACCGATTGCAGAGGTAACCCATGCATTAAATCACTTCCATTCCCTTGCATAATACCTATCTTGCCAGTCACATTATGGGTGATCTTACTACCACTACCATAAGAGATGTTATCCAGTGTTGAAAATAAATATTGTGTATTGATCCATTCTGCAACAACCATAGGCGCTGTAAGTATAGTTTCTAATAAAGACCCATCATAATCTTGCTTCCAGTCATACGAATGCAAAAATGCTCTACCATCAAGGTTGATATTTTTGGTTAATGTACGCGGCGCAACAATAAATGCTGCGTTTCTTGCCAAACCCCACTCAGGCCTTGTTTCAGACCAGTCTTGACTCTTTTTTTCTAAGCTTTTTGGTATATCAATACAATTTAATTTTTGACTGCGCTCTGAGTTATTATTAACTTTTGCCTCATTTAAATCTATTATCAATTGATTCAAAACCTCTGGATATATAACTTCGTTGTTTTGAAGTGGGTAAATCTCCATGCCATCTGTTGTTGTATTATGAAGTGCACCATAAAATACTGTATCCAGTGGTATATGAATACCTTTCTCCTCTATGGCCTTTCTAACTTCTGGCTTATTTAAAATTGCTGCTAATAATTTGGCATTAACACCACCATGATTCCCCCCGCAAGCACCACAATCAAGTGCTGAGGCGTAAGGGTTATTTTCTGTTGAGCTGCCATGTCCACAAAGAATAACAAGTTTAGCGAAATTAGAGGTCAACCCCATTAAACGTAATACAGTTTCTCCGTAAGCAACTTGCTCGCTTAAAGAAATACCTTTTTCTAAATCAGACATATCTAGCTCAAAAGAAGGTTTGGTTTCAAGATTTGGGGTAATCACTTGACCTAAGGATTGACTAAAGTTCTTGTATAAATTTGGTGACATAGACTTAAGCAACATCCACATTCCATACCAAACCCCCATGGACTCAACTAATGCAAAAGGAGTTGAAAAGTTATATTTTAACTGTTGATAAACATGAGCAAGAGTCGTCTTAATTTTACGACCTTGCTGATAATGTTTCATAGCAATTTTATTGACTCTTTGAGGCTCTTCATCAATATTGTATCGAGGCTTCAAAAGCACAGGGCAACAATCTTTTGTACGCTCACTATCATAATCTTTAACTCTAATAGGTAAACCATAAAATCCTGCAAATCCTAAAGTTTCATAATTACCCACTTTCTCAATCATTCTTCTAAAAGGCTCAGAGCGAACATCAATACAAAAAACAAGTTGAGCATCTGGTCTTTTTATTTTACCTGCTGGTTTTTTTAACTCCGGAAGAAGTGTTTTTAATAATTTATCGCTATATTTATCTTCACTATTCTTTAGTCTTTCCATCACTTTTTTAACTAAACCTAGATCTTCTTGTGGTTTTTTTTGACTAGCTGCATCAGGCCATAATAAACAAGTAATAACAAGTCTTACGGCAGTAAACTCGGTAAGAGTAACAGGGTTTTCTTCTGCTTCTAATGGATTATGCCATTGTGTTTTCCATTTCAAATATCCAGCCCAGCCTGGCAGGTGAAGTAGGGTCTGCGTGATGAAATCTTCCTCTTTTCCAATACGAACATCTAATTGCCGTAAACAAAAACTTATTGCCTGTTCAGGGCTATCAGGTAAATTTATTAGCCATTTTTTTAATTCTTTATTATTTTTATGTAATGTTTTATCAAAACATGCCAACTTTAAAAATCCAAAATAGAAGCCTTTATCTTTATATGGCATATCAATAGAGCATTGTCCTGCGTCAAAAAAACTACCACACCATTTGATCATTTGCAGGTTTACATCTTCGAGCTCTATATTTTTCTCGGATTTCTTTATAAGACCTCCGGCTTTTACAAGAGCCTCTTCAAATGCTAGTTCTTCAAATCCTTGCAAAGGATTACATGCAATAAAGGTTTCAAGTGGCCAAACTGGCGACAAATACTGTGCCGCATTTTGAACAATATTTTTTATCTCAAAAACATTGTTTTCAACTTTATATTGCACTGAGTTACTCATGTTATATGAATCCTTATTTTTCTTCATCGACATTGTAGTAGTCATAAAAACACCCCTAATTAAATTAATAGTAATAACTTGTACGTAATGTTGTTATAGTTTTTTTGGATGGTTGACTAGCATTTATTAGCGTCATGTATAACCAACACCAAGCATTAGTATCCCTAACCTTTTTAAGTACTCCAAGATTGAATAAAGCCCAAATAGATACAAATATAAAAAGTGTAACCCCATGTATCACATTTAATTTATGACCATAAAGCATAGTTAAATTTGGAATTAATGTTTCAATTGCATGAATACTACTTCCATAAATGAAACCATATATAGAGGAAATTATTACTCCAGTTACAAGCTTTTTAAAGTGCAACTTGTTGTCAATTATAGTTAGTGTTAATTGAGCTCCAGCGATAAAAGCAAAGCTTAGTAAAAATGATGTTACTTGAAGAGATAAGATAGGTTTATTAGTGCTATAGGCAAAGGTCATCATCGCTAATAAACCACCAGCAATAGACAATACAAAAGGAAGTGGTTTAGCTGATTCCCTTATGTTTATATCACGTTTTTGGGTAATGGCAGAACCAGAACTCAAAAATAAATATGCTTTAAACAAACCGTGCCAGCACAAGTGAGCAATAGCGGCAGCAAATAATCCCAGGCCACATTGCATCATCATAAACCCCATCTGAGCCATGGTAGAGCAAGCTAGCATTCTCTTTATGTCACTTTGCATTAATTTCCAAACAGTACCTAATATGGCTGAGATAGCTCCAAGAACAAATAGAACCATTAACAAACCTTGCTGAACTGCGAATAAGCTGGCAAATTTAACAATTAGAATTCCACCACCATTAACTAGGCCGGCATGCATAAGAGCAGAAACTGGTGTTGGTGAGTTTAGAGAACTTGTAAGCCAGCGATGAAATGGCCATAAAGCAGACTGGGTTAGTGCAGTGAAGGCAATTAATCCCATAGCAATGAAACTAACTAGCGTAGAAGATTGTCTTGAATGATGACTTAGTATTGATATAGAAACTGTATCCGTACTTAATGAAATCAAAATCATAGCTGTCAAGAGACTTAAGCTGCCTGGCACTAAAATTTTTAAGGTTAACAAACCTGAGCTTTTGGCTGCAGACCATTCACTCTTATGGACCATAAGTAAAATTAACAAAAGATTACTTAAAGACCAAGCAAACCAGAATAAATATAAATTATCAGCAATAACCATGACTATGGCAGTGCAAGTAACAGCAGATAGAGTGAAAAAATATCGATTGTAAAGTTTATCTCCATCCATATATCTTATAGAAAAACGATGGACAATAAAGCTTACAAATAAAATCAAGCTACACAGTACAAGACCTAATTTATTAAAGTTAACAAGTAAAGCATTAATAGACACACCAGAAATGACAGTGAAGTACAAGAGCATTATGCCTGCAACAAAACCAGAACCAACAAGGGAGCTTGCTATCCTAGCCCCTAAATAACTATTGTTTTTACCAGCAATACCATTAACAAACACGGCTAGAGTTTGGCAAGCTAGCAGCGCGACTGTTAGAACTATTAAAATATTATTCACATCATCCTCCAATTAGAAACTCTTTTATTGTTGGCACATGCTATTAGATAAAGTGATATAAGTAAAATTAAAAGATTTAATTGATTCCATTAGATTTTCTAATGGATGGCTTGGTTTTCATTAAAATAACTAGTTCTAATGCACCAGTTAGTTTAATGAAAGGGATGGAAGATCTGCCTACAACCGTTTTGCTATAAAATTTGAAAGCAGATTCTTAGTATGAAGATAAGTGATTTACACAGAACCATTTTCAGGCTCATAAATTTATGTACAGGCCCACAGGACCAGTTATTTTTCTAGTGCTTCAATCAACAACATCATCTGATTTTTGTTCAAGATTGCGGCCTTGAATATTGATGATATTCAGCTTGCCGGCCCCAAGATGCATATCATCAGAAAAATCATATACTGCTCCAACAATTAGTAATTTATTCTCAGCTACTAACTTTGAAAACTTTTGTAAGGATCGCAATACCTGATAATGAACATTAGCTTTAACACCATCTATATTTGACTGGCCTTTTTTTAAATTCATATCAGCTAGTTCTTTTATTACCTCCGGGTTCAAGTCACTAAAATCACCGCTCGCAGCTTGAACAGCGCCACACTCTGAGTGGCCAACAATTAACAAAATATCACTATGTAAATAATTAATACCGTACTCAACTGAGCCTTTCGCTGTAAGCAACTGATTACCTATATTTCTAATAACAAAAATATCACCCTCTGGGTTTTCATCAATTATTCCAAGATGTACCCTTGAATCAGAACAACCAATCATCGTAACAATAGGTTTTTGACCCTTAGATTTTTTTGCGAAAAAACCTGGTCCCTGGTTTTTTATATAAGAATTGTTTTGCTCAATTATTTTCTCCAAAAACTTTTTAGCTTTTGGCGTTCCTAATTGTGTATGAATAGTTTCGGAAAAAGTTAACGTTGAAAAAATACTAAATATTAACAATAGGGTAATTTTATATTGAAACATTGTAGTTCTACTTTATGAAATAAACATATATTTAGCTTAGACTCAAAAATAAAATTTACATAAGTTTTATTAAACTTAATTGAACCATTAGGCTAATGTTGAAACTCTAAACTATGATTCGTATAATAAATTTTAAATACTCTAAAGTTGATGATGTGGAAAAATAAAACCTCTTTTAAAATTTATTTTTATGTATTGCTGCTAGTTAGCATGTATGCAGCATCGTATGATATGTATGTTGCATCATTACCTAGTCTTGGGACGTTTTTTAATGTTCCATCTAACATCATACAAATAACTATAATTGTATACGTTGCCTCTGGAATGCTAGCTGCAATTCCTACTGGAATATTTAGTGATAGATTTGGTCGCAAAAAATGCTTGATTGTACTGATTTCTATGGTATTGATTGGATCTATAATATGTTTATATGCACCCAACATTTATTGGTTTTACGTTGGACGATCATTTCAAGGTATTGGCGGCTCAGGTGTTTATATTGTTGCCATGAGCATTCCAAAAGACTTACTTAACAAACAAGACTTTTCAAAAGTTTGGCAATGGCTGACTTTAGCTTTTTTCATTGCACCTTCAATTGCAACATCACTAGGTGGTTATATTGTTTTTCATTTTAGTTGGCAAATGGTATTTATTATTATCGCTATTTTATGCTTATCTACCATGGCAATTATACTATTTACGTTTAAGGAAACGAATCATCCGCAGGCATTAAAGAATGAATCAAAAAGCAAAGTAGATGTTTTAAAAAATTATAAATTAGTCATGCTCAACCCCAAATTTTTAACCTATTGCTACGTAACCTCCCTTGCTTGGGCAGGAATGGGGGTATATTATATTTTTTTACCTTTTATCATTGTTAATCAATTGCATCAAAGCACAATTGTTTTTGGTTGGACTTCGTTTAGCATGCTAATAGCTGGGGTTATTGGCAGAGTCGTCAATATGTCTTTTATATCTAAAAGACTAACTCTTGAACAAACAACAGTTATATTTTGCGTCATAGCCCTACTTGCTAGTGCAATATTATTATTCACCTTGATTTTACCTGAAAACTTATCAGTGAGAATTATCATCGGCTCTAGCGTGATTTTTGGTTTTTCATCTTCAATAGCAGCAATTGCAGGCTCAACAATCGCCTTAAATATCTTTGATAAATCCTTATCAGCAACTGCTACGGCTATTTATGGATTAACACTAGATTGTGTTATAGCTGGATCGTTATCAATTGCTCCTCTTTTGCCAACAGGAATTATAATGATGTCGTTAATGTTAATTGGACTATCTGGTATCGCTCTGGCTTTTTTATACCTAGGGTATAAGAGTAACTGGAACACGGATAGATAGCTCAAAAAATAATTTAACATAAGTTTTATTTTACAAAAGTTGATTCCATACAAACAAACCATCCTTTACTTGACATCGTGTGGGTTTTATTTACACTGCGCATGTTGTTTATTTATTTTTGAATACTGGAGGAAGTATGTTTAGAAGAAATCCTGAGGAACAAATTAAAGTTCATAAAAATTTTAGTATTATATTAAATGCATGTGAAAAGGTTATGCGCAGGTTAGAATCCATACCAGAAGATTCAAACTATTGGTCTTCTCCTCCCAGTTATAAATTAAAAAATATCAAAGATTCATTATTCAGGTTATATAAGGCTATTCAAAAAAAACATGGTCCATGCAGAATAACAAACCGGTATTTTAATTGGCTTGAATATAGTAATAGCTCCATAAAGATTGACGAGAAACAATTGCCAAGGACTAATCTATTAACTATAGATGATATGACCAACGCTATTATATATCAATTCGATACATGGATGCACGAAGTAGAATTTAATGGACTAGATGTTATGGAGGAAACTTCTGGATATAGAATAACAAATTCTCTTGCGCGCTCTTTAAACATATCTAGAGATAGTATATTTAACAAAGGCGCTGATGCAAAAGACGCTATTTGGGGTTCTGCATTATGCTTCGATGTTAAATCAAAACAAATTTTTGATGAAGAAATAAAGAAAAGTGTCGCTTCCAACACTGAGACAGCTGAAAATTCAGGCGCGAGTCTCACTATGAACGGTCTTTAGTATTTAAAGGAAGATTGTGCTTTTTATCTGCTTCCTTTTGTCAGGAGGCAGATAAAATCTGAGCATTTAATAACTTAAACAAAAATCAACTCTGCTTCAATTTCACAATCCGCGCATATGAATCATCTATTAACTTATGTTTTATAGCCCCTGACAATACATTTTGTTCAATTATATCGATAACTTTTGCAAAATCTTCTGGAGAATCAGACAGCTGATTACCAAATATAAACATATCAACACCGGCATTTATTGCAAGAGGTAATGATTCTTCCAAACTATACTGTTCGGAAATCGCTTTCATTTGCATGTCATCGGTAATAATTACGCCGTCAAAATGCATTTCATTGCGCAACATATCTGTTAAAACCTTACGTGATAATGTCGCCGGAAGACCTGAATCGTCGAGCTTACGATTAACTATATGCGCAGTCATAATCATAGTTCGGTTATATTTTTCATTTTGAAGAAGTGATTTATATGGGTCTAATTCCAGAGGTTGCCAGTCTTCTGTCACATCAACAAATCCAAGGTGAGAATCGGCATTTGAACTACCATGCCCTGGAAAATGTTTGAACGCTGGCTTAATATCATTTTGCATAAAAGCATCTGCATAAATACTTGCAAAATGTGTAACCTGCTTAGGATCAGCTGAAAAACAACGACCTAATTTCCCAAGAACTGGATTTTCTGGATTTACATCAACATCCAATACTGGAGCAAAATTTAAATTAAAACCTAACTCTTTTAAAGTTATCGCCATCGCATTTGCAGCTTTAATTGCATCATCATCTGACATCTTACCAACTATATTAGCGGCAGTAGTTTTTGGAAAACCATAACGCTCTTTTAATCTATCAACAAAACCACCTTCATAGTCAACTGAAATAAATAGTGGAAGGTTTGCTCTATTATTTTTAATATTTAAAGTATTATTAAATTTTTGCAAATCAGCATTTAATTGTTGTAATTGTTGTTGGTTTTGAATGTTCTTATCAAACTGCTTAGTCTTAAAGTCATAATCAAATAAAATCACTCCTCCAATCCCAAACTCATCTATTTGTCTAACAATAGGTGAGGTAGCAGTGATTTGACTGCCATCAAATCCAACTAACAACATTTGACCAATTTTGTCTCGTAGACTAATTGTTTTCATCTTTTAATACCTCACAAGTTAAGTGACCTTTTGCAAGCTTAATTGCAACTCTATCCCCTACATCCACATCATTAGAGTTGAAAACAGGACGATCATCATACATAACAATAGCATACCCTCTATCAAGAGTTGCCAAAGGACTAACAGCATTAAGTGTTGATAATAAAGTTTTAAATCTTTGTTCTGATGTTTGCATCTTCTCGCTTATTAGTCGAGACATTTTCTCTTCCAATTGGGTAATATGAGATTTAGCCTGCGATAACAACAAGCGCGGATTTTGTGCATGCAATCTTGCTGTAAGAAGTTGCAGGTTATGTTGCTTGACTAACAATCCTTTATCAATTGAATTTTGGAGATTTAGCTCTAAATAATCTACCTTTTGCCAATGACTAGCTATTAATTGGCCTGGGGAAGATAGCTTTTCAAGCTGATGCTTTAAAAGCAATGCTTGTGTTGATAAATAGCCTCTCATGGCACTCAACATATTGTCGGTCAATATGTTTATATATGCCGATATCTCTAAAATATTAGGGGTCACAGCTTCCGCTGCAGCAGTTGGTGTTGCAGCCCTCATATCAGCTACAAAATCGGCAATGGTAAAATCAACTTCATGACCAACACCAGATACGATTGGAATAGTACTTTGTGCAATCGTATGAGCTAGTTTTTCATCATTAAAAGCCCATAAATCCTCAAGACTGCCACCCCCTCTTGCCAAAATCAACACATCAGCGCGCATATCAGCATTAGCTTTTATTATTGCATTTTTTAGTTGTAACTCTGAGCCTTTGCCTTGAACATCACTTGCGTAAACTAAAATATTTGCGCAAGGAAATCTGCGTTGCAAAGTCGCTAAAATATCTCTAATTGCCGCACCACTTTTTGAAGTTATAATACCAATGCAATTTGGGTATTTAGGAAGAGGTTTTTTACGTGCCGCGTCAAATAATCCTAGAGCTTGTAGTTTTGCTTTTAATAATTCAAATAATTTGTGTAAATCACCAAGACCATCTTCTGTTAGTTGCTCTACAATTAACTGATAATCACCGCGCGCCTCATATAGACTTAGCTTACCTCGAGCACAAACCTGCTGCCCATTGGCAAGTTGTTTATGCGCGGGTAAATGCCTATTTCGAAAAAAAACACACTTTATCTGGGCCGTTGCATCCTTCATCGTAAAATAAAGATGCCCGGATGCAGGTTTAGCCAAGTTTGAAACCTCACCACCAACAAAAACCTCACCGACATCTTGCTCAAGTAAGGTTTTAATTTGGCGATTTAACTGGCTAACAGATAAAGCCTGCATAAATTATCCAACCACGCTATAACCAGCATCAACAAACAAAGTATGACCGCGAATCATATCCGCTTCTGGTAGGCATAAGAGATAAACTGTATTTGCAACATCCTCTGGTACAAGTGGTCTATCTGATAAAGCGTGGGCTTGATACTCTTCTAGAAGTTGCTCACGATTTGGAAAGTGTTTCAGGGCATCGGTGTCAACCACACCTGCCGAGACAGTATTAACGGTCACACCAAACTCAGCCATTTCTAGACTTAAAGAACGAACTAATGCCTCAAGAGCTGCTTTTGAAGCCCCAATGAATGCATAATTAGGTATCGCTCTCTCTGCGCCTAAGCTTGATAAAGCAACAACTCTTCCTCCAGGCTGCAACAAAGATTTAGCTTCAACAACTAAATGATTTAAAGCAAGAGCATTTGTCTCCATGCACCAACGCCAATGTTTTGTAGACATTTTTAAGGCTGGCTTTAAAACACCACTCGCTGCATTACTAATTAAAAAATCAAGTCTCGCAAATTTTTGTTTAAAAGTTGCGAACATTTCTTTAACTGACTGATGATCAGCAACATTCACCTGAATAGCTTCAGCTTGACACCCCATTTGTCTTATTTCTTCAACAAGTTTAGTCGCTTCATCAGAGCTATTGTAGTAAGCAATTACAATATCTGCGCCACAGTTTGCAAGCTTTAATGCAGTAGCTCTACCAATTCCACGAGCGCCACCAGTAATTAGTGCGACTTTCCCTTCAAAACTCTTAGCCATTAATCTCTCCACTTAATATGGTCTAAATCTTGTTCGAAAGTATACATTAATAAGAAGCAAAAATGCAGTAAAACTAATTATAGTCTTGTTTTTAGCTACCTAAGTTTATACAATCCTGTCTCAGTATTTTCAAACTTGATATTCAATGAAGCAACCTTGGCTAAAAAACACATTCTCAATAGCATCAATATTTTCCTTTCGAATGTTAGGTTTGTTCATGCTAATTCCTGTATTCACTATATATGCAAACAAACTAACTAATGCTACACCGATGTTAATTGGTCTAGCACTTGGATGTTATGGCTTAACCCAAAGTATTCTCCAAATTCCATTCGGTATGCTTTCTGACAAATATGGCCGCAAACCAATTATAACTATAGGGTTGATTTTATTTACAATAGGTAGCTTAATAGGCGCATATACGCATTCAATTGAAGGAATGATATTAGCTCGCTCACTGCAAGGAGCTGGAGCGATTGGTAGCGTATTAATAGCGCTACTAACTGATCTAACACCTGATGCAAAGCGCACTCAGGCTATGGCTATAGTGGGAAGTACAATTGGCATGTCTTTTAGCTTAGCTATCGTAATTAGTCCATATATCACGAAGGCATTTGGATTATCAGGTATATTCAGTATTACAGCGATACTTTCAATAATTGGATTGCTTATTATCCATACTGTTATTCCTACTCCGAAAAAAATTGACGTTAACACTAATAGAATTAAATTTAAGGAAGTTTTTTGTAACAAACACTTAATGCGTTTAAATGTAGGTATATTTTTCCAGCATTTAATTCTTACCGCAACATTTTTTGCGGTGCCAATGCTTCTCCAAGAACAAATCAAGTTAGGAAAACTAACGGCGCTATGGCATTTTTATTTGCCACTAGTCATTGTCAGTTTTATAGCAATGGTTCCATGTATAATTTTTGCTGAGAAAAAACGTAAAATTAAACTTGTTTTTAACTTATCTGTTAGTCTCATATTGTTAACACAAGCCTGCCTTATTTTTACCAGTGGATCATTGTTAAATATAGGAATTTGTTTGTTTGTGTTTTTTGTAGGATTTAATATTCTAGAAGCCAACCTGCCATCGATAGTTTCAAAGCAAGCAAATATAGAGAATCGTGGATCCGCGATGGGGATATATTCAAGCTTTCAATTTCTAGGAATTTTTGTCGGTGGAAGTCTCTCCGGAATTATTTTCCATTGGCATAGTTATGCAGGAATTTTTATCTTAAATACAATTATATCTCTAATATGGCTTTATATCTCAAGCTCTATGCAGCCCCTTCAATACCAACTAGTAATATCCATACCTTACTCAAAAAACATAACCGATAAAGATGGCATTATCAATCAGCTAGGTAGTCTTGATGGGGTTTGTCACGTAACAGTTAGCAACCAAGATAACACTGTATATTTACGGGTTGAAAAGGCTTTATATAAAGATGGCAGCGCTGAAAAAATATTACAAATTTATAAATAACAGATAAATATACAACTTCACTCATCTGATGATAATCAATCATGTCTGAAACTAATGATCTTCAACCCCAGAACTCATTGGTACAGGGCAAGATCATCAAAGTTAAACTATCTAATAGTTAGACTGAAAAATTTATAGGTTGGGTCTTGGCCTAATAGCGCTGCATTAAGCGACGTCATTACCCCCTACCCCTACTTACCCTGCTTTATGCAGGGTATCTAGCCAGATTTATTTTAAAATTACCTAGATGGTCCGAACAAGTCGGACCAAGTAGGCGGAGGTAGGGGAATCTAGATGGTCCGAACAAGTCGGACTAAGTAGGCGGAGGTAGGGGAAT
>JARGPO010000023.1 GCA_029213075.1 Legionellaceae bacterium | reverse complement strand
TTGCCCTGACTTGTTCAGGGCATCCAGTCAAATTGATGTTTAAACTACTGGATGGCCCGAATAAATCGGGCCACGTAGGCAGGGACATATGTTGGTTACTCTACAAAAAATATGTCCGCTGACTAATGGGTGGTGCTATATGTGCATTAATGTCATTTATAGAAATGGTATGTGCCTGACTTATTTACCAGTAGACATTGTTCCTCTGCATTTAATATCATCATCATCTTCTTCATCATCAAGATCCGAACTTCTACCTTCAGGAATCACCTCATTATAAATACCAATCGATGAGATATATTGCGTCCGCCCCTTCTTTACAGGGGGTTCTCCTGGAGTTTCTTCTGGACTTCTTTCATGACCAGAGTTATCAATATGAACAAGAGGACTACCAGTATGTGCTCTACTATCACCTGTCGGTAGGCTTGCTGTATTAGGATAAAAAAGCCCACTTGTGCCTCGAACTAAGAAGTTTGGGTGCTCCTTAAATACATTACTACAATCAATACAGCAATCCTTTGATACGCCTACATCAGTTGAAGTAACATTCATAAATTTCAGCATAAATAACATCATTTGTTCGGCGTGAATATTATTTCTTTTAACTGTCTCAGGAAAAACTCCTAAATTATGCTCTGCTGTTTTGACCGCACCAGAATTAGTAATATGAAATACCTGTATAAAAATCCTTGGATCTGGAGTAAACATAGATAATGAGGATGAAGGAGATTTATCTGGCAAAAGAATTGAATAGCTAGAATATAGCAAAGTATTTTTTTCAGACTTAGAAAATGGTCCTATATCTAAAAAAAACGATTTAAGTAACTTTCTTAAATTTTGCTTCAAATCACTAGGATCTTGATAAGATCTACTTATCTGTTGCAAACTCTCAACAAAAGAACCAAGTTCATCATCACTCGCTAGACAATCAAGGTTTACCCGATGATATTCTTCTGTCGTTGCAAATTCAGTAATATCTCTAATTGGCATAGAACTTTTTGAAATTATAAATTCTCGAATCATAGACATCTTGTTCATGGTCAATTGAGCTAGTTCTTGGTTATGATTAAACCCAGAGTTATTTGCACTGACCACTAATCCAACTTGAGATAATGTAACAGATGCACAAAGTGAACTACTTGAGTTAAGCTCTAATAACTCGGCCAAACTATCAAGCCTGCGCAATCTTCTATGCTCATTAAATTGAACTCTACTAACTCCAGAAATAGCCTCTATACGCTCTTGTCTTTCCACTAGTAATTTTCGGATCAACCCCTCAACATTCATAAGAGTCTGGCTAAAAAAACTACTACCAAGTTCTAGATGAGATTGCCTTATATCATCTCTAATAAAATCCAATTCTCCTATCAAGATATCTGTCAATGGCTTTGCTAGATCGGAAATAATTAGTCTCGCAATCCTCCCAGCATCCGTTGGCGATAGAATATCAATTTCTTCAATAATATTTTGAACTTCTGTTAGAAAACCGTTTATTTGCCCTATATTAAGATATAAAGGTAGTACTTTTGAAGAAGATGGGTGTTTTCTCCCTAAATGAGATTTAACTAATGGCGTGACAGTCTCTTGCAGTAATTTTGCAACCAACCTTACAAAAGAATCTTTTTTAATTGTTCTTGGGATTTTTACTGGACTCTTAACAGAGGTAGTAGGAGAAGACTCTCCAGGTGCAAAGTCTTCGGATAATTTAGATTTTTGCATGTTATTGTTATTTGCTGTTGATAAATTTAGCGCAGAATATCATATTTGATCAGTTTTTCCCAGGAGAATCGCATGAGTGGTTTAAAATAAGTCACTCATGCGCTTGCCCTTAGTAGTTATGCCTCTTCTTCTTGCTTACGTAAGAAAGTAGGTATATCTAAATAATCAACTTCTGGAGCTGGTTCAGTCTTTTTCTTAGGAGAAACTGTCTGTCCAACTGATGCTTGTTTACGCAAAAAAGCTGGTCTATCTAGTTGTTGATAATCTACAGATCCATCTCCTCGTCTTGTTTCATAGAGCTTAGTTCTATGAGGTTTAGTCGTTGGTTGTCTTGGTCTTTCCCCAAGGCCCGTAACAATAACTGTAACTCGTAACTCTTCACTCATTGATGGGTCAATTACTGTACCAACCACAACTGTTGCATCATCGGAAATAAACTCTTTAACAACATCACCGACTTCTTCAAACTCACCAATAGACATATCCAAACCAGCTGTAATATTCACTAAAATACCACGAGCTCCAGAGAAATTCACATCTTCTAGTAGTGGTGAGGCAATAGCGGCTTCAGCAGCTTTTCTAGCTCTTTGCTCACCACCAGCCGTTCCAGAGCCCATCATTGCCATGCCCATTTCTGACATTACTGTACGTACATCAGCAAAATCAACATTAATTAAACCTGGTCTAGTTATTAAATCAGAAATACCTTTCACCGCACCAAGTAATACATTATTTGCCTCTTTAAAGGCATTTAGTAGTGATATATTTTTACCTAGAACACTCAACAACTTATTATTTGGAATAGTTATTAACGAGTCGACATGGTTTCCTAATAATCTAATCCCTTCTTCCGCAGCTATTGCTCTTTGCTTGCCTTCAAATGAAAATGGCTTAGTTACCACAGCAACTGTTAATATTCCCAATTCTTTTGCGATTTCAGCAAATACTGGTGCCGCTCCTGTTCCAGTTCCTCCACCCATTCCGGCGGTGATGAAGACCATATCTGCACCTTGTAATATTTGCTTAATATGCTCTCTGTCTTCTTCAGCTGCTTCACGACCAATTTCAGGGTTTGCTCCTGCTCCAAGACCTTTAGTAAGTTGATCACCTAACTGGATTAACAGGCTAGCCTTAGAGTTTTTTAAAGCTTGTGCATCTGTATTTGCACAAATGAACTCAACTCCATCAATATTTTCGGCAACCATATGCTCAACCGCGTTACCGCCGCCACCGCCAACCCCAACAACTTTAATTACCGCGTTTTCTTGGTTTCCCATTAAATCAGACATTCTATACCTCTCGTGAAGTTAATATACTGCACTATCAGGACTTACGGAAACCACGACATTATCATGTTTTGCGTAAGTCCTGACTATCAATAATACTTAAAAATTACCATTAAACCATTTTTTCATTCTGGTCCACATACCATTCGTATCGCCAGATAGTGGCCCAATATAAAGGCCATCATTTTGCTGTTTAAATCCATGTAGCAATAAACCGACGCTAGTAGCTAAATCTGGATTTGAAATCTTATCAGCGAGGCCGGTCATTTGTTGCGCAGCACCATGTCTCACAGGCATTTCAAAAATCATTTCAGCAAAATCTATGGCTCCACTAACATTTGAAGCGCCACCAGTTAATACTATACCAGCACCAATCAAGTCCTCAAAACCACTAGAACTTATTTCGTTTTTTGCTAAAATAAATATTTCTTCATATCTTGCTGAAATAACCTCAGCCAATGCCTTAGATGAAATTTTTCTGCTCATCCGCTCACTACTACTAGTTACTTCTATCATTTTACCGCCTGTTGCCATATCAACAACAGCAGATCCATATTTTGTTTTAATAGCTTCAGCAGACTTACTTGGCGTTCTGATTGCCATAGCAATATCATTTGTAACCTGATCTCCCGCAATAGGAATAACAGCTGTATACTGAATTGCTCCTTCATAAAAAACGGCAATATCTGTTGTTCCACCACCTATATCTATCAAACAAACACCAAGTTCTTTTTCATCATCAGTCAAAACTGCATGACTAGATGCAAGTTGTTCTAGAATTATATCGTCAACATCTAAACCACATCTACGCACACACTTATCAATATTTTGAGCAGCACTTACAGATCCTGTAACAAGATGAACTTTTGCCTCCAAACGAACCCCAGACATACCTACTGGTTCACGAATACTTCCTTGATTATCAATAATAAATTCTTGTGGTAGGATATGCAGAATTTTTTGATCAGCCGGTATCGCCACAGCTTTGGCAGCGTCAAGTACTCTCTCAACATCAGCTTGTGAAACCTCATTATCTCTAATAGCAACAATACCATGCGAGTTTAGGCTTCGAATATGACTACCAGCTATCCCAGCATAAACCGATGCCACTTCGCATCCAGCCATTAATTCTGCCTCTTGAACAGCTCGCTGTATTGAATTAACTGTCGCCTCAATATCAACTACCACCCCCCGTTTTAAACCTCGAGATGGATGTCTGCCAATACCGATAAGCTCTATTGCGCCATCAGGTGTCACTTCTCCAACTAAAGCTACAATTTTAGAAGTTCCGATATCTAAGCCAGTAATAATATTTCTTTCAGATTTTTTAGCCATTATAATCCTGTTATTTATTGGTAGATCCATTCCATTGCACAGCCATGCCGTGCGGATATCTTAGATCTACACTAGCTAACTGCTCAGATTTATCTGCAAAAACTGCCGAGTATGCCTTACAAAACCTAAGCACACGCTTGTCTAAATCCCTCTTTCCTAATCGTAATACAACCCCGTCAGATAAACCAATATCCCAAGAGTGATTATCGCGCAATTTTAAAGAAACTGCACGCAACCCATAAGACTCTAATAGCTTACTCAATTTTTGATAGTTTTGTAAGACCTCTTGCTGATGTTCGGCAGGGCCTTTTAAATTAGGTAAGAACTTTATTTGATTTTGAACCTGAATATCTTTAGCATCAGCCGGGATAAGTTGGCCATTTATAGTTAAAAAACTATTTTTCCAAAATGCAACTGGCACTTTCTCAACTATAGTTATTTTCAGTGTATCTGGCCAGACCCGCTTTATATTAATCTCTTGAGCCCAGTTTAACTTTAATAAATCCTCTTTCAAACTATTAACTGGCATAGAAATAAAACTATCATTACTATAGTTTGCTAACACATCTTGAATTTGCTTGCGTGAAATATGTTGATAACTGGCCGATATTTTAAATGTATTCACCGGAAACCGCTGCGGTGTTGCCGCATATAGATATACAACTCTAATAATCAATAAGAAAGCACAGACAATTAGTAGTGATAGAAAACCATTATAACTAAATTTTCTAAACGAATCTCCCATGAAAGCGTTCCTTTATCGGAGGATAGTCCTCCTTGCTTAATTATAATGAGTAACCAATTGTAATCGACAAGTTTGATGAATCAATGCTAACTCAATCAAGTCATCAAGTAAATCACTGTAAGATATGCCACTGTACTTCCAAAGCTTAGGATACATGCTTATAGTCGTGAATCCTGGCAAAGTATTAATTTCATTAAAATAAATCTCGGAAGTATCATCATTAACAAAGAAGTCAATCCTTGCCAATCCTCGGCACTTTAAACTCACAAAAATATCTTGAGCCATCGCTTGCAATTTAGCAAGCATATCTTCATCCATTTTAGCAGGTATTATCAGATCCGTTGCATCGCTCTCTAAATATTTGGCAGTATATGAATAAAAACCATCATTATGATTCACTTTTATTTCGCCAGCAACACTGACTTTCGGTAGCTTTGCTGGTGATTTGTTTTCTAAAACTGCTAACTCAATTTCTCTGCCAACAATAAACTCTTCAACCACAACAGACACATCATATCTACGAGCATCGGCAACTGCATCTAGCAACTCCGACATATTATTAGCTTTGTGAATCCCAACACTCGACCCCATAGAATTAGGTTTGACAAATAAGGGCCACCCAAACTCGCCTGCCACTTTATCACAAAACTCTCCGGTCATTTCCTCACTGGCATGCCAGGAAAGTGTTTTAGATCTAGCCGATTTAACTCCATTTACACAAGCAACTCGTCGCGCAATATCCTTATCCATAGAAATAGCAGATGAAACAACGTCACAACCTACATACGCAACCCCTGCTAACTGCAATAAACCTTGCAAGCAACCATCTTCGTATAAAGGGCCATGTACCATCGGAAAAACAACATCAGCATCTATTGCTAGTTTGCCATTATTTAAAATGCTAGGTAGTAATTTAGAATTAGTAACTTTTATTGGTAGGGAGTCGTTGTATGATAATAACTCTTGGTAGTCATTTAAATAAAAACAACCATCTTTAGCCATTCCAACAGGCATAATATTATATTTACTCGGATCTAGGTTTTGCAAAACAGAAGCAGCTGAGCGCAGAGATATTTCGTGCTCTCCTGATTTACCGCCATACAACAAAACAAGATTAATTAAATTTGTCATCTCTTTTCCCCGATGATATGTACTTCACGAATTAATTCTATCGCTTTTTGATCATACACTGTATTTTGCACATGTTCTATTAACGATTCTATATCTGAGGCAGACGCCAAACCATCATGATTAATAATAAAATTGGCATGTTTTTCAGAAACCATAGCACCTCCAATTTTATGGCCCTTTAACTCACACTCCTCAATGAGCTTTGCAGCATAATTTGCAGGTGGATTTCTGAAAACTGACCCACAGTTATACTCACTGGTTGGTTGAGTTGAAGATCTATGCGCTAGCAGTTCTTTGATAGTACTCAAAGACTTCTCTTTATTTCCAGGTAATAGTTTACAAGTTGCCGCAACAAACCATTCATCTTCATCAAGACCCGTAACACTTCGATATGCCACTGAGAATTCTTTTGCATTTCTTGTGGTTACAACTCCAGCTCTATTTATAGTTTCAACACTATCTACAAATTGCCAAGTTTCACCATTAAAGCATCCGGCATTCATACGTAATGCACCACCCATAGTACCAGGGATACCGGCCCAGAACTCTCCACCAGCTAGATTGTTGCGCGCACAAAATCTTGCCATTTGCGCACATGACACGCCAGCCTCAACTCTAACTCTTAAATCATCCACTAAGCTAATATTGTTCAAACAACCTTGCGTTAAAACAACGGTGCCAGAAAACCCCATATCTTTAATTAATGAATTACTGCCTAGGCCAAGCCAGACAAGTTGTTCATCTTTAGGAAACTGCTTAAGAAATAAAGATAAATCAGGAATATCAGCCGGTTTAAACATAGTTTTAGCCTTACCACCTACTCGCCAGGTTGTATAGTCGGCTAGAACTTCGTCATATAAAACTTTCCCACGTAATTTATCTGTATTCATACGCTCATTCCTTCATTAAATTAGAAGCCAACTTCCCTATACTTCCAGCTCCTTGGATCAATATTACATCTCCATCAAGAATCACACTGTTTAATTTTGACTCGATTGTGGTTTCATTAATCAAAGAGGCTTTTTGAATTTTATTATTAATTTGACTAACAAGTGTCTCACTACTAATTCCAGAAATAGCACCTTCTCCAGCCGAGTATATATCTAATAATAACAACTGATCGCTCATGCTTAAGACATCCACAAACTCGTTAAATAAATCTCTAGTACGAGTATATCGATGAGGCTGAAATATATGGATCAAACGCTTATCAGGCCAAGCCGCCCTAAAGGCATCAATAGTTGCCTTTATTTCTCGTGGGTGGTGACCATAATCATCAACAACAAGTGCACGACCACTTGTAAAATCTCTCTCGCCAAGCATCTGAAAACGTCTACCAACTCCGGCAAATTTGAACAATCCAGAAACTATATCTTCATCGCTAACACCAAGTTCAGTCGCAATAGCGATAGCAGCTAGTGCGTTCAATACATTATGCTTTCCTGGCCAATTAAATTCTATATCCAAAGTTTTATGCGGGGCTGGCCGTCGTACAGAAAAAAAACTGCTCATGCCTTTTTGCTGCCAATTAAACCCACAGAAATCTGCTGTTTCTTTAAAGCCATACGTTGCAATTGGTCTTTGAATATCTGGGATAATATTGCATATTTCTTCATCATCAATACAAACCACAGCTAAGCCATAAAATGGTAGATGATGCAGGAACTCTATGAAGGTTTCTCGTAGTTTTTTAAAGTCGCCGTTATAAGTGCTCATATGATCTTGATCAATATTAGTCACAACGGCCATCATAGGCTTTAAATATAGAAAAGATGCGTCACTTTCATCTGCCTCAACAACACAATATGCTGATGAACCGAGTTTTGCATTCGTACCACTACTATTGACTTTCCCACCCACAACATAACTTGGATCAAGTAAACCCTCGGTTAATAAGCTTGCAACTAAACTTGTGGTCGTGGTCTTGCCATGTGTTCCTGAAATTGCAATTCCTTGTCGAAATCGCATTAACTCTGCTAACATCGCCGCCCTAGGTAAGATTGGAATCTTACTCTTTTTTGCTGCAACAATTTCTACGTTATCATCACTAATTGCGCTAGACTGTACAACTACATCTGTATTATCTATATTCTCAGCACGATGACCAACTATTACATTTATACCTAGTGCCCTTAACTGCTCTATTACAGCTCCCTCAGATAAATCTGAACCAGAAATAATATATCCTTCTCGTGATAGCATCTCAGCTATGCCACACATGCCAACACCACCAATGCCAACAAAATGAATGCGCTTAACTCTACCCATTTTAGGAGAGTGGAATAGTTCCGTTTGTAATATATTTTTCATATGTAACCTCATGTCGGCTTTTTCTTAATTATATCAGTACTTGCAGAAAATTCGACCTAATCTATGAATTTAGTTTTAGATTAAGAATATCTGTAAATATTTTGTGTAATTGCAGACTATTACTATCTAATAGATAAATCTATCTTAACTCTCACAAAATGAAGGTATGTATTGTATAAAAACTTATCCGAGAACTCTAGAGTGTATTGACACTTAAGTCGATTATATTGAAATAAACTGAACTGTTTATCTTAATCCTAATATTTTCCAACGATTTTCATGGTCAATTCGTAATAACAAGGCTACGGCAATACAATTAACTACTAAACTTGCTCCCCCATAACTAAGAAATGGTAAGGTCAGTCCTTTTGTAGGCAACAATCCTGAGTTAACCCCCATATTCACAACTGCTTGCAGACCCAACCAAAAAGTCAAACCATACGCCGTGAATGATGCAAACTCTCTTTCTTGTTTATAGGCCGAGTAACCAATCATCAATCCTCTACAAATAAAAACCCCATACAAAATCAAAATTACGATAATACCCATTAATCCTAGTTCTTCAGCTAAAACTGCAAATAAAAAGTCGGTGTGGGACTCAGGCAAGTAAAACATCTTTTGTACACTATCACCCAGGCCAACACCAAACCAACCACCTTGTCCAAAAGCAATCAAAGATTGTGTTAGTTGATAACCACTATTAAATTGATCCGCCCAAGGATTTAAAAAGGCCGTTAATCTGGTCATCCGATAAGGTGCAGAAATAGCTAAAATAGCCACGCTAATAACTACTAATAACAACAAACTAAAATAATATCTTAACTTAACGCCCATTAAAAACAACATAGCCATTACTGTAGATATTATAACGACCGAAGCACCAAAATCAGGCTCAAGTAATAACAAACCTACAACTATTCCAAGAATAACCATTGGCTTAATAAATCCGACAACTGTATTATGAACACCATCTTTTTGTCTAACGAAATAACCAGCAATATATACAACCATTGTTAACTTAACTACTTCCGATACTTGGATCCCAATAGGTCCAAGAGACAACCACCTACGACTACCATTAACGACCCTACCAATGCCGGGAATTAAAACCAATACTAATAATCCCAAACATATAATTAACAAATGCACGCTATATTTATTCCAGATAGAACTATCTATACGGACAACAACTATAGAAGCCGCAGCCCCAACTAGCAAATAACAGGCTTGCCTAACTAAATAATGAAATGGGTCATGGAAATATTTGGTTGAAATCATAACCGAGCTTGAGGCAACCATCATTAAGCCAATAACCAACAACCCAACAACAGCAACAATTAACCATTTATCATAAATTGCCATGAACTGCTGTGGGTGAGCATTGCGCCGACTATTAGCAGCGTTCACAGGCGTTCTACCAGTGCTGTAAAAACTTCTCCACGATGATTGAAGTCATTAAACATATCAAAGCTTGCACATGCAGGTGACAGCAACACCATGTCTTCTGATAGAGCCTCTTCTTTGGCTTTTAAAACAGCATCCTCCATGGATTGAGCTCTAATAATCTTGGTTGAGTCATCAAGAGCAGACTCGATAATAGACGCATCTTTTCCAATCAAAATAACTGCGCGAACGTATTTCATTACAACTGCTCTTAAATCACTAAAGTCAGCTCCCTTTCCACTGCCACCAGCAATTAAAACGAGCTTACCATCCGCTGCTTCACCAAGACCAGAAATAGCCGCAACTGTCGCACCGACATTGGTTCCTTTTGAATCATCAATCCAATCAACACCATCAATATTACGCAGCCACTGCGTTCGATGAGGAAGACCTCTAAACTCTTGGGCCGCAGACCGCATTGCGACTAGTGATATCCCCGCAATATCTGCTAGAGCACAAGCCGCAACAACATTAATCCAACTATGCTTACCTTTTATTTTTAGTAAATCTATCTGAATAAGGTTCTCAACACCTTGTGCGATATAAGTTTTCCCATCAACTTCTCGAAGTCCCCAATTATTACCATCAGGCTCATCCAAACCATAACTGCTTATGTATTCATTTGGATACTCACTCAAGTTGTAAGGTATACTACTTTCATCCTGCCGGTTATAAACTAAAAATTTTGAATTGTTATATATTTGCTGCTTGGCTTTTATGTAGTTTTCAAGTGTACCGTGTCTGTCGATATGATCCTCTGACACATTTAAAACCGTAGCCGCAATTGGCTTAAGAGATGAGATTAAATCTAGTTGAAAACTTGATAACTCCAAAACCCATAAACCATATTGCTGTTCATCATCAAGCAAATCTAACACTGGTGTGCCAATATTTCCACCAACCCCTACTGAAACGTCAAAGTTCTTGGCCATATCACCTACCAAGGTAGTAACTGTTGATTTACCATTAGTACCAGTAATAGCAATAACTGGAGCGCTAACTTCTCTGGCAAAGCACTCAATGTCTCCGTAATATGGAACGCCTAAGTTAATAAGTTTCTGGACTTCTTCTAAGTTTTCATCGACACCTGGGCTAACAATAATTGTTGATATTTTTTTATAAAAACTCTGAGGAACAACTCCTAAAAAGACTTCAACAGGGGAACACTCTTGCTTAAAATCATCGATATTTACAACGGCACTACGAGTGTCAAAGACTGCAAAGCTAATGTTTCTACGACGCAAGTAACGGGCGATAGAATATCCTGTTTTACCTAATCCGATAACCAGATAAATCGTTCCATCCATTGATAACCCCCTAGTCATTCATTAACAAATACCAATATCTATCTCAATTTTAAGGTGGCTAAACCACATAAAACAAATATAACTGTAATAATCCAAAATCTTACAATTACTTTTGGCTCAGACCAACCTTTCAGCTCAAAATGATGATGTAAAGGAGCCATACGAAATAATCGCTTACCTTTGGTGTATTTGAAATAACCAACCTGCAAAATAACCGACACAGTTTCCAAAACAAACAAACCACTCATTATAAATAGAACTAGTTCTTGACGCACTAAGATTGCTATTATTCCCAAGGCAGCCCCTAGTGAAAGAGAGCCAACATCCCCCATAAATATCTCAGCAGGATAACTATTATACCAAAGAAAACCTAATCCAGCCCCAACAATAGAAGCACAAAAAATTGTAATCTCACCGGTGTTTTGTACAAATGGGATCGCCAAATAATGAGCATAAATAACATTACTTGAAGCATACGCAAAAATTCCTAATGCCCCAGCAATCATTGCAATTGGTACAATTGCCAATCCGTCTAAACCATCGGTTAAATTAACAGCATTACTACTCCCAACTATCACAAAATATGCAAACACAGGAAATAGCAAACCTAGATTAACGAAAACAGATTTAAGAAAAGGAATAGATATATCTGTGTGAACGGGCAATGCAGAATTACAATATAGGTAAACTATAGCCGCAATTGCTACAAGAGATTGCCAGAAAAACTTCCACCTTCCAGCTAATCCTTTACTATTTTTTAAAACTAATTTACGATAATCATCGATAAATCCAATTGCCCCAAAACATATTGTTACAATTAGCGCAACCCATAAAGAGCTTTGCCGCAAGTCTCCCCACAATAAACAACTGACAGTTACCGATATCAAAATCAGAACTCCCCCCATAGTTGGAGTACCAGCTTTTGATAAGTGCGTTTGTGGGCCATCATCACGAACCATCTGGCCTATTTGCAATCCTCGTAACCAACGAATTGTCGCAGGACCACATAATAAACCAACAATCAATGCAGTAATTGCCGCCAAGATAGACCTAAAGGTCAAATATTGAAAGACCCGAAACGCATGATATTGGCCTTGTAACTGCTGTGTTATCCAAAATAGCATAATTTATGAACCCATCTATATTAATTTTTGAACAATTTCTTCCATCGCTGACGAGCGCGACCCCTTAACTAAAACTGTTGTACTCTCATCTAAATGAGATAATAAATCATCAACCAAAGAATCTTTATCCTCATAATGAACTCCGTCTTGACCAAAAGACTGAGCTGTATGTTTGCTGTGATCTCCCCAAGTTAAAACCAAATCAATTCCTGACTCACATGCAGCAACACCCACTTCCTGATGATGCAAAGTGGTAAAATCACCGAGCTCCCCCATATCACCTAAAACTAGAATTCTAAGACCTTTTCTAGCTGATAATACATCTATTGCGGTTAATGTGGATCGTAAGTTAGCATTGTATGTATCATCTATAATTACTGATTCTTTCTTACCTTTTCTAAAAGTAATTCTACCATCAACCCCAGCAAAACTCTCCAGCCCACTTGCAATACTTGCAAGCGAAATACCAGCAGCATAAGTACACGCTGCAGCAGCCAATGCGTTACTAATATTATGCTTACCTGGTACTTGAAGACTAATAGGTATAGTGATGCCTTCCACGACCAAATTAAAACTGGCAAAATCATACTCATTAAAAGAAATATCACAAGCAGATATATCTGCTGTTTTTGTGCGTGAAAAACGTAGAACTTTATTATCTTTTATTATGTCATCCCAAAAGTGTGCATATTTATCATCATCATTAACAATAGCCACACCAGTTGAACTTAGGCCTTGGTATATTTCTCCTTTTGCCCGAGCGACACCCTCAATACTTCCAAATCCCTCAATATGGGCTGGAGCAATATTATTTATTAATGCTACTGATGGCTTAACTACACTTACCGTGTTAGCAATTTCACCGATATGATTAGCACCTAATTCAAATACTGCATATTTATCTGTTGGCTTTAATTCAAGAGCACATAATGGTACACCAATATGATTATTTAAGTTACCAGGAGTGCTATAGAATGGTTTCGGTAATATGCTACTAATCATTTCTTTAACTGTTGTTTTACCATTACTTCCTGTTAAGGCAATAACTTTGCAATCTATATGCTCACGGTGATATCTAGCAATTGTTGCTAAAGCTTCAAGAGAACTATCAACTATTAACTGCGGAATTTTCAACCCCTCAACTGGCCGCTCAGTAATAACTGCCGCCGCCCCCGCGCGCTCAGCATCTAATATATAATCGTGGCCATCAAATCTCTCACCTTTAATCGCAATAAATAATTGCTGATTTTTAACTTCTCGACTATTTATTGATACGCCAAATAAATCAAAATCAAGCTCCAGAACTAATTTACAAGAAAGTAGCGAAGCTATTTTAGATAACCTCATAATAAGCACCAGCTAAAAATATATAGTGTACTGGAAACATAGAATTCAAGGTAGATAAAAACAAAAAAAATAAGCTAAAATATCAACCTGATTACCTTTAGATGAAAGAATTCAGGTAATTGCTAGCAAATTCTAGACCACCTCTTCTACATCATGATTGATTTTTTTGTAATATTGATTAATGCTTGATTCTGATAAAGGCTGCTTATTTGCATCCAACAAATAAGTATCAAGATCATCACTTAACGCTTTCGCCGTATCATGCATAATCTCAAAGCGTTCCTCATCAATAGTTGAGTTTCCTGACAAATGCATATACAAACATAAACCGCGAACTGAAAAAGAACCCATATTTTGTAAATCAAATGTTCCTTTATCTGTTGCGGCCGCCAAACTACACATTATTGTACCTTGACCATTAGAATACTGATGACGATGAAACAAGTCTCCTTCACCAAAACGCAAACCCTCAGCCAAAACAGCCTGCAATAACTCATAACCAGCTAATTGCTGACCTTCTTTAGCCAAAAGAAACATCATCAAAGGTTCCAGTCCAGAACTATGATTAACATCAACTTGCGCAGTTATTTTAGGTGGTTTATTCGTTGTTGAAGATACATTCTGTGATGACTCTTGAACTGGGTTAATATCCACTTCATTCAGTTCATCTACTTTGCGAACAGCAATAATATCATCGGCACCGGTATCTTTAGCGCTACCAATAGATGGTATATTATGTTCAAAAGAAGAAGATGTCTTTTTTCGCATGCGCACCAAACGCACTATCGAATAAAAGACCCCTAATAATAAAACAACATTTAAAACCAAACTCCAGTTTGCCTTCATTTTACTCTCCCTCAAGCCAAGCCGGTTTCAGTAAACAACTTTAGAATACGCCACGCGCAAAGAAAATTCATTCTAATTAGTTTTACTTTATCAGAAAATTATAAATAAAAAAAGATTGTTTGCTGAATTATTGCGTAGAGTTAAAAATATAGCCATCCGCTGATTATCACCATAATAAATGGCCAAATATCAACGGAGGCTTAAATGAGGGCTAGGCCCTCAGGTACATATTATCCCCGAACTGCTGACTTAGGGACATAGCTTTTTATTTGCTTAGAAAACTGGCTTAAAGCCTCAACACCTGACTCTTCAGCTTGCTTGCACCACTGTTGCAATGCTTCAACTAAGTCTTTTTGCGATTCAGCTGTCTTCAACCAAACATTCTGCAATGATAGACGATAGCTATAAGCAATCCTAAGCTTTTCATATCTTTCAAGTAGAGTTTGAAGTCTAGTATCAGCCTTCGGCGATAATAACTCAGTTTCTCTGCGTAATAAAAATCCAGCACGATGAATGATTTTTTTATCTTGCTTAGTCTTTACATTAGTTTTCTTTTCATGCTTCAACATAGGCAATATCACGTTAGAGTAATAAAAAGACATAATTTGGAAACGATTAGCAACTACTGCCTTTACAGTATCCAGATCAACATGCAGTTTATTGCTTTCCTGTGCCAACTGTGGAGGAAGCTTTTTAACTTTAGCCAAGCCAAAAAATGATAATATTTGAATATACATCCAGCCAATATCAAATTCCCACCATTTTACAGAGAACTTTGCAGAAGATGCAAAAGTATGGTGATTATTATGTAATTCTTCACCACCAATCCAAAATCCCCAAGGAGAAACATTAGTTGCTGCGTCTGGGCACTCAAAATTACGATATCCCCAGTGATGTCCAATTCCATTCACAACGCCTGCAGCCCAAACTGGAATCCACATCATTTGAATGGCCCAAATTGTTATTCCAGGAACACCAAATAAAATAAGGTCCGCCGCCAACATAACAAAAATACCCTTAGACGTGAAACGTTTATAAACATTACGTTCAATCCAATCGTCTGGAGTACCATGTGAGTACTTAGCAATCATTTCTTTATCTTTACGAGCGTCACGATAAAGTTCCGCACCCTGCCAAAATACTTTTTTCAATCCGTACACAACCGGACTATGTGGATCACCTTCAACATCAGACTTGGCGTGATGCTTACGATGAATAGCCACCCAATCGGCCGTGATCATTCCAGTTGTTACCCATAACCAAAATCTGAAGAAATGACTAACAATAGGATGTAGAGTCAAGGCTCTGTGAGTTTGATTTCGGTGTAAATAAATGGTTACCGCAGCAATTGTCACTTGTGTAAAAACAAGTGTTGCAATCACATATCCCCAAAAGGAAAGGTTTAAAGCGCCAAATATCATATATTTTTCTCCATTTTAAGCGTCATACAAAACAACGACTATAATATCACAAATTGAACAAATTATCTGTCTTTTACAAAAATATTTATTTTTTTTATTAATTTCTAATGCTTGATTGACATTATTCCAAAAAAATTGAACTATATCCATCGATTTAAAAATAGGAACCTCATTATGCAAGTTAATAAACTTCGGTCAACCTGGATTATTGCTCTCTCACTAATCTATACAGCTTATACATGTGGGCGAGCAAGTATAAAATCAATGACAGGAAGTATAACTCGTAAATGGTGTGATGAAGAATTACAACGATGGGTGCACCGCTTAATCAAACTTGTTAAAATTAAAACCAAGGTTATAAATCCACATAACATTGAACCTAAACCAAATGAAGCCACTATCATCATGTGTAATCATAGCAGCTTATTTGATATTCCACTTAGTCTAACAGCCTTCCCAGACCACTCAATTCGCATGCTTTCAAAAAAAGAAATAGCCAAAATCCCAATCATGGGTGGAGGAATGATTGCAGCTGAATTCCCACTTATTGATAGAGAAAACCGTCGCCAAGCAATTAAAGATTTGGCGGCTGTTGCTGAATTAATGAAAACAGGAATTGTCATGTGGATTGCACCTGAAGGAACAAGATCACCAGACGGTAAGCTTGGTAAATTTAAAAAAGGTGGCTTCATTACTGCCATTAGTACCAAAGCTAAAATTATCCCAATTGGCATTCGAGGCGCTGCAAGTATACTACCGGCTAGAACCCATAGATTTAATATCAATCAAAAAGCAGAGCTACATATAGGTAAGCCAATTGATGCAGCCAACTATAAGCTTGCTCAAAAAGATGAACTACTAGAAGAGGTTCAAGCTTCTATAAAAGAACTACTTGGAGAGTAATATTATCTAGTTTTGGTAGAGCTTATTGTACAAATAAAATCAGCAATATCATATTATTACCAAGGCAAGAGCATCTTAATTTTGAACACTTTTTCACTAAAAATTTGTCATTGCGAGCATCGCGAAGCAACCAAGATCGATACCTCATTAAAACACCGAACTGCTTCGCGATGCTCGCAATGACGACATTTGAGTTGAACTTGCAGCATAAGATGCGTTTTCCCTGATATCATTGCTGATTTCTTGGATCAGATTGTCTCTTGTTTGATTCTATTTCTTGCGATGTTTGTTCATTAGATGAAGTACGGTTTTCTTTCCCACGTTTAAACCAACCAACAGCACCTCCGCTCATCATTCCACGAGCAGCATTGAATGTATAATCTACTTTCTTTTTAATTGACTTTTCTGCAGAGACTGTAGCGGAGTTTAATTGCGAGGATATGTTTACACTTTTATATTTTGCAAGATCTGCCTTTAATTTCTCATTAGGTCTGGTTCGTGAATCTGCTAAAATAGAACGAAAGTCCCTTTGTTGCAACTGCATCTCGCCTGAAATCATCTTATCAAACTCTTGTAAGTCAGAAAAAATTGGATGACCGGCAGCATCAACAGCTAAACAAATATTTTCTGCCGTTAAAAGGCTAACATTTTTTGGTTTATTCAAAATATCTAGACATTTCTGTAATTCACATTGTTGCTCATAACTTAATTTAAATAATTTATTTTTAGCATCGTTTATTCGCTCTTTATCCGCGATACTCACAAAATTTGATAACTGCTGAAAAATTCTAACCGCTGGCTTAATATCTGCGTGAATAAGTATTTTTTCAAGTAAGTCAGGGTCTGATTGTTCATTTGACATAACTAGCTCGGATACCTCCTGAATATAATCATCGACAACAACTGTGCTTTTGTCAGAGCTTGTTCCCAATATTTCATCCACTTTATATGTCATATTATCAAACAAGCCTCTTCTTCTTGCCGGCTTTGGAGACTCTGCCTTCTTAACAACTGTATCTAATAATTTGTCAATATTAACCATTAGATTGTCATCTAGAAGGTCTCTCTTCATAAAAATCAGTAAGATTCTAGAAACATCATCCCAATTTTGCTGATAGCGAGTATTCTCTACAATCGCACTTTGATACTTAGTATTAAGACCATTTTCACTGAAAAAGCTATTTACTGTTCCAAGAGAGCTATCATTTCTTTTTATGGTTATAGTATTAGCTTCTAAATACTCTAAAATTTCATTGTTGTTATAGTCCAATATGGTTGTAATATCAGTTATACAAGAGTCCATAGTTTCGGAGTCATTATAAAAATCATTAATTGCCTGAACTTGGGCTTGTTTAAATTGAGATGTATTCGCCTTCATTTGACGCAAGTAATTCTCATCTAGTTCACACAATGAACTCTTCTCTAAAATCTCTAGCCAAGCAGACTCTGGCAATCCTGTATCCTGTAATATCTGGAATATTATCCCTAGTTTTTCACCTTGGTTATCGTACTCGATAATCATCTCAAGTAAATGTTTTTGACTATTTAGATCAAATTTCTCAAATGAGCTACCCAAGCAGGCTAAATTATTTGAGCTTAAAAGTATGTCCATATTTTTTGTAAAAAAACTATTCATTTTAGGTGAGGAGAAATAATTTTTAAACATTTTTTCAAAGTATTCTGGCTGTGATATTGCAAAAGGAGAGTTAAAAATTATACTTGCATGTTTTATGACGTACTCAAAAAATTCTTCCGGTTCTAATCTAGCCTCAGAAAGATCCTCTCTCGCTCTGCGCTCTGCAGCTAATTCTTCAGTAGTGTCTGCTTTATTTTTTTCTGCACTTTTGCGATCTTTACTTGCACTCAAAAGAGCTGCTTCTGCATTCTTTTCTGCCTTACCTTTCCTACAAATTGTTCTAATTAGTTTAACGAACTCAGCAGGATTTTCTTTGAGAAATTTTGAGCTTAATATTATAGGCATAGCATGATATAAGAACGCCTCTACTCGCTCATGCTCAGCAAGATCTTTATTAAGTAAATAAGAAAAGGCCTTACTACTATTAGTTGATAACTTCTTAACATTATCAAGAGCGTGGCCTAAATTTTCAATTGTTGTATCTAGCAAATCACTATAAAATAAAATATCAAACTTTATATTTTCAGATAACGCCAATCTCCCCAAGATATCAAGAGATTTTTTTATCTTTAAAGCCGGATTATCAGTATCAGCTTGCACTAGAATTTGAATAATTCTTCCCTGTCCTAATTTCTTATCTATATTCTTAAACGTTGAAAAGTTAGCCTCATCCATACCAGATATCTTAGTTAAAAAACTAAGAGTAAAATACTCTGGCTCAAAACCTTTTGCTTTTAATTGTTTAACTCTCTTTAACAAAAGAGAGAGTTTTTGCTCTGACATATCCAATAGTCCTAACTCTCCAGATCTAATGGTTTGATGCGAAATCTTCCTTGATGATTCATTCAAAACTTGAAGTATAAGAGAAATATCTTTCCAGCTCTTATCAAGCGGTGAAATCTCCCTAAATGCCCTGACAATCATATCAGTGCTAAAAGGAGCATTTCTATCTTCATCATGATTTGAAAAAGAGCTATTGAAAAATACACTTGCCTGAAGAAAGGCATCAAAATTATCATCATCAAGCATAATTAAATTATAAACATGTTCATTCATAGATAAAACTGCACCCAGACCGCGCTCTTTTAAAGCTGCAACCCTAAAAGATAGCTTAGCTAGATCTTTTGATTGCAAAATAACAGATAGATTTTTTTCAAAGAAGCTCGTACCTTTTTGATTACGAAAAATTTCTAGTAATAATTTGGGCGACTCTGAAAATTTCTGCATAACATCATCCCGAAAACGATAATGATCATAAAAAACATGCATAAAATTAATGTTTTCCTTACTCATAGGGATTTCACCCAAACAATTTTTATAAAAAATCAACTCTTGTTTGTTAGGTTTATGATCGAGAATGTTGTTAAGTATTTCTTGTTTACTAAGCTCTCTCCCTTCAAAAAAATACTGTATTGCTTTTTGCATAACATCTCGCTTAAATAACTTATCAAGCAGCAAGTTAAGACCATCCATATCAGGATTTGTAACAATATTTTCAAAGAAATCAGGGGTCATTCTCCAACCACTTCTCTCCTGTAGACAGGCTTTATTTATTCTTCTTAGAACATTAAAGATACTCTTAAAATTAGACTGAGACGGGGTATCAATTAACATCGAAAGAACGCTTGGTGTAAGTATTGAGGAGTAATCTAAGACTATATCTTTAAAACTCTCTTGATCTTCTAGGCTCAAAATAGATAACTTATCGATATACCTTTCTTTATTTCTTGCAGTTAATTTTACCCAACAAATTGCTTGGGACAAAAATGCCTCGATCTCTGTACAATCCATTTTTAAAAACTCAGGTTTTAACTTTGAGGTTATTTTTGATACAGGGCTTTCCTGCTTTCTCATCACAAACCCTTCATCTAAATCATCTATAACTTCTGATACTAAAGGAACAATATGCGCAAGATTATCCTTATCAGTGTTTGTTTGCCGAACATTCAAAGTATTTGATTTCCTATCTTTGTGGGGCTTGGCAGTTCCTTGAACTAAGTGTGGTTTAGAATCCACTATTTCTGAAGCTAATAGTAGCGTCATATCACCTACCCGCATTGGTGATACATCATCAGATAAAATACTTCCTTGCGCCTTTTTAATTCTCTCAACTACAACATCTTTATTTTTAATTCTTAATACATTCTTTAACATATAGATAGGTATTGTTTGACTACTTGAACTACGACTTACTAAATTATTTTTAAGTAAATATTCTATTATCTGTAACACTTCGTTAGGATTGTTATTAACAATTTCTGTAATAACATAACGTAAGTTATTTATTTGTTGATTTGAAGTGATATTGTGTAACTCTACCGAGTCAACATATTCTCTAAAGTTTTCAGGAACTATTTGACGCAAAATTTCTAGATTACTCTCATTGATACGGGTAAGTTTTGTTGCAAACTCAACTGAATATTTCTTAGGGTATTCTAAATGCTCTGTATTGGACAAAAATGACAAAATCATTTTTTTAAACTCAATAGTACTACTATCAGGAGGGATTGAGTCTTTATATGTACTTTCATTTAGCTTATGTTCTTTAATATAATCAGGAACAATTGCCGCAAGTTGTCCTTGCATATTAAGAAAATCTTGAGTTGCAGGAGCATTGCGAAAGGCTTTAAACACATCATATAAACCAAAAAGAATAAACATCCTTGTTTTGAAGGTAAAATAAGCATTATAAACTGCATCACGACTAAAACTCTCAGCAGACAAAGCCTGCTTTAGGCTTTCAGGCATAAATATTCTAAACCAAAAATTATTTTTTTTAAGCTGATAAAAAGCTCGTAGAGCTTCAATTTCATCTATTTTATTTTGCTCTTTTGATAAATTTGTAGATGCAGGTATATCTTTTTTATCTCCATCTTTATTACGCATATTAAACCCAACCTTCTAAATTAAAGTCAAAGAACTCCAACGAACTTATAACGTAATTATAGATCAGATTGGTTAAAATGAAAGCCGTTTGATTTATGGTAAAGACTAATATTTTCTGTAAATCACAACCTCACGTCATATAGATGAGTTAAGCAACGAGGAGCTCAAGACGCCCGGGAAATGTCTCGCAAAGGCCGACATGCAGGGCAAGATCATCAAAGTTAAACTATCTAATCGTTAGACTGAAAAATTTTTAGGTTGGGTCTTGGCCTAATAGCGCTGCATTAAGCTACGTCATTACCCCCTCCCCCTACTTACCCTGCTTTATGCAGGGTATCTAGCCAGATTTATTTTAAAATTCCCTACTTGGTCCGAACAAGTCGGACCAAGTAGGCGGAGGTAGGGGAATATTGTGTTTTCAGCTGGTGGTAACAATTCACTAAAATTCTTGTTAGAGGATACCCCTACTATCCAATCCACTTTATTTATTATTGATCAAATGGCCATGAATTTATACTTTGATGCTCTTGCCC
>JARGPO010000017.1 GCA_029213075.1 Legionellaceae bacterium | reverse complement strand
TAATTTAGCACAAATTTTAACTTGAGTGAGGCGAATAGCCAGCTCTATTTAACGAACTCAAGCTGAAATTTGGGCAAATGAGCATGGTTTTTGGCCGTAGCACCAATTGTCAACAGACCTTATTACCAGTGACCAATATTTGGTTTTTCAACCCATTCGTCATGTGGAGGTAACCGTTCGCCCTTTTGTAATAATTCAATAGAAATATTATCAGGAGAGCGAATAAAGGCCATATAACCATCGCGCGGAGGTCTATTTATAATTATCCCCGCATTACTTAGTTCGGAACATGTTTTATAAATGTTCTCTACTTCGAAGGCGAGATGACCGAAGTTTCGCCCTTCAGAATAGTTTTCTACATCCCAGTTGTATGTTAATTCTATTAGCGGAGAATTTTCTCTTTGAGCTTGCTCAATATTTTCAGGGGCTGCTAAAAAAATCAAAGTAAATCTAGCCTCAGAATATTCTGTGCGGCTAACTTCTCTTAGTCCCAAGCAATCACAGTAGAATTGAAGAGATTTTTCTAGGTTCTTCACTCGAACCATAGTATGTAAATATTTCATAAAATATCCTTAAGGTCTTTCTAAACAGTATTCTATCACTGTTAGCATTGTGTCGTTATTATTTTTAATTATTCTAAAAGGGTAAACGCATCGAATTTTTGAAAACTAAAATTCCTGACTACGCCTACTTGCCATGCTTTATGCATGGCATCCATATTATCATGAATAAAGAAAGAAACTCGATTGTGCGCATAAAGCATGAAACGCAGATTGCTTGTTTTAAGATATAAGAATGAATTGAATCCACTCTGTATAACATGATACAATCATGAATTTTGTGAACAAACAATCATCATTGATTTATAATATTATATTGTTACATTTAACATTGAGAGTCTAACTTGCCATTACCTATATATTGGCATGGATGCGTTAATCAAAAGGAGTTTTCTGAATATACCCCCACTATTGACCGTATTTTACGTGGTGAGATTAGTATTAGTTCCTTGCAGGGTGAAGATGCATTAAAAGTTCGGTTAAATATTCGTAGTCGGCTAATTTTTAATTCTGTCACGATAGAAAAAAAGCAGTATTTAGTTATTCATCAAGCTTTATTAAAGCATAATTATAAAGATTATAAGATTGATAGCGACGATTTTAATGCGAGGCATATGTCCTTGTGGTCTGAGCGAGTCGCGAATGGAGACATTTATCGTGTGGATAGGGAGTCATTAGCTGCTCCTGTAGCCGAAGACGTTCCACAGCTAGTTTATAGTGCAAATTCAATCATCTTCAATGAATTTCAAGAAGAGATTTTTGACATGCCAACGCCATTGGTTATCAATGGTCCGGCAGGCACAGGCAAAACCCGTATTATTTTTGAAATGCTTTTGGACTATTTACGGGAGAATCCTGATATTGGCACACAAAAATTTCTTTTTGTGGCTAAATCTGCCGTTTTAATTAATCAACTAAGAATCATGGCGTTAGCTATACCTGAAGCAGAGTTGCTAGATCATATGGTTGAATTTAAAACTTATGCTGAACTAATACAAAGCATTGATAATCGCTATATTCCAGAGAATGAAGTAGGTATAACTTACTTTAAAAAGTGGCTCGCAAAACACCTTAAGTTACAAGAAAAAAACTTACGAATGTCTAGAAAAGATCTTAATTTAATAAAAGATCGTTTAGAGAGAGAAAAGAGTGCTAGTCGATTAGATGCAGAACAAAATATTTTAAGTAGCTTAAAACAACTTGATGATAATAGTTTATATGAAGAGTTATCTATTATTGCTGGGTATCATTATCCATTAGATGGTGTTCAAAGTACTGACTATCTTAAATTAGGTCATAAGCAATCAGTCTTCCATAAAAAAGCTAGTCAAGATGTAAAACTATATTTTATGGAGATTTATAGAAGGTATCAAGCTCATCTGGATTCTTGGGAGCAGGGGTTTCATTATGATTCCACTCTATGCATACCAAGTATGAGAAAAAAATATCGTGCTATATTTCTTGATGAGTTTCAAGCCCTACCTTTAAAGCAACAGCTGTTTTTATTAGATATGTGCGACACTAATCTTTATTGCTCCGGGGATAGTGCACATCAACGGATTGGATTTGTTCAGTCATCAACTTCTATTTTTATTGATTTACTTGGAAAGATAATTAAGCGCTCTCCATCAGTTGCACTATTATCTGATAGCTATCGTTGTCCTAAAGCGGTGATTAGGGTTAAAAATACTCTTATCAGATTAAAAAGATTGTCCATCGGTGGGACTACCGAGCATGGCGAGCCAATTGAAATAGTTCCCCATCCTTCTAAGGAAGAAGGAGAGTGCCATATATTGAATACTATGTTAGGTGAAGATGAGCAAATTCGCGAACTTACAAACTCTGCTGATTGCTTTGTAATTACTAGACCAGGACTTAAAGAACAAGCTAGAACGCGCTATCCAGGAGCGCAAGTATATGAATTTTCAGAAGTCATTGGAATGGAGTGCCGGTGGGCAATACTATATGAAATATTTAATGATAGAGATCCTATCGAGGCAGAAATAGATAGGGTTCTTAGAACAAAAGATTATCACACTGCTGATGCAATTAATCATATTAAAAACCATGATAATGAATCTGCACTAAATCGCTTTAATGAGTGGTTAATTGCAATTGGAAGAGCGACAAGCAAGGTCTATTTTGTACAGGATATTCCAGTAGCTGGCTCGCTGTTTCGTTCTAATCAGATATCAGTGTTATTAGAAATGCTTTTGTCAATGATATCACCAGATTCACCACTTATAGTTGATAGAAAAGAGGTGCAAGCAACTAGTAATCTTGCCGATTGGGAGAGGCGTGCAGATGAAAATCTATTAGCTGGTAATCTTTCAGTAGCAGAAAGTATTTATTTGAATCATCTCGGTAGAACTACTGAAGATTGTTTGGCACGGAAGTTATTTATTTGCTCACAAACAGCGGGGATTAGTCGTTCTGATACAGAAGTTATTGTTGAAACAGCACCGCAGAAGAAACAAAAAAAATCTTCACCTAAAAAGAAATCTGCAGCTATTGCTGGAAATAGTGATATAAAGACAGAAAGTGCAAAGTCCTCAGAATTAGAATTAAAAGAGAGTAGTTCATCCCCCAAAGTGACGGTTAAATCCTCCAAGCCATCCCCTGTTTCGGTTACTGAGGAGATTAATAGAGAAAAAACATCATCTTTTTCACCGATTGCTCAAATTGATCGATCAAGCTTACAAGATGAGATTCCAAAACTTTTAAATAATTTTACAAAAAAGCATTTAGACTATATGTTTAAACGTTATAAAGGTCGTTTTTTAAGTGTGTCTTTTAGATTAGCAGGCCATGGTTTCATCCCTGAGTTATTAGGTTTTGTTTTAACTACTCCTAATTTGTATCCTATTTTCATAAATTACTTACAAACTTCGAGAGGAGGCCATCAAGTTTCTGCAATTGTAGAGGATACAAAATATAATGATGGCAGTACGGCACTTCATTTGGCGGCAAGCCTCAATAGCTTACAAATGATGAATATTTTAATAGAAAAAGGAGCTGATATTCATGCGGTTAACGATCGGCACGAAAAACCATTATTTATCGCTTTAATAAATGGAAACTTTCTTGCTGCAGAGATTCTTGTTAAAGCAGGCTGTAAGTTAACAGATGCGATTGATATAAAAGGACGTCCTCACTATTATGCTTTTGATTTTAAATCTGAAGAAGTATATAACCGAATGGCGGATGGCTTTTATCAGAGAACATACCAGACTAGATGTGCATTACCCGATGGTGTAACAAATCTTTATTTACAAGCCCAGTTAAATTTTCTTGATGAGGCTACCAAAAGAGTAAAAACACATCCGGAGGAGGTAAATACCCCTGTTGGCCCAATGAATGCGACACCGCTTTTTATTGCAGTGCAATTAGGTCATATCGATATGGTGAAACTGTTAATTTCTTCAGGTGCGGATGTTTTTGCAAAACTAACTAATGGAGTTACGCCATTATTATTAGCATCTCAATCAGGATTTTTAACTATTGCTGAGTATTTAATTGCAGTTGATCCTGATGGGCATAATTTAGAGCAAGAGACCATAGATGGGATTACTCCTATAATCTCTGCAACTTATCATAGAAGAATTCAACTTGTTGCTTTATTAGTTGATTGTCATGCTAATATAATGCATGAAGCCGTGGATGGAGCGACTATACGAAGCATTATTTCGAAAAGAAAATTATTTGATATTGGCGCGCTACTAGATGACAACAAGTCGCGAAGACAAGATTCAATTTTATTAATAAGTAATCCAAGTTTAGTTCGTATGCGCCGGTTTTTAGAGGAAAACCATCGTATTTATAATTTGTTACGCAGAGTTAAAATAGATGTTGATAGAGGCCCAAATCGTCGTCTTATTGAGTATATACTTTCAGATAATACAATGTCTCAACTACTTGTTGATTGTATCGATATAGATCTAGCTAATTGTAAAAAGATGTACTTATTACAAGAGCCAGTCGTTTCCAAAATAGATAAAATAGTAATAACTTCAGAGGGTTTTACAAGCTTGCATTTGGCTGTATTGAATCAGAGTACAATCTATGTGGATTGCTATCTCAATTGTCAAAGTATGCTTGATGCTAGCTCTGAATATCGACTAAATATAAATAGTGTAAATAGGCTAGGTGAAACGCCCTTATCTATTTCGTGCTCAATAAAGTCAACTATATTTGCTAGAAAGCTTATTTTAGCAAATGCAAACATTTATACTGCAGATCACAATGGTTATACTCCTTTGCACCTTTCCGCAGAGAATGGCCTTTTGGGGGTGGTTTGTTTATTAATTAAGAAAAGTGATGATCAGCAATCGACATATCTTAACGCTATTAATAGATATGGGAACACAGCTCTCATGCTTGCAATCGAAAACGGCCATGAGAACGTAGCAATTGTTTTAATTCGTCAGCCAAGTACAGATGTTAATTGTTTGGGTGAAGATGGTAAAACCGCTCTTATATTGGCAATAGAACTAGGTAGTGTAACACTTGTGAAAGAGCTTATTGAAAGAGGAGCTGATGTTAACTATATATTGCCAAATGGTATTTCTGTATTAATGGCGGCTGTTTGTTCTCTAAATAAAGATGTCGTAGAAGCTTTGTTCAAAACAAATGTAAATATCAACCAACAAATTCAGGATGGTCTTAATCAGTTTCAGGTGATGTGTAATGATGAGAGAAAAATAGCAAAGATACAATCAATGCATGATCATTTTTCCTATCTTTATACTGTGAGAGCATTGAAGCTTAGTGAGGGAAGCGCTTTTTCAAAAGTAGTTAGGTCCGAGGTTAGGAGAAAAATAGTTTATAGAGTTGAGGAAAGCATAGAAATTAGCGAGGATAGGATTTTTTCACCAATCTCAATGTAGGCTTTAGGATTTTCCCCGATGTTTTATTATACTTCGTTATAATAAATATAAAACTATGTTAGTATACCGGGTTTTATGGCATGAGTGAGCACCTGCCATAGATTATTCATGAAGGATCTTTATCATTAGTTAGATGCTATTGGAAAGCGGAAATGGAATGCTCTAAATTCCCACTTAATGGGTTTTAAAAAACATTTAATTCGTCTTTAATAGAGAGAGATTCGTCATGATAGATTTAACAGAAGGGCAGTTATCCAAAGCCGCTAGACTTCAATCTGAAGTTAGTATATACCAAAAACTTATATCTGAAGGTAGCGCCACATCCGAGGTTTATGCATCTTTAAAAGACCTTCATCAGCAGTTGCATCGTATATATGGTGCATTGGAAAAGGATTTACTACAAAAGTCTGAAGTAACTTCTGAGCAGAAGTTTAGTTTAGAACAACCACCAGAAGTAACTTTTGAAATGGCTAACAATAGAGGGGTTTGGGGAATTTGGGCTGATTTTCCTCGAGGAGAAGATATTCGAATTACATCTGTGTTTGATATTAATAAGCATACTATAGAGTTAGGACAAAATTTTGTTTATGACTTTTCTACACTTAAGTTGTATTGTAGTGATTATAGAGCCAACACTATGACAGAGATTCCTATTAATCAAGTAGAGTTGCAATATTTTATGCTTTCAAAAGCAATCCCAATATTGTTTGAGGACGAGCTTTTAAAAGATACTTATCTCTCGCATTATATGGGACGAACAGGTAGACCATCACCAGGTAAAAGTATTGATAATGCAACGACTGTTTCCATTGTCGACTGGATTGAGATGCTTCATTTCTTGAATAAGTCACTACTAACTCCATCTCAAGATGATACATCCGATAATGATGATACATCAGACCATGATGGTGACACAGAGCATGATGATACTTCATCCGCAGCTCTTGCTGAAGATCAGTATGTTCTTATAGATGAATATGATAGTAGTTCTTCGCAATATTCTGCTACATTTCTCAATAATTTGGCACGACAAAATAGTCTTATTAAAAAGAGAGTTTCACCTACGGGAGTTGCTGATAGTGAATGTCTTTGGGAGATGGACCTTTCAACGTCCCCCTCAAAGTAGTATTTCTTAAATATTTATAATATCAGAAAGAAACCTAAATTGTCGTTGCGAGCGTTAGCGAAGTAATCTATACCTGGGATTCAATTTAAACCAGAACTGGTTTACTTAACTTTGCTCGCAAAGCCACCTAAAATCCGCTCCTACATAATATAGCACCACCCATTAGTCAGCGGACATATTTTTTGTAGAGTAACCAACATATGTCCCTGCCTACGTGGCCCGATTTATTCGGGCCATCCAGTAGTTTAAACATCAATTTGACTGGATGCCCTGAACAAGTCAGGGCAA
>JARGPO010000016.1 GCA_029213075.1 Legionellaceae bacterium | reverse complement strand
GTGTCATAATCATCTCTGTCCGAGTATTCCTTTTTCTCGAGCAATCTCAAACGCAATTTCAGAATATAGTTTTGTTACACCATATGCAGTAATTTTATCCAAACATCGCCCCAAGCAATCATCATTTAAATGTTCGGCGGCAACCTCAGCACCTAATAATTGAGCCACGGGTTTATCTTGAAAAAAATGAGTGGTCATTGAAAGACGACTATTCATAAAACCAAGGCCGTTTAATACCATAGCCGCTTCGCGGCGACCATAAGTAACAATCCCACCTTTGTGCTCATTCAAATCAAGACGAGCATCAATTTTTTCAATAATCCCAAGATCTTTTATCGTTGCTGCAACCAATCCAAGATGCCCCAACTGTTCACTACTTACGGTATCGCTATTTATTAATGACATAGTATTAATCATCACAAGAAAAAACAGACTCGAAAGCATACCGTATTCTTCGGATTATTGATTTGATCTATTTCTTTTTTTCGCTTGATCTATATCTTGTTTTTGCATGATCTATTTCTTGGATTAAATCAACTTAATTAGAAATTTTTCTAAATTAGCCGCGGAACATCGGTTATAATTAGTGGTAACAATATTCGATAAATGTATTCTTCAAATCCTCTAAAATGAGAGGATCTCTGAGGATGCAACACAGTCTTTTCAGTTGTATTTAAATTATAGCTTAAATAAGAAGATTTTTTGGGGTGTTTAAGATATCAACTTTCTACATTCTTCTACATGAAAAATTCAGGACTTTGGTGGGATATGCTATGACATAGACTGTATATGGCTCTCCGGAACGGGCTCGAATCGCAGACCTAATGATTAATAGTCATTTTCTTATAAGTTTCAGCCAATATTAATCAGTATTAATTAATCCTAGAGATCCTTGTTATGCATGGGTATAATCTCATTAATCTCCTCATTTCAAAAAAATCATAAAATAGTTCTTATGAAATCCGTGATGATAATTATGCGGACACTTTGCCACGCTGCCTCGCAACAACTAATGCACACTATGGCAATAATGAGGTACAGCAGAATGAGAACTTGAATTTTCTGCTATTTCTCTGGTTCCTGCAGGATATAAGGTAGTATTTACAGAGCTAGCTTGTACCTCTTTTCTATCTTTTACCCAAGTGCTTTGAGCGCGTGTTGTATTTATGGTTGGATCTTCGACTGGTTCATGTTCAGCAATGGTTGTTGGAATAGCCGCCTCTGTAGCTGCTATTATCTTAGTTTTTAAACTTGATAATTCAACTTGCAATTGAGTTAGTTCATTGTGATAAAAACTAGTCAGCCAAAAAGAGCGTTTAAAAGTTTCTTGTGTGACGGCTGACTCTACTTGTTGAAGTAAGTTCTGGCAGGCATATAACGCTCTAATATCATTTTGGTTAGCATAGCTTTTTATTGTTTTAAAATGTTCTAATTGTGTTTTGCTTTCCTGAAAGTCATATCCAATGATATAGCCAACCCATTGCCACCACCATGAGTAACTATAACTCCTGGCGATTTTATTATGGGCGATTAAAGATTTTTCCATAGCCTCCATTCTTGCAACAATCGGTTGTGCATCTTTTTGAAGAGCTTCTCTGTTTGCTTCACGCTGGATCATTTTATTCAGGCTTCTAGAACCATCATGTTGAAGATGATGGTTACAATAAGCCATATAGATTTGTTTTACAAAATAACCCATTCTTCTTTTATTTTGTTCTATAACGCGGGGAGATAATTGATTATTATAAATAGAAGCAAAAATTGAATTACGAGACATCATTGCATTAAATTGTTGAGTTTCTGATTCGTCCGCTTCGTCTTGTAAGCTTTCCAAATATTGTATATGAGGAGCAGCGAATGCGCTCATTATTTCTTGCTCTAAAGCAGAAGATAACATAACCGAAGTTACTTTCGATTGCAGTGCAAGTGAAAACCATGCAGGCATCGCTACATAATTTGTAACTGACATCAAATCAAACAGATGAGAACATAGTGTAGGCAGCTCTGATAATAAAGTGCCGACGTGAATAGGTGTTTTGTTAATATCAATATTTTGAGTTTTAAACAGCTGAATAAAGACGTGTAGAAATTTATCTTGAAAAGATAAATTGATATGTCGATTAGCGGCAAGAAATGTATTGATATCCTTCAACATATGCTCTTGAAAAACTTCTAATGGAATTGAGTTTTCCGGTGGAGCATTGAACTCGATATCTAAGAAGCGAACAACATTGTCAAAATCCATTTCAGTTGAGTTTTGAGGATAAGCCACTTGTTTTAGAAGATTGTATAACAACTCTTCAGCCCATTGAGATGAATCCTTATATGCAATTTTAGATGGCCCAAGCAACATGGCGAATCCAGATAACGATCTATTTAATGCGCTTAGATTTAGTTGAGTAGCACGATACAATGCAAGCGCAGTACAAAGTGCTTTGATCTGGTGATGTGTTAATGAAATTGTTTGAATTTGATCTTTGAGTAATGCGAGGTTAGCAAACAATTGTTGGTTCATTTCTTTCGCTAGGAAAGACGCATGAGTCATCGTTTCGCTATCGATAAATTTCAACCAAAGTGCGATTAATTGCTCATTATTAGGGGCGCTTTCTGCATCATAAGCCTGTCTCAAAACAAATAACGGATAATGCTCATGTGTAACTAATGGATGCGGATTTGAATCTAAAAACAGTTGATGTTGCAGAGCGAAATCATCATCTGAGAAAATAATATGCAAAGTTTCTTTCAAAGTGGGCAAATTATTCTCGGCGAGATCTGCAATTAAAACGAGAGTACGCTCACGGTCTTTCTCTAGCATGAGATATAACAATTGCGCCGAAGGAGGTAAAAACCCTTTTACTAAAGCAAGTGTCACCGCTTGATCTAATTTTGTTTGTGCCAGTCTCGAAACCAACACCCCAGTATTCGTGACTAAATCAATGCTTGAGTCAAAAAAAAGTTGATAGGCTTCTTGAAAAACATAACGTTCACAACGAGCACGTTCGGCAAGCAAATAGAGGACGAATGGTAAATCTGGATGTTCATTAAGGGAAGATTGGGCTATTGTTAACAAGTCTTGACTAATTTGAGTAACAACCCAAGAAGAAAGCTCTGATTGCTGCAAATAGAACTTAACGTTACGAATCTTTTTATCAAGATCGGCTGTTTGAATTCCTTCCCATGTTATCAGTTCTTGTTTCAATGCCTGTTTAATGTAAGGCTTAATACTGCCGCCTGATATATTGTAAATCATCTCACCCACAGATTTTTCTTGCAATAAACTGTGAAAAGCAAGAAATGATTCAATATGTTCATCAATAACATTTTCATCAACATTAGATTGTAATAATCCATGGCGAAACATAATAGAAAGCCAAGGAAAAATTTCTTCGCTAAGCTCTCCTAGTTGAGTGAGCAGTGATTTTAGATCTGCACTATGCTGGTCAATCTGCTTATCCTGGATTACCTGATTAAAATACTGTGCAAAATAATGTGTAATCCAATCCATCTTGATAATTAGTTCGCTGTGATCCACTGCGGGAGTGCTTTCATCTTTTTGTGCGTCACAAGCTAATTGTAATTGAGTACGATAGTGAGTTAACAAAGAAAATAAATAATCGAAGCAATACTCTTTCGCATTTTTTTCTGGATTTAATATTGCGCGAGCATGAGATAAGGATTCAAGTTGATGAAATTGAAAGCGAACACGCTCTTCAAGTGCAGGTTTTGTTATTTTGTTTCTTGAAAGCTGTAAATTATCGTGTATCGTTATTGGATTGTTGGCAATAATAGCATGTCGCCTTTCATGTAACGCTAATCTTAGGTCATCATCATCTGGACGTAATTCATAATAAGCATTCATATCTTTTGCAGTCCAAGGGGTACTAGTATTTTCTAAAGAAAATATACTCCCCTGAGCTAAGCTTTCAAAAAGCGCGGTTTCTTGTTCGTTTATAAAAGCGGTAAGTACTTCGGATGAAAGCTGCTCCAGAGCTGCAAATAGCTCTTGTCGTTGTCTTTCATTTAAGTGAGGTTGTTGATAAAGCGCAGTTGCCTGTTCTCGCTGTTCCTGTTGTGATTTCATCGTCATACCGCCTTTATGGTCGTTACTGTCTTTATAAAAAAAAGTCATTATAACCTGGTTGAGTCAAAAAAAAAACAATAGATGTGTTTTGTGATCAAAATAAGATGGGTATCGTTTGGTTTTTTAAGCAAGCGAACATGCTCGGGGAACGTTTTTAATAATCTAGAAAAGTATATTTTTCATTTTCGCCATATAAACTATTCTGAGTCACTACCCAATAGAGCATGACTCCATTGATTCGTATGCGATGAGGACTTTGGGTATATGGCAGAAATATAAATGCGCAATGGTTGATATCAACCACCATTCTAAGTCATCATAACCTAAAAACATGGAAAAATCTCCTGAGGTTAAGAGGAATATCAAGCATGTGTAGGCAATGTTCGTTCGACTAGATTTACATCGACTTCAGCTTGTTGTTTAACACCAAAGGTAAAGAATAGGTTTGGATTACCGGTTTTCTCTTGGTTCATTTTATGTATATTTGAGCACAAACCACATAAGACATAGGCAAAGGCATTTAGAACTGAATTAAATATCGAGTTAAATGATGTCCATTGTAATTTATCTAAATCTTTTTTACCGTCAGATACATGCCAATATGTGAAAAAATTTCCTTTATCAATAGTCTTTATATTCAATAGCGATGCATTATTTTGGTAAACATGCGTTAGATATTTATGGTTTGCCATCTGATCTGGAACGTGTAGATATTAATTTTTCTAATTATAAAAATCTTCTACATTGGTGCGAAAGGTAGGATCTATGCCGCAGAAGCTTTTAAAAAAGATGTAATGACTTTACCTGATTCGAGCGACCGAGACCAGATGGTTATAGAACTTAAGAATATTTAGATATATTGATTTTAATGTTTATGTTCATAGATAAATCCTTATGCTAGCATGTTAGTACTTTTTTATTTTCTTGAATCTAATATATGAAACGGATTTTCGTTATTTTTTTTAAATTGATAATTTTTTATTATGCGAGCAATGTTTTTGCAAGTGAAGAATGTGAAGTATCTCATATAGATGGAGATTATTATGCTGATACAAAAAAAATAATTAATGATCAACTTAATGAGAGAAAATCACTAACGCCCCAGTTTATAATTACTTTTGGTCCACCAGGATCTGGGAAAAGCTCTATTGTTCAGAAATTTTTGACAAAATATAACATCAATCCTAAAAGCGTTGTTAGCGTTAATGTTGATGATATTATTATGCAAATGCCTTGTTATAAATTTTATAGGGCTAAGATAAAAAAGTTAACTGCGAATAATTCATCCAGCGAAATTAGAAATAACCTTAAGAAGAATAATAATGAGTTTTTAAATAATCTTCTAAAAGCGCCATCTAAGGATGACCTAAAAAAAATTGGTGCTTTGGAATTACAAAAAGAACTGAATGAATCTCTTTATTTTTATTATAGAGGCAAACTTCACGCCAATGATATATCTATGGAAATGAGAGAGCTTGCTACTTTAAAGAAATTAAATATTGTATGGGAAACAACCGGTACAAAGGTTAGTTGGACGATTAAAGTTATAAGAGAGATGATTAAGCAAGGTTATCATATAACAGTTTTATATCCTTTTGCTGATTTGCAAAACATCATTAAGAGGGTAAGTGTTCGCAATAAAACTACTGGTCAAGAAGGTGCAAGAGATGAAATTATCAAAGAAAGTTTTGTTAAATCTCAACACAATTTAAAGTTTCTACTTCCGTTAGTGGATGAATTTATTTTGTACAATAGTAATGGGGCTATAAATGAGTTGGCTGTTATGATGAAACTAACATACAGCTTCACTTACACACCTGAGCTTGAAGAACAATGGGATAAGATGGGCAATTACATTTTAAGTCCAGGAGTTTTGATAACGCCATATTGTCGTTGTGATCTAATTAGTAGAGATGAAAAGTACTTTCAGCCAGAACTAAAACAGTTAGTTAAAAAATATTGTGGCAAATGTAGCACTTAAACTATAACCGGATACCATGGGTACTCGATCTTGATTCGTATAGTTAGATTGTAAATTAGGAGAAATAGGATTTATGAATTTAGAGGAAAAACTAGTATCTTTTTCGAAAAATGAAGATCAAAAAGACGCTGAATTGTTTGTTAAATATAGTAAATCTAATCTCAAGAATATTTTTATATTACCGGGTGGTCCAGGATTACCTCATGATTGTTACCGTAACTATGATGTTTTGTCAGATGCCGGTAATTTGATTTACTTTGATCCGATAGGATGTGGAAGAAGCACGAATACTAATGATTTTTATAATGCCACGGAAGATTATATTGATGGTGTTGAGGCTATTAGAAAATCTTTAGGCCTTGAAAAAATCATAATTGTTGGCAAATCTTGTGGGGCGGTTAATGCAATTGGTTATGCATTAAAATACCCAGATCATATAGAAAAAATAGTACTAGCAGCCGGTGCTTGTAGCTATCAATTTATTGATGAAGCCTGGCAAAATCTGCAACGTATTGGTGATGAAAAACAAAGAAAATTATTTTTAAAACTCTGTTCTGGGTCAATTAAAACAAGAGCAGAAATGATTAGTTACTTCAAAGCACTACATCCACTCTATTCAAGAAAAACCCTATTTGATGCTAACAAATTTGACAGTGTTAATTTAAATGCAAAAGCATGTAGCTATGCTTTTAGTAATTATTTAAAGCAATTTGATTATACAGAACGGTTGAATAAAATTACTAATTCCACTTTAATATTAGTTGGTAGGCATGATTGGATTACTGACGTGAATCAATCTATTGTCATTCACAATAATATTAAGAACTCTAAAATTCATATTCTTGAAGAAAGTAGCCATGCCATGGAGGCTGATGAACCCGAGTTATTTTTCTCATTAATTAGAGACTTTATTCGAGAGGGATGACATTATTGACTGTAAAAATATAATGGTTTTTCTCAGGGAAAACGCATCTTATGCTGCAAATTTAAGTTAAATGACAAGTTTTTCAGTGAACAAGTGTTCAAGATTAAGATGAGGTTGCCTTGGGGTTTTCTACCAAAATGTGATATAGTTTACATTAATTGAACAGGTTGGCAGCAAAAAATGCATATATTTTTATGGTCTAGATTAAAAAAAATCACTATATTAGGCTTAATGATTTGTAGTTTTTATTCATATGCAATGGATGTGCCAATTGATGTCTTTCAAAATACCTACTCACAAAATATAAATCAATATATTCCTAAAAATAGTAATGATTATGAGCTTCCTATTTTAAAGCCAGAATATCAACAAACTCAATTAAAGCAATTATATAATCACTATTTTTCGTCTGGTAAGCAAAGTTTGTCACCATGGAGTGCAACAATGGTATTGGAGGTTATTCCATTAGTGAATAGCATCGAAACCAAGATAATAGGCGCATTTTCCGATTCAAATCTTGGTGCAAAGGAACATTTTGGAGAAAATTATCAACAAAGAAGTTTAAAGTACTGGCAAAAAATTGCAGGTAATATGAACTTCCAAAGCCTGAAAAATATTACTTACAAACAAGAAAATAAAGCTATTACAGTTATAAATACCTATGCTAGAGCATTACCAGATGAAAACCCTGATTTCTACCATGCTAGTATTGCAGGACAGGGATTTCCATTTGATAATTTACAAGAAGCGGCGCTTTGGGCCGGAACACCTCTATATGTTATCAGCACGACTAAAGATAAGGCATGGTCATTAGTTCTAACCCCCGATGCTTATGTCGCATGGGTGGATAGCAATTCTATTGCTTATGCTTCTAATGAATTTATTAACCAGTGGCAAAAAGCCGCTGCGCAGAATTTAGTTGCAATAACGAAGACCAAAGTAAGTATTATGGACAAGGAACAACAGTTTCAGTTTAGCGGTTATATAGGAGCAATCTACCCGTTATTCCGAAAAAACAGACAAAGCCTAGAAATTTTAATCCCATTTAAAAATCAACAAAACCAAGCGGAAGCGAAAGTGGCAACTTTAAGTAATAAGAGCGCAACAATAATGCCATTACCAGCATCCAAACAAAATATTGCCTTGATAATAAAGCAACTTAAAAATCGTCCTTATGGTTGGGGAGGGGTGTTTTTCTATAATGATTGCTCACAAGAGATTAAAAGCTTATTTACGCCATTTGGAATATGGCTACCCCGTAATACCAGTCAGCAATCTAAACTAGGTGATCCACTTGATTTATCAGCCGCAAATACTCGAGAACGTATAGATCACCTAAAATCATATGGTCATGCATTAATGACGGTTATTTTTAATGGTGGGCATGTGATGCTATATGTAGGCAATGAAATTATGAGCAACAATGAAACCAGAGCTATTACTTATCAAAATATATGGGGTTTATCACCAACTACTAGTGATAAACGTTATGTTATTGGTCGTTCAGTTTTCTTTCCAATATTGCAAAATTACCTGCAACCTGAAATTCGCTCTCTAGCCGATAAGAAGTATTTTAAATTGATTTATCTAGATGAGTTAAGTTCTAAAATACCTTCTCAGAAAGATTTTGTTAATAGGTTTTTTATTTTATAGCATATTTTATTATAGGTATGTTACGACTTGAAAAATATAGGTAAAACCAGGGCAGCCTTGTCTTAATTTTGAACACTTATTCATCGAAAAATTAGTCATTGCGAGCATTGCGAATCAACCTAGATCGATACCTAATTAAAACACCGATCAGGTTTGCTTCATTAAAACCCCCAGTCATTATTGTTGAAATAGTATTGCGATATCTTTACTTAAATAGTTGTTTAATAAAAACCACATTATTCACTAGCTAGTGGTCTTATAATTGGTTACAATGACCTTTTTGAGGTCACCTAGGATGTATCAATAATGGAAAGTGCTGCAGAAATAATTTTAAGACTGGGTCTGAGAGATTTATATAAAAAATATGAAATATATGAAAATAACATTGGAAGTGGAAGTTATGGTGTTGTATATCCTGCTAGGAATAAAGTAACAAACGATCCGGTTGCTATCAAAATATTAATAGATTTTCCGAGCGATATTATCGAGAGGAAAAGGCTATTTCGAGAAATCAAAGTCTTACATATGCTAAATGGCAAATCCAAGACAGTTCATTTAAAAGACATTGTATCTTCTACTTACAATAGCAACATTGTTGGGATTGCCTTGATCTTTGAGAGATATGAATCAAGCTTAGATAAGATTATTCAGTCACGTCAGCTCTTAACTACTCCACATTTACAACTTTTTTTACATCAAATACTCTCGGCAGTAAGTTATATCCATTCAGCAAATTTAGTTCATCGTGATTTAAAACCTGCAAATATTTTGGTTAATTCTAATTGTGATTTAAGAATTTGCGACTTCGGACTTTCTCGGGCAACTCAAAGAGCTCTAGATGAAGTTAGATCTTCTTCATCTGCAGCCATAACTTCTTCAGACTCACCTGATAGATCACGAAAACTGTTTCGCCGACTAACTAATTATGTGGTTACGCGTTGGTATCGATGCCCTGAGTTAGCTGTTGGAAATCATGATGCCGGTGAAGCTCCTGCTGACATGTGGAGTATTGGGTGTATATTTGTTGAGCTGATCTTGAAAAAACCTCTTTTTCGAGATTCCTCTTCCAATCGCTCTTTAATGTTTTTGGCCATTGATATTTTAGGAGTCCCCAAAGAGGAGGAGCAATGTGAATGGATTGAAAATGAGGAAATTCGTAGGGTGGTAAAAAATCATCCAAGAAAAACACCCAAAATAGATAAGATTTTGCGACAAGTAGATCCTGTGGTTGTTGATTTGATAAAAAAACTTCTTGAAATTAATCCTTCTAAGCGTATAACAGCAGTTGATGCATTGCGACATCCTTTTTTCAACGATTATCCATATGATTGTATTCCCGAACCTGTAGTGTTTTCAATGGCATCAATGTCGGCCGAAGAGCAAAGAAATTTGAATGAATATTATGCACTAGAAGTTGAGTCGGAAGGTGTTTATAAATCAGATGAACTTAATCAAAATCTCCAAGAACTAATTGAAAAAGAAGTGGCAAAATATGCCTCTGTGCCACCAGTTGTTTCGTCTCCAACCAATGTTGTTAGTACGGTTTTTCATTTTAAGGATACTGATTCAAATCCGAATATTTTACAGGCAGAAGATAATTTAATTGAGAGCGACGATTGTGAAGCTAAACAAAAATTAGGGTAGGGTGAACTCGTCCAATTTTTAAACTCTAAAATAGCTATTTTTGCTTTCTATCCAATCTTTGTGAGCGTTATACAGACGATATTTTATGATGTTCATAATTAGATTCCGTTCATAAGTCGTGAAACGTAGATATTTAGATTTTATAATGCGCGTTTAGATGTGTTTGCTATGCTTTTTTATATCGACATTTTTTTTAAGAGCAGTTAATCTGTCATTCCGCAGTAACTTTTTGAATTAAATTTTTAAGAAAATTCTTGACATTTCTCTCTGGTTTTGATCTATTACTGCTTTTTGGAAGTCAGAAATGGATGCATCACGTTTTGAAGTACAACGATTAGATCACTTAGGTTTGGTTTCTGGTTTTTGCATGGAAATTGGTCTTGAGGCATTAATTAATGAACGAATGCCAAAAAAATCGCATAACAGTATGATTTCTAATGGTACGCTTCTAGTTGCTATGATATTGAATGGTCTTGGTTTTGTAAGCAGAACGCTACACATGTATCCAGAATATTTTGCGGAGAAGCCTACAGAGCGTCTGTTAGGCAAAGGAATTCTGCCATCTCATATTAATGAAGATGTTATGGGTCGATTTTTAGATTCATTATATGAACAAGGAGTCTCTGAGTTATATCAAGAGATTGCTGCCAGAGTTGTTGTTTATCTTAAACTACCCTGCAACAGTCTAAACCTTGATACAACAAGCTTTCATTTGGATGGCTTATATGATCGTGATATTGATGCTCAAGCGATTCATATTACACGAGGATATAGCCGTGATCACAGGCCTGATTTAAATCAGGTTGTATTGAGTCTTATAACAGAAAATCAAGCTGGTATCCCGTTGTACATGCAAGCAGTTAGCGGCAATGCGAACGATAGTGAGACATTTAAAAAAACGGTGAAATCGCATTTAAAAAGTTTGAAAACAGCCTATCATAATACGTATTTCATTGCTGATTCAGCATTGTATACAGAAGAGACCATTCGATCTCTGTCAGAACAAAACCAATTATTTATTACTCGAGTACCTCAAAAATTGAAAGAAGCTAAAGCTGTTTTAGCACAAGCCTCCGCAATTGACTGGACAGAATTGAGAGATGGTTATGCTGGCGCATGGTTTGAATCTAAATATGGAGGTGTTCAACAACGCTGGTTATTGATCAAAAGCTCTCAAGCAAAAACACGTGAAAAACATATTTTAAATTCTGTGATTAATAAAAAAACTGACCGAGCCGTTATCGACTTTAAAAAATTGATGAGACAACGGTTTGCTTGTGATATTGATGCACATAAAGAACTGCAGCAATGGCTTAGTAAGCAGGAATTTATCCGTATAGGTGAGCAAAAAATTATACAACATGATAAGCGAACCAAACGAGGTCGCCCTGGATTGAATGATGAAGTTGTTACGACCTTTCAAATCACTGGGAATATATTAACTGACTTGAGTTTATGCCATGAAGCACAACAAACTAAAGGGCTTTTTATATTAGGTACCAATGATCTTTCTGAAGAGCTTTCTATGCAGTTTTTACTTGATGAGTATAAATCCCAACAGGCAGTAGAGCGCGGCTTTAGATTTTTAAAAAGTCCTGATTTTTTAACTTCGTCATTATTTTTAAAGAAGCCTGAACGGATAGAGTCCTTATTAATGATAATGACTTGTAGCCTTATGGTTTATGCTGGCATTGAACATCTGATTAGACAAAAACTTGCGGAACAAAATGCTTCTTTCCCAGACATGAAGAAAAAACCAACTCAGCGCCCAACGGCAAGGTGGGTATTTTTTTGTTTTCAAGGAATTAGTGTATTACTCATTGATAAAACAACAGAAGTGGTTACAAATATTATTGATAGGCATAAAATTATACTTAACTGTTTGGGTAAACCATACTGGGAATTTTATTCATGAGTTTGCTGCGGAATATGGGGTTAATGACCTTGCTTTGGATAATTGAACGGCTGATTTTCATTATTGAAAGGCTCGTTCATAATTACCCAGGCGTTGATGCCACAAGATCATTGGAGTCATTTTTTATTATTTATATATTCCAATATAAATTGCCACTTGATCAGGACCTCTGTAAACCTCAAAATCACTGATAAAATTACGACAGTGTTCTGTGTTTTCTTCAAAAAAATCCCATATTTTTTGCCAAGTTTCAATTACAGTAATAGGCATTGCCCCACTACCTTCAAAAACAAGATAATTTCCAGTTTGGATAGTAACAGAGTCAAATTGAGTTTGTGTATTTTTAGATTCTACACCTACGGTATAAGTATAAAAGCCATTGGCATCTGATTCATAGTCTGAATATACACCAAAAACACTGACATTTGCCATCAACTTGCTTGTGTAAAATTTTTCCCAGCAGCTTGGTATTTTACCTTCTTTATCATTAAATTCATCGCAATTTTTAGTCCTTACATTGAATCCAGTTACGATAAATTTTTCTACTTTTTCTATAGTTGGTTGTATAGACATTACTTCTCCTTTATTGGTTTAATACATATTGCAAAAAACGTTGGATTGTTTTATTCTTGAACTTATTCTAGTGCTGAGACTGCTCTAAGCCGGTTACCATCTGGATCAACAGCAACGAAAGTATATCCAAAAGGCTCTTGGCTTGGAGGAAAAATAACAGTTATGCCTCTAGTTTGCCATTTTGTAAATAACTCATCCATTTTCTTATTGTTATCGAGTGTAAATGCTAATTCACCATTACTTGCATTTGCTTTAGTTGGTGGAATAACAGAATGTTTTGCCTTGAGGGCTAAATTCATTCCATTGGATAATGTGAAAATACTAAAAGTTGTTGACGCATTGATTGGATTAATTCCAAGTAAATCCTGATAAAATTGATTTGATATCACAAGATCATCAACATAAAGTACTATAAAACTTGGCTCGAGTATCATATTTTCTCCTAAATTGATATTATCGAGCTTATTTTACTGGTAAGTAATGACAGTTTCTGTCAGTAGTGAATGGCAGCTTATTGCTCAGGTATATTATGATCTTTACGCCATTTTTTAAGTAGAATTTGACGACACTTAGGATAACGTGTTTCTAGTGATAATAATTTAGTAATTCTATCTGTTCGAAAATGACGGTATTCTTGTCGTAATTCACACCAAGCAACGATTACATGCACCTCTTCAAAAAAACCGATTGCTAGAGGCCAGATAGTGCGCTTAGAATTATCTCCTTTGGCATCAGTATAAGTTAGCAGAATCTTATGTTCGAAACGAATAGCCTGACGTATCGAGGCCTCTATTTCATCATCACGCTCTACTAAGGTTTTAGATGGTCCTATAAGCAAGCCTGAAAATTCAAGTTGATGTCGCAAGTCTTCAGGTAGAACAGCAGATATTTTGGCCAAAACGTTTGTTGCAGCTAATCCCAATTTTTTATCAGTCCTACGTGCAACCCACCTTGAGCCAAGAACCAGTGCTTCTATCTCTTCTTCTGAAAACATTAAAGGTGGTAGCATAAATCCTGGACGCAAGATATATCCAACGCCTGGCTCACCTTCTATAGATGCTCCTTGTGCCTGAAGGGTTGCTATATCTCGATAAAGAGTTCTTAAGCTTATACCTTGCTCTTCTGCTAAAAACTTTCCAGTGACAGGATAGCGATATCTCCGAAGGATCTGAATAAGATCAAAAAGACGTTGGGTTCTCGACATATGCACACCATAAAAGTTTATTAAAACTGACATATTTTGGCAGTATTAGATGTGAATTTCCAGTAGTTAATAATGTGGTTGGGTGTTCTTTTGGTTTTTTTTAAAGTAAATAAGGTTATTTTTTACCCCTAAGGTTGCAATATTGATCACTTAAGTGTTATTATTTCGGTCTATAATTTTATGTTTTTGCTATCAAATAGTTTTAAAAATTTCATTTATATTTATCAATTTACCCAATAGGAATACTAAATGCTATCTAGAATAGAACCACCATCTGCACCAATGTGCTTTGAGAATGATAAGTATAATTTAGCTATTGAACAAATATTTTATGTTTTTTCACAGTTTTTAGGTGAAGATGTGTCTAAAAAACGCGTTCACGTTTCAGGTGGATGTTTAATGAAAACATATAATAATTCTGATTTAAGTGAAGCTCATAAAAGAGTATTTGGTGATATCGACTGGAAAATATCTAGATGTTCGGAACATGAAATAGCAAAGATTATATCTTATGTTCAGCTATATAAGAAAAATGATGGCAATCTATCAAGTGACGACTCGAGTTTTTATGGGGTATCGCAACTTTTTTTGGCGATTAAACAGCTAATTGTGATGGGAGATGAGTTGGAGTTCATCTATAATAACTCTAAGAAAACTCTTATTTCTGGACAATTGAAAGAGAGAAAACAAACAGTAATTAAGATGCGCTGGTATGGCAACATATCTCTTGATATTGTTATGTTTCAAGAATCGATTGAAGAGCATCTTTTAGGAACAGATATTTCTGCTACCGCAGGTTATTATAATCCTTTAATGAGTAAAATATGTTTTCCTTGTGATGGTTTTCCTGAAACTGATAGCTCTGGTCGTGTTTTTCCTTCAAATAGATCTGCAAAAGATTTTATTAATAAAGAAATTAATTTGTTATTTCCTAAGCAATATGAATCAATGTTTGATTGTGATCCAACACGAATTTTCCACATAATATGGTCAGTCAATAGTAGTGATTTTTCGTTATCACAAGAGTTATCTGAGAATATTAAGGAGTATGCTAAAAAGAGAAAGGGCTCAGTATTTATTAAAATAAAGCCAGGGCAGCTATATAACAATCTTAAATTAATGTTTTTTAAAGGATATGCAGTTAAGAACCTTGAGATGCTAGTTGACCTTGGATTAATTGATGAGCTATTTACACAGATTGATTTGTCAGCCCACTCAAGAGAGTTAGCAATGTATCTGATAAAAAAGGTTGCTGTAGAAAGTGACAGTGATTATTCGCTATGGCCATCATTATTACCATATGCTATTTATTGGGAAGATGTCAAAAATAGAGCTTTTTCACCATATCTAATTCAGGAGTTCTCACATGGTAGGCTATCTATCTACTTTAGAAAATTTAATTTAGAGGACGGTATATACAGAGATGATTTAAATGAGCGAATTCATGAAGCTAATATAGAGTTATTAAAATCATGGGAAGTAGAGTATCAGAACTCTATGATGAACTCTGTTATAAGTTCTGCGATAGATGCAGCAACGACAACTATTAATGAGATACAAAGTAGAGTAGTCTCTCAATTGATGATGAGCTCCATGATAGATTTAATTCATAAACAGGTGCTTTTGGAGGACATTCAAGAGCAATCTTCTAAAGTGGCAGAGACCACTATCGATGATGCGGTTTTACAGGTACAAAGCAGGGCCGGCACCGCAAAACTTTTTTCAAGCACAGATCAAACGGATTCAAAAGAGTCTATAGAAGCTGGTATTGTTCATTGTACAGAATTAATTACGATAGATGCATATTCTGGATACTGCAAACGTGGTAATTTATATATGCGCTTGGGACAATATAAAAATGCAACTAACGATTTTATCTTAGCAGTAAAACATAATAATATTTTAGCCGACGCTTTTTATTACTTAGGAAATGTTGAAATAAAATTAGCAGAAAATCATAACCCTCAAGTTTCATCAGCTGAAGTAAAGAGAAAGTTAAGACCTTCAAATTCTATATTTGAAGAGGATTATCAAAGGTATTTAGATCTTCAAAATGGACACTACGCTATGGCTGCTTCCTATTATGAAAAGGCACTAGCAAGAAATCCTATGTATCATGATGCAAAGCGTGCATTACAAAGTATTGGCGCACTTATAAAGCGTAAAAAGCCAAAAAATGAAAAATCCTATACCATGAAGCACAATATTCCTTTTTCATATCTAAAACAGATTGAACCAAAAGAACCTGTAGCTGTTTCCAACTCTGTAATAGGTACTCCTGCAAGCGTGGTTGATAGCAAAAAAACCGAGCATATTTTTGATAAGAAAAAATATAATGACTTATCTTCTAGATATGAAGTATCTAGCAAAAAACTTGTAGATATACAAAAGGTATCACTTGTCGAACGAGCGAAAATAATTCGTGAGTTTGATGAAATAATCCTCCAATGTTGTGAGATTAACAACTATGATTTTTTTATATTACAAGTAAAAGCATATATTTCAAAAGGTCAAGGTCAACTGTATACATTTACAAATCAATTACGCATGGGATTTGATATCGATCTTGCAGATGAATATGCAAAAGTCGCAATTGATAGTTACGAAAAAGCCAAAGAAAAGCTCTTAAAATCTAGCTATGCAGATGAAGGTGTTGATGCTTTGTTGAAACTAATAGCTAGGTCCATTGCTCAGATAAATTTAGAAAAAGGTAAGTTTTATTTTGAAAACCCTTCGAATGGAGATGAAACCAAGAAGCAGGAAAAAAGACGGCTTGCGAGGGGAAAAGATAAACTTGAACGTGCTGAAAATCATTTTATGGAAGTTTTAAATTATAGTTTAAGTCATTCTCAAACATATACGGATTTGGCGGAAATTGAAAAAATTAGAGCCAAATATCTTGCTAAAGATAGTATGGAGAAAATATTGTTTTTGAATAGAGCTAAAGAACATTACCTGAAAAACAGGGATTTAAGTCCTGAGTCACGGGAAGTTTATTTGGAGTTAGGTAATATTGCGATGTTAATTGGAAATGTTCAAGAGTCTATATTGTACTATACAACCTCTTTTAGTCTTTTAAAGCAAGATTCATCCTTACTTGCCAAGCAAAAAAAATATACGGTATTTTCTGAATGGGCAAATTCAATAGTAAGTGAAAAGAAAATTGCTTTAACTGGCACAGATAGATTTTTCACTATTGAAAGCCAAGAACCTGTAGATGAAGAGTTTAAAACATTATTAGCTATTGCTAGAGAGGGATACTTAGAAGCACTAAAGTATTCATCAGATGATTATGATAATTTTTATTATACATTGATTATAATTGACTTACTTATAGAGAACCATAATTATGCTATTTCTGATATTGGAAGGGCGCTAAGCATACATAATGAGCGCTCAGCCTTCACCCAAAGAGTATTGCTTCTTTTATATGGAATGGCATATGAAATGAGCGGAGATATTTATAAAGCAAAAAAAAATTATGCAAAAGCAGGATCTTCTTCTCTGTTTCCTGATGATTTTGGCGGAGCAGAAAAATTCATTGGTGTTGCAAAGGATCGATTTAGAAAAGTCCTAATATCAGAGCTTAATAGTCATTCAGTAGTTCCGAAGGATGATGTAATAGATGTGGCTGAAAGCACGCAATCTCATGAAGTAAAAGCACTTATCTCTACAAGTATTTTTCAACAAAAACCAGCAGCAGATGCATCTGAAGATAGAGATTCAAAATCGACCTGTGATTCAGCATCTCCTTGTTGATAAATCAATATCTTTTTTTTGTGAGAAACCACCTCCCTGATTGTTGAGATCTTTTTTGACAAAACGAATAATGGTCGTCTAATATTTTATTACATATCATCTCAGGAAGACTAAAATGTGGTAGTGATTCAGAATAGTTGTTGTTCATTATAAAGCCACTCTAAATTCGTATCGATTAATAAACAATCCAATAACAATGTCATGCATTTTCTCTAGTTTTGAAAAGCAAATTGTTCTTCTTGCCAAACGTTTGATACGCGTGCGTAACGTTAAATGTTTTCTTTCAATTGCCTGGGTGTTACGTTTGCCAAGAAAATGCTTTTGAGAAGGCAGATTTCTTTCATAAGCACCCCAATCATTCGTGTAATAAAAGTCGATATCAAAGCAGCTTAACTTTTTCTGCAATTCTT
>JARGPO010000002.1 GCA_029213075.1 Legionellaceae bacterium | reverse complement strand
GAAAATTATCTCATGCAAAGATGATCATGATATTCATAACTTGCTACCATACAATGTCAATCCTGAAATCCTAAAGGTTCAAAGAAGCATACCTGTTTTATCTTATCCTGATAAGTAGGTGGTTGCTTTGGCGCTTACATTGAAATAACGATTACATGAATAGCATTGGAATTTATGAGCCTTAATACGTAAATATGTATAACGTAATCCTATAGATTCATGTCTTATTTCTCGTATAAAACTATCTTTTTTGCGCAATTTTTTATTATTACAGTAAATACAACGAACTACTCTATTATAATTTACATCAATATATAAAGGATTACTCCCTGTCACTTTGGCTATTGTATATCCAGGTAAATTTAAGATAATATCTTTCTTAGGCACTTTAATCTCCTTTTGACTGTCAAATCAAGGTGTTAGTTTATACTAACTTGATTAAAGTGCCCCTTAATTTAGGGTAGAGCCATGAAATGTCGGTCTAATGCAACTGGAGATGTTTATACAACAGCATAAGAATAGAGACTCATCCAACAACTAGGAAGCACAACACCAATTAAATCTATTTTGAATTAGGTCTACTTTTAGCTAAGGTTATAAATAGTGAATTACCCATTGTAAATACGTCTTAAACTGACTATAATTTGAATTAGTCGCGACCAATTCGAAATAAACTCATGATCAGACGATTCTATGAAAAGATAATACGAAATCATATTGATAAATATTCCCAAATGATTTTCATCTCTGGCTCTAGGCAAGTAGGCAAAACCACCATTGCGAAAACCTTTCAAACTAGTAAGAAAAGTTATTTAAATTGGGATAATATCATTCATCGCAAAATCATATTAGGTGATATTTTCAACTATATCGAAAGTAACCTATTAAGCACCTTAACAAAAACAAAACCCTGCATTATCTTTGATGAAATTCATAAGTTTAAAGACTGGAAAAACTTTATAAAAGGCGTTTATGATCAATATAAAGAAAAACTAACCATCATTGTTACTGGATCTGCAAAGCTTGATGTATATAACAAAGGCGGTGACAGTCTCATGGGAAGATATTTTAATTATCAAATTTTCCCGCTATCCGTATATGAACTATTACAACATCCCTATAAAAAAAATTTAACTCAACAACAAAGCGAATTAAATGAAAAAGCTTGGCAAACATTAGTTAAAAGAGGAGGCTATCCCGAGCCATATCTAAAAAATGATGATGAATTCACAAATCTCTGGCAAAAATCACGGCTTTCCCAATTATTTAGAGAAGAAATAAGAGATTACGCAAGTATTCAAAATATCGATCAATTAGAGTTATTAGGGCAACTTATAACAGATCAAACAGGCAGCCAAACAAATTATTCCAATTTAGCAACAAAAATCAGAATATCTGAAACAACCGTTAGAAACTGGTTTACACTACTAGAAAACACCTACTTTTGTTTTAATATTTATCCTTGGACTAAAAATGTAAATAGATCTATTTTAAAAGCACCGAAAACCTACTTATATGACTGGTCGCTATGTGCTAATAAAGGTGCCATGGTAGAAAACTTTGTTGCATTGCATTTGTTAAAAGCCATCTCTTTTTGGAATAATACAGGCCAAGGTGATTTTGGTTTATTTTATTTAAGAAATAAAGATAAACGAGAAGTTGATTTCTTAGTAACCAAAGAAAATAAACCTTGGTTTTTAGCCGAAGTAAAATTCAGTTCTAAACAATCTCTCAGTGATAACCTAAGATTTTTTCAAGAGCAATTAAATGCCCCCCATGCTTTCCAACTTGCTTTTGATATGGAATATATCGACAGGGATTTGTTCACTTTAAATAAAATACAAATTGTTCCTATGATAACATTCCTGTCACAGTTAATCTAAACGATCAGTGTTGTGTTGCTAAATGAGTGCTCCCTTAAATGGGAAATACCCAGGTATTTACCGATCCGATTTGGTGCGCTCTTAGGGACTAGAACCCCCGACACCTTGGTTCGAAGCCAAGTACTCATATTTTAAAATCAATACCTTACGATGCATCAAAATCGTGAAATACTACCTAAAACGGCCTGGAACGACGGAGCACTGTCACAGTTAAGTCACGTTTTCGTCACAGTCAATATTCTGGTTATTTAATGTATTGCTAATAAGCGCTTAATTTTAAAATACCCTAAGATTATTTGGACATAGTTGATTCCCCAGTTTGAGCTTACCTCCAGTGAAATATATGTGATTAGGTTATATTTGCAGAGCAAATTTTAGTTTATCCAACAATTCGTGCTTTTTTTGTTTGTCCATTTTATTAATATTTTGTAATTTCCATTGGATATCAGGTCATTGATCAATACCAGGTAGCGACATCAATGACCACTAAGGATCACCTGCTTTTATAGAGAGCAAAAATTTTCTCTCCTTATCGCTAAAGTCATATATTAATAACATTAATTTCATTCACATAATACAAATAGCCACAATAATTGCTCTACAGGTTTAGAGTTATAAATTGAACCTGCGGTAAAAGATCTGCTTTATTCTTATTATTTGCCTATAACACTTGCTAAAGCAGGAGTTCCGATTATTAGGTCAAGTTTTAGTAATTGTATGATAAAAGTTGGCAATTTATTAGAGCCATTAGTTCAATTATTAAAATATAAAATAATCGACTATGATATTGCCTATGCTGATGAAACCAGGCTTAAGGTATTAAAAAAAGAAAAACAAAGTTTAACCAATCAATCATTTATGTGGTTATTTAGTGGTGGTCCGCCACAGAAAAAATCTTTTGTTTATGAGTATCATCCTGGTCGCTCAGAGCACATAGCCCATGATTTCTTTACTGGATTTAAGGGGTTTTTACATGCTGATTGTTATGGTGCTTATGTAAAATTGGGTAAAACATTAAATGTTACTCATGTTGCTTGCATGGCTCATGCTAGAAGATATTTTATGGATATAGTTAAAGTATAAAGGTAAAAAAGGAGTTGCAAATAAAACCATTGAAAAAATCGCTAAACTCTATGTTATTGAAAGAGAATTGAAAGATACGAATGCCTCTGCAGATGAAATTTATGACAGGCGGCAAAAAGAATCTTTGCCTTTATTAGAAAATCTGAAAGAATGGCTTTATAGTAATAGTTATAAAACCCCACCTAAAAGCAGTCTTGGTAAGGCTATTGCCTACTCAATAAATCATTGGGAGTCATTAATTAACTATACAAAAGATGGTCGCTTAGAAATTGATAATAATAGAAGCGAGCGTTCTATTAAGCCTTTTGTTATAGGCAGAAATTATGCCAAGTTAAATATTATGCGGAGATACCATTCTCATTGGCGCATTAGAGCCCAACAACAAAGCGTTGAAAGGCTCATCTTGCTCCGCATAATTTATAGAGCATCGAGGAATGCTAATAATTTAGCATCAGG
>JARGPO010000081.1 GCA_029213075.1 Legionellaceae bacterium | reverse complement strand
CGGAGGTAGGGGAATATTGTGTTTTCAGCTGGTGGTAACAATTCACTAAAATTCTTGTTAGAGGATACCCCTACTATCCAATCCACTTTATTTAATATTGATCAAATGGCCATGAATTTAGACTTTGATGCTCTTGCCCTGCTCATTGGTAGATTCTTTGATTTTTTATAGGGTTTGTTTTATGCTTTGAACATAGAGTTGTAAACATACAATATGGAGATATTTCCATTGATACAATTTAATCATACTATTATTCATGCTAGTAATAATGAGTTGTCGGCCAATTTTTTAGCTGAAATACTTGGTTTACCTAAACCGTTTAACTTTGGTCCCTTCATGGTGGTTAAGACACAAAATGATGTAAGTTTAGCTTTCGCAACAATTGATGGTAAAATTTTATCCAGTCACTATGCTTTTCTAGTAAGCGACGATGAATTTGATGAAATATTATCACGAGTTCAGGGAAAAAAGATTGTTTACTGGGCTGATCATCAACAAGAAAATACAAATAAAATAAATCATTTTGATGGTGGGCGTGGTTTTTATTTCAACACTCCAGACGGCCATTTTCTGGAAATAATTACGCGCCCATATAATGATGTTCGTTAAATATCTGGGCGCAGACACCGTTTATTTACTGAACGTAATAAATAAAAACATCAGATGATTAGAATAATGAGCATCTGATGACAATTAATTATTTACAACGTGTTAACGGCGATAAATAAATCCTATCAAAATACCACCTAACAAGTTTTCTATAAGATAGGCAATAAACCAATAGCATGGAAGTTCCATAGGGATTGGCAAATAAAAATAAGCTCCTATTGCTTGAATAGCCGAAAAAATTCCTAAGTAAACACCAAAATGAACTCCATTTTTGCATCCACCTTCAGGGTAAAAACGTGTAAAAATAAAGACTACCCATAAAGAAATAATGCCCATTAGCATTGTGTTATACGGTAAGTAAGCTTGTAGTTCATCATAGCTTCTCCAAACCGAGGGAGTTAATTGGTAAATATTACTCAATAGTACACCATGAACAAACCACTCGTATAAAAAAATAAAAGCAAATAAAGATATAACCGCACTTATAAATCGTTTAACATTCATCCAAATATCCTCCAAATAACAAAGTTTAAAACTAGGGGATGTTGACAATTGGGTGCGCGAGTCAAAAATCAGGCTAATTTAGCACAAATTTTAACTTGAGTGAGGCGAATAGCCAGCTCTATTTAACGAACTCAAGCTGAAATTTTGGCAAATTAGCATGGTTTTTGACCGCGGCGCCAATTGTCAACAGACCCTAATATAAAAATATAACGTCTAGAGAATATGGAATATTAAGATCTTATTCAATAACTCGTTTAAAATAATTTAAGGTTAAAATAGATTAGCTTCTAATCATCTATAAAAATACACTACTCGGTATATTTAAGCTTTTTTCTCAATAACTTAGTCTGTCCTTGCTTAGATTTATCATCTAGCATTTTTTGCTTGGAACGTCTCGAGCGTCTCTTTTTTTGACGTTTTATCTTTGCTATTTTTTGCTGAGATTTTGTTTTTTCATCGCTTAATATTGCTTGTAATTTTTCACAAAGTCGCTTTCTTGCAAAATAACGGTTATCTTCACGACTTCTAGAGTCACTGCATTTTACTTCCAAGAGCGATGGAACATGTTTTAAATAAACAGTTGAGGCGGTCTTATGCAGCTTCTGACCGCCCTTGCCACTGCCAATAATGAAACTTTCAATAAGATCACTCTCATTAACTTGTAATTTCACCATCCAACATTTTAGCCCTACCCATTTATTTTTACTAATCATACTATATTAAGAAGTGTTTGTTTTTAGTTAAATGAAATTCTATTAAACACGATTATAGCTTGGGACTTCGACAGATGAACCATCTCTTTCTTCAAGAGGTTGATAATCACTGCTTCTATCTGGGCATATCCTTTGGCGGTTAACAGCACAACTAACTATCAACAAAAAAACTCCCGCTGTAGCTAACCCTGGATATAATATATCATTATAAAAAGAAATATCTCTATCGCAATCATCATCAGCACAAGCTGTTTCACTTGGATTTGCTATTGCATAACCCATTCCTGTTAAAGCAATAACACCAACACTTTTAGTAAAATCTTTTATAAAATCCACGACTATCTCCAAAGTAATAAGCTGACCATTGTATTCAAATAACAAATATTGTCAATAATAAGCATCTCATGTTGCACTTATGAACGATTGATTAATTTGTAAAATATAAGTAAAACACCTAAAAAAAGCTAGGGTCTGTTGACAATTGGGGGCGCGAGTCAAAAATCAGGATAATTTAGCACAAATTTCAACTTGAGTGAGGCGAATAGCCAGCCCTATTTAACGAACTCAAGCTGAAATTTGGGCAAATTAGCATGGTTTTTGGCCGTGGCACCAATTGTCAAAAGACCCTATAATATATTAAAATAAAATCTCAAAAATAAACTATGAAAGCATTATTAATTATCGATGCTCAAAATGACTTTATGCCAGGTGGAACATTACCTGTACCTTATGGTGATAAAATAATAGAGCCTATTAACAAACTACAATATGAATTCGAATTAATCGTCGCCACTCAAGATTGGCATCCAATTAACCACGAAAGTTTTGCGAGCAACCATATTAATACCAACCCTTTTGATAAAAAAATAATTAATGGATTCGAACAAACAGTTTGGCCTAACCATTGTGTCCAAGGAACAAAAGGAGCTATGCTACATTCAAAATTAAATACAAATCTGATTGCTGCTATTTTTAGGAAAGGGATGAACCCAAAGCTTGACAGCTATAGCTCCTTTTATGATAACAACCACATGCAAAGCACCGGACTAAAAAGTTATTTAAAAGAGCGAAATATCAAAGAAATATTTTTTTGCGGATTATGTGCTGATATTTGCGTATATTATTCTATCTTAGATGCCGTTGATGCTGGGTTTTCTTGTAATCTACTAGAAGAAGCGACCAGACCTCTTGATAAAGACAATATGTCTGCAATCAAACAGCACCTATTAAAAATTGGCGTTAAAATACTAGGGTCTGTTGACAATTAGGTGCGCGAGTCAAAAATAAGGATGATTTAGCACAAATTTTAACTTGAGTGAGGCGAATAGACAGCTCTATTTAACGAACTCAAGCTGAAATTTGGGCAAATTAGCATGGTTTTTGGCCGTGGCACCAATTGTCAACCAATGGCATTCGGTTAAGCATTAGCAGTAGAACCTCCATTCCCATTTCTCCACTTACTAATTGGTTTTAGTGATTTCCTTGGAACATGTCTTCCTGGCCTTATTTTTTGTCGCAACTTAGAAATGCTAATCAGC
>JARGPO010000066.1 GCA_029213075.1 Legionellaceae bacterium | reverse complement strand
ATCCCTAAAATCCTCTTCACTAGGGTCTGTTGACAATTGGGTGCGCGAGTCAAAAATCAGGATAATTTAGCACAAATTTTAACTTGAGTGAGGCGAATAGCCAGCTCTATTTAACGAACTCAAGCTGAAATTTGGGCAAATTAGCATGGTTTTTGGCCGTGGCACCAATTGTCAACAGACCCTACAATTTTATTTAATATAAGTACCTCATTCTTAGTTGTTTTGCGCTGAAGGATGAGGATTTGGGGAGTTAGGTTAGATTTTAAATTGATGACACGTCAGAATCGAAAATGTTATTTTTCTTTTTCCAAGATAGCATTGTATTTTGCAGTAAAGTCGCAATTGTCATTGGTCCGACACCAAAAGGAACAGGAGTTATCCAGGCGACTTTATTTTTAACCTCATCGAAATTTATATCTCCGCAGACTTTGCCATTTACCCGGTGCATTCCAATATCAATTATTACTTGATTTTCATTTAACCACTGAGGGTTGGTTATGTTTAGAACCCCTGTTGCGCTTACAAGGATATCAGCCATTCTAACGTGTTTTTCTAAGTCATTGGTTTTGCTATGACAAACAGTTACCGTAGCTTTTAATGCTAGAAATTCAAGAGCCATTGGTCGTCCGACAATATTTGATGCGCCGATAATTACAACATCTCTACCTTTAATTGGTATATCATAGTATTGAAGAAGTTGAATAACGCCATATGGTGTGCATGGTCTAAGTAAAGGATTTCCTTGGGCTAATCTTCCAAAGTTAAAGGGATGAAAGCCATCAACATCTTTTTTGGGGCTGATGTGCTCGATTATGTTAATAGCATCAATATGTTTTGGTAGCGGCAACTGCACTAAAATTCCATCCACATCTTCATTGTGATTTAATGTATCGATTAGAGTTAATAACTCATCTTCGGTTGTGCTTGTTGGTAGGTTATATGAAAACGACTCAAATCCTACGTGAGAACAGGCTTTGCGTTTGCCATTTACATATATTGCAGATGAAGAGTCATCTCCTAGTAAAATGACTGCTAATCCTGGAGGTTTAAAACCTTGATGGATAAACTCTTCAAGTTCAGCACGAAGTTTATTTTTAATTTGTAAGGCTACGTGCTTACCATCAATTATTGAAGCAACCATCAGATTTCACTACTCACTTATATAAATAGCCTATATTATAACTTAAATAAGAAAGGGCGATATAGAGAAACTTATGTTAAAATGCAAATAATTTTGTATTTTAATGGGAACTATGAATGCGTATTGCCCTAATAATCGAATATGATGGCAGTCAATATCATGGTTGGCAGGAACAAAATGGGCTTCGTACAGTCCAAAGTACTTTAGAAAAGGCTATTAGTTCTGTTGCTGATCAGGAAATAAAAGTGATTTGTGCTGGTAGAACTGATACTGGCGTTCATGCTACCAATCAGGTGGTTCATTTTGACACTGATAAAGACCGGGGAATTCGAGCATGGATATATGGCGTTAATTCTTCTTTACCTAAAGATGTTTGCGTTAAATGGGGTAGTGAAATATCTGAAAATTTTCATGCTAGATTTTCAGCAACAGCTAGAAAATATCGTTACATCATTTATAATTCACCAATAAGACCATCTTTGTTGCGATCTAATGTTACCTGGCAGTATCGTCAGCTTGATCATCGTTGCATGCATAAAGCAGCCCAAGATTTGGTAGGTGAGCACGATTTTACTTCTTACAGATCTGTAGAATGCAAAGCTAAAAATCCAACTCGGAATGTGCTTGAAATTAGCGTTAAAAGGGATGGTGATTTAGTTATAATAGATATAAAAGCTAATGCATTCCTTCATCATATGGTGAGAAATGTCGCAGGAGTATTAATGTCTATTGGTTCAAAAAGAAAACCGGAAGGGTGGGCGAAGGATGTTTTATTATCTAAAGACCGAAAACTTGGTGCCGAAACAGCACCTCCGTATGGACTATATTTAATGGGTGTAACATATCCAGAAGAATTTAATGTTATAACAAGCATTTCAGAACCTTTATTTATTTAAATTAGAGAAATTATTAAATGAGCGATGAACGTAAGCCGTTAAATTTTATTGAACAGATTATAGAAAAAGATCTGAATAGTAATAAATATAAAGAAATTGTCACGAGATTTCCACCAGAGCCAAATGGCTATTTACATATTGGGCATGCTAAATCAATTTGTCTAAATTTTGGATTGATTAACTCATATCCTGGGCGTTGTTTTTTGCGTTTTGATGACACTAATCCTTTAAAAGAAGAGGATGAATATGTACATGCTATAATTGAAGACATTAAGTGGTTAGGGTTTAAATGGTGTGAAGTAACTCATTCATCTGATTATTATGAGAATTTATACAACTTTGCTGTTAACTTAATTAACCAAGGTCTTGCATATGTTGATAGTCTAACCCAAGATGAAATTCGTAGTCATCGCGGCACCTTGCAAGAGCCAGGTACAGATAGCCCTTATAGAAATAGATCTGTTGCTGAAAATCTAGATTTATTTACCAAAATGAAAGAGGGTCAATTTGCAAATGGTGAGCATGTACTGAGAGCTAAAATAGATATGAGCTCTGGTAATATTAACATGCGTGACCCAGTTTTATATCGTATTCGTCACGCTTTTCACCAAAGAACTGGCAATGATTGGTGCGTATATCCAATGTATGATTATGCACATCCATTATCAGATGCTCTTGAATATATTACTCATTCATTATGCACTCTGGAGTTTCAGGATCATCGTCCACTTTATGAGTGGCTTATAAATAACCTGCCAGTCCCTGCAAAGCCTATTCAAACTGAGTTTGCACGACTTAATCTGTCACACACTGTGACTAGCAAACGTAAACTTAGGGAGTTAGTTGAAGACAGTATTGTAGATGGTTGGGATGATCCAAGGTTGCCAACATTACTTGGTATGAGAAATAGAGGGTACCCTCCTGAAGCAATTCGTAGTTTTTGCGAAATAGTAGGGATATCGCGTAGTGATTCAGTTATTGATATCTCAATTCTAGAAGACTGTGTTCGTGCTGAGCTAAATAAAAAATCTAAGCGTGTTTTAGCTGTTCTTAATCCTTTGAAAATAGTTATTGAGAATTACCCTGAAGAAAAAACAGAGGAATTGTCTGCGCCATTTTTTCCGCAAGGAGAAAGTTCAGAAACTAGAATTTTACCGTTTTCGCGTGAAATATATATTGAAAGATCTGATTTTATGGAAGACCCTCCGAAGAAGTTTTTTAGGCTAGCACTTGGACGAGAGGTTCGTTTAAGACATGCATATGTCATTAAGTGTCATGAGATTATTCATGATGAAGCAGGGGAGGTTTGTGAGCTTCGCTGTACATATGATTCTGATACTCTTGGCAAAAATCCTGTTGATAGAAAAGTTAAAGGTGTTATTCATTGGGTTTCGACAAAAGATGCTCATGTAGTTGATGTGGCGCAATTTGATAGGCTTTTTGTTGACGAAAATCCAGGGAGAGAAGAAGATTTTAAGCAGTTTTTAAATGAAGAGTCAAAGTCTAATAAACAGGCGTTTTGCGAGCCATCTATAGCCAATGAATCAATAGATTCAGTTATTCAGTTTGAAAGGCTTGGATACTACAAGGTAACTAATATTATTAAAAATAAGGTTTCTTCTCTACATAGAGTCGTTGATTTGAGAAGTACTTGGGCAAAACTTGAGGCGAAATAGATATGTTAACTTTATATAACTCTTTAAGTAGAACTAAAGAAACTTTTGTACCAATGCAAGATGGTAAAATCAGTATGTATGTTTGTGGTATGACTGTATATGATTTTTGCCATTTAGGCCATGCTCGTTCTATGGTTTGTTTCGATGTTATAGCTAGGTTTTTACGAAGTTCTGGTTATTCTCTTAAATATGTACGAAATATCACTGATATTGATGATAAAATAATTAATCGAGCAAATGAGCTAAATATTTCTATTGATGAATTAACCGATAAATACATTGATGAAATGCACGCTGATGAGCGAGAGCTTTTGATTCTACCGCCTGATTCAGAGCCAAAAGCAACTGAACATATGGATAACATTATATCCTTGATTGAACGTTTGATTAAGTCTGAGCACGCATATGTTAGCGATAATGGTGATGTGTACTATGAGGTGGCTAAATTTAAAGAATACGGAAAGTTGTCTCAAAAGGATTTAGACGGATTAGTCGCTGGAGCAAGAATCGACATAGTTGAAGAAAAGCGCTCACCTCTTGATTTTGTGCTCTGGAAGAAAGCTAAAGAGAATGAGCCGTTCTGGACTTCACCATGGGGTAATGGTCGTCCTGGTTGGCATATAGAATGCTCGGCAATGGCTAGCTGCGAACTTGGTGAGCAGTTTGATATTCATGGTGGTGGTCTTGATTTACAGTTTCCACATCATGAAAATGAAATTGCCCAGAGTGAAGGGGCAAGCTGTAAGACTTTTGCTAACTACTGGCTGCACTCAGGAATGCTGCAAATTAATAACGAGAAAATGTCTAAATCTACGGGCAATTTTTATACCATTAAAGATATTTTAAAGGATTATAATCCTGAGGTAATAAGATATTTCTTATTAAGCAGTCATTATCGCAGTCCTCTTAATTATTCAAAAGATAATATAATAAATGCAGGTAGGGCGTTAGTTAGGCTTTATCAGGCCATTAAAGATATTGATATTAATACAGAAGAAGTCGATGAAATTTGGGAGTCTAAATTTAATGATGCAATGGAAGATGATATTAATACGCCTATTGCTTTGTCTGTTCTTTTTCAATTAAGTCATGAAGTAAATAAAACCAAATCAGTAAAGCTTGCTAACACATTAAAAAGTCTATCGAAAGTTTTAGGAATTCTAGGAGAGAATCCAGAAATATTTCTACAGACCTGGCTAAAAAACTTACCTATAGAACCAGAGACAATATCTCAGTTAATTAAAGATAGAGAAAGAGCTCGTCAAGATAAAAACTGGCAACTAGCAGATGAAATAAGAAAAAATCTTCTTGATGATGGAATTGAGCTCGAAGATACTTCTTCTGGAACAGTATGGAGGCTTTGTTTATAAGGTCTAGGTGATAATTAAGATTTAATTTCATCCTTTATATGTAAAAAATCAACATAGTGTTCTATACTTAGTTTAATTAAATGTAGTTTAATATTTAATTATTAAGGAGGATCTTCATGAGTAAGGACACATATACCCGGACTAGAACGGGAGATTACGAAGATGAACCAGAGTTTGATGTCACTGATGATGAAATGTCAGTTTCAAGTGAAGAAGATTCATTGCTAGGTGGTCAAGATGGCGAGCATGAAATACTAGGGGATAAAGATTCTTTTGCAACAAAAGAAGAGAGAACCCGGGGTTATCCTGAATCAAAGCCTAAACAAGAATCTAAGCAATCATTTAAACAATCATCAAGTTGGGCGAATTGGTTTAAGAGCAAGGGTGAGAAAGTGTCCGATGATGAAGATATTGATAACAAGCCTAAGCCAGGTTAAGTGCTTAGTTAATAGAGTTAACATAAGGTTCGTAACTGTATTCTGATAAAAAATAGATACACTCGTTGTAGAGTCCAACTACTTTTTCTCAGAATATAGTTACATTTAATTATGGTTTTGTATTAGACTGCTAAATTTATCAGTTGAGGCGAACCATTAATGTCTAAGAAAGTTTTGTTAGGGGTGAATGTTGACCACATTGCCACGTTAAGAGAAGCACGAGGATGCGCATATCCAGATCCAGTTCAAGCAGTAATAGATGCCGAAGATGCCGGTGCAGATGGTATTACACTACACATGCGTGAAGACCGAAGGCATATCAATGAGCGTGATGTTCGCTTAATCAAGCAAGTATTACAAACTAGAATGAATCTTGAAATGGCAGTTACCAGTGAAATGCTCGATTTTGCTGATGAAATATGCCCAGAACATGTTTGTTTTGTACCTGAAAAACGAGAAGAGTTAACGACTGAGGGTGGACTTGATGTTATTTCTAACTACAGAGCTATTGCTAATGCCGTAGAGAGAATGCAGAAGAATTCAAGCGACGTTTCTTTATTTATTGATCCGGATTTTAAGCAAATTGACAAATCTCGCGAGTCTGGTGCAACTACAATTGAAATTCATACAGGTAGTTACGCAAATGCTACTAATAAAGAAAACCAGCTAGAGGAATTACATAGAATTAGACAAGCAGCTGAATATGCTGATACTCTAGGGTTAGTGGTGAATGGTGGACATGGTTTGCATTATCATAATGTTCAACCAATTGCCGCAATTGATGTATTCTATGAATTAAATATTGGTCATGCCATAGTGGCAAAAGCTCTTTTTTGTGGCTTTAAAGAAGCAGTTATGCGTATGATTCAATTGATGCGGGAAGCACGGGATGATACCTACAATAGATCCAATAGTAATTCGTCTAACAGGTGATTCAGGCGATGGAGTTCAATTAGTTGGAGAGCAACTAACAATAACAGCAGCTTTGTCTGGGAAAGACGTTCGAACTCTTCCAGATTTTCCAGCTGAAATTAGGGCTCCAGCGGGAAGTGTTGCTGGGGTATCTGGATTTCAATTGGCAATGTCTGAGCATGCTATTTTCACAGCAGGAGAGTCATTGGATGTTTTAGTGGCTCTTAATCCTGCTGCTTTGAAAAACTCTCTACAATTTCTAAATCATAATGGTTTACTTATTGTTAATGAAGATAGCATGGAAGCCAAAGATTGGGAAAAGGCCGGTCTAACGCCAGATTTTTTAGATAGTGCGTATTCCATATACCAGGTAATTAGCTTGTCTCTCGTTAAAAACACTTTGCAGGCTGTCGATGGGGTTGATATTTCTCACTCTGAGGCAAAAAAATCTAAAAATTTTTACGTATTAGGTATGGTCTTATGGTTATTTGATTTATCAATTGATAATTGCTTAAATTTTATTGAAAACAAATTCGTTAAAAATCCTGCTATAGCTAAAGCCAACAAACTATCACTGCAGGCAGGTTATAACTACTCTATGACATTAGAGTTGATTCGAAGACCTTATATGCTTGGGCAAGTAGATAGGACTGCTGGTGAATATCGTCAAATTACAGGCGTTGAAGCAGTAGCATTGGCTATGGCTGCTCTTGCTGTGGGCACTAATACCAAAGCACTTGTTGCTGGATATCCAATTACTCCTGCATCAGCCATTCTAGAGGGGTGCTCTAATTTTTCTGAGTATGGTGTCGAGCTTTTTCAGGCAGAAGATGAGATTGCCGCAAGTTGCGCGTGTTTAGGTGCTGCTTTTGGTGGCAGCCTTGCTTTAACTTGTACTTCTGGTCCAGGTCTTGATTTGAAAAGCGAAAGTATTGGATTAGCCATTGTATCAGAACTACCATTAGTTATATTAAATGTCTCACGGGCAGGGGCATCCACCGGTCTTCCAACCAAAACAGGCCAGAGTGATTTACATCATGCCTTGTATGGTCGGCATGGGGAGGCTCCACTTCCAGTTTTAGCAGCAAAAACCCCAGCTGATTGCTTTTATACGATTATAGAGGCTTTTTCTATTGCAACTAAATACATGACTCCAGTTATAGTTTTAATAGACGCCTATTTGGCAGTTGCTGCTGAACCATGGATGATACCTGATATTGAAACCATAAAATTTCCTCTCATTTCACAAAATACCAATCCTAAGCCATTTCAAAGGGATGAAAATTTAAGTAGAAGCTGGAATATCCCTGGTAGTTTAGGATTCGTTCATCAGTTAGGTGGACTTGAAAAGCAGGGAGAATTTGGCGCTGTTAGTTATGATGCTCGCAATCATCAGCAGATGGTTGAATTAAGGTCTCAGAAAGTAGCTGGTATCGCAAAAGAATATCCAAAGTTAATTATAGAAGGGGATGATAAATCATCGGTATTGCTAATTGGTTGGGGTAGCACCTATGGAAGTACAAAGGCTGCAATGCTTGAGTTGGCTGAAGAAGGCATGGCAATTGCTTGTATGAATTTACGACACATGTATCCTCTGCCGAGTGATCTAGGTGATCTATTGCGTTCCTATCAGCATGTGTTTGTAGCAGAATTAAATTCTGGTCATTTATTTCATGAGTTAAGAGCTACTTATTTAGTTGATGCAAAACTAATTAGCCAGTGTAATGGGCAACCTTTTTCAGTGGGATTTTTAGTTAGTCAAATTAAAAAGAGTTTAGAAGGTGCAACCAATGAATGATAAAACTTATAAACGTGCTGATTTTGTTAATAATAATGAAGTTCGCTGGTGTCCAGGCTGTGGTGACTACGCTATTCTTGCGGCTATTCAAAAACTGCTACCAGAATTAAACGTAGCTCCTGAAAAGCACGTATTTATATCTGGCATTGGTTGCGCAGGTCGTCTACCTTATTACATGAATACTTTTGGATTTCATACCATTCATGGTCGAGCTCTGGCTGTGGCCACAGGTTTAAAGTCCATGCGAGACGATTTAACTGTTTGGGTAATAACTGGAGATGGTGATGCGTTAAGTATTGGTGGTAATCACTTTATACACTGTCTACGAAGAAATTTGAATGTGAATATTTTATTAATTAACAATCAAGTTTATGGTCTAACTAAAGGTCAGTTTTCCCCGACCTCAACACAAGATCACATAACTAAGACATCACCTCATGGGGTTCAAGGATTACCTGTTAATCCAGTTGGTTTAGCATTAGCGGCGGGAGCAAGTTTTGTGGCTAGAGCCGTTGATAAAGATCCTAACCATCTAAAGACAGTTCTAAAGCAAGCGTATGAGCATCAGGGGTGTTCTTTAGTTGAAATATATCAAGATTGTCATATCTTTCATGAGGGTGCTTTTGATGGGTTTTCCATAAAATCTAATCGAGCTGAAAATACTGTTGTGCTTCAAGATGGTGAGCCGATGTTATTTGGCAGTGATAAATGCAAGGGGCTAGCTTTAAATTCAGATAAGTTAGAGGTAATGCCCGCATCAGATGCCTGCATGTATCGGCATGATGCAAGTGATTTAATGTCAGCAATTCGCTTGGGAAATTTAGTTCCACCTGAATTTCCGGTACCATTAGGTGTATATTATCAGAAAAAGAGACCAATCTTTGACTTAACTACAGAAATAACAAAAAACAAACAAGACTTGGCTAATTTATTTCGTAGCAAATCAATCTTTAAACAGACTTGATTTATTATTTGGTCATTTTATCTAGGGTCTGTTGACAATTGGGGCGAGAGTCAAAAACCAGGCTAATTTGCCCAAATTTCAGCTTGAGTTCGTTAAATAGAGCTGGCTATTCGCCTCACTCAAGTTAAAATTTGTGCTAAATTAGCCTGGTTTTTGGCCGTGTCACCAATTGTCAATAGACCCTAGTATATATGATGTTGATTCTGTGCTTGTAGAAGCTGGTTGTATATAAGGTGTAATTTCTGTAATAAATGAGTCTCGAACTGGTATGAAATTTGGGCATGCGCGGTGTATTTTTCCTAATAAATCATAAAACTCACCATGTTTGCTCTCATCAAATCTTAAGTGAATCGTATGCGATGCTTCTGCAGTTGTGTCAATACTCGCTATACTTGCTGATCCAATGTATTGATTAATGGTATTATATGACTCTAGATTTAATTCTAGAAATAAATAGAAGTTTCCACTTTCATAGATACTTATATTAAGCTTTTTAATTTCTGAATCAGTGTCCATATCAATATACCTTAGACATCTAACTTTATAAATTGGGCCGACAGTTATCGTATTGATATCAGACCCAGTTATTTTCTCTAGCATAGTATCCCCTATTTATGTCGAACAACATGCTTTAATTGGTTTAGAGCTAGTATTAATAATCGATACCTTGGCTCCTGGTTCTGCGCTGACTACAATAACATCGTTATCATTAACTTTTACAGATGTTTTATGTCCTGAGATTAGGGTATTACCATTAATTTTGCTACCACTTTTTACTGAACTAACTAAAATAGTTTTATCATCTTCAGTTGAGTGAATGGTACAGTTTGCATTGATTGTCCATAAAAAATTATTGGCAATTGTTTTTGATTGGTGGCTAGCTAGAGTTAGATTCATTGTTTCGGCGTAAGATGTTGCAGGGAAGTATGCTAAACAAATCATTAATACACTAGTAATTATTTTTGACATACACAGCTCCATTTGTTGTTAAATTTAGGCATAAAGGCTATATTGTACACAATATTGAGTATTTAATCAACATAGATATTAAAATCGGGTGTATTCTCAACAAGAAGAAATGTTTATTATTTTTGCAAGTATCCGTGTGAATCTAAGTGTGATATTTGCATTTTGTATAATCAGAGTTTGGTTTGGCGGGGATATTCTTATGAGATATTCATTTCTGAATCACAAATGTTTTTTGTATCAGAGTGACTGATGCTTTTATTGTTTTTATATATTTCCTTTGCTGTAATAAAAAATCCAATTCCTGCTACAATACTGCTTATAACATGAGCCCCTGTTACACTGACAGCTGGCGCAAAGGCTATCGCTACTGCATGTGGACACGATGCGCAAACAGCTATTGTTACTATTCCAGCAAGCAACATGAAAATTCCAAAAATGGCAAATTTGGTTAGGCCGTTTTTGGCAATAGTTTTTAATATAGATAAAAAACTCTTTTTCCTGCGTTTCCGGTATAACTTAATTTTAGATAATTGTTTGCTACTATCTTCTAGATGTTTATATGGACTTAAATTTCCAAAAAAGAAGTCTGGAGAATTACTGCTATAAACTGTCGCCCTTCTTCTCTGGTGTTGATAGGATTTTACTGGAGATCTTGCTCTAGGAGAGCTTGTTGTTACAGGGATTCTGTTATCTAATTTAGTAGGGCTATGTCGATTTACAGGGGTTGTGACCCTAGATATTGGAGAGAAGAAGAAGTCATCAAGATAAAAAATATCATAGTCATGTTCTTCGTCATCTTTAATTAAATCAGGAAAAGTAACGCATTTCTTAAGACCATTTTTATATACATGTTTAGTGATATCCTCAGCTAAATCTGTATTGTTATCACCCACATCGTCTTCATTTCTTTTCTCCAAACTACGCATCCTTTTGAAGTAATATCACTTTGAATTATATTATTCTACAGCAGCCTCTGCATTCTCTGGCATAGCAAAATTTAATTCTAAAACAGCGCTATCACCAACTCTTTCGAGGTTAACACTCACTTTATCTCTATCAACCGTTACATATTTTGTTATGACATTAAGTATTTCTTCTTGCATTTTTGGAAAGTCTTGAATTTTTGGAAGACAATTTGGTGTGTTTCTCTCTGATCGCTCATGAGAAATAATTATCTGAAGTCTTTCTTTAGCAACAGATGCTGTTGTCGTATTCCTTCTTCTTAGGAAATTTAAGATGCTCACGCTGTGGCTCCCTCCTTTTGCTTACCGAATATCCGCTTCAAGAGTCCTCTGCGGTCTGGTTGGGTGAATCTCATAGGTCTATCTTCACCTAAAAATCTAGCGATAGCGTCTTGATATGCTGCGCCTGCGTCGCTTGCTTCATCTAAAACTACAGGAGTTCCGGTGTTTGAGGCTTTCAAAACCGCTGTAGACTCAGGGATTATACCAATTAAATTGATTGCTAAAATATCATTTATATCCTGCACAGAAAGCATTTCTCCTTGAGTAACTCGTTCTGGATTATATCTGGAAATTAGCAAGTGCTCTTTGATTGGCTCTTTTCCTTCTATTGCTCTTTTAGTTTTACTGGCCAATATGCCAAGGATTCTATCTGAATCTCTAACCGATGAAATTTCTGGGTTTGTGACGATAATTGCATGATCTGCAAAATGCATAGCCATTAAAGCACCAGCTTCAATTCCAGCCGGTGAGTCGCAAATAATATATTCAAATTCTTTAGAGAGCTCAGTAAATATTTTTTCAACACCCTCTAGAGTAAGTGCATCTTTATCTCTTGTTTGTGAGGCTGGAAGTATATAAAGATCGGGTATGCGCTTATCTTTAACAAGAGCCTGCCTAAGAGTTGCCTCACCATTGATAACATTAATGAAATCATAAACCACACGGCGTTCGCAACCCATAATAATATCAAGATTTCTAAGCCCAATATCAAAGTCAATAACAACAGTTTTGTGACCGCGCATGGCAAGCCCCATAGATATAGCTGCCGAAGATGTGGTCTTACCTACACCTCCTTTTCCAGAGGTGATAACTATTATATTAGCTAGGGATGTTCCTGTCTTTTTTGTGCTCATTTAAACTCGCAGATATGTTGTGTATAATTTAGCTTAACAAACAATGCATATATAAGTCTACATCATATTGCTATTGTCTTTTAATGTTAGTCACTAGGTTATGTTAATTATTATTATGAGCACTCCTGGTTGTGTTAAACAAACTATCAACAGAGCTATATTTTGATCTTCAATCCTTGTATAATTGAGTTTTTAATACACTAATTACATTATGTTTTCAGATAAAATTGATTCAATAACAGTTAATACGCCTAGTGCGTCGGAAAGCCTTGGTGAACAGCATGATATTTATCATTATGCTGAAGGAATGAAGCGTCATTTATGTAAAAAATCTCAAATTTTTGATTTTATTGATAGTAATGAAGTGGTTATTTTTCTAGACATTGGTTGTGCAACAGGAGATTTGCTTCGTGAAAAGTATGAAAGAGATGTACACGCTGGTTTTTCTGACAGGAAAAGAACTTATATAGGTGTAGATATCTCTTCAGAAATGGTTGAAGAAGCAAAGCGACAATCATCTGGTAAAGATATCATATTCACCACATCACTTGAAGAGGCCATGATATTAGTGGCTGGTTTACGAGAATCAGGTGGTAAGTCTGTAATGACGTTATCTTCTGTTTTGCACGAAGTTATTCATTATCAGCCAGAAGATTCTCACAAAGCCTTTTGGAATAATGTGTGGAATCAATACATTGATTATGTAGCTATTAGGGATTTTTCGGTTAATGAAGGTCTAGAACATTATACAACTCTAGAGGAAAGTGTTTCGCAGGTAAGGAGTTTTTTTACAGAAGTTAACTTTCCAAGTGATCACCCACTGGCTGGAAAGAATGTTTTGGATATATGGGAGTATGGTTATGATGCTATACCTGGCTCTTCAGATCCTTTATTAGCAAATAAATTCTCAGGGTGGGGGAGTATAGAACGATGTGATTCGTTTACTCATTTTCTTATGACATTTGAATATCTGCGTCTTAATGACTCTGAAAATTATGGAAGAGGTATTAGGGAGCTTCATGAAAACTATATGTCATTACCTTTTCAAAGTCTTTGTAGAGAAATACCAACTACCTTTTCTCCTGTTTTTATTGAAAGGGGTATTACAGAAAATAGGAATAGGTTCTTATTAAATTTTTTTGGAGCGAATATATTGTCTGATATAACACCTACAAAAGGTATGATGGTTTTTAAGAGGAGAACAAGTCCAGAAAAGTACCTTAAACAAGAAGACAATAAATTGGCTATGGTTGACCCGGTTACACGTGTCTTAATGGAGCGTTGTATTAAGCATTTAACATCCTTAATTGGGATGAATGAAGGTGGAGCGAAACGTTATCTTCAATCTAATGATCCTAATAAAAACCCAGATTTGGATAATAGTTTAAGACTGTAGCATCTTGGTTCATCCTTTAGAGATTGTTAAATTTATTATTAGTAATATATTTGTTGAGTTAATGTAGAAAGTTAGTATTTCGGATATTACAAATAGCATTTTCTATGGGGATGAACTTGTTCATATTGAACCTACAAATTTTTCAGTCTAACGGTTATAGAGTCTAACTTTGATGATCTTGCCATACCATTAGCCGTGGGCAATATTGTCTTTAAATGGATTTTTCTTAAGGTTTAATGTATAATTGATTATTGTTTTTAATTTAATGGTTGGTTATGCCACTTACAAATTTTCAGCAAGCATTAACATTCGATGATGTGCTTTTAATTCCAGCGCACTCTAGTATTTTGCCTAAAGATGCGCAAATCAAAACTTCCTTGACAAAAAACATTGAGCTTAATATTCCTATATTATCTGCTGCAATGGATACAGTAACAGAAGCAAGACTTGCTATTTCCATGGCTCAAGAAGGTGGAATAGGAATTATTCATAAAAATATGAGTATTGCTGAACAAGCAAATGAAGTGCGTAGAGTTAAAAAATTCGAAAGTGGGATTGTATCTGACCCTGTTTGTGTTACTCCTAATTTATCTGTTAAAGAGCTATTAGATATTATGGAAAAGAATAGCTTCTCAGGTATGCCTGTTGTTGATGGTGAGAGCTTAATTGGAATAGTTACTAGTCGTGACATCCGCTTTGAAACAAACCTATCTCAGAAAGTATCTTCTGTCATGACACCAAAAGAGAGATTAGTTACAGTTAAAGAAGGTGCAAGTAATGACGAAATATGTCGTCTTTTGCATAAACACAGAATTGAGAAGTTATTAGTCGTTAACGACTTATTTTATCTCCGAGGTCTTATAACTGTAAAAGATATTCAAAAAGCTAAAACAAATCCATATGCTTGTAAAGATGACTACGAACAGCTGCGTGTTGGCGCGGCAGTTGGTATTGGAGAAGATACAGATGATAGAGTTCGCGCTTTAGTTGAGGCCAGAGTTGATGTGATAGTTGTTGATACGGCTCATGGTCATTCGCAAGGTGTTTTAAATAAAGTAAAATGGATTAAAAAACACTTCCCAGAAGTACAAGTAATCGGTGGCAATATTGCAACAGCCGCTGCCGCAAAAGATTTAGTCGCAGCAGGAGCTGATGCGGTTAAAGTTGGGATTGGACCTGGCTCTATTTGTACTACTCGAGTTGTAACTGGAGTAGGGGTTCCACAACTTACCGCTATTGCTAATGTAGCAGCTGGAATTAAAGGTAAAGTACCAATTATTGCGGATGGTGGAATAAGATTTTCTGGTGACTTGTGTAAAGCTCTTGCTGCTGGGGCAAACTCGGTGATGCTTGGAAGTATGCTCGCAGGTACTGAAGAGTCTCCTGGTGAGATAGAGTTATATCAAGGCCGCACTTATAAAAATTATCGTGGCATGGGGTCAATTGGTGCTATGGCGCAAGCACAGGGTTCTAGTGATAGGTATTTTCAAGAGCGAGGTCTTAGTGCTGAAAAATTAGTGCCTGAAGGTGTTGAGGGTAGAGTTCCTTATAAGGGTGCAATTCAAACAATTATTCATCAACTACTTGGTGGTCTTCGATCTTGTATGGGATATACAGGTTCAGAAACAATTACTGAGTTGTATGAAAAATCTGAATTTGTTCAAGTTACAAACTCTGGTGTAAGAGAGGCTCATGTTCATGATGTGAGTATTACAAAGCAAGCACCAAATTATCAGATAGATGAAACTGGAGGATTTTAAAATAGATTCAATAAAACAAAGTCCGATACTTATTCTTGATTTCGGCTCTCAATATACACAGTTGATTGCAAGAAGATTGCGCGATCTTGGCGTCTACTGTGAAATTAAATCATATAGTTTGAGCGCTGATTATATAGAAGAACTTCATCCATCAGGAATAATCTTATCGGGAGGTCCTTCAACTGTAACTGTAGAATTTAATCCAAGAGCACCAGAATGGGTATTTAACTGCGGAGTCCCTGTGCTTGGGATCTGTTATGGTATGCAAACAATGGCTGTTCAGTTAGGAGGGTTTGTTAGTTCTTCAGACTTATGTGAATATGGTCATGCTGAAGCTTTAATTCATACTCCTAGTGATCTATTAAGTGTCCTCGAATCGACAGTATCAGACAAAGAAAATGGTGTTATAGACGTTTGGATGAGTCACGGTGATAAAGTAACCGTTGTCCCGCCTGGTTTTGATGTTATTTGTTCGACACCTAATACACCAATAGCTGGAATGGAGAATAAAGCAAAAAATTGGTATGGATTACAATTTCATCCTGAGGTTACTCACACTCCAGAAGGCATAAAAATCCTTGAAAATTTTGTAATTAATATCTGTCATGCTGGTACAAACTGGACCACAAGTTCCATAATAAACCATAACATTGAATCAATCCGTAAAAAAGTAGGCAAAGACCGTGTGTTGCTAGGATTATCAGGAGGTGTTGATTCATCAGTAGTTGCAGCATTACTGAATAAATCTATAGGCTCGCAACTTGTTTGCGTTTTTGTTGATACAGGTCTCCTCAGGTTAAATGAAGCTAGTCAAGTCAAGGAAATGTTTGAAAAGCACATGGGGATTAATATAATTTGGGTAAATGCTGAGAAGAAATTTTTAAAAGCCTTGCACAACGTCACTTGTCCAGAGACAAAGAGAAAGATAATCGGTAGATTATTTATTGAGACGTTTGAAGAGGAAGCTTCTAAACTTGAAAATATATCTTGGTTGGCTCAAGGTACAATTTATTCTGATGTTATTGAATCGGCTGCTGCAAGCATAGATGGCGCATCTATGGTTATTAAATCTCATCATAATGTTGGCGGCTTACCTGAAAACATGAATTTTAAACTTATTGAACCTCTACGAGAGTTATTTAAAGATGAGGTAAGAAAAGTTGGTCTAGATTTGGATCTACCGAAAGAAATAGTTGCAAGACACCCATTTCCAGGCCCAGGTCTTGGGGTTAGAGTTTTGGGAGAAATAAAGAAAAAATATCTAGATATGCTTAGAGAGTCTGACGCAATTTTTTTAGATGAGTTAGCTAAGGCAGGTTTATATCATACTGTTAGTCAGGCATTTGCTGTTTTTATGCCAATTAAAAGTGTTGGAGTGATGGGAGATGGCCGGCAATATGGTTACGTTATTGCTTTGCGAGCAGTTGAAACAACTGACTTCATGACAGCTCATTGGTCAAAATTACCGTGGGATTTTTTAGCAATCGTATCTAATCGAATTATCAATGAAGTAAAGGGTATTTCACGAGTCACTTATGATATTTCAGGGAAGCCACCAGCAACTATAGAGTGGGAATGACAACAAGACTTAATAAACAACTAGAAGTTTCTAGAAATTTGCGAAAAGATGCTGGTTTGCATAGAGCGCGTAAAATTATTAACCCATCGAATTATAAATATAATTTTAGTAGCAATGACTATCTATCTTTGGCAATTGAACCAATAATAAAAGAATTTTACCAGGATGGATTTTCCAAGTATCCAGTCGGAAGCACAGGTTCTATTGTTGTTTGTGGCTATCAATCATCTCACCGCAGTTTAGAAAAATATATGGCCGAAGCGTTAGGTGTTGATGATTGTTTGTTATTCTCTTCGGGCTATGCAGCAAATTTAAGCGTTGTAAGCCTTCTTGCATCAGCAAATGTTGACTTAATTATAGATAAGTCAGTTCACGCATCAATTTATGACGGCATTAAACTAAGTGGCGCAAAATTTTTAAGATTTCATCATAATAATTTGAATGATATTGGTAAGAAATTATTATCAAATCAAGAAAGCAATAAGAAAAACAGAGCTTTGATTACAGAAAGTATTTTTAGTATGAGTGGACAAATATCTCCACTACAAGATATTGCAAAACTAACTGCTGAGGCAGATACGAGTTTAATCGTAGATGAAGCTCACGCCTTTGGAATTTATGGGGAAGAAGGGCTTGGTGGTGTATTTAATGCCGGCCTTAGTCAAGATGACGTCCCACTGCGAGTGATTCCTTTTGGTAAGGCTGTTGGAGCATCTGGAGCTATTGTTGCAGGGCAAGGTCTTTGGATTGAGGAACTTTTGCAAATGCGACCAGCAGTTTATTCTACAGCAATGAGCCCGGCTTTTGCTTATGGATTGCAAAAAACCATAGAGTATATTCGTCTTGCGGATGAAAAACGAAAAAAACTTAATGATTTGGTTAAGTATTTTCAAAAAAAATCGAAAGGCACTAATTTAAAATGGCGGGAATCTAATACTCCTATCCAACAATTGCAGTTAGGTTGTCCTTTTAAGGCAACTCAAATGACTGATAAACTTCTTTCACACTCGATATTATGCATGCCTATTAGACAACCAACTGTTAGTAAGGACGAGACAGGGCTCAGAGTTATACTTAATTGCCAGCATGATCCTGTGGAAATCGACTATTTATTCGCGAGTATTTTATCATAATGAGTATTAACGTTAGAGTTATTGGAGAAGGGAAACCACTTGTTTTGTTTCATGGGTGGGGATTTGATAGTCAAATATGGACGCCTTTAATTTCAAATCTAATAAGTAATGAATGCAAATATAAATTATACTTAGTTGATTTACCTGGTTTTGGCAGCAGTTCCTACACTGATTGGAATGGTTTTAAAAAATCACTATTACCGCAGTTACCAGAGAAATTTTCTATACTAGGTTGGTCTATGGGGGGCTTATATGCGACTAGACTTAGCATTGAAGAGCCTCATAAAGTAAATAATTTGGTAAATGTTGCATCCTCTCCATATTTCATAAACAGTGATAATTGGGTGGGTATCGATAACCAAGTGTTTAATTCCTTTTACAGTCAGCTACTTGATAATCCCACCCAAACAAGGGTTGATTTTATAAAAAATCACCTACGAACTGATAGCGTTCCAAGTAATATTATGGAGACATCACCAACAGAAGAAGGCTTGCAAGCCGGGTTGGATTTGTTAGTTAATTGGGATTTGCGTCCTCAATTGGCTCAGTTAAAATTGCCTGTGTATTATTTGTTTGGCAAACTTGACCCACTTATTCCAAGAAGAGTAATGAAAATGATGCAAGAACTACATCCAGAATTTAAGTATGTAATGTTTGATAGAGCAGCTCATATACCTTTCTTGTCTCATTCTCAGCAGTTTTTAAAAGTCTTAACGGAAGTGAACTTATGAAAAATTTTTTTATCATTGGTACAGACACAGATTGTGGTAAAACGCATGTCACAGTTCAACTAATTGAATATTTAAGTAATAAGAGTCGAAAAGTTACAGCTATAAAACCTGTGGCTAGTGGTTGTTATGAGAAAAATGGTGAGCTAATTAGTGAAGACGCCAAAGCCCTACAATGTTTTTCAAATAGTCAAAATAGTCTAAAAGATATTTGTCCATGGCGATTACGCAAATTTATATCACCACACCTGGCCGCGAGAGATGATAATGTTGAATTGCTCGCCAGTGATATTGCATCTTTTTGTTTAAGTAGAGAGGTTGAGCCATCAGACTATCTTCTTATTGAAGGGGCAGGTGGTTTGATTGTTCCATTAAATGACAATGAGACGTGGCTTGACGTTCTTAAGTTGACAAGTGTTCCGGTAGTTTTAGTAGTGGGGATGAAGCTTGGGTGTATAAACCATACATTGTTGACCGTTTCATCTTTGAAAATTAATCAAATACCATTTGTCGGATGGATTGCTAACTGTATAGACGAAAACATGTCTCATCTTGATGAAAACATAGCAACTCTTACCAGTAAGATTCAAGAGCCATTACTTGGTATTGTGCCTTTTGGTGAGCCAATTCAAATCATGCAAAATAATATTTTTTAATTATTTTTGAAGTTTTGGCCTTGAGTAAAAGTTGACTCCTGATAATTTGGGCAATCGTCATTATTAAAAATAGACATTGTTCTGCTTTCCACCGATGTGTCTGGTGACGACGAGTCTGTTGTTCTAGGGCTCCTTTTCGCAATGGAGCCATTAGTATGCTTGAAGTTAAATACGCTTTTGTGAATAGATTGAAAACGTTTGTGAAGGGTGGATCGTTCCTCTACACCTAAGTGTTGGGAAAACCAAGGAAAATTTGGGTCGTCATAACTTGGCGTGGGTATAGGTCGCCATGTAGGAGCAAAATAATTGGAAGCTGGCCCAGTAAGGTTTTGTTCCTCACAAAACCAATTTATGAATAAATTTATTTTTAAATTCTCATCACTTATGGATGATAGAATTAATGATTTTAGCTGGTCAAATAAAAAAGGGTATTTTAATACTTCAGGTATATTTATCTCAGTGTTTAATCTAGTTAGAGCGGCCATAATAATTTGTAACCCATGCCAGCGGATAGATGGATCATTGTTTCTTAGTAACCATTCAAAATATGATAATCCGTTAGTTCTTTCAAGCCCTGCTTGTAGTATTTCAATCCACATAGGGTAAGACATGGCATGGATTAAAGTATGCTGGTCTTTTACTAACTCGTTGTATTTTAGATTTAGAATATTTAAAAACTCAATCTTTGTCGTTGTATAAACATCACAACACATTTCTCTATGTTTTGTATCTCTTGATGGATGGGTAATTGATTGCAAATCACTCATAAATAAATTAAGTAATGATGTAAAGTTGTTGCTTGAGTCTGTTACTGTAATATCTTCTAATTTTATATAAGCCATTTTTAATCTCTTACCATAATAAGTTGCCAGATTTTCCATCAAACATGTATATATGTCAAACATATTAGGGTGTCTGATTACTGCACATTTAAGCTGTAAATATAAATCATGAATTTTAGCTCATATATTTGAGTAGACAACTTATTTGTGGGATAATTTTGTTCTGCACTCCTCCTCAAATACAGGTGACATATGGAAGACAATAAACAAAAAGCATTAAGCGCTGCACTTTCGCAAATAGAAAGACAGTTTGGTAAGGGTTCGGTCATGAGAATGGGCGATAGTAACGTTGGCCGAGATATCGAAGCGATATCTACTGGTTCTTTAGGATTAGATATAGCTTTAGGTATAGGCGGATTGCCTAAAGGGCGCGTTGTTGAAATATATGGTCCAGAGTCGTCAGGTAAAACAACTCTAACTCTACAAGTTGCGGCTGAATGTCAAAAAGCTGGTGGAACTTGCGCCTTTATCGATGCTGAGCATGCATTAGATCCAAGTTATGCTGAGAAACTTGGTGTTAAAGTTGATGATTTACTAATCTCCCAACCAGATACCGGAGAGCAAGCTTTAGAAATCACGGACATGCTTGTTCGTTCTGCGGCAGTAGATGTTGTTATTGTTGATTCGGTTGCGGCCCTTACTCCAAAAGCTGAAATTGAAGGTGATATGGGTGATTCTCATGTTGGTCTTCAAGCACGACTAATGTCACAGGCTTTGCGTAAACTAACAGCAAATATTAAGCGCTCAAATACTCTGGTTATCTTTATTAACCAAATTAGAATGAAAATTGGTGTTATGTTTGGTAGTCCTGAAACAACAACTGGTGGTAATGCTTTAAAATTTTATGCGTCTGTTCGCCTAGATATTAGAAGAATTGGAGCAATTAAAAAAGGTGATGAAATTTTAGGTAGTGAAACTCGAGTTAAAGTTGTTAAAAATAAAGTTGCTCCTCCATTTAGATTGGCCGAGTTTGATATCTTGTATAACCAAGGAATTTCACGTGAGAGTGAAATTATCAACTTGGCTGTACAGTTGGGATATATCGAAAAAGCCGGCGCGTGGTATAGTTATAACAAAGAGAAAATAGGCCAAGGTAAAGAGAATGTTCGTATGTATTTAAAAGAACATAAAGAACTTGCTAAGAATCTAGAAGATATGATTAGAGCAGAATTGTTAGTAAAAAAAGAAGCTCCTATAGAATTAGTTGATGAATAAAGCGTATAATTGTGCGGTTAGTTTACTTGCGGCTCGAGAACATGGTTTTCTTGAGCTTGTAGGCAAGCTAACCAACAAAGGTTTTGATGAGTCAGATATCTTAAGCGCTGTAGAAAAGCTTAAGAAACTAGACTTGCAAAGTGATCAAAGATTTGTAGACATGATTTGTCGGGCTCGTATTAGGCAAGGTTATGGTCCAGAAAGAATTCGTAATGAGCTTAAGCAAAAGAGTGTGGATTCTGATTTAATTGAAGAAAAATTAGAAACAGAACGTAGTAATTGGGTGTCTTACGCAGTTGAAGTATGGCAAAAAAAATATAAACAGCAAATAGAGTATTCCCATTCGGAAGTACAAAAGCAAAAGCGTTTTTTGCTTTATCGTGGATTTTCAATGGATACTATTGCTATGGTTTTTGAGTGTTTAACAGAATGAATAGTTCCCAAATTAGACAAGAGTTTCTTGATTATTTTGCAAAACAAAATCATCAAGAAGTCGCAAGTAGCTCCTTAGTTCCTGGTAATGATGCAACATTACTATTTACCAATGCAGGCATGGTGCAATTTAAAGAGTTGTTTTTAGGTCAAGAGCAAAGGCCTTATTCTAAAGCAGTTACATCTCAGCGCTGTGTGCGAGCAGGTGGAAAACATAACGATCTAGAAAATGTTGGTTATACAGCAAGGCACCATACTTTCTTTGAAATGCTTGGTAATTTTAGTTTTGGTGACTACTTTAAAGAAGAGGCCATTAAATATGCCTGGGATTTTTTAGTAAATGTATTGGGCTTGCCAAAATCTCGTCTATGGGTAAGTGTTTATAAAGATGATGATGAAGCTTTTGAGATTTGGAATAAAGTAATAGGAGTTTCAGAGGATAGAATTTCTCGTTGTGGAGATGAAGATAATTTCTGGTCAATGGGTGATACTGGACCTTGTGGACCATGTACGGAAATTTTTTATGATCATGGTCCTGAAATACCTGGTGGTCCACCAGGAAGTCCAGATGCAGATGGTGATCGATACATAGAAATTTGGAATATGGTGTTTATGCAGTTTAATCGTGATAAAAAAGGCGTTATGCATAAATTACCTAAACCATCAGTTGATACTGGCATGGGCCTTGAAAGAATAACTGCGGTTGTTCAAGGTGTACATAATAACTATGAAATAGATAGTTTTCAAAAGTTAATACAAGCAATTATGCAGTTGCAAGATAATATTGATGAAAACCACCCATCTCTTAAAGTTATTGCCGATCATATTCGTTCTTGTTCATTTTTGATTGCCGATGGTGTTATCCCAAGCAATGAAGGACGAGGTTATGTTTTGCGTCGTATAATTAGACGCGCTATTCGTCATGGTCATAAATTAGGTTTACCTATGCCATTTTTTCATAGGCTTGTTGCGCCTTTAGTGGCGGTGATGGGTGATGCATATCCTCTAATAGTTGATCAGCAAAAACAAATTGAAAGAACTTTATTGCAAGAAGAAGAGCAGTTTGAAAGGACAATTGATCAAGGCTTGAAGCTTCTACAAGATAAAATTTTGAAACTAGATGCAAAATCTACTCTTTCAGGGGATGTTGCATTTAAATTGTATGATACATATGGTTTCCCTCTTGATTTGACATGTGATATTGCGAGAGAGCAAAATTTAATAGTAGATATAGCTGAGTTTGACAAATTAATGCAAGAGCAGCGGCAGAAATCTCAATCATCAAGTCAGTTTCAAGCGGATGAAGCCTTACAACTTTCAGCAGATACAATAACTAACTTTCATGGCTATGAAAGCGATAACGTTAAAAGTAAGGTGTTAGCTATATTTGTTGGTGATAAGTCTGTAGATGAAACTAATTCTGGAGATATCGCAACTATAGTTTTACAAGATACACCATTTTATGCTGAAAGTGGTGGTCAGATTGGTGATACAGGGACTCTTTTTACAGATGATTTTACGTTTAGGGTTGATGATACTCAAAAACAAGGTCAATCAATATTGCATCATGGAGAAGTTATAAATGGTAGCTTAAAAGCGGGTGATGATGTTCGAGCTGAGATTGAATCACTAAGACGTGAGCAAGTTAGGTTAAATCATACAGCAACTCATTTATTACATGCTGCATTGAAAGAGATAATTGGCTCGCATGTAAATCAGAAAGGATCGTTAGTTAATCAAGAAAGAAGTAGATTTGATTTCTCTCACACAACAGCCGTGTCTTTACAGGAATTGCGAGCAGTAGAAGTCTTGGTTAATGATAAAATTAGGGCGAATTATTCTGTTGATACTAAAGTTATGAGTATTGATGAAGCTAAACTTGATGGTGCAGTAGCATTGTTTGGCGAAAAATATGGTGATGAAGTTCGTGTTTTGTCGATGGGAGACTTCTCAAAAGAGCTTTGTGGTGGAACGCATGCAAGAAGAACAGGTGATATTGGATTATTTAAAATAATTACCGAATATGGTATTGCAAGTGGTGTTAGGAGAATTGAGTTTGTAACTGGAGCTTATGCTCTAACTTGGCTAAATGAAGAGTTAGATAAATTATATGAGGTATCAGTTAGGCTTAAAACACAGCCAAATAACATCTTAGATAAGATTTCTCAAAATATTAATTCTCTTAAAGCTAAAGATAAGGAAATATTGAAATTACAGCAATCATCAATGTTGCAATCTGGCAATAATATATTAAATGATGGTACATTGCTTGGTGATGTGACATTATTAGTTAAACGATTAGATGATTTAGATGCGCAAGGATTAAGAGCAATGCTTGATCAAGTTAAATCTTCTAGTGATAAAGCTGTGATAGTTTTATATGCGATATCTGGCGATAAAATTAGTGTTGTTGCGGGCGTTAGTAAATCAATTCTTGGACAAGTTCCAGCTGCTAGTCTTTTAGTTAAGCAGCTATGCGGAAGAGGCGGCGGCCGAGATGATATGGCCCAAGGTGGCGGAGTTGTTCCAGCTGACCTAGACTTAAGAATTGGAAAAATAACTGAAATGGTTCGAGGTTAATTAAAACAAGTAGCGTATCACAAGGGAGGGTATGTGGATTCTTTAATGAAAGGTAAATTAGGGATGCAAACACAAGAAAGTCTCATTAAAGCACACTCTGTTTTGGTTAAAAGAATCGTGTATCATCTGGCAGGACGATTGCCTCGTTCTGTGCAGATTGATGATTTAATGCAAGCTGGAATGATGGGCTTATTAGAAGCGGCAAGATATTATGACGATTCTAAGGGAGCATCATTTGAGACTTATGCAAGCATTAGAGTTCGAGGGTATATATTAGACGAAGTAAGACGAAACGATTGGGTTCCGCGCTCTGTTTATAAAAACTCTAGAAAAATTTCATCTGCAGTTCGAAGTCTAGAAAATCGTTTAGGTAGAGAAGCAACAGATTCTGAAGTTGCTGATGATATGGGGTTAGAGATAGAACAATATCAAGATATGTTAAATGATGCTAATGGGGCTCATTTATATGGTTTTGATGATGTTGGTGTTACTGATGATATGTTAGCCGATGATTTAGGTGGGTCATCTAGTCATCCGCATGTTAATGTGTTTCGCTCTGATATGAAATTGCATTTAGCTGATTTGATTGAGGGACTGCCAAAAAAAGAGCAGATGGTTTTGTCCTTATATTATGAGCATGATTTAAATTTAAAAGAAATAGGTGACGTTTTAGGGGTGTCTGAGTCGAGAGTTTCTCAGATACATAGCCTTGCCACCCATAGAATTAAAGCTCGTTTGGAGAAAGAGTAAGATGTTGGAAGTTAATCAAATTACATTTATGTTAACTGATTTAGCAGATAGAATTAAATCTCTTCGGGGGTATCTTTGACTTTGATACTAAATCTGAACGTTTAGAAGAAGTTATTCGTGAATTAGAAGACCCATCTGTTTGGAATAATCCTGATAAAGCGCAAGCTCTAGGTAAGGAGCGTTCTAATTTGGAATTAATTGTTCACAAAATCCAAAACTATGATCAATCACTGATAGATTTAGGCGAAATTTTTGAATTAGCCAGAGGTGAAAGTGATGATGAAACCATCCAAGATGTAGCAAACGATCTTCTTGAAATTGAAAAAGAAGTTGTTGGTTTAGAATTTAGAAGAATGTTTTCTGGAAAAATGGATGAGTCAAATGCATTTCTAGATATCCAATCTGGTTCTGGAGGAACAGAGGCTCAAGATTGGGCTGAAATGATGTTGCGTATGTATTTACGTATGAGTGAGCAGCATGATTTTGCTGTTGAGCTCGTGGAGTGTTCACCTGGAGATGTGGCTGGTATAAAAAGCGCAACAATTCACATTAAGGGTGAAAATGCATTTGGATGGTTGCGAACAGAAACTGGTGTGCACAGGCTAGTTCGTAAGTCACCATTTGATTCTGGTAATAGAAGACATACATCTTTTGCATCAGTGTTTGTATCACCTGAAGTTGATGAAGATATTGATATAGATATTAATCCAGCTGATTTGCGTATTGACACATATCGAGCATCAGGGGCTGGTGGTCAGCATGTAAACAGAACAGACTCTGCTGTGCGAATAACTCATGCGCCAAGTGGAGTTGTTGTTCAATGTCAAAATGATCGTAGTCAGCATAAAAATAAAGATCAAGCAATGAAGCAGTTGCGTGCAAAACTTTATGAACTTGAAATTCAAAAGAAAAATGAAGAACAACAGGCATTAGAGGCTACAAAGTCGGATATTGGTTGGGGTTCACAGATTCGTTCATATGTTTTAGATCAATCAAGAATAAAAGACCTGCGTACAGGCGTAGAATCCAGCAATACCCAAGCGGTATTGGACGGAGATTTAGATAAATTTATTGAAGCTAGTTTAAAAGCGGGAGTATAGATAGCATGGTTGATGTAGTTGAAGAACTTGATGAAAATGAAATATTGCAAAATCGTAAGAAAAAATTAGCTGATTTAAGAGAGACAGGCTTTGATTTCCCTAATCATTTTAAGCCGACAGATTTATCTGCAGATATTTTACAGTCTCATGGCTGCGTTAGTAGTGAAGAGCTTGCTGAAAATAAAGTAGTAGTATCAGTTGCAGGTAGGATTGTACTTAGACGGATTATGGGTAAAGCGAGCTTTTTACATATTCAAGATGTAGCTGGCCGAATACAAGTTTATGTTCGTGCAAACAATGTTGCAGAAAAGTATGAAGAATTTAAACATTGGGACTTGGGTGATATTGTTGGTATTACTGGCTATTTGTTTATAACTAAAACAGGCGAGTTAACTGTCCACGCAACTGATATTTTGTTACTTACTAAATCTCTACGTCCTCTTCCAGATAAATTTCATGGTCTAGCTGATCAAGAGCAGAGATATCGTAAACGTTATGTTGACTTAATTGCTAATAAAGATAGTCGCGATAAGTTTTTAATTAGATCTAAGCTTATAAAATCTTTTCGTACCTTTATGGATAATCATAAATTTTTGGAAGTTGAGACTCCTATGATGCATACAATTCCAGGCGGAGCTTTAGCTCGCCCATTTGTAACACATCATAACACTCTTGATATGGAAATGTTTTTAAGAATTGCACCTGAGCTTTATCTAAAAAGATTAGTTGTTGGTGGATTCGAAAGAGTATATGAAATTAATCGTAACTTTCGTAATGAAGGTATTTCTACAAGACATAATCCTGAGTTTACAATGATAGAGTTTTATCAAGCTTATGCGAACTATATAGATCTGATGGATTTTACTGAAGAGCTTATGCATTATTTATGTGATGAAGTTTTAGGTAGTCGCGAAATTGATTATCAGGGCGAAAAGATAGATTTTTCAAAACCATTTGCAAGAATTACAATTCCAGAGGCAATTTTACAGTTTCATGAAGATCTATCTGAAAATGATATTGCAACGGTAGAGAGTTGCAGAGCAGTCTTAGACAGACTTGGTTTTAAATATAAAGATTCTGATGGGATAGGGAAGTTGCAAATAATTATCTTTGAAGAAACTATAGAGCATAAATTGATTCAACCAACATTTGTTATGGCATATCCTACAGAAGTTTCTCCGCTTGCAAGATGCTCAACAGCAGATCCTGATATTACAGATAGGTTTGAGCTGTTTATTGCCGGCAGAGAGTTGGCTAATGGTTTTTCTGAGTTAAACGATGCTGAAGATCAGGCCGACCGATTTAAAAAGCAAGTTGCAGAAAAAGATGCTGGGGACTTAGAAGCCATGCATTATGATCATGACTACATTGAAGCATTAGAGTATGGCATGCCACCAACGGCAGGTGAGGGTATTGGTATTGATAGACTAGCAATGTTATTCACAGACTCTGCATCAATTCGAGATGTTATTTTGTTTCCGCATCTTCGTAAGGAATAAATCCCTTACAATAAAAGTAATAATTGAGAATGCATCTATAAAAGCACCTTTCTGATTAAGGTCTATACTTAAACATATAGATCTTAATTGGGACTAGGTATGGCAATAGATATGCATGAACCTATTACAGCAAGATATATCTATGTAAATCCAGAAACAAATATAGTTCATCTTTTGCTGCCAATCGTTGGTGGTGTTGACATAAGTACAGATAATACATGTAAATCTGCACTCTCTTTAAAGACATTTTTTGGTAAATATGCCTCTGCTAGTAAAAATAAAGACTCAGCTTTAAATACGTTAATTAGATATAAAGAGGCTCTAGAGCGTGATATAGCCGTTCTACCTGACGAGCATCATGCTAAAAATAGTAAAAAAGATCGTCTCGTACAAATAAAGAAATATATTAACGTGTTAAATGCCATACAAAATGATCATGAGTTTGATGGCTTATACAAATCAGATCCAAAATATCCAAAGTCAATCGCATCAGTCATACAAACATCTGGTAATCTATATTCCATGATTTTAAGGCCAGGTGTTGGGCTAGATACACATACTCATACGGTTAAACCAACTTTTAGTGTTAAAAGAGGAATAGATCAGGAGGTATTTTATAAAGAGTTAAAAAATACATTTGATAGCTTGAATATTGATAGTAGCTCTTCTCTGTTGAATAAAGCTAGAAAAAGGATCATATCATCTTTTAATACTAATAAAATTAGCACTACAGAGGAATTTTCACAATTACAAAAGTACATGCATAGTGAACTTCATGCTGACTTTACGATTACTAATGGTGGAGTGCCTGTTACCAAAGAGTATATTGATTTTGAAATGGGTAGTGACGATTTATCTATAGACACATATATTGATGCATTAATTGGTTATTGTACTGTTACTCTTTCAAAAGAATTAGAAGAGTCCCCCTTTGGACGAATAACAAATATAGATAAAGAGAAACTATCATTATTAACGCAGTTTTTTTTAGCAGAGGTAAATATTTATTGTTCTGAAAAATCAATAAGTGATCGAAATTTTGGACTTCAGCTTGATAAAAATCCTGAGTTGAGCAAGATTATTGCATCGACAGTTAAAGATGCATTAGAGGAAGGGAAATCTGTTGAATATTCTTTAATTAAAATTTTAAATGATCATTCTAAGGAATTTGGATTTTCAGATGTATTGTCAGATAAAGATATTAGCATAATTATTCATAGATATCAGAAACATTATAAAACTATAGAATCTGTTGAAGATCCTGATGAATTTATGGTAGCTGACTCAATAACCAAAGGTAAAGTTGTAACCCATCAAGGATCAATTTGCACTGACTTTACTTATGTTCTAGATGCGGGTTTTAAGTCACAAAAAACCCCACATTTTGATGCTGTTGTAAATGATATATCCAAGCATAACTATGTCGTTCCAAATAGTAACGATGGTGTTGCAACAGAGCTTAATATTAGTCCAAAGGATTTTCCAGATTACTTGGCAAATTTAATTGCTAATGGGAATGCAAAATATGCTTTGGCTATAATTAAAGAAAAATTGGAGTTACTTGAATACATGACACCAAGTTCAATAGATAGGATTTTTGCTAGTAAGGATAAGCTTGGTAATGGAATACTTGCATATACAGTAAAAGAATCAGCGGATGACTATACTGATTTAATATCTATATTATCGGCACCTCAGTTAATTGATAATTTGAAAGATAAGAATAAACGTGGTGAAAATATAGTTCATTCAGTTATAAACAGACCTCAAAAATTGTCTCTAGTGTTAAATTCAGTTCCAAGAAATAGGTTAAATGAATTAGTTCAAGAGAAAAATGCTCATAATGAAACATTACTCCAGGCTGCTCGAGTTGATAAATCTATACAAATTATCTCCGAAATGACAGAGCAAATAGACTCTAATTATTCTGTAAAAGCAACACCATCAGAACCAGAAAAGATGAGAGTTTCACCTGTGTCATCGCAAGATATCACACCAACTTCCAGTGGTAGAACTACCCCAGAATCAAGTGCAAGTTCATCACCTATGACAAGCAAAAACTCATCTCCTTTGTCCAGTGGCAGGTCTTCACCTGTTTCAAGATCTAGTATTACTAGTTCAGGAATGCAGTTTTTTAAAACAACCAATCAATCACCAGTACCAAAATCATTTGCAAATAGAACGTTAGCTCAAGATGATTCTGGGGTTTTTAAGGTTTATCTTAATAAATCTGTAGAGGAGGCTAAAGCTGCTGGTGCAAAAAATTGTTTGGTTTGGCAAACAAGCCTTGGAAAAGAACTTGCCTATATTTCTTCTTCTGGAGATGTCTCCGTTATGGCTATGAAGTTGGCAAAAGCATTTACATTTAAATCCAATTTACAAACACTATCAAAAAAGCATGGTGTGAGCGGAGTAGATGATATTTGTACTCTTAATTTAAAAGAAGATGAAGTAGTTGATATTTTAAAAAATGGCGGATTAGACTCACAAGAGGTTGTATCTAAAATGTTATCAGGTAGTAATTCTCATGATAATTTAGATATGTAGAGGAATTTATTTGGTACTACTTGTATTGACTACTACTTAATTATCTGTATTATTTCAATTATAATCTAACTATAGATATCTTTAAAAATCAAACAATATTAGTTAGTATGCATATATTTATAGCTATGCAATTTAATTTGGTCTTACTCATCATTGGCAAGTAAACCCCCCAGTAACTGCTAGAAATCTACTTTCACAATATGGATTTTATTGTGGACTATCTGTTTTATTTAACATAGGGATATGAAGTGAAATATAGAATTTTTTTAACAGCTTTTGTTTTTTTAGTAGCAGGAAGCAGTTATGCTGGGATAGCGCCCTGGACAATAACTCCTTTAACTTCAACCAAGCTTGAACTAGCTAAAAACAGTACATCGACAGTGCAATATCGAGTAACTAATAACTCAGCTAAAACATTCGTGTTAGCGATGAAATATGTGCCATGGATTCGACAAACTACAACAGCAGGTAAATGTTCTAATCCATTTACATTATCGGGTGGTGATTCTTGTATTTTAGAGTTTGAAGTTGATGGTAGGCTGTTAAATAGTAGTGTGGTTATAGCTCCTGAAGTATGTAATTCAGGGAGCGCACTTCAATGTTATAAAACAACTGCTGGGAATAGTTTAAATATATCCTTAACTAATTCAATTTCGGTTGCGTCGTTACAAGTACTTAATACACAGTTAGATCTTTTTGCAGGAGGGCCAATTAAAACTCTCGTGATTAAAAATACATCAACCAATCTCACGGCGACAAACCTTTTTCTTAATTTTGTAGGTACTCCACTTGAAGGTACTGTTGAGACAGTAAGTGGAACTTGTACCTCTGTTGCACCTCAAGGAAGCTGTTTACTTAGATTTAAACCTATTCTTCCTTTAACTCAAAATACTAGAGTAGCTACAGCCACACTTGAATCATTAAATCAAGATAGTGATGAGATATCTATAAGAGTAGCAGAATACTCTGTTGGTGATTCATATCAAGGAGGGGTAATAGGTTGTTTGAGTGAAATAGATGAATTACAAAGTTTCATTGCCGCTACTTCTGATGCATTTGCTGATGGCAGCACATTAATTCGGTGGGGAGGATATCGTCAACAGACAGATGCACAAAGTGATGCAGATGGGGCAAGTAATACTGATCAAATTATATCGATATTGGGCAATAATGATGGAAGTACTTATGCTGCACAAGTTTGTGATAACTACTCAAATGATGGCTATACTGACTGGTACATGCCAGCAAAAGACCAGGTTAACTGTTTATATACTAATAGATCAGCTGTTGGTGGCTTTGATTCTCGTCGATATTATTGGAGCTCCACCGAACTTGCCGACTCGTCAGACGATAGATTCTACGCTTGGATTCAGTACTTTAGTAATGGAGACCAGATTAGAGGCAGGAAGGATAACTTCGATCCTGTTCGGTGTGTTAGAGCTATTGGATAATATTGGGTAAATCTATATTCGGGTTAATTTATTTCATAACGTCTTGGTATTGCTCATTTAATTATAGTTGCCTCTGAGTTTGTATTAAAATAACTCATCACAAAACCTAAGCCACATGAGAAAACAGAGCCCACGCCCACGCCTACGCCACCCGGTTAATCCGGGTGGTCCATTAAAATACGATTAGTCAAAGATATCTCTTATGAGATATCTAAGTTTCAACATGTCACAGTTATCGATATTATTGCTGAGTATTTTTAATTTTAATTTCGAGACATTTCATAAGATCAGCATTAAGCATAATTTTTCTATCTTCAATTAACTTAGCCAAACCACGCATAACCAAAAATGAGTGGAATGAGTGTCTCCTGTTTTCTCCTGTGCAAAAATCTATAATTGATACTAGTGATGCGCTTTTAGCATCATCTCCACCAGATAATTCTAAACCACACTCATTTAATAACTCTAAAAAGTCATTCTCTTTTAAATGAAATTGCACTGTCTTTGTTGAAATCCAGGCCAGGTTTGTATTTCTAGAGTCAGTATAACAAAGCTCTCTAGGACCTACATTACCATTCTCTATTACGAATTTCTCTAGCCGTTCATATTGAACAGGTAGAAACTCTTTATATATAGAGCACTTTAATTTGCTTATATCTTGTAACGCTATTGTTTTACTAGCATTTGATTTAATAAAGTTAAATACTAAGTTTATTAGGTCTAGAACACATCGAGATGGCAGGGTTGTATCTGATAATACATGAACTTCATTTATAATATAGTTCAAATTCTCACTTGTGAGATTAGCAGAATTGTTCTCGATAATAGAAATTAGTCTTTGTTTGAAATCAATTGATAATGGTGAGCTTGTCTCTGACTCATCAAGATAAATACTACTAATTGAATGATCAGCAAACATTTTTTTACTAAAGCATTCTTCCAATAATTCGTTAATACAAGAGTCTATGACATTAGTTTCATCAAAACCTCCAGGTATAGCAAGACTCTCGCAATCATCATTTCTTTTAATAGCGAGTATTTTTAACTCTCCTGTCGGGTAAGATACATACATTAATGCGTCTACGGTTTTATTTTCTCCATAGGCGCCAAGTAGCTTAAAGTTTGCTTTAAAGCTTGCAGGAGAAATTATCTCACCATCAGGTTTTGTATTTTTAAACCATTCTCTGTTATCATTTTTCATCCAATCGTTGTATATTTTTTGTATTAATAAGGGGTTGGCTAATTTCAGGTTGATTTTTAATCGACACCCATTTAATTTATATCCATCAGCATCCCATTTGTTAACGGCTCTAATGCCATCTAAATCGGCTATATATGCTGATAGCAATGACTCTCTATTATCATTAAATTTATTAATTGCACTTTTAAGAGCGTGAATAGCTATATGATAAACTTCTATTGCTTGTGAATTTTGATAATATGCCACAGAAAAATCTGATTGATGTGATCTTATATACGATAGAATTTGGCTAGGGATATATTTCAACAGCTCATTATCACTAATACCATTTTGAATCATACGTTTTAGTTTTCTTGAAGATATCTCTATTTGGGGTACGTCTATCATAATTACTGAACCATCAATAAGTCCTTTTTGAATGGATTTTCGAAGCTTGGAACTTTTGATTGAGTCAACTGTGCTTTCAGCATAGCCAGCCCTGTTGGTAATTATTAAGGTTGCATTCTTAAGTATATCTTCCCATTCATCCCATTTGGTAAGTTCATCAACTAAGTCTCTACCAATAACAAGAGATACATTGTTTGGATTTATTAGTCGAGATTTAGGTAGGGCATATCCCATCTGATTTTTTATATCAGTTAGACTTGTGTGCTTTAGGTGCTCTATTGTAACTATTGTTTTTGAGGGTGTATTGATTGCTACTTCATACTGAGATACGATAATATCTTGATCATATTTTTGATAAAAATTATATAATATTTGCCAACGAATATAGCCATTAGTTGGGTATATTGGTTGCCCATTTTCATTTATTTTTCCTAGAGGGTTAGCGCTACACGGCATAACAATTATGCTGTGTTTAGGAAATTTTTCTTTGACTGTTTGTATTGCTTGAATATGCCCATAATGAGGCATATCTGCTGATAATCCAAATAATATCAGGTCATCCATTATATCCTCAAAATTTAAAACTTTTATGAAAATATACCCTTGCTAATGTAACTATCGCAATGGTATATATGTTAAAACATTTTAACTAGGGTATGTTTACAATTGGCCCCTAGAGCCTACGTGCTTCGGCTTGTCCGAGGCATCCAGAAGATGGTCAAACTAAAACCTATGCTTCAATAAACCTAAAATACACTGCTTGATAAGAGCAAATTCGTATTATATACGGTTCTGACACTAAGTACAAAAACGAGTTTGAAATACTGGGCAGAAGCATATTAATTTTGAACACTTATTCACTGAAAAATTTGTCATTGCCTTGTTTGCAATGCCTATACTTATGCTCAATTTGGTCGAGTTGGGGAGTTTAAAACAAAAAAGCTATTTGTTTCTCAATAAGGCTCATCATCTGATTTAATTAAGTGTGCATGGGGACATAAAAATCAGGTTAATCCAGGATTTTCTGTTATTTATAATGTACATATGTTGGTCTATTATGATATACGTCCGACCTATTTAGAGGCCGCTTGCCGTGAAAAGCGTTTTAAAAATTGGCCTAAACTGTGGAAATCAAATTTAATTGAGAAAATTAATTCTGTTTGAGATGATTTATATGAAGAAATTTGTTCTTAATTGAGCATTTTCCTAGATGCCTCGGATAAGCCGAGGCATCTAGGATCTAGGGAACAGTTGTCAATAATCCTAGATGATGAAGTTTCTTATTCGTCTTCCCAGCTTAATGTTCCTCCAGCTTGGTATTCAATAACTCTTGTTTCAAAGAAGTTCTTTTCTTTTTTAAGATCCATCATTTCACTCATCCAAGGGAAAGGATTTTCTGCTCCAGGATATTGCTCTGCTAACCCAATTTGAGTCAGTCTTCGGTTTGCTATGAAGTGAATATACTCTTCAAACATTTCAGCATTCATACCTAATATTCCGTGTGGCATAGTGTCTTTTGCATATTGATATTCTAGTTCAACACCTTCTTTGATTAATGTAATCATTTCTTCTTTAAATTTATCAGTCCATATGCTTGGATTTTCTATTTTAATTTGATTAATTACATCAATACCAAAATTCATATGCATTGATTCATCTCTGAGAATATACTGAAATTGCTCAGATGTTCCGACCATCTTGTTTCGTCGACCCATAGATAGAATTTGAGTAAAGCCAACGTAGAAGAAAATTCCTTCAAATACAACATAAAACGCAATTAAATCTCTTAATAATCTTTGATCTGCTTCTGGAGTTCCAGTGTGGAAGTTGGGATCGCCAAGGCTTTGAGTAAATGGTAGAGCCCATGCAGCTTTAGTTGCAACAGATGGAATTTCTCGGTACATATTAAACACAGCAGCTTCATCAAGAGCCAAGCTTTCAATAATATATTGATAAGCATGAGTATGTAGAGCTTCTTCAAATGCTTGTCGAAGAAGATACTGCCGACACTCAGGATTTGTAATATGACGATATACAGCAAGAACTAGGTTATTAGCTACTAGAGAGTCAGCAGTTGAGAAGAAACCTAAGTTACGTAATATAATTAAACGCTCATCTTCTGACAATCCATTTGGATCGCACCATAAAGCAAGATCGGCACTCATACTTATTTCATTTGGCATCCAATGGTTAGCACATCCAGTTAAGTACTTGTCCCATGCCCATTTATATTTGAATGGAACTAATTGGTTTAAGTCTGCTCGGCAGTTAATAATTTTTTTGTCGTCAACTTGTATTCTTCCGGCACCCATTTCAGGTAATTCAAGTCCAAGTGCTCCTGTTGTTTGTGATGCATCTGTTGATACTTCAGCTTCTGTATATGTCATGTGTTATTCCTCAATTTGGTAAACTTAAGTTTAGGTTAAATACTTACTGACAAGCGTCACAATCTGGATCTAGAATTGAACATACTTTGGGCTCCTCCATTTTTACTGCATTCAGTGCTCCGTCTGTTACCGTAGATTTCTCAGCATTACTTGCTCCTAAGCTGCGTAAGTAATAAGTGGTTTTAAGCCCACGTAGCCAAGATTGCTTGTATAGTTCATCTAGTTTTTTACCAGATGGTTGTGCCATATATATATTTAGTGATTGGGATTGATCTATCCATTTTTGACGTCTAGAACCTGCCTCAACAAGCCATATTGGCTCAATTTCAAAAGCAGTGGCGTAACGCGATTTTAGTTCAAGAGGTATTCTGCTAATAGGTTGCACGCTACCATTGTAATATTTCAAATCGTTGACCATCACCTCATCCCATAAATTTAGCTTTTTTAAATCAGCTACAAGGTATGGGTTGATAACTGTAAACTCACCAGATAAATTAGATTTCACATATAAATTCTGATAAGTAGGCTCAATTGATTGAGAAACACCACAGATATTTGAAATCGTAGCGGTTGGCGCTATTGCCATTAAGTTTGAGTTCCTGATGCCTTGTGTTCGGACTTTAACTCTTAATGACTCCCAGTCTAAACGCTGACTTCTATCTTGCTCTAGAAGTGTTCCTCTTGATTGTTGAAGAAGACTAATTGAGTCAATTGGCAGAATACCTTTGCTCCATAAGGAGTCTTCATAACTTGGATAACATCCACGCTCTTTAGCTAAATTAGAGGAGGCTTCAATTGCATAGTAGCTAATAAGCTCCATAGATGTATCAGCAAACTCAATCGCTTCTTCGGAAGTATAATCAATTTTAAGAGCATACAATGCATCTTGAAAACCCATTAATCCTAGTCCAATTGGTCTGTGCTTTAAGTTTGAGTTGCGAGCTTGTGGCACTGAGTAATAGTTTATATCTATCACATTATCTAGCATTCGAATCGCAGTGTTCACTGTTTTTTGGAGTTTCTCTTTATTTAGTTCGCCATTTATAATATGACTTGGTAAATTTATGCTACCTAAATTACACACTGCAATTTCGTCATCGGAAGTGTTAAGCGTGATTTCAGTACATAAATTTGAGCTATGAATAACTCCAGTATGTTGTTGTGGTGATCTTAGGTTGCAAGGATCTTTAAAAGTTAACCATGGGTGACCTGTTTCAAACAACATTGATAGCATTTTGCGCCATAGCTTAATAGCAGGGATAGTTTTGGCATTTTTAATTTTTTTATCGCGAACTTTGTTTTCATACTCCAGATATGCTTGTTCGAAGTTCTTACCATATAAATCATGTAGATCAGGCACTTCATCAGGAGAGAAAAGAGTCCACTCTTCTTCTGCAAAGACTCTTTGCATAAATAAGTCAGGAATCCACAGAGCAGTATTCATGTCATGGGTTCTTCGTCTATCATCGCCTGTGTTTTTACGTAGCTCTAAGAATTCTTCTACATCTCTATGCCAGCATTCTAAATATGCGCAAACAGCACCTTTACGTTTTCCACCTTGGTTAACTGCAACAGCTGTAGCATCAGCCACATTTAAAAATGGTACAACTCCTTGAGATTTACCATTTGTGCCCTTTATATGTGATCCCATAGCCCGAACAGGTGTCCAGTCGTTGCCAAGCCCACCAGCAAATTTAGATAGCAAGGCGTTGTCTTTAAGGGCGCTGTAAATCCCATCTAGGTGATCTGGTATTGTTGAAAGGTAACAACTGGATAGTTGTGGCCTAACAGTTCCTGCATTAAATAAAGTTGGAGTTGAAGACATGTAATCAAAAGAAGAAAGTAAAGTGTAGAACTCAATCGCTTTCTCATTTTTATTTTTTTCACGTAGAGCAAGACCCATAGCTACACGCATGAAGAATGCTTGTGGTAATTCATATCTTATGCTGCCTTCATGGATAAAATAACGATCATACAAAGTTTGTAAGCTTAAGTATGTAAACTGCATATCACGTTCTGGGAGTAGTGCTTTACCAAGTTTCTTGAAGTTGAAATCCATTAACTTGTGATCAATTATTCCCTGTTCCACACCATGAGTTATGAACTTTTTAAAGTAGTCAGGATATATTTTCTTCATTTCATCAAACGTAGCACTAGGTTGTATTGATAATTTTGTTAGTGCCTCACTACGCATACTATCTAATAATAATCTGGCGCTAACGTATGAGTAATTTGGTTCTGTTTCAACTAGGGATCTAGCTGCCATGATCAAAGCTTTATGAACATCTTCAAGTTTTGCTTGGTTGTATAAGTTACGTAAGGCGTCTTTTATTACTGGTTCGTCACTAACACTTTCTAGATCGCGACACGCCTCTTTAACAATTGTTTCAATGCGTTTAACATCTAGAGGTTGCACACTGCCATCAGGCATTGTTATTAATCGAGTGTTAGTATTTTTTGAAATGTTTTTCTGTTGCTCTGTATCTCGAGCTTTTCTTCTCTCTTCGCGATATAGTACATATGCTCTAGCCACTTTGTTTTGGCTATTACGCATTAGCGCAAGCTCAACTTGGTCTTGTACATCTTCAATATTTATAATTCCGCCACTTGGTAGTCTGCGGTTAAATGTATCGATTACTTTTTTAGTCAGTACTTCTATTTGTTCACGGATACGGTTTGATGCGACAGCATTTGATCCCTCAACAGCGATATATGCTTTAGTTATCGCTATTTGGATTTTTGATTCATCGAAAGGAACAACGTTTCGATTTCTTTTTATTATTTTTAGAGTGCCAGGTGTGTTTATGTCTACTTCTCTTTGATTTTGATAAGTTTCTTGTAGTATTGGCTCTAATAGTTCAGACATTTTTCCTCCATTCACCAGTATAGTTTTACATTCATTTGTACATAAAAATTAACATAAAGTGAAAAAATTAAATCATATTTTCTTTGGGACAAACACAACATATGGTTGTTTGCCATGTGATATAACACAATATAATGTGTTTTTTATAAAACATCAAGGGAATAACTATATGAATATGCTGTGGATAAGTTGTTATTACTTTCCTATAGCTTTTATCAGTATTGCGTCGCTGACCTCTGAAAAGCCAGTTGCATCTATTTTAAATTTTCCTATATTTGCAAATATTTGGCTGGAACCACCACCATCTAAATTAATGGCATCTACACAGTTTAGTGGTGGAGACTTTAAAATATTTGCAAGAGATGATGTTGTTAAGGGTGAGTTTTGAGTAACAAGAATAATTAGTTTACCCTTGCTGGTTATGCCAAGAGCGGATCGTTGGGCAATCCCAGCTTTTAATGACGGAATTTTTCCTTGGATAATTAATCTTGGTCCTGTTTGAACTGCAAAGTTAATATTTTTACTTGGTTTGAAGTTTCTTACATTAGTTATTTGTGCTTTGTGATTATTAATAGAAAAAATACCCCACCAACTAATATGTTTTAAAGGAGAATATTGATGGTTATCACTTATTCTTAGACCAAGTGGATGAAATGATTTATCAAAAAACCCACCATTTAAAGCTATTAGGGCATTGTTTGCTCTTGCAAACTCATAGGCAAATGCGGGCTTATCAGTTAAATCTTTTGCCATTGCAAGACTAAGTTGATTTTTTTTAAGGTCCACTTTAAATACATGGATATGAGAAAGGTTAATAATTGCACCATCACTGAGATCCTGATAGTTTATGCCAGGAGCTACTTTTATCCATGAGTTAGCCATTATTGGCATAGATGCAACACATGTAATAAAAAATAAAATAATTCTATATATATTTTCTCGTGCCCTTAGCATATTAATCTTGTATCCTTATAAAATTAACCTTAAGTTTTGGAAATTCAATGAAAGCCTTATCGAAAAATACCAACACATCGTCATTAAAGTCAACTGATGCTATGAAAGATATCATGGATCAGGTAATGATTCTAGCTAAGAAAAGGGGGGCAAGTGATGCCTCCGTTGCAATTAACCTTGATGCAGGGTTCGCAGTTGATGTAAGAATGGGGGCTGTTGAAACTGTTGTTTTTAGTGAAGACCAAGGGGTTGGCTTGAATGTATATATAGGCAACTCAAAAGGAAGTGCTAGTAGTAGCGATACATCATTGCCCGCATTAGAGGCAATGGTAACTGCCGCAGTTGAAATTGCCAAGGTGAGTGCCGCTGATCCTTGTTTTGCTCTACCAGACAAAGAACTATTAACAGAAAACCATCCTGAATTGGATTTATATTTTCCTTGGGCTATAACTCCTGAGGAGGCTATTAAAGAGGCTATAAGTTGTGAAGCACTCGCATTAAAACTTGATAAAAGGATTACAAATTCAGACGGTGTGAATATTTCAAATTACTCTTTTTGTACTGGTTATGCGAATACTTATGGATTTGAGGGGTTCATTAACAGTAGCCGGCATAGTATTAGTTGTTCATTGATTGCAGAAGATGAAAAAGGTAAGCAACGAGATTATGATTATACTACAGCTAGAAATCCTAATGATTTAATAGATTTAGATAAGCTTGCTCAATCAGTAGTAAGTAGAACAACTAGTAGACTTGGAGCTAGAAAAATAAAAACTCAAAAAGTACCAGTATTATTTTCATCAAGAATATCTAGTAGTTTATTTTCCTCATTTATTGGTGCAATTAGCGGTAGTAACTTGTATAAAAAGAACTCTTTTCTTCTTGATTCTTTAGGAACAAAGATATTTTCAGATAATATCAATATTTATGAGCAACCTCATAAGTTAAAAGGCTTAGGTAGTGCTCCTTTTGATGCGGAAGGAGTTCCTACTCGGAATAATCATTTTATTGAAGATGGTTGTTTGCAACAATATGTTTTGAACTCATACTCTGCTCGTAAAATGGGACTTAAGACTACAGCTAATGCTGGTGGTGTATTTAATCTAACAGTTGATCCAACAGCGAAAGCTTTACCACAGCTCCTGAAAACGATGGATAAAGGTTTATTAGTAACAGAGTTGATGGGGCACGGAACAAATATATTAACAGGGGATTATTCAAGAGGAGCCACAGGTTTTTGGGTTGAAAATGGTGAAATACAATATCCTGTTGAGGAAATAACTATCGCTGGGAACCTTAAGGATATGTTTGCAAATATTATAGGGGTCGGCACAGACTACAATCCTAACATCGCAACCCAGTGTGGGTCGGTTCTTATTGAAGAAATGATGATAGCCGGGGAGTAAATCTGGTTTTAAGTTTTATTTGTAGGCTAGGGTCTGTTGACAATTGGGGGAGCGAGTCAAAAATCAGGCTAATTTAGCACAAATTTTAACTTGAGTGAGGCGAATAGCCAGCTCTATTTAACGAACTCAATCTGAAATTTGGGCAAATTAGCATGGTTTTTGGCCGTGGCACCAATTGTCAACAGACCCTAATATTGTAACCTACAAATAAAACATTTAACGTATAGCAATAATATTGCTTAGGCGAAAAACGTCTAAAGATTTTAGTTTTTATCTCTAAAAATAATTCTACCTTTAGTTAAATCATATGGAGTTAATTCAATTTTAACTTTATCACCAGTTAAAATTCGAATATAGTTTTTACGCATTCGGCCAGATATATGCGCTGTAATAACATGTCCATTTTCTAGTTCTACACGAAACATTGTGTTTGGTAGTGTATCTATAACAGTACCTACCATTTCAATATGGTCTTCTTTTGCCATTAGATTCTCTTTCAAGCGTTAACAATATGAGTGCAAATAGTGCCCGTATTTAGACTAAATAGCAATATAATAGTGAAAATAAAGAAGAATTAAGTTATAATTGCTTTTTATTTTGGGAGAAAGTATTGTGAATGAACCAATAGTTTGGATTATTTCACATGGAGGTCAGTCAAGAACCAAGGGTTTTATTAGGCAGCTTACTAATGCTGGTCTTATCAATGGATTAATTGTATATGCCGATTGTAAATATGCTGGCAATAGAAGCACATTCAATCTTTCCTTAGTCAATAACCGAGCACTCAAGACCCCATCCCCAAATGAAAAGGATTTAAAAGCACATATTGATAGGTTTGCTCCGATGGAAATAAGCGCAACTCAACTATTAGAGCGTATAGATGAAATCAATGCCTTATCATTTGTTGATAATCTTAATCATAGTGCTTACATAGATGGTAATATTGGGGTCCCTAATTTATCATATGTATCGAATTTGTTTCATTTAATTACTCAGCGCTTAGGAATGAGTAAATTACCATCAGTACGATATGGTCAAGTTATGCCAATTATCTCAAATTACCTAACCGTCTATGCCTTTAGTCAGAATGAAGACTGTTGTGAGGAAGTATGCTTATATTTAAAAGGTCATGAATCGTCGAGTTATATTGAGGATGGTGCTGTGATTCAGGGTTCAACTGCATCGGTTTCAATTCGTGGATTTGCATGTGATCTTACTGAAATTATTGGTCGGATACAAAATCCTGAAACAACATATTATAGTAACTATTATAAGTATGATAGTCTAAATGATGTGATTGAAATAACCAGACAAATTCACGACGAAAGTCTACGACTTATCCCCATTGATGACTCATATTTAGGTGATGAGTGTGATGTTCTAGAAGAAACTGCTGATTTCACAACATTAAATTCTGTAACTAAATCTCGATCTGCAACTGAAGATTCACTAACTAGATCTATATCTACAAAGGAAGAAATACAATCTGCAGAAAAAGGTAGTGAAGAGATAGAAAAAAATGAGCTAGTATTATCAGTAAATCCAAATAACCTTTTTAAAGCTTCTAGAATTAAGAGTGGTAAATATCAAGATGATAAAAAAAGCAAAGAAGAGTTACCAAGGGCTAAATGCTGCGTTATTTTATGAATATTTTATTTTTTTAATCAAAGCCAATTCTTTCTTCTTTAACAAAGAGAAAATTATATATTAGGGTCTAACTATAGACCTTAATATATAAAATCAATTAGCATTTTAACTAATGAGATTTATTACTTTTAAATATTTCTTTAACACATCTGTGTGTTTCTTTTTCATATACACAAAGTAGTCTTTGATTTCCTCATGTAGTGTTTTTTGGTTATCCTTCACACTTAAAACATAATCTGCCCGCTTCTGATGAATTTTTTCTACAATTTGACGTTGTGTATTCATAGCATCCATCGTGATGATAGCGTCTTTCATTTCAATTAAATCAAGCAACTCCATAACTGTCTTATTTTCATTCTTTTTTCCTTTTGAACGACTCTGCCCTAATACAAGTCCATTTGATTTACTCCATACAGTGACGCTATGTAATGCTGTCATCCTGTCTCCATCAGTAAATGAGTGGCGTAATGTTTTTCCATCAATTGCTATTTGCTCTTTGCCTTCAAATCGCCTCAGTTCATTCACCCAATCAATAAAACATTTTGTAAATTATTCCGCTGCCAGAGCACTTATGATTCTTGCTATGGTGTCATCAACTGGTATTCCATTTTTAAATTCTCTGTATTGACGAAGCCACTGCAATTTGGCTCGACCAAAATCATAAATATCTTTCCATCCTTCACAACCTGAAATCACGCCAGTTATGGTTAAAAATATGACATCAAGCAAGTTATGTTTAACATTTATGTCTTTTCGTGGGGCTGTTATTTCGCCAAAATGATCAATAAAACTCATCTTTCCATCCATTTAATTGTTTATAATGGATGTATTTGATCATATTCAAGCTAAAAATTCAAAACATATTCATCATGGTATGATCTTGCCCTGAGATTACAGGTATAAAACTAGATTATTTACTATAATTAAGTTATACCTAATGTAAGTTATTTTAAAAAATAAAATATGAATTTTATAGATTTTTTTATATTTCTTTCCACCCATATGAAAAAATATAAACGTCTAGTTGTATATTTTCTTATAGGTATGGTAGTACAACTAGCTTTTCTTCTAATCTTGCCAATTGTGTATAGATATCTATTCGATCATGTAATTCCAGAGAAGCAAATACATAATCTAATTGTCATAACAATCTTATTAACATTAGGGGCTTTAAGTAAGGTTGCGATGGATTTACTTTCTGAATATAGTATTGCTTCTATTGGAATTAACATTACTCGCGATCTACGGATGAGGCTGTTACTTGCCTTAAATTGCAGAAGGATAGACTACTTAAAAAATATTGAACCTGGACAGATTCTCTCCCATTTTTCAAACGATCTCACCGACATCGAAAATATTATCATTTTTCAATTAGGATATATTCTAAAGTATTTATTATTGAGTTTTTTTTCTGTGTTCGTGCTATTTTATTTTAGCCCATTACTGGGTTTCATATCCTTAATAAGTTTGCCGATTCCAGTAATAATTTTTAAGTTGAGCTCAAAACGCGCTCTGGAATTGAATATGAATAAAAGAGAGCATGAAAGTTATATTTTAGGGTTGTTTCAAGAAATAATTAGCACGCAAACTTCAATAAGAGCGTACAATCTTCAGTCCTTTTGGATATCTATAGCAAACAAATCTTTAAAAAAATGGCTAAAAGTAGGTGTGAAAGCAGAGTTTGCTAATATCATTTCTGGGAGAGGCATAACATTAAGCACAAGAGTCCTAGAGATCTGCATAATTTTAATTGCATCACTTCTGGCAATTAAAGGTTCATTAACACTTGGGACTATATTTGGGTTTATACTCTTTTACCAATATATGTTGATGGGTGTTGATATTATTACAGAATCCCTACCGATGACATATAGCGCTATGACGGCAATTAAAAGAATCAATAATTTTTTAGAAAATGATAATTTTAAAGTAATAGAACATGGGGCCGTTCGACTTCAAGATCTTAAAAGTGAAATCATTTTTAATGACGTTAGTTATACTTATGAATCTGGGCATCGTGCCGCTTTAAATAAAGTAAATATATGTGTTCCTAAAGGTAGTTTTATAGCTTTTGTTGGCGAGTCCGGTGGAGGTAAAAGTACTATTTTATCATTATTACTTAAATTCTATCAGGTAACTTCAGGAGAAATACTATTTGACGGCAATAATATTAACGACATTTCATCTAGATCTTTAAGAGATAACATACGAATAGTTTTTCAAGATAACAATGTTTTTCATTTATCTATATACGATAATATCCGGATGGGTTATTTAAATGCAAAATATGACGATATAATTAACGCTGCGAAACATGCAGAGATTCATGACTATATCACAAGCTTACCAGATGGCTATGATACTATGGTTGGCGATTCTAAAGGTATCTTATCTGGTGGGCAAAGACAACGTTTAGCCCTGGCTCGTGCATTGGTTGCAAATCCTAGTATTTTATTGCTTGATGAAATTACTTCATCATTAGATTTGGCGACCGAGGCTGAAATTAATAAAACCTTAAGTAGAATCATGAAAGATCAGACAGTTATAATGGTGACACATCGTTTATATACGGTTGTATCTGCAGATAACATATATGTTTTCAAAAATGGAGATATTATAGAGAGTGGTCGACATGAAGAATTAATAGCAAAAAAAGGATATTACTCTGAATTATGGAAAAACACATAATTTACTGTAGGGTTTATTGACTAAAATTTGCAGGGGATGTTTTTGTAAATAGTAGTATTATATAGCACCCCATCAATTTCTTCTTTTATCGCATAAGGGCATACAATATCGATATGATAGTTTGTGATACTTGATCCAAAACCAAAGTGAAAACAACCTTTTTCTCCTCCATAAAATTCATTAGTAAGGGTATTGCCATTAGCGACTTGGTTTTGAGTATCTACACCATAGCCAATTTCTAAAAGAGATTTATAACGATCATCGGTTAAGAATAAAGCACTTAATAGATCATAAGCTGGTTTTGCGGATACATCGACAACCTCTATTTTTGTAATATTTCCTTCATTGAGTCTAACTTTTAATCGGCCTTCGCGTAGCGTGTCTAGACTTGTGAATATGCTTTCCATTACAGGGTTAGGTGAGAACTTAACAGGTACTTGTCTGTTTATAACGCAATATCCATGGAGAATAATATCACCATTTAATTTTATAATAGGGGGGGATTCGTATACAGATTTATTATTTAGATTTTCTCTTGATGAAATTTTTGGCGTGATACTAACCTCTCCTGAAGGTCCAAAAGTTTCTTCTCCTAATTCAACATAACCATAAAATTTTCTAGTTACGTACTCGGTAGTACAATTAAGATAAGCATGTAGCTGTAATTGTTCGTCTATAAAATCAATTCTTGTGGATTTTGCAAGCTTAGCAAGGTAATCTTCACATAAAATATTATGCTGGTTAATATCAATATTTTTAAATGGGGAGATATCTGTCCTAGATATATAATGAACCATATATAACTCCTTGAATTAATAATGGTATTATTGATTTATCTACGCAGGTCTGTACCCATCCTTATTATCTCCTACAGGTATAGGGGATTTTTTTTCAACTGATGTTTTCATAGTATTTCTCCTTATTTAAAACAATACCTTTAATGAGTTAATTATAGATAAAAATATAGGCATATTCCACAAAAACTATAAAACTTTACCTATATAAATACTCATGTTTGATATCCATTGTGTGTAATCGATTGTTTTATAGTTAGTGAGCTCTTATAAATTTGTGTTTGTCATACTTGGGATATATAAAATATATGAGTTGAAATTGGTCGTTTTGAAATATTCATACTATAATGTAATAAAGACATACAATTTGTTTTTTGAACTTATGGAGAAAATGATGGCATCTAATGCAGGTTTTGACTATCACAGTAGTGGTGTTGATTATAATGAGGACGAGCCTGATGTTGCAGCTCGTAAGAAAGATGTGCGTCGTAAATTAGAGGCACGTATGGATCGCAAGCGTTTAAAAGAGGAGCTTGAGGACTATGAAGGAGAACTAGATGATGAGTTTGATTGGAATGAAGATCTAGATAAGTAAATTTTAATTAATATAATGAGTTTCTAATTTATACTTTTGTTAACAATCTCAACTTTATAAAGAGTCTAAACAACGGATAATATCCTGAGATACTTTATAATATACCAATAGATCTTACAAGATAGCAGACCCTTCGTCAGTTTTTTTCTTGGGATTAGCTGGGTTACGATTGTGTAATAAAAGCAAATGCTCAATAATATCTTTATTCGCCTTTGGAAATTCAAACTGGGTTAAATCTTTTATAGGTACCCACTGCATCGCTGTTTGGGATTCTAAGCAGGCAGCTGCACCTTCATATTCATCTACCCTGAATATTATAAGAGTAATATCTTGATCTAAGTAATTATGGTTAATTTCAGTTAGATAAGAAAACTTTTTAATATCTAAGCCTAATTCTTCTTTTATTTCTCTAATTAAGGCTTCTCCTGCAGACTCATTTTCTTCAAGCTTGCCCCCAGGAAATTCCCATTTCCCGGGGTGGGATGATTTATTGCTGCGCTGTGTTATAAGAACTTGTTGTTCTTGGTTAGTTATAATAGCAACTGAAACCTGCATTTTATGTGTTTAATTTTCCATGGCAATTTTTATACTTGTTGCCAGAACCACATGAGCACGGATCATTTCTACCAACTTTCTTTTCTGGCCTCTTAAATGGAACTACAGAGTCGATATTAGCTTCATTATCCTCATCACTAGCAAAAGGATTTTCTTTTTCCTCATGAATTAAGTTTAAATTTTGCGATGATTCAGAGCGACGATTTTCTTCAAGAGTCCCAACATCTTCTTCAGTGCTAATTTCAACTGAAGAATGAAACTTAATTATTTCATACTTTAAATCATCTAACATAGATGAGAATAAGCTAAATGATTCTCGCTTGTACTCTTGTTTTGGATCTTTTTGAGCATAACCACGTAGGTGAATTCCTTGGCGCAGGTGGTCCATGGATGCAAGATGCTCGCGCCAGTGATTGTCTAGAGTTTGTAAAATAATAGATTTTTCAAACTGAGCTAAAACTTCTCTTCCTAGTCGCTGCTCTTTTTCTTGATATACCTTTAAAAATAAATCAGTTATTAATTCTTTAATTTGATCAGATTGTATAGAGTGATCTTTATCAATCCATTCTTGAATTGGTGCTTCTATACGAAAATCTTCAGCAAGAACTTGAGTTAAGTTTTTCGCGTCCCATTGATCCTCAAGGCTTCCTGGTGGAAGATATGTGGCAATTAGGCTTTCAATAACATCAGCACGCATATTTTCTATTGCGTTTAATGGATCGTCCATTTTCATGATTTCTGCGCGTTGCGAATAAATTACTTTACGCTGATCGTTGGCAACATTATCATACCCGAGTAGTTGCTTTCTGATATCAAAATGATGTCCTTCTAACTTCCTTTGAGCATTCTCAATTGCCTTAGTCACGAGGTTGTGCTCAATAGGTTCACCAGGCTCCATACCAAGACGACGCATAATTGCTGCAACTCGCTCTGATGCAAATATACGCATTAGATTATCATCTAGAGATAGATAAAAACGTGAGCTTCCAGGGTCACCTTGTCTACCAGCTCGCCCTCTAAGTTGATTGTCGATTCTTCTTGATTCGTGTCGTTCAGAACCAATGATTCGTAGACCGCCAGCTTTAATAACAATTTCATGGCGCAATTTCCAGTCGCTTTCTATCTTGTTGCGCTTGGAATCTGAAGACTCATCATCGCTGAGTTTAGACAGTTCAGTGTTAGTGCTACCACCTAGAACTATATCTGTACCACGACCAGCCATATTGGTTGCTATCGTAACTACCCCAGGTCTTCCTGCTTCAGCAATAATGTGAGCTTCTTTTTCATGAAATTTAGCATTTAGAACTTGATGCTTTATTTTTGCTTTATTAAGCATGCTGCTAAGCACTTCAGAGGCTTCAATTGATGCAGTACCTACTAATACTGGTTGTTGGCGTTTTACACATTCCTTTACGTCATTAATGATAGCGTTATATTTATCTTCTTGAGTTAAATAAATCAAGTCTGATTCATCATTTCTGACCATTGGCTGATTTGTAGGAATGACAACAACTTCTAGATTGTATATTTGCTGAAACTCATAAGCCTCAGTGTCAGCTGTTCCAGTCATGCCTGAGAGTTTATTGTAAAGTCTAAAGAAGTTTTGAAATGTAATAGAAGCTAGGGTCTGATTTTCATTTTGAATGGGCACATTTTCTTTAGCCTCAACAGCTTGATGTAAACCATCTGACCAACGGCGACCAGGCATTGTTCGTCCTGTATGTTCATCAACAATGACTACTTGATTATTTTGAACTATATAATCAACGTCTATATTGTACATCGTATTTGCTCTAAGAGCTGCATTTACATGATGCATAAGCATGATGTTACTTGCATGATATAAGCTCTCGCCAGGTTTAATTAGATTGGCTTTTATAAGTAACTCTTCTATATGTTGATGACCCTTTTCAGTTAAGTAGGCCTGCTTTTGTTTTTCATCAATCGTATAGTCGCCATCATCGCCTTCCTCTTCTTGAATTTTTAGCTGTGGCATTAAAGAATTAACGCTTATATATGATGCTGAGCTATCTTCTGCGGCACCAGAGATAATTAAAGGGGTTCTTGCTTCATCGATTAAAATTGAATCCACTTCATCGATTACAGCGAAGTTTAATTTTCCTTGTACTCTGTCTTGAATAGAAAAAGCCATGTTATCTCGAAGATAATCGAAGCCAAATTCATTGTTTGTTCCGTATAGTATATCCGTTTTGTATGCTTCTTGCTTTTCTTCATGTGGCATATCTGGGTAGATTACGCCGACTGTTAATCCTAAAAATTCAAAAACAGGGGCCATCCACTTGCTATCTCTAAGAGCAAGATAATCGTTAACTGTTACTACGTGAACGCCATGACCCTCAATGGCATTTAAATATGCAGGTAGAGTAGCACTCAATGTTTTACCTTCACCAGTGCGCATTTCAGAAATTTTACCTTCGTGCAGAACCATTCCGCCGATCATTTGCACATCAAAGTGTCTTAGTCCTAATGTTCGAACAGATGCCTCTCGCACAAGGGCAAATGCCTCAGGTAGGATATCGTCTAAAGTTTCTCCGGCGGCAATCCTTGATCTAAACGATGCGGTTTTCGATTTTAAATCTTCATCATTTAACGATTGCATTTCTTTTTCAAAGAAATTTATTGTTGCAAGAGTTTTTTCTATTCGTCGTAGGGTCCGATCATTACGACTTCCAAATATTCTTTTAATTAAAGTATTGAGCATTGCGCTTCGATTCCTGTTTCTTAATTGTCGTCTAATTTACTAGATCTCGTAGTGAATTGCCAATTATATATGTAACCATTTTATTGAAAACCCACATAAAATTATACACCTAAGCAGTTTTTAATCTTTACAAAGGGCAATATTGCTTATTTTTTATTTTCAGGTTGTATATAGTCTTCATATAGATGTGTTGTAGGTAAATTAATAGCTCGTTCAAATTCAGATAATTTAATGTCTGTTTGGCTAATAGTAACGGAGTCTTGATCCATTATTGATTCTCCAAACTTATAAATAGTCCTCTCATTCCCATAACACGTTGTATTATCAACTTCATCAGCATGTGCTTTAATTGATTTATTGGTCTTCCTATAATTATCCATAGTTTCTTGACCATATTTTACAGTTAGCATTTTAATCGTTTGCGCAGGAGATAATATTAAAGTAGAAGCGTTATTTCCACCAAAACCTTTAGAGTTTATAATCGTTGCCAAAATCTCATTACCTAAGTCTCCAACAAATTTATGATCAGTTAATATGTCTAAATTTGACTGGTGAACATCACTTGCGATATGGTCAATCGTCTTAATACCAGGTATATAGCCATGTTTCCATACTCCTAGTGTCGATGCTAATTGATCTCCTCCTGCTACACTAACCGAGTGACCAACATAAGATTTAACCGCTGAAACAGGCCAGTCTTTAATTTCAAATGTTTTAGCTACTTCATTTAAAATATGACTTTCTGTGATTCTATTTTGCGGAGTTCCGGTGCCGTGAGCTTGTATATAGGTTTTTTGTAGACCATCTTTACCTAAAATACTTTTAGCTAAAGCTGTGGCTTTGGCAATTGTAATATAATTGCCAATACCAGGGCTTGCGATCGATTTTTTATTTGCGTCGGCATTTATAAATACTTCTGGAACAGAACCGTAGATGGTCATGCCGAGCTTCAATGCCAACTCATCTTCCATTAGTACAAAAAACTGCACAGACTCTGCTAAAGTAAAGCCCGTGTTAGTTGAGAATGGGCGGCACGCTCTTCGGTTGTTTGGTTCATCAGTATTATCTAGGGTGCATAAACTATCATCTGTTGCTAATGCCCCCATTACTCTAAATCCATCAACCACTTCAGGAACAACTGGTGCCTCGGAATTACCAACAAATACAACCTTGGCTTTCCCTTGTTGAATATCAATTACACCTTGCCTAAGGTTATACAGAAATGAAGCGCAAGCACCGATGTTATTGCCCGTTGTTCCAACACTATTTAGAATATAACTATTAATAAAATCAGCTGGCATTTCTGCAAGAGATAGTGCCATCATTTTTGAGTTTATACGATTGCCACAAAGTGGTTGGCGTATGAGACCAGATAGCGAATGCTCATCAATTTGAGCTAAGCCACTACCAGCATAAACTGCAACCTCATCAGGATATATGTGCTGTAGAATCTCGTCCCATTCTAAACCTAAAGAGTTTAAGGCGTCTGAGGCACCATAGACAGTAAGTTTTAACCCTCGTGGATGATGAGGTGAGTGATAACGCTCTCCCGGGTCAAATCCTTCAGGGATACAGCCGCCACTAGATACAGAGCCCTTAATTCTATCCGGAACGAGTATATCGAAAGGGGACTTAACACTAACTCGGATTTCATTATTTTCTAAATCCTCAATTTCACACAGATCAGCTAGTGCTTTAGAAAGTTTAGATTTCTTCATCAAAAAGGATGCATTGGTTTGGTCTAAGATAGCTTTATGATGAAAAGTAATATTTTCCGGATCAAATTGTGTTATCTTTCGAACAAGAGTACCGTCTTTTATTGATTGAATATCCTCTTCAGTTAGTTCTTTTTTATCCGATATACCCATGCGATTGGCAAAATCATGCCAAGTTTTTTTGATTTCCTCAGGAGATAGCACATCAGAAATCATTCTTTTATAGCTATGAAATCCAGAGGTTCGGCCTGCTGAATTCATTCCTCCTTGACCGACTATGAGGGGTAGTTTTGCCATTAGAATATACCTTTAATTACGAAGTTAAAACGAGTGTACCAGATAGGTACACGAATCCTAGTCGACAAAGGTTATGCTGTCAACTGTTAAACCTATTGTCCTCATTATAAGTTAATGTTATGTGTTTGCAATTTATAGCCTTGTTTTTTATATTCACGAAAATGATTTCTACTAATTTCTTTGGCTGATTCAGTATTCTCTACAATTTCAATAACTCGAGAAAACTTTTTATAAAACCTAGGTATTTCATGCGATAAATTGAGTAAGATATCATTGAAACCACGTGGTTCATCTGAATGGCCAATTTGTACCATAGGCGGTGGCTCAGGACCTTCACCTTGAATGTTATGAGGAATAAAGCTATCAGCCTTATAGGTCCATAGTAATTCATCAACTGTATGAGTTGCGTGCATGTTTTCACAAAATACAAAAACTTTGTGACCACGTTTATAGGCCTTTTCTATAATACGACACGCAAAAAGTTCCAGAGCACTTGGGGTATCTTTGTCTAATATGTAAAAATCAATCTGCATAGGATAAGTTACGTAGTAGTTGAACTAAGAGCGGTACCGGTCTGCCAGTTGCTGAGCGATTTTTACCTGATTTCCATGCTGTTCCGGCTATATCTAGATGCGCCCAACGATAATCAGAACTAAATTTAGATAAAAAACTGCCGGCAACTATTGTGCCAGCGATTCTTTCTGCTGGTGAGTTGACCATATCAGCAACAGGACTTTCAAGCATTTGTTGGCATTTATCTTCAAGAGGTAGGCGCCAAACTGTATCTTGGCAGTTTTCCCCGGCTTTAGAAATTATATCTGCAAGTTCATCATCATTTGTCATAAGCCCCGAGCGTTCATGGCCTAATGCAACAATTACTGCTCCAGTTAGTGTTGCAATATCTACAACCAACTGTGGTTTAAACCTCTTAGCGTACGTTAGGGCATCTGCCAAGACTAATCTACCCTCAGCATCGGTATTAGTGATTTCGATCGTTTGCCCAGACATACTAGTAACCACGTCACCAGGTTTTATTGCATTGCTACCTGGCATATTCTCCGCACAGGCTAATAATCCCACAACATTTATTGGTAGTTTTAGAAGGGCGCATGCTTTGATTGTTCCGAGAACACTTGCCGCACCACACATATCAAATTTCATCTCCTCCATACCTGAAGATGGTTTAATAGATATTCCACCTGAATCAAAGGTTATCCCTTTACCTATTAATACAACTGGATCAGACTCATTATTGCCCTGGTATTTAAGTTCAACAAGTCTAGGTGGTTTTGAGCTTCCTTGACCAACAGCCAGAAGCGAGCCCATGCCTAACTCTTGCATCTTACTCTCGTCTAATATTTGTGTAGAGACAGATTTATATTTTTCACTTATCTCAACAGCTTTCTTAGCCATATATTCAGGTGTGCAAATATTTGCAGGCGTATTAGCCAGATCTTTTGCGAGGTTAATACCAGATGCTATACTATTTGCGTCATTTATGACATCATCAGAAATTCCATCCAAGTCAAATTTAATTGATTCAACAAGATATGATTTTTTATTTAGAGTTTTAAACTCTAAAAATTGATAACGCTCGGCTTCAAATTGCAAGATCATTTCTTGAGCTTGCCAATTAGGGGTTTGGTTCTCAATAGGTGGAAGAGAAATTGAGGCACATGTAATATTAGTTTTAAGAATCGTATTGGCAATTATCTTTATTATTTTAGATAATTGTACTTCAGTATAATCTTGTTTATTTCCGCAGTTAATCAACGTTACAGTGCCACCATTTGCTTTAAAATGAGAAGCACTTTCATACTGGTCAGTAATACTTGATCTTATTGATGCAAAGATATTTTGGTCATCGGTGCTAAAATCTGAAAAACCTAGTTCTTTAGCATCATTAAAAAATCCTATAAAAACATTCCCATTCATAGAATCGGAGCTTAGCTTAGTGAATGTATATTTCATTTTATTTCTCATAGACTAATGATTTTCTTCATAATACCGCACATAAACTTATAATTCTATCCATACGTAACTTGCATCTATAAGCGAAAAAATAAGAAAAACATTAGTCTGTGACATTAAGTATTATCTACATTGTAACGATGAGGCATCAAGACTTATCTGAATCTCATTTCGTAAATCTGCATAATCAGAACTAAAAAACAAACTTTTTAGTTCCAGACCAGTTTTTGATTCATCAGATACTTGAACAGGTCTTTTGTAAGCCACCTGATTTTATTAAAACAATTTTTTATTAAAGATGACATTTGTTATCAATATGAGGTATAATTTAGCTCTTTTTTATTTGGAGTCTATTATGTCTATCGAAACAACTTTATCTATTATTAAACCAGATGCAGTTGCTAAAAATGTTATTGGTCAAATTTATTCTCGTTTTGAATCAGCTGGATTGAGAATTATTGGTGCTAGAATGGTTCAACTTTCAAAAGAAACTGCAGAGCAATTTTACGGTGTTCATAAAGATCGTCCATTTTTCAATGATTTAGTTTCTTTTATGATATCTGGTCCTGTTATCATTCAAGCATTACAAGGTGAAAATGCAATTGCTAAGCACCGTGACATAATGGGTGCCACTAATCCTAAAGAAGCAGCTGCTGGTACAATTCGTGCTGATTTTGCAGATAGCATAGATGCTAATGCTGTTCATGGTTCTGATAGTGCCGAAACAGCTCGTCAAGAGATAGAATTTTTCTTTAAACCACAAGAATTGTGCGAAAGAGCTTAAATGACTGATAAAATAAACCTGCTGGATTTTGATCTTAAACATTTGCGCGAGTTTCTTACTGAAATAGGTGAAAAACCTTTTCGTGCTCAGCAAATTATGCAATGGATTCATCAGGTTGGCTGTGATAGCTTCGACCAAATGACTAATTTAAGTAAATCTCTTCGAGCACATTTAGAAGAGATTTCTGAAATTAAGTTACCTGAAATTATCCAGTCGCACCTATCTAGTGATGGCACACATAAATGGTTATTACAGCTCGCCTGTGGAAATAGTATTGAAACAGTCTATATTCCAGAAGCGAAACGCGGGACTTTATGTGTTTCATCACAAGTCGGTTGCGCTTTGAACTGTAGTTTTTGCTCAACAGGAAAACAAGGGTTTAATCGTAATTTATCGGTTGCAGAAATTATAGGCCAAGTTTGGATTGCTACAAGACAGTTATCTGAAACTAAAACAAAGCATGATAGAAAAATTACTAATGTTGTAATGATGGGCATGGGCGAGCCTCTATTAAACTTTGAACCAGTTGTTTCTGCAATGGATATTATGATGGACGATTTTGCCTATGGTCTATCAAAGAGGAGAGTTACTCTAAGTACTTCCGGAGTAGTTCCTGAGATGGAGCGTCTGCAAGCTCGAAGCCCTGTATCTCTTGCTGTATCATTACATGCACCAAATGATGAGCTTCGAAATATATTAGTCCCAATAAACAAAAAGTATCCATTAGTTAAGTTAATGGAAATATGTAAAAATTATTTTAAAGATGAACCAAGAAGGGTTGTTACCTTTGAATATGTTATGTTAAAAGGCGTTAACGATCAAATATCTCACGCAGATGAGTTAATACAACTACTTAAAGATGTTCCTGCAAAAGTAAACCTAATCCCATTTAATCCTTTCCCTATGACTGAGTACGAACGCTCATCTAATAACGCTATAAATTTGTTTCGAGACAGATTAATGGACAAAGGAATCAATACGATAACTAGAAAAACTCGCGGTGACGACATTGATGCTGCTTGCGGTCAATTAGCTGGAGAGGTAGTTGAGGATAAAACCTCTCGATCTGCAACCTGGAAAAAAGTAAACTTTATTCCTAAGGTAGCTAGGGTCTGTTGACAATTGGTGCCACGGTCAAAAATCAGGCTAATTTAAGACTCCAAATATCAAATTTTTAGTAGCACATTTTTTATATATTTAATTTATTTTAATTAATGTATAATGATTTTCCCGTTTGGTTGGATGAGCATGGATTGAAGTCTCTGTACGTGGTTTTAATATTTTTTAGTTTAATGTTGCAGTCTTGTCACAATACTTTGCAAACTTATGAGGAAAGGAGAGCCGCACAATATAATATGCAACTAGGTTTAGCATACTTAAGCCAAGGTAATATTAATCTAGCAAAGAAAAAATTATTGCGCTCCTTCTCTCAAAACCCTAATTCTGCAAGTATAAATTCTTCCTTAGCATATTTTATGGAGGCAGTTGGTGATGAAAAAAAGGCGGATGAATATTATCGCAGAGCAATGCGAATTGCACCCAAAAGCGGAGCTGAGTTAAATAAATATGGATCTTATCTATGCCGAAATAATTATTATGAAAAGGCTGAGCAATATTTTATGTTGGCTGTGAATGATGTAGACTACCAATATACGGCGACGGCTTACGAGAATGCTGGGCTTTGTTTAATTAAAGTACCAAATAATAAAAAGGCAGTTGCATATTTTAAAAAGGCACTATTACATGATCCATCACGGACAAAATCATTAAAAGAAATAGTGCGAATTGAATTAATGCAAAACCGCATTCGAGAATCATGTGAGTTTATGCATAGGTATCGAGGAATTGTTAACAATGATATAGAGTTATCTAAGTTAAAACGTAAACTCTGCTCGTAGCAGTATGTAGAAACACATATAAGAATATCAAATATACTCTTATGTTTTTGGGAAAATTATTGGAGAACACATCATGAGTAACACAACAATTCTGGATGAGCTTGACGACACAATCAATGGTCAACCTGGGGCAACACTTGCGGCACAGCGAGAGCATATGCAGTACTCCATGGAATATGTTGCTGATAAGTTGCATTTACGCGTTCAGATAATTGAACTATTAGAAAATGATGATTACGATAACATGCCAGAACCTGTGTTTATTCGAGGATACCTGCGCGCATATGCTAAATTACTTAATATACCATCTGATCCTCTTCTGAATGCATTCAATAAATCATATTCTGGAGAGCAGAAAATTGAAAAAGCTCTGTGGCAAAGTCGCAGGGAAAGCAATAAAGCAGAACATGTGGTTCGTTGGTTAACAACTGCTTTTGCGGTAGTTGTACTAATTGCTGTTGCAATGTGGTGGCAGGCTAATAAAGAAAATGAAAATGTTTTTACAAGTAATGTTCACCCAACCGGAAAATCTTCAGATAATATGTCAGAAAATGAGATAAGGCTTACCGACCTATCAAAAATGAGATCGTTGCTTTCAAATGGTAGTCAAGACTCAAATATGGAGCAGGCAGGTGAATAGTAGTATTAAAGCTATTCGTGGCATGAATGATGTTTTACCTGAGTCTAGTTATTCCTGGCAGTATATAGAAAGTATATTTGCCAGGTGCTTAACTTCTTATGGTTACAGTGAAATAAGACTACCATTACTAGAAAGCACAAACTTATTTAAGCGCACAATTGGCGAAGTTACCGATATTGTTGAAAAAGAAATGTATACTTTTAATGATTTAAATCAGGAAAGTATAAGTCTTCGTCCAGAGGGAACAGCAGGCTGTGTTAGAGCATGTCTTGAGCATGGACTATTACACAACAAACAACAAAAGCTTTGGTATTTAGGGCCGATGTTTAGACATGAAAAACCTCAGAAAGGGCGCTATAGGCAGTTTAACCAATTAGGAGTTGAAGCTTTTGGTATAGCTGGCGTTGGGATTGAAATAGAGCTTATATTATTGTGTAAGAAAATATGGTGTGAGCTTGGTATTGATAAAAATGTAGAGCTACAAATAAATACCTTAGGTGACTTGGAAGAACGAAAAGCTTACCGTGAATTATTAGTTGAATACTTTAAGCCCAAAATCGAATTACTAGATGAAGAGAGCAAAAAGCGCCTTGATAAAAACCCACTACGAATTTTAGACAGCAAAAACCCTAAGTTACAAGACCTTATATCTTCTGCTCCAAAATTAATTGATAACATTAAAGAAAGTAGTCAACAACACTTTAAAGATTTATGCGCGGGTCTTGATCTCCTAGAAGTTAAATATAGCGTTAATCCATGTTTGGTTCGTGGTCTAGACTATTATGGGCATACAGTTTTTGAGTGGGTTACTGACAAGCTTGGTAGTCAAGCAACAGTATGCGCAGGAGGACGATATAACAAGTTGATAGAGCAACTTGGTGGACGTGAAACACCTGCTGTTGGCTTTGCGCTTGGTGTTGAGCGTATTTTACTATTAATGCAAGCTATTGATGAGTCTCCAAAACCAACATCCCCAGATGTCTATTTAATTGCGGATAATCAACAAGCATTACTGTGTGGTTTTAAGATTGCTGAAATACTTCGAGAAACATTTGAACTAAATGTTATTGTTAACTTAGGAGCCGAGAAATTTAAAAATCAATTTAAAAAGGCTGATAAAAGCGGAGCTAGATTGGCTCTAATTTTAGGAGAAGAGGAAGTTAACAATAATAGTGTTGGTATTAAGGATTTACGTCAATCTGTGGACCAAAAAACTATCAAGCAAGAAGAGCTAAGTTCCTTTATTAAAGATTATTTTGTGGGAGATAAATAATGTCGATTTACATGACAGAAGATGAGCAGGTCGAGCAAATAAAATCATGGTGGAAAAAATATAATGGAATACTAATTGTTGCACTATCAATAATGCTACTGACAATTTCTGGGTTTAGGTATTGGGATTGGCGGAAGGATAATACATCCCAGCTAGCCTCTATAGCATATGAGCAAATGATGTTATCTTTTGCAAATAAAGATTATAAATCTGTCCAGAGTTATTCAAGTCAATTAATTGATACTTATAAAGACACAATATATGCAGATGCTGCAAGACTAACAATGGCAAAAGTAGCTGTTACACGTGATAAATATGAATCAGCAAAAAATTCACTAAATGCTGTGATTAATAGCTCAAAGTCTACGGTTATAATTGATGTTGCAAGAATGAGATTGGCGAGAATTTTGATTGAAGAAAAAGCTTATGAAAGTGCACTTCTCCAATTATCTAATGTAAAAGACTCATACTACATACCTTTTGTTAACGAATTGAAAGGGGATGTCTATGCTGCGACAGGTAAAAATGAAGAAGCAGTTGAGTTTTATAATAAGGCAATGGCTGAGGCAGATAAAAATGGTGTTGGAAATTTATTTCTAGAAATGAAATCCAGTGAACTATCAGTGAAGAAGACATAGTATAGTAATTTGATACTTGGTTTCGTGTTTTTTTTAGAGGGATTGTATGTACATTATTAGATTAATTATTTTAAGTGGTATTTTGATAGCTATGCAAGCTTGTACGCAAGTAGATAATTATGTTCTTGGCAAAGAAAATATGCCGAAGCCGAAGAAATTATCTGAGATAAGCTCTAAAGTTAAAATGAAAAATCAATGGAGCGCAGCTATTGCTAAGAAAAACAAATCCAACGTATATTTAAAGTTAAAGCCAGTTATAATTAATAATACTATTTATATGGCTGATAATGGCGGTCAAGTCCAAGCTATAGACAAGAAAGATGGAAAAGTTATTTGGAGCACTAAACTTGCAAGTTCTGTAGTTAGTGGTCCTGTTGTTGAAGGTGGCTCTATCGTAGTTGGAACAGATTCTGCAAGTATTGTGTTATTAAATAGTTCAACGGGTAAAGTTGAATGGACTGCTCATTTATCAGAAGATACATTGTCAAAATCTCTAATATTAAAAGACAAAGTAATAGTTAAAACTATAGATGGTAACTTATACGCCTTTAACATTTCTAATGGAGAGAAGTTATGGATGACGGAACATGGCTCTCCTAACTTAATTCTGAAAGCTAGTTCATCTCCTGTCGTTGTTGGAAACTTGGTTTTAGTTGGATATTCAGATGGAAAACTAGACGCTATCGATATTAATGATGGAAGAATAGTTTGGCAACGCAGTATTGCCTACGCTACTGGAGCAAGTGATGTTGAAAGATTGATCGATATTGATGCGGATCCAATTGTTCATAATAACAACGTTTATTTTGCTAGCTATCAGGGATACATTGGTGGATTGTCTCTTGATACTGGACAATTTATCTGGAACAAAGCCGGATCTGTTTATAAGAATATGGCTATGGACAAAGGAACTTTGTATGTAGTTGATAGTAAGGATATTTTATGGGCCTTTGATGAAAGAAGTGGTCGCGTAAAATGGAAGCAAGACGCATTAAAGCATCATGGGCTAACAGAGCCTGTGCTAATGGACACAAAATTAGTAGTAGGTGATAAGACTGGCTACTTACATGTTGTGTCAACAGTTAATGGTGAACTAATAGGTAGAACGCAATTAGGTTCTGCAGTTGATATTTCACCGGTTGTATCTAATGATATTGCTTATACACTATTAAAAAATGGAACTGTGAGTGCAACAAAGGTTTCTTAGTTGAAGATATAACACAAACAAGAGATAATTGTTGCGCAAACACAAACTCATGTTCTATATTTAACTTGATAGCATTTATTTTGCTCTTGAGTTGAATATGGAGACAGAGATGAACTTTTTGAAGAAATGGCGAAATGTAATTCTTGCTACAGTATTAATTTTAATAGGTTTTGTTAGTTTAATAGCAGATTCGTATGCATTTAGACGATCTTATATGTCTAGGCATAGTCCTGTTATGGTGAGCTCACCAATGTTTGCAACACACTCTCATCGTGAGCGTGCTATAGCTCCATCCTATAGAAATCACTATGGTCATTGGGTTGGTGAGAGGCGTGAGTAGGTAACATTTGATTATTTGAGATTAAGGTTTTAGATAAATGAAAAAAACAACATATAAAAACACTCAAAATGGTTTGTTGTTATTTACAATATTAGTTGTAGTCTCAGCATTTTATCTTGAAAATGTATTTGATTTACGGCCCTGTCCGCTCTGTATCATGCAAAGATTTTGTATTTTACTGTTAGGTTTTTTTTGTTTTGTTGCGCTAGGGCTTAAATCACTGAAAAGAGCTAGATTCATTGCAATTATACAATCAATATTCTCTATATTAGGTTTATATTTTGCGAGCAGACAAATATGGTTACAATCTCTACCTGTCGACGAGTCACAAATGTGTATGCCAGGACTAGAAGCATTAGTGCATTATTTTTCTCCAGCTGTTATTATAAAGGCATTTTTTTGGGGATCCAGCGAATGTTCTGAGGTATCTTGGCGTTTTATAGGTTTGTCTATGCCAGAATGGGCTGCCATTTATTTTAGTATCATGACTGCGATTAATTCTTTTTTAGTCGTCGTGTTGAGTTTTAGCTTAGATACCAAAGACAAGTAAACATAGGTTTTTTAAAAATGTTATAAGCAAACTATTCTTTAATGTAGAAATTAATCCTATTCCCTATCTAGTATGAGATACCAATAAATATGCAAAGTAAAAATGAGTTTTCGTTTGAGGTTTTATATAAACATGCCCATACCAGAGCAAGAGTAGCTAGAGTGTCTACTCCTCATGGGGAATTTATAACTCCTGTGTTTATGCCTGTTGGTACTAGAGCAGGGGTAAATAATATGACTCCAAAAGAATTAGTCTCATCTAAAAGCCAAATTATTTTAGGTGGAAATACCTACCATATGTTGTGTGCCCCTGGTATGGAGGTTATTTTAAAGGCTGGCGGGATGCATCCATTTATGGGGTGGCATGGGCCTATGCTGACTGATAGCGGTGGGTTTCAGGTCTTTAGTTTATCTAAAAACAGTGAAATTTGTAGTATTGATGATACTGGTGCTCACTTTCAATTGCCAGGACAAGATAAAATTATTCATATGACTCCAGAGATGTCACTTGCTACTCAAAAAATTATTGGTGCTGATATAATAATGGCGTTTGATCAGTGTACACCAGATAATAGCTCTCGTGATGAAGTATCACATATCATGGATAGAACTCACCGTTGGCTAAATGAGTCCATCGAATATCATCAACAAAATCCTAATTCTAAATATAATAATAAACAAGCCTTGTTTGGTATAATTCAGGGTGGAGTATATCCGGATTTGCGACGAGAGTGCGCAGATTTTGTTTCATCACTTGATTTAGATGGCATTGCAATTGGAGGAGAAACAATTGGATTTGATATGCCCGCAAGTGTTGAAGTTATAAAGTGGATATGGTCCTTATTACCTGAAAATAAAGCTAGATATACAATGGGGGTTGGGATGTCTCCTCAGGATTTATTAGACGTAGTGGAGCAAGGCATAGATATGTTCGATTGTGTTGCACCAACTAGAAATGCTCGGCATGGTGCTTTATATTGTGGTGAGGTTGTAAGATATGGACATTGGTTAAGATTTGCAAGCGAACATAAAAATGAGCGAATTCAAATTAAAAAGTCTTGTTTTGCGAACGACATGGATCCTATAATGGAAACTTGTGATTGCTATACTTGTCAAAACTATTCAAGATCCTACTTGCACCATGCGTTTAAGAAAAAAAATAATTTATTTACTGCACTAGCAAGTATTCATAATGTGCATGTTTTACAAGCCGTTTGTGGTAGAATGCGTGATTTAATTAAAGAGGAACAGCGATGATAGTTATTAAAACTTCTATGGGTGACATCAAACTAACCATTGATGAAACAAATACACCAATAACAGCAGCAAATTTCTTACAATATGTTCGTGAAGGATTTTACAACGATACAATATTTCATCGAGTAATTGATGGTTTCATGATACAAGGTGGTGGCATGACTTCTAATATGGAAAATTGCCCAACAAAAGATCCTATTGTTAACGAAGCAAAGTCAGCCAAGAAGAATCTACGCGGTACTATTGCTATGGCAAGAACTATGGATCCACATTCTGCTTCATCTCAGTTCTTTATTAACCTTGCTGATAATGCATTTTTAAATTTCACAGCTGAGAACAACCAAGGCTTCGGTTACTGTGCATTTGGTGAAGTTGTTGAGGGCATGGAAGTAGTTGATCTTATTGCTAAAGTTAAAACAGGTAATAAACAAGGTCATGGCGATGTTCCTCTAGAAGATGTGGTAATTAACAGCATTACTTTGGAAGAATAATATTTGAAACAAATATCTGATCTTAATATTGCTAGAAAGTATATTGCTGATGGCTTGGTTATTGCTTATCCAACTGAAGCGGTATACGGACTAGGATGCGACCCATTTAACGAACAAGCTGTAATGAAAATCTTGGATGTTAAGGGTCGCTCAGTTGATAAAGGATTAATTTTGTTAATTTCAGAATGGTCGCAACTAACCCCATTAGTTGGCGAAGTTGCCGATCATCTCATGGAAAAAGTGAAATCATCCTGGCCAGGTCCTATAACATGGATCTTTCCAAAATCATCTATTATACCTAAGTGGATAAGTGGAAATAATTCAAGTGTCGCAATTAGGATGACAGCACATCCATTAGCCAGAAAATTATGCAGTGATGGACCTTTAGTTTCAACTAGTGCTAATATACAAGGTCAGGATCCAGTTTCTAATTTGGAAAATCTCAAAATACAATTTAGCCATTGCATTGATGGCATAGTTTTAGGGGATTTAGGTAGCTCGCTACAGCCAAGTGCAATTTATAATGTAGCAAATGGCGAAAGGCTGCGATAATAATATTTACGGGCATATGTTTGTTCGTTGAGGTTTTTTAATGGTTAAGAAAAAACATGCGTTAACTGTCTTTAGTCTAACAATGATTACGATAGGATCAGTTGACAGCATTAGAAATTTACCAGCGACAGCTTTATTTGGCAGTCAATTAATTACATTTTTTATTTTAGGATCTATATTTTTCTTAATTCCAACTGCCTTAGTTTCAGCTGAACTATCCTCAGCCTGGCCGAAGCAAGGTGGAGTATATGTATGGGTTAAGGAGGCATTCGGTAAGAAAGTTGGTTTTATGGCCATCTGGTTGCAGTGGATTGAAAATGTAATCTGGTATCCAACTATACTAGCATTTGTAGCGGGAACTATTGGCTATTTAATAAATCCCAATCTTACAGATGACCCATTATTTTTATGGTTAATTATAGTTGGATCTTTCTGGGGTACAACTTATGTTAACCTACATGGAATGCGAGCGTCAGCTTGGCTAAGCAATATTTGCGCTATTTCTGGTTTACTGTTACCAATGGTCTTAATTATCACATTGGGTATTGTCTGGGTTGTTGGCGATAATCATGTTCAGATAAATTTTGATTTAGAAAGTATTAAACCTCATTTTAGCGATCACTCAATGTGGGTTTCTTTAACTGCTATTATGTTGTCATTTTGTGGAGTTGAAATAGCAACAGTACATGCTAATGATGTCCATAATCCTCAGCACGCATTTCCACGTGCACTAGCTTATTCTGTATTAATAATTCTATCAACATTGATGTTTGGATCCTTAGCCATAGCGGTTGTATTACCCCAAAATGAAATAAGTTTTGTGGCTGGAATTATGCAGGCATTCCATGCTTTTTTTCAACGATATGAATTGCTGTGGTTTATGCCAATTATAGGAGTAATGCTGGTTTTAGGTGGTTTAGGAGGCGTAAATAATTGGATTATTGCTCCAACTAAAGGTTTATTAGTTTCGGCTCAAGATGGAAATTTTCCTGATTGCTTCCAAAGGGTTAATAAAAATAGTGCCCCGGTAGTATTCCTAATAGGACAGGCTGTTATCGTATCACTTTTATCAGCAGTATTTTTATTCATGCCTAGTGTCAATGGCTCATATTGGTTGCTAACTGCACTTGCTGCCCAGTTGTATATGTTAATGTACTTGTTAATGTTTTTAGCAGCATTTAAACTACGATTTAAATATCCAAAACATAAGGGACCATTTCGAATACCTGGTGGTTTGCCTGGTTTGTTTGTTGTTGGTGGAATGGGAATTATTGGTGTTGTAATAACTTTATTCGTAAGTTTTATTCCTCCTGAAGGGGTTGATATTGGCTCAGTATCATTTTATGAAGTAATTCTAGTTTCCGGATTAATTTTGATGTGTGTTCCACCATTTATAAGCTTATGGTGGGTTTCACGTCGCTCATAAAATTAAATATACTAGGTCATTTAAAGCGGGGGGGGGTATCCTCCTCTCCTCTAACTAAAACATATAAAATATCCCTTTTTTCCTGCGTACCGTGCTTTATGCGCGGTATTCAGACGAACATGAATGATGCTCATAGTTGAATTACGCGCACAAAGAGCGTAAGGCAGATATATGATTATATAATGCGCGTTTAGATGCCTATACCCTGTCATTTCAAGCTGGTATTTGTATTAGAAGGTTATATACTGTAAATATAAGTTAATATTTCTTAAGAGTATTTTATGCCTGATTCTAAAAGCATATCCAATCAGCAGTGGACAAGCCAGTTTATTTTGTCAAATATTTTCACAAGCTTTATTAACTTAATTCCTGATGCTGTTATTTTAAGTAATGTTGATGGTGAAATTATTTTGACTAATGTTACAGCTCAAGAAACATTCGGATACTCCGAAGAGGAATTTCTTAAATTGGTAATAGAGGATTTGGTACCAGGTAACATTCACGATCATCATGTGGATTTACGGAAATGGTTTTTTGATAATCCCAAGCCAAGATTTCTGCAAAATAGGTATTATGAGCTTTGTGCTGTTCGAAAGAATAATGATGAGTTTCCAATCGAATCTTCATTGTTTGCAATTGAATCTGACAATGGGTTGATAGCTGTAAATATATTACGAGATGTGAGTAGTAAGAAGGACAAAGAGAATGAGATTAGAAATTTTGCCTACATTGATTCTTTAACCAAACTTCCAAATCGTCGATATTTTGATGAGAATTTTTCCCAAAAAGCATCTATGGCAATTAGAAATAAACAAAAAATAGCCCTATTTTTTATTGACTTAGATTACTTTAAAGAAGTTAATGATGAATATGGACATGAAGCGGGTGATAAGGTTTTACAGGAAATATCTAGGCGACTGGATAGTATTACTAGGAAGGAAGATTTCCTAGCAAGAATTGGCGGAGATGAGTTTATCATAATTGTCTACCCATCACCTACAGTAACAAAAATTAAGATACTAGCCCAAAGATTAAGAGATGCTTGTCACAGACCAATTGAGTTAGATAATTGTTCTTGTAAGCTGTCATCAAGCATAGGAGTTTCTATTTCTAAAAAAGGTGTTGTTGATACAACAAGATTATTTATAGCAGCTGATCATGCAATGTATGAAGCTAAAAAGGTTGGCAAGGATGGTTACTTCATTGACATCTCCTAGGAAAATGGATTTACGTTATTAAAGTCAGATAGTTATATCCTTATTGATTAAAGTAAAACCCATTTTTAGTATTCATTAGTTTTTCGCTAAATATTTAGCTATATCTTTTGTGAAGTATGAAATAATTAAATCAGAACCAGCTCTTTTTATAGCAAGAAGACTTTCAATCATAGCTTGCTCTTCATCTATTAATCCGTTAGATGCTGCAAATTTTAACATTGAATATTCACCACTGACCTGATAAGCACACAATGGTATTTCCGGAAACTTCTGTTTTATTCTATAAATAACATCCAGATAACTTTGCGCTGGCTTAACCATCAAGATATCAGCACCCTCGGCAAGGTCAAGTGCTGCTTCGCGGATTGCTTCTTGGCCATTGGCAGGGTTCATTTGATAAGTTTTTCTATCACCAAATTTTGGCGAGCCTTCCGCAGCATCTCTAAATGGTCCATAAAAACTTGAGCTGTATTTTACAGCATAACTTAAGATGGAAACATCGTGATGCTTTGATTTATCTAATGCCTGTCTGATTGCGCCAACCATTCCATCAGTCATACTACTAGGGGCAACCCAGTCTGCACCAGCATCAGCTAGACTTATTGCCTGCTGTGATAATACTTTTAGGGTCTTATCATTATCAATCGTTTGATCTTGTAATACACCACAGTGACCATGATCAGTGTATTCGCACAAACAAACATCAGCAATTATGGTTATATCTGGATTGATATCACGAATTTTAATAATAGCTTGCTGAACAATACCATCTTCTAAAACTGAAGAGCTTCCGGTAGCATTTTTATCATTTGGTATACCAAATAATAAAACAGCCGGAATATTTAGGTTAGATATTTCTTCAATTTCCTTTGGAAGTGAGTTTAAATCTAATTGGAATTGCCCAGGCATACTAGCTATAGCTTTTTTCTCATTTATATTCGCACTTATAAATAGTGGTGCAATAAACTGATTTGTGTCTAACCTAGTTTCAGATAGCATGTTACGAATATTTGGGGTCATTCTCATTCTTTTCATGCGTTGCGGTATAGAATATGTCATTTGAATGCTCCTAATTAAACATGTTTTTCAAGATGAGCGCTAGCCATCTTTAAAACATCTTTTGGTAGTCCGGCAAGGGCTGCCACCTCTAAACCATAACTTTTACTAGCCGGTCCTGGTTCAATACTATATAAAAAAACAATATTATTATTTGCCATGGTAGCAGATAAGTGAATATTTTTAATTCTATCAAACTCTTGTGGCAAACTAGTTAGTTCAAAGTAATGGGTCGAAAATAAAGTCAGTGACTGTATATTATTGGCCAAATATGCGCAGCAGGCATAAGCTAAGGCCATTCCGTCATAAGTACTAGTACCTCTTCCTATTTCATCGATCAAGACTAAACTTTTATTTGTGGCTTGAGTTAGAATGTTGGCAGTTTCTGTCATTTCAACCATAAAAGTTGAGCGTCCTGATGCAAGGTCGTCGCTTGCACCTATTCTTGTAAATATTTTATCTACAAGACCTATTCTGGCATGTTTAGCAGGAACAAAGCTACCCATGTGAGCAAGCAACACAATTAAAGCATTTTGACGCATATAGGTTGATTTTCCGCCCATATTTGGACCAGTGATTAGTAACATATTATTTGTTGGTTGTAGATGAAGATCGTTCGCAATAAATTTTTCTTGTAAAATATTTTCTATTACTGGATGACGACCTTTGCTTATTTCGATACCTGGTTGATGTGAAAGGTCAGGGCAACACCATTGTAATGATTGTGCTCGTTCGGCAAGGTTGCTTATTACATCTAATTCAGCTAGCCCTTCGGCAATTTTTGCTAATTCAGAAGTATACTTTAGTACTTCATTTAGTATGCATTCGTATAGCCATTTCTCTCGTGCTAAGGCTTTATTCTCAGATGCGAGGACTTTTTCTTCAAACTCTTTTAACTCCCCAGTGATAAACCTCTCTACATTTTTTAAGGTTTGTTTGCGTTGAAAGTGTGCTGGGGCTTTGTCTGCTTGAGAATGTGATAGCTCAATGTAATATCCATGTACACGATTAAACCCAAATTTTAGGCTAGATAATCCAGAGCGTTCTTTTTCCATTTTTTCTAGTTCAAGCAACTTGTCAGAAGCGTTATTTCCTAAGTCACGTAAATCATCAAGTTCATCATCAAAGCCTTTGGCTAGAACACCGCCATCTCTAATTAACGTTGGCGGGTTTTCGACAATTGCAGCCATTAAAATTTCGCATAATGCTGGCAGAGGGGTTATTTTTGCATAGTTTAACTTGATTAAGCTTGTTTCGTTATTATTAATTACTTTTTGCAGTTCTGGTAGCAGAGATAGGGTACTTCTTAATTGTACCAAATCTTTTGGTCGTGCTGATTTTAGAGCAACTCTTGCGTTAATTCTTTCTACATCGCAAACTTGTTTAAGTATTGGATGGAGAAAGATGTCTTTATTACCAATAACAAATGAACCAATAGCCTCTTGTCTTTCAAGTAAATAATTTTGATCTCGTAGAGGACGTGCAATCCAGCGTTTAAGTAAACGACTACCCATTGCTGATGCGGTATAGTCAAGGCAAGATATTAAAGTGTTCTCTCGTTCTCCTTGAGTATTTTTAAATAACTCAAGATGACGTTGCGTCGCGTAGTCTAGTTGTAGGAAATCATCTGTTTGTTCAATGGTTATTTTATTTAGATGAGGCATTGCTTGACGCTGAGTTATTTCTAAATAAGCAAGAAGTGCGCCTGCGGCAGGTATTGTTGCTTTTTGAGACTCAAGTGAATTTAAATCAAATAGGCTAAATTGCTTACAAAGAATGGTGCTTGCTTTTTTAACTTCAAAATCCCAGTCAGGTCTTATCTTTATAATAGCTTTTTTATTTGAACTAAATTCTGGAAGCTGCTCCTTTAGAAGAACTTCTGCCGGTTGTAGTCTAGCTATTTCTGCTAAAAGATGCTCACTGCTATTAACTTGCATTATATGAAATTTCCCAGCACTTAAATCAACCCATGCGAGGCCATAACTGCTTTTTAATTTATTGACTGCTAACAATATAACATCTGATCTAGCATCTAAGAGAGACTCGTCTGTTATCGTGCCAGGCGTGATAATTCTTTTAACCTCTCTTTCAACAGGTCCTTTGCTAGTAGCTGGATCACCGATTTGCTCGCAAATAGCAACCGACTCTCCTTTTTTTATTAGTCTTGCAAGATAATTATCGATTGCATGAAATGGCACTCCGGCCATAGGTATAGGCTTGCCATTTGATTGACCGCGATGGGTTAAGTTAATATCTAGTAGATTAGCGGCTATTTTGGCATCTTCAAAGAATAGTTCGTAGAAATCCCCCATCCTATACAATAACAGCATATCCGAGTGTTCAGCTTTAATTTTCAAGTATTGTTGCATCATTGGAGTATGTGTATTAGCCATAAATTCTGCTCTTTTAAATATAATTATGTGGATTCTAACAAATGCGCATGCCTACAACAATTTTTAATTTATTTTAGCTCAAAAATTAGACATAAATCTATTTCTAAGCTATATTTATAGTGTAGACAGTTTGTTATCAATCAGCTCGACTACTGGTTATCTGCCAGTTTGAGATAATAGCGCGCAAGCCTTAGCTGCATAGCGGTTAGTGGTGTTCTGGGAGTTTTCATAAAATTCTAGGAGCTAGGTGTTGATAACTCTGTCTTATTTTTTATTTTATTCTAGACAATCCTTACCTAGGTAAATTAATATACGTTAAATTTTATAGGTGAACTGTATAAATATGTATATAGCTGGTGTAGATGAAGTTGGAAGAGGGCCACTAGCTGGTCCTGTTATTGTTGCTGCTGTTATTTTAAATGATGATATTCCTGGAGTAACCGATTCAAAAAAAATATCTGAAAAAAAGCGTATACAACTAGCCGAAATAATTAAAAAACAAGCGGTTTGTTATTCTTACGGTCGTGCGGAAGCTTATGAAATAGATGAAATAAATATTCATCAAGCAACATTACTGGCCATGCAGCGTGCAATAGATGGCTTATCGATAAAACCTCACAAAGCACTTGTTGATGGACTTTATACTCCAAATGTTAATATTCCATGCGAAGCAATTGTTAAAGGAGATTTAACTGTTGGTTCAATTGGAGCGGCCTCTATTTTAGCTAAAGTTCTTAGAGATACAGAAATGCAGGCAATGGATGACTTATATCCAGGCTATGATTTTGCCAAGCATAAGGGTTATCCAACACGGGCACATAAAGAAGCTATATTAACTTTAGGCCCATCAGAAATACATCGGATGAGTTATGCTCCTTTAAAAGAAAGGGCAGTTTAATTATTTAAATGCAATTTTATGAGAGCTTATTGACATTAAAATACCAAAGCTTGCCAAAAAGGTAAGCATGGCTGATCCACCATAACTTACCAAAGGTAGTGGAATACCTACAACAGGTAATATTCCCATAACCATGCCAATGTTTACAAAAGCAGATAAAAAGAAAGTCATTGCAAGGCTTGCAGCAAGGAATTTGGCATATGTGGTTTGTGCATTTTTTGCGATATATAAGCATCGTAGAGATATTAAAGCAAACATAATAATTAAGAGGGTGGATCCTACAAAACCTAACTCTTCACCGCTAACGGCAAAGATGAAATCAGTTGCATGTTCTGGTAAAAAATTGAGGTGTGATTGGCTGCCATCAAGCCAACCCTTACCAAAAGCCCCACCTGACCCAATAGCAATCTTAGATTGAATAATATGATAACCGGCGCCTAGTGGATCTTGTTCTGGATTGAGTAGGGTAAAAATACGCCTCTTCTGATAATCATGCATGATATGCCATAATAACGGCCCAGATAGAGCTATTGGCAGTGTAACTAAAATTAAAGTTCTAAGAGGTATTCCAGCCATAAAAATAACACAGAGCCCAGCTACAGACACCATGATTGCAGTTCCTAAGTCTGGTTGTTTTGCAATTAGGAGAGCTGGAATAAAAATAATAACACAGGCTAGACTGAGATTTTTAAAATCGAGAGGGGATGGCTTATGGTCTAGATACCACGCAGTCATCATTGGTACAGCTAATTTCATTATTTCTGATGGCTGAAAACGTACAAACCCAAGATCTAGCCATCTCTGTGCCCCTTTACCAATTTTACCCATAATCATGACTGCAAGTAGTAATGTTAAACCAAAAACATATACCCATGGGGTCCATAGTTTATATTTATGTGGTGGAATAAAAGAAAAGGCAACCATAACACCGGTAGCAACTAACAATCTTAAGGATTGACGCATAATCATGTGAGTATTTTCATTTGAGGCACTATATAAAATTAATAAGCCAATACTCATTAGTATTAATAATAAACTAAATAAGGTTAAATCTAAGTAGAGGGATTTAGTGGTAAATCGATATGTTGGTCTAGAATTATTAATCTTCATGATTGGCTTTTGTGTGTTTTCATAGTTATATTGGTTGATTTCTCAGGGTATAGTTTAAAATAACTGTCTAAGATACGCCTTGCAACAAGAGGAGCATTTTCATCATTTTCAATTAATACGGCAATTGCTACTTTAGGGTTTTCAACGGGAGCAAAAGCTATAAACAAAGAGTGATCACGAAGTTTCACTGGAATATTTTCATAATTTTTCTTGGTGTCTTGACTTAAAGTAAATACTTGCGCAGTTCCAGTTTTTGCAGCGACAGAGTAGGGTGCGTCCCGGCCAAACCTTCTACCTGTACCTTCATTTTTGGTGATAACCATATGCATGGCGTCAGTTATTATAGACCAGTTATTTTTATCTTTTAATTTGATTGGGTATTCTTCAATAGATTTGTATTTAACAGTTTTATTTGAGTTGTAAACTGATGAAGCAAGCAAGTGAGGTCGAAAGCGCCTGCCATTTTGACTAAGAGCTGCGGTTGCATTTGCTAATTGCAATGGAGTTGCTAGCATGAACCCTTGGCCTATGCCGGTTATTAGAGTGTCTCCAGGATACCAAGAAACACCTTTTCTTTGTTTTTTCCAATATGGGCTTGGGATCACGCCACCAGCTTCTTCATTTAAGTCAACATTTGATAGTTGGCCAAATCCAAATTGGCTGAGCATTTCTTCTATAACGTTTATTCCCATTTTATTACTCAATTGATAAAAAAATGTGTCGCATGAGACTATAATGGCTTTTTTAACATTGGTTATACCATGTCCTGAATGCCGCCAACATCTATATGAGCGTTTAACATTGGGCAATTTGTACCAGCCAGGATCATATATCCAGGAGTTTACATCAATAAACTTTTTATCTAATCCTGTTAGGGCTACAAATGGTTTGATTGTTGAGGCAGGAGGATACAATCCTCTAACTGCTCGATTATATAGGGGTCTATCAATTTCATTAGATAATAATTTATAGTCGGAGTTACTTATCCCATTTACAAATAAATTAGGGTCAAAGCTTGGGGAGCTGGTCATCGATAATATTTCACCACCAGATACGCTCATAAGAATTGCTGCTCCTCGAAAACCTTGCAAAGCATCAAATGATGATTTTTGGAGTCTAGAGTCAATTGTTAAATTTATGTTGGCACCAGGCTTGGGAGGCTGTTTGTTTAGAGTTCTAATTGTTCTCCCATTAACATTTGTTTCTATTTGTTGATAACCAACTGAGCCATGTAATTTAGTTTCATAAAATTTTTCGACACCTGATTTACCGATGAAATTGGTAGATCTATAATTTTGAGAATCCACTTTTTGCAAGTCAGATGTGTTAATTCTACCAACATACCCCAATAAATGGGCTGTTGTTTCACCAAGTGGGTAATAGCGCATGGATAGGGCTTTAATGTTTACGCCAGGAAATTTATATTGATCACTTGCAAAGATTGCTACTTCTTCTTGTGATAACTTAAGTTTTAGGGGAACAGGGTCGTATGCATGATTTTGTTTTTTGGTTAAATAAAATTTTTCAATATCATCTGTTGATATTGAAGGAAGGATATCTTGCAATTGAGCAAGGGTTTTTTTGAGATCTTTAACTCGTTCAGGAATAACTTCCAGAACATAAATTGGTACATTCTCAGCTAATATTACTCCATTTCTATCATAAATGAGTCCTCTAGGCGGGGGAATAGGTATAATACTCATTTGATTTTTCAAAGATAAAGTTGCATATCGTTGAAATTGTGAAAATTGCAGATAGGCTATTCTAAGGATTAACATTAAAGATAAGACAATAAGCAACGCAGCCATGACTACTAGGCGGAAATTTTGTACAAATACTCTGTTTTGATCGCTAACTCTAGATTTAGCTTTCCGATATTTGATCATTTTTAATGATGCTATCTTGCCAAAGACCTTCTAAGTTATAAAATTCTCTGCATTGGGGTTGCATTACATGCAATACAAAGTCACCTAAGTCAACTAATATCCACTCACCACTCTCAACTCCAGATAGGTGAACAACAGGTAGTCCATTTGCTTTCATTAATGGGATTATATTATCTGCTATTGCTTTAACATGTCTTGAGGCGCGACCACTACATACGATCATGAAGTCAGTAATAGTTGTTTGCTCTCTAACATCAAGAACAACAATGTCTGTAGCTTGAATATCTTCTAGGGCTTTGATTAGTGTAGATAGTTCTGATGGTCTATTCGGCATATTAATTAATTTAAATCATAAAACAAAAGATTATAACAGAAATTTAAACAGGTAACAAAAGATTAAGCAATTTATCCCAGAGAAAGATATTTGAAATTATGTATTGATATATTCATCTAGACAGGAATTTACTTGGATAGTAAATAGCCATTTAATTGACTTGATGGGCTATATCTGGGAAGATGACGAATAATTATTACTCACAAAGTGTTTATAAATGCCTAAAAGTCATTATAAAGTATTGCAATTGTCTAGTTATAGCTGCAGTATGTCTGAGGTTACTCGTAATTATTTGCGATTGACTAGATATTATCGACACGAAAAACTGGTTGAAGCTAACTTTCGTGAGCGAATAAAACAAATAAATGAGGCTTATTTTGTCTTATCAGATAAAGAACAGCGAGTAGTTTATAATAACCGGGTTGCTCAACTTAAAGTTGTTTTTGGTAGAGATGCAATTATTTCTCCAGATAAACAACATTCAATATATCTGACTAGATTGATTTGTAGAGCCTACCAATTATCAAGCACCAAAATTAATTATATTAGACAAAATACTCATATTGCTAACCTATTTGTGATTGATGAGGAATTATTTAGTAGCTTAGATACAAAAGAACAGTATCAATTGATTTTTATATTGCTGTCTGACCCAGGATTTGATATTGAAAGTATTATACCAATCATTGATTTTCTATTTTATAACTTAACCAAAGCAGAAGTAATACACTTGGATAGCTTGTTGGCAAGTTCTGAGGCTATTCTAGCAGTAACACACTTTCCGGTGTTATTAGACAAAATAAGTTTAAAAGTTTTAAACTATCTAGGTTGTAACCACAGGGTTTTAGCGGAGTTTTTAGTACGTAGACATCAAAGTGAAATTTCCATAGATACTTTAGTAAGTATTTGTGACAACTTCCCCGATATAGATATTTCTAAAATTAAAAAATCAGTAAAGGAAACAGTTGATAGAATAAAATCAATACATGATAGTGAGATAAAGATATGGGTACCATCAATAATTAATCTGTTAGGAGTTAGTGGTTTAAAGTTAATTAAAAAATATCATCCTCATATTTTTATTGATGTGTACGGTGATTTTTTACACAGTAAATCCATAAAGAAAATCACTTTGCAGGATAAAGAAGATTTATTAGATCTACTTAATACGCAAGATGATAGTGAGCAGTTATATAGGCACGCACTTTTTTTTGCGGAAGTATTAAAATCAGCAAACATAAATCGATTCAGACTTTTTTTACAGAAATATCCACCTCTTTTAAATACCAAAAAAGCAACCTTCTACGCCAGTCAATTTTTTGTAGATAAAGCTCATTATATGATGGTAGTAATGTCAGATGATTGGATAGAAGAAATACCATTTTTAATTACTAGGGAATTTTTAGTAGAGCTAGTTAATAACACTAAGATGTTAGATGAAATTGAATCTAACCCTTATGCTTATAAAAAATTATGTAAGCATATGTCGGATACTTTTACTTCAATTGATTTAAAAGATTACCCTAGAATTAACAGTATTTTTTGTTCATATCAGCTTCTAGCAAAATACACAAAAGAAAATTCACGAAATATTTCGATTCAAGATTTTGATAAAATAACTAGAGCAATTGGTTTTTGCTTGGAATTATTAGAAATTAATACCAATAATCCTCTTATCAAATATAAAGTTTTAGAATTAGTTGATGAAAATGATTCTCAAATTATTGATAGCGTATTATTTGATCATTGGTTGTTAGATACCCTTAATGTGTGTGATGAGGAGCAAAAAAGTGATCTTTTATGTAAGTTTGCTAACAGTAAAGGAAGTAATACTGATGAACTTATTAGTCTCCGAGATAATTCTTTATATTTTAGATTGGTATTACTAGATATTTTAGATTTTGAAGAAGAAATACAATTAGCACCTGATTTAGATTTATTAAAGCAATTATCAATTGCAATAGACAACCATATTGAAATATTTGTGAGTTTGATTATCGAAAATGAAGTACCAAATAGCAGACTAAATCCAATAATATTTGATTACATAGTTAGAGCATATATACAATTAAAAATACCTATGGAGGGGTACGGTGAAGATATTGTAAATCTATTTAGAAAATTAGTTTTAACCGGTCAACTCTCTTTTAGAGAAATTAGGAATCTCAGTGATATACAACTAAGTGTGATAATTGAATTAAATTCTCAAAACCATTTGCTGGTTGATAATTTTGATAAAAGATTTTTACAGTTAGATCTGGAGACAGTATTAATATGGCCGTTAATTAAATCTGACTTTAATATAGAAGAGCTCCTGGGATTAAACAATTGCCAGAAAGTTGTTCTAAATGGTTTGTATTTCTATCAAAAGGACGTGGGTTATCTAAATATAAGCTCTAATTTTATTGAGCGTATAAATGAGTTTGTTTTTGGTTATATATTAAGTTGCTCTATAAGTGAACATATAATCAGGTTAATCTTACCTGGATGCTTCGGTATTATGAGTGCTATTGATTTGAGTGTGGGGATAGAAGACGCGCTACTATATACAGTTGCCAGACTAATTAAAGATGCTGGAGTTGAGAGAAGAGAAAGTTTACTTTTAGATTGTTCAAATAGTGGCAATCATGATTTGTTATTTTCTATGCTTGTGTTTTTAGATCAACATGAAGAATGCAGCATATTAAAAATACTAAGCAAGACCAAAGAAACGGAAGAATTTTTTAAAACAAGGCAAGGTCAGTTTATTAGCAAGAGCGTCCTATGTGAGTTGAAAAAATATAGTTTAACATTATCTCAAAAAAGCTCTCGCAAGTCTTTTATAATAGAACAATTTATCGCCAAAATAGACATTGGGATACATGACATAGTTTATTATCTTAATGATCAAGAAGATGTTAATGAAAAAGTTTATATTTACTTAACCAAAGAATTTGATACGCTCATAAAAGATAAAGAGCTAAATAAATATGAGGATGCTTGTATGTATTGCAAAGCAGTATTTGGAGCGATACTGGCAGCTTGCTTGTTATTTCTACCATTACTTAGTTCAAATTATAATAGCATGTTTTTTGAAAACGATAGGATTAAAAACATGAAATCTATGAAAAATGATATTGATCATGTTTTTAACAGCATCCAGCAGGCCATATAATGGGGATTTTGACATTAAAACACCGATCTGGTTTCGCGATGCTAGCAATAAAGATATTTGAGTTGAATTTGCAGCATAATATGTGTTTGCCCAGGGCAAGATCATCAAAGTTAAACTATCTAATTATTAGACTGTAAATTTATAGGTTGGGTCTTGGCCTAATAGCGCTGCATTAAGCGACGTCATTACCCCCTCCCTTACTTACCCTGCTTTATGCAGGGTATTTAGCCAGATTTATTTTAAAATTCCCTAGATGGTCCGAACAAGTCGGACCAAGTAGGCGGAGGTAGGGGAATCTAGATGGTCCGAACAAGTCGGACCAAGTAGGCGGAGGTAGGGGAATCTAGATGGTCCGAACAAGTCGGACTAAGTAGGCGGAGGTAGGGGAATATTGTGTTTTCAGCTGGTGGTAACAATTCACTAAAATTCTTGTTAGAGGATACCGCTACTATCCAATCCACTTTATTTAATATTGATCAAATGGACATGAATTTAGACTTTGATGCTCTTGCCGTGAAAGTTAAGCGCCAAATCCACCTCCTATTTTCATAATGTGGTTAACTATATAGTTAACCCAGTTTACTGTTGAATAGATATTTATACCGAAAAGACCGCCAATAATAAATAGCAAGCCTTTTATACCGTTCCCTTTTGAGCCTTCTTGACCTTGTTCTGGTTGGCTTGATTGTCCCATTAAAACACAACCTCGAATAAACCAGACGAAGCCGATTGTTTGGATTAGCATGGTCATAGAGGACAACATATCATACTGATTAGATCGGGAGTAGGATAAGATGCTATCTTGAGAGCCAAATAAGGTAGTTGAAAAAGACTCCATCAATGTTGGTAGGAAAAATAATCCTGAGCCCACAACAAAATAAGCAGCCGGGACAATTATCTTATTTTGGCCGCCACTTTCGTTTAGAATTTCTTTGAATTTTATAAATGAGTTTATACAAAAGACAGTTCCGAGGAGATATGAGAAACCACCCAGCAATTCATTAATTGCAGGCAATGATCTGCTCAAATTGCTAAACATTACTATCAAATCATTGCTTGTCATAAATTAACCCTTGCAATGTTTGGTATTTCCCCTATATTAGGAGACTTTAAATTAAATATAAAATACATTATGAAGACCAACACTTTCCCCGTTGTATTAGACGACACCTTTATGCTTACACCTAGTGTGAAACATTTTTCCTTTCATAGCAAACAAGAATCCACTTTTAATTATATACCAGGACAATTTATTAGGATCCATTTTGAGCACGAAGGTAAATTGTTTCGTCGTAGTTATAGTATCTCTAACCCACCAAAAAGTGATAACCGTATAGAGTTTGCGGCAAGTTTTGTAAAAGATGGGCCTGGAACTAATCTATTATTTAACCTGAAAATTGGTGATACTATTGATGTTAGCGGACCTTTTGGAAAACTTATTTTAAAAGAGCAAACTCCTAAGCGTTATATTTTTATTGCGACCAGTACGGGTGTTACCCCGTTTAGAGCAATGATGCCAGAGCTTGAAAATCGTTTAAATGCTAATCCTGACCTAAGTTGTATTATTATGCTTGGGGTTCAGAAACGACAAGATGTATTATATAGTCAAGAATTTCAAGATTGGGCGGCCCGTTTAGCTGGTCGAGTGGAATTTAAAGCTTGTTTAAGTCGTGAAACATTGCATGAGTTAGAATCTCATGAAATCAAGGGGCATGTTCAGGATGGTTTTGCGGATATAAACCTTAATCCTGATGAGGATGTTGTTTATTTATGTGGAAACCCTGCTATGATTGATGATTCTTATGCAATTTTGACAGAAAAAGGTTTTACCACCCAAAATATTATTCGTGAAAAATATATTTCATCTAAGTAGGAGAGAATTAAATCATGTATTATGATGAGCTATCAACAACCATGGAGCACCTTTTACAAGAAGGTAAAGGAATTTTAGCTGCTGATGAGAGCAACGGCACAATAGGCAAGCGCTTTGACACTATCAATTTGGAAAATACTGCTGAAAATAGACAGGACTATCGTTTATTACTAGCAACAGCTCCAGAGATTGAAAGCTATATAAGTGGCGCTATTTTATTTGAAGAAACTTTTGAAAATAAAGATGTACATGGCACAAGTGTTCCTAAACTATTACAAGATAAGGGAATTCTACCAGGTATTAAAGTTGATAAAGGTTTGTCTATTTTGGCAAACACACACGATGAAAAGGTGACCCTTGGCCTAGATGAGTTATCGGCTCGGTTACAAAAATATAAAGATTTGGGTGCAAAGTTTGCAAAGTGGCGTAATGTTTATTCTATATCAGAATTTACTCCTAGCCTAACAGCGATTAAAGCTGGTGCAGAAATGCTAGCTAGATATGCAGCTTCTTGCCAGATGATAGGTTTAGTGCCGATTGTTGAGCCAGAGGTTTTAAATGATGGTACTCACACAATTGAGCAATGCGCAGAAGCAAGCGAGATGGTTTTGCATGAGCTATTTAATGCTTTGTTTATACATCAAGTTGAACTAGAGCATATTGTTTTGAAGCCAAGCATGGTTACTTGTGGTAAAGATGCTCCTAAATTTAGTTCTCCTGAAGATGTTGCTGACTTTACTCTAAGTGTTTTTAGAAACACAGTATTTCCAGCGGTTCCAACTATTAATTTTTTATCTGGTGGTCAAACGCCAACACAAGCAACGGCGAATTTAAACGCCATTAATAATGCAGGATACCAAGCGTGGGCATTAAGCTTTTCGTATGGCCGAGCATTACAGGAAGACTGTTTAAAAGCTTGGGGTGGGAATGCTGAAAATATACCTGCTGCACAAGCAGCACTTCTGCATCGAGCACGACTAAATAGCTTGGCTTGCTTTGGTGAGTACAATGCTAGTATGGAGTAGTATTTAGGCGTATTTTAGAGCCGTTTTAGGAATAAGACGGCTCTTCCCATGACTCTAGAGTTTTCTCTTGAATATAAGCTGTTACAACCCCCCAGCTCATTTCAACTTTTGTCTCTTTCAGAATCTCAAACTTATCAGATATTAACATCTTTGATGTGGTAATAATTTTAACTCCTCTTGGGAGGTTATCAAGTTTTGCATTCAATGCGTGCCAGGTTTCCCCGAATAATCCAGTTGCATTAATAAATATTAAGGTCGCATCAGAAAAATCAGTTTTTAAAAAGTCAGCGTTGATAAACTTAATAGTATTAGCAATGCTTGCATACTCCGTAATTTTTGCAAGCTTATTTTGTATGGAAACAGCAGCGGTATGTAGGTTTGGAAAAAGCTCGATTCCAAAGCTTTTGTTAACGTTAAAAACCATTGAGCATGCAAATACTGCTTTACCAATACCACTACCAAGGTCATAAAATATAGTATTGCTGTTTGGGCCAGCTAGAGAAAGAAGTGCTACAAATGGTGTGAATACGACTTCTCCATATGTGTACTCAGGAGCGTCGCTATCTACGCGGGCTTGTTTTGAGAGATTAAAACCGTCTGAACTTTCAGTTATTTCTTCGAATACTGCTTGGTGTTTAGGGATGGATAAGGCTTTCATCCAACGTTTTATTTTAACCCTATTTAAAAAATATTTATAATTTAATACACCAATTATGAAGATGATTACTATAACACTTAATACATTTTTAAACATAAAATTTACTTGGTAGGGTTTTATTCATCTTCAGTGATAGGATGATCGACTTTAGATGCATCGATACGTTCACGCATTTCTTTGCCTGGTTTAAAGTGTGGGCTATATTTTGCAGTTGTTCTAACCCGCTCACCAGTTTTGGGATTATGGGCATCGCGCGGTGCTCGGTAGTGAAGAGAAAAGCTGCCAAATCCTCGGATCTCAATTCGCTCGTTATTAGCAAGAACATCACTCATTATGCCAAGCAGCTTATTAACGCTGTCGGTAATGGTTTTTTCTGGTAAATGGGTAACTTTACTAGCTATGTTAGCGATAAGCTCAGATTTAATCATACCGACCTCGGTGGATTGGATTAGTTCAATATTTCTAGAATATACTTATTTTATAATATTGACAACTCTCATCTATCGTTAATTAAAACATATGTCACATTGCTCTTCCTGGTTGATGGCAGCTGCAACTTATATGGATCCTGCTCCTAACCTCTCGTGGAGTTCTCTCGGCTAGAATGGAAAGTTTAGATAGTAAAATTTCCTCGCCTTCTTTTGTATCTTCAAGGCCATCATATTCATCGTCATTTATATCAGCGGCTTTTGATGACTCATCAACAGACTTGGTTAATTCTGTAACAAAATCTTGTTCGCTAGGATCTATCTCAACGGATGTTATTTCTTGTTTACCCATGGATCTATTTAATGCGTTTTCGAATTCAATTTGTGAGTAGATAGGGGCAGGTCTTAAATCTGGACCACTATCATTTGCAGATATTATACCTGCTGAGCTTGCGTGATTATTGCCTGATACAGCGACGCTGAAAATATTATAAATTGCTACAAATGGATATAGTATATAATTATGTAAAATCCTGGATGGTAGTTGTTCATCTTTAAAACTAACATGCCACCAAGCGGATAAGTAGAATACTGGATAGAATAATGCTCTTAATGTACGAGTTGGCAGGTCGCTTTCGTGATTATGCCCACCACCATTTGAATATCTTTCATCAAGCAAGGAATCAACATCTTGTTTGTGTGTGTGCTCAAAAGACATAAAGTAGTGTAGGTCTTCAAATAGTTCGGCAACAAACCCAACCAGCATCGCTATAATTTCGTTAACACCTGGTATTCGATCGGCGGTGGCGCTAATGCTTATCAAATGACCCAAAAACAATATTGCTTTCATGGGGGCATAGGTTAAGAGTAAGAGTATTCGAAACGGGTTGAAAAACTGCCAATAGTTCTCTCTACTTGGCACGAAGGTGTGGGCTTTATTTAACTTAACAGTTAGATATACTAGAGCATTGAAAATATTGAAGTTAAGCCTATCTTTATTAAAGTTCATAAAGTACAGGATCATCCGGCTGAAATAGGCATTATTTACTACTTTAACCATCCCCCAATTTCCCTTTATATCTCTTGCATTTTCATCTTGAGAAAGGCAGCCATAGATATAATAACCATCTTTTGTGGCTATTATCGTTGGTCTTTTGGATAGGTCTTTAACACTATCAATATTTTCAGCAGCGACTAGATCTATGTGAAAAGAACTATCACTAGTTTCAGCCTCAAGCACTTCCTCAAGCTCTTCAGAGGTTTGAATTGAGTTGCTAAGATTAAATGCAAGAGCGGCTACGCCTAAAAATGCTACTCCAATAGCGATAACAGCACTTGGCATTTTACTAAGCCAACTAAATACAGGTCGTGTATGTTTCATAACAGTCCACCAGGTCCCTCCGGTAAAAACTGTAAGAGTTATTGCGAGAGTTAGTAGACTTGCAAAAACAAGGAGCTTAAGTCCTGTGTATAAATTGAGACCATTATTCCAGTCTTCTTTGATTTTCCTAAATCTTTTCATAATCATGTCATGATGAATTAACTCATCTAGAGCATTGTAAGTAAGAAGACCAAAAGCGGCGCCCGCTATTACCGACATAGGGATTATTATTACGGGCCATATGCCAAGAGGAATGGTTGCAATAATTGGTACGACACTAAATGCCTCGACCAAAAGGTATGATGTTCCAAGCATCATAAATAACCCACAAATTGTACCAGTAATTTTTGCAGCGTTTGTAAGGATCCTTCTTCTGGGAAGCTTGTCAGTATATTCTTTTTGGTACTTCTTTTTGATGTAATTGTATAGTTCTTCTTTGTACTCTTTAGATCTTCTTGTAGTATCTTCTTCAGTTAGACCTTCAGATGATTGTTTTTCTTCACCAATTGGTCTTTGTATCTCTTGCGGACTGGCATCTTTACTCTGAGGATTACTGTCTCTAAATAGTTGTTCTGCGTAGGTTTTTTCTAGAATATTAAGGCTAGCCTCAATCTTTTGTTTTCTTTGTTTATCTTCTTTATCTAAGTTTAAGTGAGCATGCTGGTGATCAGTTGTTATAGCTCTTAAGTAGTCTGTGAAAAATTGTGGGCGTTTTTCTAGCGGGTGTTCTACTGTAGGGCTATTAGGAACCTTACTATCTAAAAATGTAATAAAGGGGACAAAGTCTTTTTTAAAAGACATTGATGAGTCCAGTTTATTAGCAAAAAACACATATTTGGAGCTGTATATTTTTGATTTAAATTTAACGAGACTTGGTAGTTCTATAAATTTTATGCCTGGATATCTCTGCTGACACTTTTCACGCATAGCCAGTATTTTTTTATAATCTTCTATGATGCCGTCTCTATATTTATAGGAGCTATTATTTGTCAGTAATTTTTTAAATAATTCATCTAATAGTATTGTAAGATTTTCTTTTGGTCGTTGATCTTCAAATTCTTTCGTCTCTTCCTCTATGGCACGAAGCTCCTCACGCAAGCACTCTTTGGCAAGCTGGCGCTCCAAATATTTAGATTTAAATAGGCTGTCTAGGGCGGACTTAATATTTTGATAGTAAATTTCATACTCAAAACCAACAGAGAGAAAAAATGCGCCAATAGCTAGGGATATAATTGGTGCTAAGACGTATATTCCACTAAACCCTAAAAAACCTAGAGTAATGCTCGCGCCAATAGTAAGCATCGGAATAATAATGTAACGTAATATTTTTTTAAAAGACATGGATTTACTACTTGAAACTGGAAAAATGATACTTTATATCAAATGAAAATGATTATCAATAACCTTCTGGAGTGTTTTTCCCTTTTAACAAAATAAAAAATCAAAATGACAAATAAATATCATCTACTATAATAATTCTAGAGGTGATAACTATGAAAGATGAATATATTGTTACTCATATGACCAAAGACGAAGTTGAACTTGCAATTGATTGGGCGGCAAACGAGTCTTGGAATCCTGGATTAAATGATGCAAAGTGCTTTTATGCAACCGATCCAAATGGTTTTTTTATTGGTAAACTAAACGATGTCCCCGTTACCATGGGTTCTGCTGTTATATACGATGATGAATTCGCTTTTTGTGGCTTATATATGGCATCCGAAGATTATCGACATAAAGGTTTTGGTTATACCTTAACTAAAAAACGTTTAGAATACATCGGCTCAAGAAATGCAGGCCTCGACGGCTTGATATTAATGGTTAGTAAGTATGAAAATCTTGGCTATCAAATTGCTCATTACAATACCAGGTATCGAGGTTGTGGACCATACGAGCTTCGTTGCCAACCAAAATACACCCTAACGTCGCTAGCCGAGATTGAGATGTCAAAAATAGTTGCATTTGATAGACTTCACTTCCCAGCTCCAAGAGATACGTTCTTAAATTGTTGGTTAAAACAAAAAGATGGTGCAGGTTTTGGAGTTTTAATTGAGGATAAGCTTTGCGGATATGGCTATATTCGTCCATGTAGATCTGGATTTAAAATTGGCCCATTGTTTGCTGATAATCAAGATATAGCCGAGGAAATATTTTTAAAGCTAATTGATTTTGCGGGTGATAAAGAGTTCTACATTGACTGTCCAGAAACAAATTTAAATGCAAAGGCCCTCGCTTTTGAATATGATTTAGAAACTATTTTTCAGTCTGCTCGAATGTATTTAAAATATGAGCCTAAAATTGCGATACAAAATGTCTATGGGATCACATCCCTCGAGCTAGGATAGTCTATGCCGAGAGATATGGTTGGTTATGGTGAGAAAGGCCGGAATATCACTTGGCCAAACAAGGCTAAAATTGCGATAAGTTTTGTAGTCAATTATGAAGAAGGAGCAGAATTATCTCCTTTATACGGAGATAGCCAATCTGAGAGTTATGGTGGGGAGTTTCCAACATTACCAAAGCCTTTTGGCAGAAGAAATATGAGCATTGAGTCCATGTTTGAATATGGTAGTCGGGCAGGAGTTTGGCGCTTAATTCGTTTATTTGATAAAAATGAAATTCCTCTTACTTTTTTTGTCGCAGGAGCGGCGCTAGATAAAAATGAAGATTTTTGTCAGTATTTAAGAAAATCAAAACATGAAGTTGCCGGACATGGTTGGCGATGGATAGATTATAGTCAAGTGGATAAAAAGACAGAGAAAAGAGATATTGCAAAATGTATTGAGGCTATATCAGTACACACCGGTCAGCATCCTGTTGGTTGGTATACCGGTCGGAGAAGTGAGCATACTCGAGAAATATTGAGAGAACTAGGCTGCTTTATATATTCTTCAGATAGTTATGCAGATGACTTGCCATATTATGAAAATGAAAGTTTAATTATTCCATATTCTCTTGTAACAAATGATTTTAGATATACTATAAGTCCAGGTTTCAATACGGCAAATGATTTTTATCAACAATTAAAAAACACTTTTGATTATTTATATCAAGAAGAAAATAGTGGCATGATGAATATAGGATTACACGGACGCATAAGTGGGCATCCAGGTAGATGCATTGCTCTTTCACAATTTTTAGATTATATCAAAAATAAATCAGGTGTTTGGTTTGCAAGGCGCGAGGACATTGCAAACCATTGGCTCAATAACTATTAAAGTTGTAGCTCATAACCTCTGTCATTTTCTAACTGACCATCGTGGTCTTTTGGTTCAATACCTTGAGCAATTTGTAAGGCGAGCAAATAATCCTTTGCAATTAAATCGAGTTCGGACTCGGACAAAAGACTCATGCGGATTTGTTCTTTTTGATAAGCCATTTCCATTTCAACCGGCGTTTGGTGATTTTTAGTTGCAACGTCAAGTGCGTTATAAATTAGTGTTTGTTTGCTTAATATATCATTTTCAGCTGTATTTCTTTGGAATATACAGTTTGCAACCAATGCAGATTTTTGTGGGGCAGGTGTTGCTATTTTTTGCAGTTCTTTAGCTACGGCGTGGTATAAGCAGTCACCTTCTCCTTTTGTTTTAGAGTATGGATCGTTCGTCCAGTGATGATTATTATCATTATATAGGTGAATGGTAGGAGCATTCCTATCTTCTAAGTGAATGCACCAGGTAGCATCTGGTCGGTCTTCATATATAGATGTAACAACAACATTACAGCGTAGCGCCTCGCCTAGTGCAATTGCTTCGATGTCACTAGCCCATGAGCCTTGTTTTTGTTGGTGAGCTAAATATTCTTTATATTTACCAGAAGCTTTTGGTAGGCCTTCACCACGAAACGTTCTAGAGGCAACGGATGTAGAATTGTGAAGATGATCTACGGCAAGATCTCTCAAAATAGGTGCAAGAGTATCTTGGACAACAAATTCATTTTCGAAGAACAGTTCTTGTTGTACATTAAGCTTATGTGCAAATACTGATTTTGCTTGATTTGTTTTTGAAAATACTTCTTCTAGAAAAGTCGTCATAAGTCTGTTTTAAATATGGGCAGTAGTTCATTATAAGATATTGACTAGAATATTGCACTAAAAATAAGCGCGTATTTGTAATTCAATATATTTAGGCATTAAAGTCGTGAAAGGGCTTGCACTTGAGTTATATAAGCAGTATAATTGTCAACAGTTGATGCGGGGTGGAGCAGCCTGGTAGCTCGTCGGGCTCATAACCCGAAGGTCGTGGGTTCAAATCCTGCCCCCGCTACCAATTATTATATTAAGCCCCATTTATGGGGTTTTTTATTACCCAAAAACTTTACTGGGCGATGTTTTCGGGCTTGGAAAGTTAGGAGTGGAAATAAAATGATTCAAAATAAAGTTGCAGAACAGATTAGACCAGTCATTGAAGACATGGGATATGAGTTATGGGGCTGTCAATATTTAAACCAAGGTCGACATTCACTGTTGCGAATATATATAGATAAGGCAGACGGCATTGGCATCGAAGACTGTGAGCAAGTAAGTCACCGAGTTAGCGCTCTTTTGGATGTGGAAGACCCTATATCTGGTAACTATAGTTTAGAAGTATCTTCACCAGGAAGCCCTAGACCATTATTTTATAGTGATCAGTATCAGAGATATATTGGTGAAGAAGTAGAAATTAAACTGGTAAAACCTATTGCTGAGAAGAGAAGATACGAAGGGATAATTGTATCCTCAGATGATGAGTCGTTGGTTATTAATGTTGATAATGAAGAACAAAGCTTTCTTCTTTCCACTATTGTGAAAGCAAATTTGATATCTAAGTGAGGCGAGTGATGAGCAAAGAACTGTTATTGGTTGCTGAGGCGCTATCTAATGAAAAAGGCGTAAGCAAAGAAGTTGTTTTTGATGCTATTCAAGCGGCGTTGGAGTCTGCAACTCGTAAGCTATCGGGTGCTGAAAAGGGCATAAGAGTCGATTTAGACCACCGTAAGGGTGATTATGAAACATACCAATTTTGGGATGTTGTTGCTGATGATGAAGTTGAATTTCCAGACCGACAATTAACAGTAGAACAAGCATTAGCTCAAAAATCAGACGCAGCAGTTGGTGACCGCATAGAAAAATCAATAAATTCCATAGAATTTGGCCGAATAGCGGCACAAACAGCAAGACATGTTATTTTTCAAAAAATTAGAGAAGCTGAGCGACAAGTTGTAATTGATAAGTTTATGGCAAAACTAGGCCAGCTTATTTATGGGACAGTTAAAAAAGTTACTCGAGATAATATTATAGTAGATTTAGGCGGCAAAGCGGAGGCCTTTATGGCCAGAGCTGAAATGCTACCACAAGAAATGTTTCGCACAAATGATCGTGTCCGGGCATATTTGTATGAAATATCAGATAATCAACGTGGTCCACAATTGCTTGTTAGCCGAATAAAGAAAGAAATGTTAATTGAGCTATTTCGTATTGAAGTTCCAGAGATTGGTGAAAACATTATCGAAATTAAGGCTGCCGCTCGTGAGCCAGGAAATCGAGCTAAGATTGCAGTTAAAACTAACGACGGCCGCATTGACCCAGTTGGCGCATGCGTCGGGATGCGAGGCGCGAGAGTTCAAGCGGTTTCTAGTGAACTAGGTGGTGAGCGAGTTGATATAATTTTGTGGGATGATAATCCTGCTCAATTAGTTATTAACGCAATGGCACCGGCTGATATATCCTCAATAGTTGTTGATGAAGATTCACATACTATGGATTTAGCAGTACATAAAGACCAGCTTTCACAGGCTATTGGTCGCAATGGTCAAAACGTTAGATTGGCAAGTCAGTTAACTGGTTGGACTTTGAACGTTATGACAACAGAAGAGTTTGAAGGTAAAAACCAAGCAGAATCAGAAAAGGTGGTAAATCTTTTTGTTAATGCATTAGAAATAGATAAAGAAATAGCAGAGCTATTAATCGTAAATGGTTTTTCATCTTTAGAAGAAGTGGCTTATGTTCCTAAAGAAGAATTATTAGCTGTTGAAGAATTTGACGAAGAAATTGTTGATGAGCTCCGAAATAGAGCAAACGACACGTTGTTGGCTCAGGCTTTAACTTCTGATGATGATGGTACACGTGCAGATAATGAATTAATGTCTTTGGAAGGAATGACAGATACCTTGGCTGAAAAATTAATCAAAATTGGTGTTACTAATGTTGATGAGTTGGCAGAACAATCGGTGGATGAATTGTTAGTTATTCCTGGAATGACAGAATCAAAAGCAGGTGAGTTCATTATGAAAGCAAGAGAGCCATGGTTTACCTAAACCTATTGACACTCTGTTTTACTGAGCATAACTAAATTCGTAATTAAGACAGATATCTTTAGATAAATTATTACAGTATAACAACTCCTAGTTGGAGTTGTTTGTGAATACTGACAGAAAATATAGCAGACTCTTTAGAACTGCTGAAAGGGGAATAAATTATGGCGGATGTGACAGTTAAACAATTAGCTCAAGTAGTAGGTATTCCTGTTGAGCGTTTATTGAATCACTTACAAGAAGCTGGGTTAACTATTGCCAATGAGTCGCAAACAATCAATGAAGATGAGAAAAGAATTTTGCTTGGCCACTTAAAAAATGGTGGAGTTCAGACTTCAGAGAAGGACTCATCTAGCAGAATAACTCTTCGGCGTAAAAGTGTATCTCAAGTTGCAAGCCATGATGCCCATAGTGGTAAAAAAGTAAGTATTGAAGTTCGAAAGAAGCGTGTTTATGTGAAGGAAGTAGTTGAAGAGACTCCAGTTGATGAAATCGTTGAAGATATTCCTTCTGAGCCAGAAGAAAGTGTAGTGATTGATGAAGAAGTAGTTGTTGAGGAAAAGGTTGTAACTGAGGAAGCTCCGGTTGCAGAAGAGGAGGCTCCTGAGGTTCAAAAGACTGATGCAAATGTTTCTGAGCAAACTTTAGAGCCCAAAGAAGAGACCAATATTCCAGAACCTGACCCAGCACCGACTCCAGAAGAAAAAGTTGATGTTGCAAAAGAAGAGCCTAAACCTGCTGATAAATCTTTTAAGAAGAAAGATGCCAGCAAAGAAACAAAAGCTGCTGCTAAGCCAGATTTTAAACGCGGTAAACGTAAAGGTAAGACTGGTTCAACTGGACGTTCTGAAGGTGATGATTCTAACAGTTATTCCAGACGCCATAAATCTAAGAAAAGAAGAGGACATGATAAGTCTGATAAGTATTTAGAAGCTGAAGAGAGCTTGACACATCAATTTGAAATGCCTACCGCACCTACAGTTCGTGATATTCATGTACCAGAAACAATTAGTGTTGCTGATCTTGCTAAAAAAATGTCAGTGAAAGCTGCTGAAGTTATTAAGGCAATGATTCAATTAGGGGCTATGGCTACAATTAATCAAGTCATCGATCAAGAAACAGCAATGATAGTTGTTGAGGAAATGGGTCACAAACCTTTTGCTCTTAAAGATAATGAAATAGAAGCCAGGTTAGATGATGTAATGCTAGCCAAAGGCGAAGATATGCCACGTGCACCTGTTGTCACTATAATGGGTCATGTAGATCATGGTAAAACATCGTTACTAGATTACATTCGTAGAGCAAAAGTTGCATCTGGAGAAGCTGGTGGTATTACGCAACATATCGGTGCATATAATGTAAATACGGATAAAGGAAATATTACATTTCTAGATACCCCTGGACATGCTGCGTTTACGGCTATGAGAGCCCGTGGAGCAAAAGTAACCGATTTAGTTGTGTTGATTGTTGCAGCCGATGATGGTGTTAAGCCACAAACAATAGAAGCCGTTATGCATGCTCGCGCAGCCAAAGTTCCGATGATTGTTGCTGTAAATAAAATGGATAAACAAGGTGCCGATCCTGAAAGAGTAATGAATGAGTTATCTACTCATGAAGTTATCCCTGAGGCTTGGGGTGGCGATACAATGTTTGTTAACATTTCCGCTAAGTCTGGTGAAGGAATAGATCAATTACTAGATGCAATTTTATTACAGTCAGAAGTTCTAGAATTAAAATCTCATGTAGAAGGTCCTGCGAAAGGAATTGTTATTGAGTCAAGATTAGATAAAGGACGAGGACCAGTTGCTACAATTCTAGTTCAAAGTGGCACATTGAAAAAAGGTGATATTTTATTAGCCGGTCTTCAATATGGTCGAATCCGTGCTCTAGTTTGTGATAGTGGTTCTTTTATAGATAGCGTTGGTCCATCTATTCCAGCTGAAGTTCAAGGTCTTTCGGCTATTCCGCATGCTGGTGATGAAGCTATTGTTGTACCAGATGAGAAGAGAGCTCGAGAAGTTGCTTTATTCAGACAGGGTAAATTTCGTGATGTTAAACTAGCGCGTCGTCAAAAATCTTCATTAGAGGGTATATTTGAAGATATGGCAGCATCGGATCTTAAAGTATTAAATATTGTTTTAAAAGCTGATATGCAAGGTTCTGTTGAAGCTATTGCCGATGCATTATCTAAATTATCAAATGAGGAAGTTAGAGTTGAGGTTATTGCGAGTGGAGTTGGTGGAATTACTGAGTCTGACGCGCAACTAGCTATTGCATCTAATGCCTTGTTGATAGGATTTAATGTTCGTGCTGATGTTGGTGCTAAGCGACTTTCTGAACAAGAGTCGTATACTATTAATTACTTTAGTGTCATATATGATATTGTTGATCAAGTTAAAGGTGCGTTAACTGGTATGCTCGCTCCACAATTTAAAGAGCAAATAGTTGGTATTGCTGAAGTTCGAGATGTATTTAGATCTCCTAAGCTTGGCTCAATTGCTGGTTGTATGGTGACAGAAGGTGTAATTAAACGTAATAATCCAATTCGTGTTCTACGTGACAATGTTGTTATTTATGATGGTACTCTTGAGTCATTACGTAGATTTAAAGACGATGCAACTGAAGTTAAACAAGGCTTTGAGTGTGGTATTGGGGTTAAAAATTATAACGATGTGAAAACAGGCGATTTGATTGAGGTTTTTGAAACCATAGAATTAAAGCGCGATTTGTGAAGAAAATATTAGTATGAGTGATTTTAAAAGAACCGATCGTATTGCTGAAATGATTCAGCGTAAATTAGCAGAGCTAATTCAAAAAGAAATTAAAGATCCTAGACTGCCAGGATTTATAACTGTTGCTGCTGTGAAAGTTACTAAAGATCTTGGTCATGCCAAAGTCTATTTCACCGTTTTTAACGGTGATCCAGCTGAGACAGGAGCAATATTAAATTCTGCTGGCAGTTTCCTGCGTACAGCTCTAGCTAAGACAACTAAATTTCGAACTGTTCCACAACTGCATTTTGTGCATGATAAATCATTGGAATATGGTAATCGATTGAGTCGTTTGATTGATGAAGTAAATGATTCAAAAGACTCTGATGAATCTGATGAAGAACAATAAATCTCAATCAAAACAAATAGTTAATGGAATTGTACTAGTTGACAAACCTAAAGATATAACTTCAAATTCTGCCCTGCAAAAGGTTAAGCGCCTCTATAATGCTAAAAAAGCAGGCCATACCGGAAGTCTAGATCCGATGGCTACAGGAATGTTACCAATTTGCTTTGGTGAAGCGACTAAGGTCTCGCAATTTCTACTAGATGCTGACAAACGTTATACTGTTACAGCTTTATTAGGAGTTGAGACTAACACCCTTGATGCTATGGGCGAAATTGTCGCAACTGTTAGTGATTTCTCGATATCAGAACAACAAATTCTTGAGGTTATAAGCGGTTTTATTGGAGATATAACGCAAATTCCACCAATGTTCTCTGCGTTGAAACATCAAGGTCAGCCTTTGTATAAACTTGCAAGAGCCGGGATTGAAATAGAAAGAAAAGAGCGCACAATTACAATTCATGATATAAATTTAGATGGTTTTGACGGAAAATATTTTAAGTTAACAGTTTCCTGTACCAAGGGAACATATATAAGAACTCTAATCGCAGACATTGGTCGAGAGCTAGGGGTTGGTGCGCATGTAACGCAATTACACCGAACTTATACTGCAGGTTTTGCAAATGAAAAGATGTATTCTCTAGATGAGCTAAATGGCATGTCCAAAGATCAATTAGCAGATTGTTTAATGCCAGTTGATAGGGCTATTTTACATTTACAAGCGATACATCTATCAGCTGAGAATGTTGGAGATATTTATCTAGGCAGGAGTATTACTCTTTCGGATGAGCAAAAATATATAGATGGTAGTGTCCGACTTTATAGTGATGACAATAGTTTTGTTGGCCTTGGTGAGTTTGTTGAGCCTGGCGTGTTAAAAGGAAAGCGTCTTCTATCTCAAGAGCAAGACTTAAATACCTAGAGGTTTCTTATGGCTTTGCAAATGAATATAATTGGCTCAGGAAATGTTGGTCGAACTTTAGCTAATTTATTTGTAGACAACCAATTATTAAATATTTCCGGTGTATATAATCGCACAGAAAAACATGCTCGAGAGGCAATCGAATTTATAGGTGATGGTTATTTTGTTGCAAATATTGTAGACCTTCCTCATGCAGATATAACCATTATTACAACGACCGACGATAATATTACTACATCTGCTAAAGAACTTAGTTTAAATGAAAATATTAGGCCAGGGGATATTATTGCTCATTGCAGTGGGGTTTTATCTTCTGGTAGTTTAGATAGTTTAAAAAATAAAGGATGTATGGTTGCGAGTGTGCATCCGATGAGAAGTTTTATTAACCCAATGATTAGTGTTAAAGAATATCCTGGAACATATTGTGCAATTGAAGGTGATAAAATGGCTCTTGATGTGTTAGAGCCATTATTTACAAGCATTGGTTCAAAACTATATGCTGTTAATCACGAAAACAAAGCTCTGTATCACGCGGCTGGTGTCTTTGCCTCTAATTATCTATTGACCATATCTAAGCAGGCTCTTGATTGTTTGGAAGAGGCAGGGGTTGAAAAAGATGTTGCGTTGCCTGTAATTGTAAATTTGATGCGAAGTACTTTAACAAATCTAGAGAATACAAAATCTCCAGAAGGTGCTTTAACTGGGCCGATTAAACGCGGGGATAGCGTAACAATAAATAAGCATTTAGCGGCGTTCACAAACGAAAAGCAACGAGATTTATATGCTATTTTGGCTGAAGCAACGAAGGAACTAATTTAGAATATTTTAGCTCTTGCAACTGTTAATTTTTCGAAGTTGAAGGTTATTGCTATCAAGTTTAAACGGTTAATATTTACTTTGCTCTTTCCGCTACAAGTAATATTAATTATAATGGGTTGCTGTTTTGCAATATTTTACCAAACATGGGGAATCTATGAGTATTAAATCAGATCGCTGGATAGAACAAATGGCTTTGAGTCATGGAATGATTGAACCATTTCAATCCGGTCAAGTTCGAGAATCTAACGAGAAAAAAATTATTTCCTATGGAGTTTCAAGTTATGGTTATGACGTTCGATGCTCGAACGAGTTCAAAGTTTTTACCAATATAAACTCCGCAACTGTTGATCCAAAAGACTTTGATGAAAACAGTTTTGTTGATGTTCAATCAGATGTTTGTATTATACCGCCAAATTCTTTTGCTTTGGCAAGGACGGTTGAATATTTTCGTATTCCTAGAAATGTCTTAACTATATGCCTTGGCAAATCCACATATGCTCGTTGTGGAATCATTGTAAATGTTACGCCTCTTGAACCTGAGTGGGAAGGTCACGTGACTCTAGAATTCTCAAACACAACAACCCTTCCGGCAAAAATTTATGCAAATGAGGGTGTCGCGCAAATGATTTTTCTTGAAGCATCTGACCCTTGTGCTGTGTCTTATCGAGATCGTGCTGGAAAATATCAAGGGCAAAAAGGTGTAACTCTACCAAGGACTTAGTCTACTACACTTGTAGATTTTGCCAGGTATTTAAAATCCTACAAAATAGTTCGGTGGTTTTTTTTGCGTCATAGATTGCGGAGTGAGCCTCATTTGGATCAAACTCTATATGGGCTGCTCGCATCGCTTTTGATAACACCGTTTGTCCGTACACTAAGCCAGACAATGTTGCGGTGTCAAAGCAGGTGAAAGCATGAAATGGTGACTTGATACCAGTTCTTTTGATGGCAGAATTTAAAAACAACAAGTCAAACCAGGCATTGTGTCCAACTAATACGGCTCTTTGGCAATTGTTTTTTCTTAGCGAAAGAGTAATTTTAGCGAATATTTTTTCTAGCGCATGTTTTTCATCTCTCGCATATCTCAGTGGTTGGTATGGGTCTATTTTATTAAATTCAAGAGACTTAGGATCAAGTTCTGCACCTTCAAATGGAAGAACATGCTCAAAAACACACTCTCCAGGAGTGAAATAACCATCCTTATCCATAGATACCAGCACGGCGGCAATCTCAAGTAATGCATTTTTTTCAGGGTTTACTCCTGAGGTTTCCACATCAATTACTACAGGTAAAAAACCTCTAAAACGTTGTTGAATCATTTTAACTACAGACATTAGGAGATACTCCATTGTAAGGTTCGGCCAGCGGCAAGAGGAACGACTATATCATGACCTAGAGGCAGTGTTTGCGGTATGGTTTGTGGCTTCCTTTTCAATTCTATTTCTTCAGAACTAATTGGTAACTGGTAAAACTCGGCTCCAAATTTTGACATGAAATTTTCAAGTTTATCAAGTGAGTCAAGATCGCTAAATGCCTCAGCATACATTGCAAGGGCAAAGGGAGCAGAGTATACGCCAGCGCATCCACAGGAGCTCTCTTTTTGGCTTTTAGTATGTGGTGCGCTATCAGTGCCTGCAAAAAATTTCTTGTTTCCGCTCGTTGCTGCTTGCAGTAGAGATTTCTGATCAGTATCTCGCTTTAGGATTGGTAGGCAGTAATAATGAGGTTTTATCCCCCCTGCAAGAAGTTCGTTGCGATTAAACAGTAAATGATGTGGTGTTATAGTTGCACTAATATTGCTTGGGGACTCTAAAATATAATCTACAGCCTCTTTGGTTGATATGTGTTCAAGTACAATGCGCAGCTTCGGAAAGTTTGTGACTATTGGTTGCAGGTACTCTTCAATAAATAGCTTTTCTCGATCAAAGATATCACTATGAGTAACTTCCCCATGAATTTGCAGAACTAAGTCGGCATCTTGCAGGGCTTCAAAGTGAGGGTATAAATCTTTTATTGAGTTAACACCATGCGCTGAGTTAGTTGTTGCACCTTTGGGATATAGTTTTGTACCTAATATGCTTGGTTCTGACTTAATATTGTATATTTCTTCGGGAAGAAGAGTCTTATTTAAGTACAGAGTCATATATGGTTTAAATTTACCGTCGTTAGTTAGTTTTCGCATAATTCTTGAGCGGTAATCTAACACACTAGAAATATTTGTTAACGGAGGGTCTAAATTTGGCATAATTAAAGCGCGGTGAAAATGCTTTGCCGAGGCTCTAACTGTGTCTTTCAAAATCTCATCATCCCTAAAATGAACATGCCAGTCATCAGGACGTACTATGCTTATATTTAACACAATGCGCTGCCGTTGTGAGTAGTAAGACAATAGGATAGCATGTATAAGAACTGGTTTTCAAAAAAATCATAAAAAACGTTGACAAATAGCCTGGATACTACAATACTGAGTTTTCGTAGATTGCAACATTTCGTAACCGTTTACGTTGATATGTTTTGTTAACAGTGACATTGTGGAGTTAGTGTTGACAATTGTGATGTCAGGTATGATAATCGTTTCATGTACGTTTTCGGATTTAGAGCGATGATAGCGTGCTGAAGTCAATGAAAATGGTAGCTTTTACGAAAAACGGAAGTTTAATAATAAAAAAGTGGAGATAAGTATGTTAAATTTGAAAAAAACAGCTGTGGCTGTTCTTGCTTTAAGTAGCGGTGCGGTTTTCGCCGGCACAATGGGTCCTGTATGTAGTGCTGTTAACGTAACTGTTCCATGCGAAAGTACAGCTTGGGATTTAGGTGCAAAAGCTTTATACTTGCAACCTAACGTTGGCGGTTTAAGCAGTGGATCTAGCAAAAATATTAGCTCTGGTAATGGCAACAGCATCGACCTAGGCAAAAACCCAAAATGGGGTTGGGGATTCATGATTGAAGGTTCTTACCACTTCAACACTGGAAATGACATCAACCTAAACTGGTATCACGTTGGTACTAACCGTTCTGGTGGATTCAATGGTTCAAGAAGTGTTACTGTTCCAACAACTCTTAACGTTGTTTCTCCTAGAAATGATACATTTTCAACTGTTACATTGAACTCATCTTCATCTAAAGTTAATCCTCAATGGGATGCTGTTAACTTAGAGTTTGGCCAACACGTTGATTTTGGTGAAAACAAAAGTATTCGTTTCCACGGTGGTGTTCAGTATGCTCGTTTGACATCTGATAACTCAACTAATGCAACAGGTAGTGTTATAACAGCAACTAATACTACTCCTTCTTTCAACACAAGATCTACAAACAACCCATCTTATAACGGGTTTGGTCCTAGATTAGGTGCTGACATGGGATATGACTGGGGTAATGGCCTAGGTATCTATGCTAATGGCGGAGCTGCTTTATTAGCTGGTTCTAGCAAGTATAGCTCTACTAAGACTAATAATCTTACAGGTCGTTCACTAACAACGAGTGGTTCAACAACTACAGTTGTTCCTGAGTTAGAAGCTAAGTTAGGTGCTACATACTCTTACGCAATGGCGCAAGGCGATGTAACTCTTGATATCGGTTGGATGTGGGTTAACTACTTCAACGTTGTTAGATCTCAAGGTTCTCAAGTATTTGACGCTCCAAGCAGTGGCGACTTCGGTCTTCAAGGACCTTACATTGGTCTAAAATGGATGGGTAACGTAGCGTAAGCTAAACCTGACCAGAAAAAAACCCGCCTTGTGCGGGTTTTTTATTGCCTAAATTAAAAGAAATGGAAGAGTCTTAGAATAGGTCACGTCATCCAGAGGAGCGAAGCGACGAAGGATCTACTGAATGTGGTAAGATACTCAACATAGATGTAATACAAGTCACTTCACACCATATTTTTAGTTGATAAGTTCATTTGTTTTTCACGAGCAGTAGAACTCAGAATATCCTGATATCCTGCGGCATATACCAAGCGCTCCGCTTATAAATATTCGATTTTAAAAAATGCTAGGATAAGAAATAATACTATTATCCAAGAGGAGATTAAAATAGTATGCAATATTTTATATGGCATTGGCTTTTCCTTCCAGTCTAGTGGATAAATTCCTTGGACTAAGAAGACCAAAACACTGGCAAAATTGACAGATGCCAAATTCAATATAAACAACTCAAGAGAACCAAGACTTAAATAAAAATACCCAGATCCAAAAAGAAGCCCAAAAGTTACTAATGGAGGAAGTAGTGATACAGCAACCATAACGCCAATTAATGTTTCTGATATACCTGTCGTAAATGCTAGGGCTCCAGCACATCCAGACGCTAAAGCTATTGCTAAATCTCCATGTTGAAACCTTGTCCTGGAGGCAATCTCAGATAAGGTTGGATCTATAACTACTAATGTTCCAATAAGTGTTGATAGTACGATAACTAAGACAATTCCTGCTAATCCAGTTAGTAACGCTTTTAATAAAAATGAAATTTCGCCTAGAATAGCTCCCAGAGATATAGCTATAATTGGTCCAAGCATTGGTGCTATAACCATTGCTCCAATAATTGCGAGAACACTATTATTATGGAGGCCAACAGCAGCAACGATCGTTGCTAAAACGAGCATTGATATATATGCTCTAGACGATTTAGCATAGTTTTTCACATCTTCAAATAACTCTTCACTGGCAATTCTTTCAGCCTTTTGGGTCTTGATGGTAACTTGTTCAGGTTCGGATATTCTAGGTAGGGCTGCTTCGACGGCAATAATTATAACCTTGTTATTTTTATCTGCGTAGTTCTTGTCTAGGAAATTTAGAATTGGTCCTGTTTGCTCTGCCTCCAATAGAATTCGCATTAGCATTTTATCATTTTGGAGCTTAAGTTCTCTGTGCTCAATAATGTCATAACGTTCGATAAAATTTCTAATATCTTCAAGCTGCTTTTTTTGGACGATCATTTCAATTAGTCGAAGTGCCATATTCGCTATTTCCAGACTATGATTGTTGTATACTGATTTTAATTATAGCAGTACTGTTAAATTTTGCCTTCCTTTATTGTAAAATCAAATAGTGTTACAATTGTTCATTAATCCCTAAATTTATGTATACTAAGAATGATAGCTGATTTTTTTGCCAAAGATGGTTTGCAGTGGTTGGTTATGCAATTGTTTATAACAGTTCTTTTGACTGCTATTGCTCAAAAAGTAATGCTTAGAGCGTTATCAAAAATTCGTAAGCGTACGCATAACACGAGTGTTGTATATGATGGTCCTCTCATTGAAGCAATGTATACTCCAGTTAGTTTTCTAATTTGGATTTTCGGTATTTCTCTTTCCATAACACTTATTACCGACAAGTCTTATCATTTTCCTCTTGAATCACATATTGGAGAGATTCAAAAAGTTAGTATTGTTTTTGCGATTGCGTGGCTTGTGTTACGCTTTGTATCTCGTCTTGAAAAGCAATACATCAGTCATTGTGAATCTCGAAACAAAAGTATCGATAAAACGCTTACTCACGCTATTTCTCAGCTAATAAACATTTCAACTATTGTGACCGCAACCCTACTTTGTATGCAAATAGTTGGCTTGCCTATTGCTGGATTACTGGCTTTTGGTGGTATTGGTGGTGCAGCTGTTGCTTTTGCATCAAAAGATTTGCTTGCTAATGTTTTTGGTAGTGTTGTTATTTATCTAGACAAACCATTTAAGGTTGGTGATTGGATTCGTTCACCTGATAAATCTATTGAAGGTGTTGTTGAGTTTATTGGCTGGCGAGCAACAAGGATCCGAAACTTTGAAAAACGACCTTTTTACGTTCCTAATGGCGCCTTTTTAACTATTACTGTAGAAAATCCCTCGCGCATGTCTTGTCGTCGGATTAAGACAAGTATTGGGGTTCGTTATTGTGATGCGTCTAGGATGGATGCTATTGTTTTTCAAGTTAAAGAGATGCTAGTTAATCATCCTGATATTGATACCAATTTATCTATAGTTGTGAACTTTGATGAGTTTGGCCCATCATCACTAAATTTTCTTGTTTATGCTTTTACAAAAACTAAAGTATGGGTAGAGTTTAAAGCCATTCAACATGAAATTTTTATTAAAATATTAAAAATAATTGAACAAAATGGCGCTGAATGCGCCTTTCCAACTCAAACTTTATTTATTAAAAAAGATGAGGATGAGTCAACTGCTCTAGATGGTTCTAAGGAGTATTGAGCAATATGCTCCATATACGGAGATGCTGGATAGTAGCATAATCGGTAAGGCTTAATTCATCCGGTTAATTTCGATTTAATTCTTCAGCGCTTATTTTAAAATCAAGCATGTGTAAGAGACATAATTACTTGAAATAAGGAGGATAATGTTAATTTTTTTCAATTATGAATCAATATATCGTGCTTAGAATGAGTAAGAATTCTATGTTAAAGTTGACAATGCCTGTGAATATAAATTGTTTTTTGAATGCTTAATGATAAAATTTCAAACAAGAATATGGTGTGGTGAGGAAGTATGTCTAGTAGTCTTAAAGAAATAGGTCTTACAAACACAAGGCAATTAAAAAAGGTGATAAAGCAGATTTCTGCTCTTATAGTTAATGGCCTGGAAAGTTTAAATGATGTTCATGACATGCAAAATGCTTTGGTAATGTTATATTTCTATTATCATATGCTGCAGGTATTGGAAATTCAAGAATTCCCTATTTTGAATAAAAAGCAGTTAGGATACGAGCTTAATCTGGCGGTGATTGACGAGATTTTTACTAAGAGAATGGAGTCATATGGATTTGAATTTCCGATAAACATGACAGATGAGCAGAAAAATGCAATTAAGTTTTGTACTGTGGTGGTCCCTTATACCCTCTACAGGTTACCATCTATATCAAAAGATTCTGTGAAATCTGAAGTTAAATTTTCTAGAAAATTTACTGCTCATAAAACTAAATTTTATTCAAGTCTAGATTCTGTAGATATGTTATTTGATGAAAGGAATTCACATACTATGTCCATGTATAGAACTCAAAGTAGTTTTTTTCTTTCTGATAAAGGGAATAGTATGTTTACAGAAGAGAAGATAAACCAAGTTTTGTTAATGCCATCGTAGTGATAAAATCTAGAGAAACTCATTCAATAGACCCGAGGCAGCTAGGAGCTAGGGAGAAATTGTCAACACGCCCTAACCAAATCAATAAAATATACTCTACCTATTCTGGCTAATGCTTTTTTAAGATCATATATCCTCGTTAATTAAAAGATTTGGTAATTTTACCCTTTAAAGTAGTTTGATATAGGACAGAAAAACTGTAGTTATGGTACAATAGTTTGGATATCAAAACTTATATTTCGTAACGGGATGATTGCATGAGCATTGAAAAAACCACATATGACTCCACTAATATTAAAGTGTTGAAAGGCTTGGATGCCGTAAGAAAAAGACCGGGTATGTACATCGGGGATACTGATGATGGAACAGGTCTTCATCATATGGTTTTTGAGGTTGTTGATAACTCGATTGATGAGGCTTTGGCTGGGCATTGTAGTGAAATAAACGTAATAATTCACGCTGATGAGTCTATATCTGTATCTGATGATGGTCGAGGTATTCCAGTTGATAATCATGCTGAAGAAGGGCGTTCGGCTGCAGAAGTAATTATGACTGTCCTCCATGCCGGCGGAAAGTTCGATGATAATTCTTATAAAGTTTCTGGTGGTTTACATGGCGTTGGTATCTCAGTAGTTAATGCTTTATCCGAACAGCTGCAATTGAACATCAGAAGAAACAACAATATTTATGAACAAAAATATACTCATGGTGAACCGAACTCGCCACTAACAGTTGTCGGTGAGTCAGAGAAAACTGGTACAACTATTTGGTTTAAGCCAAGTGCGGCGACATTTAGCAATATTGTTTTTCATTATGATATTCTAGCAAAGCGTCTTCGCGAGCTTTCATTCTTGAATTCTGGTGTTTGTATTAAATTAAAAGATGAGCGTGACGAAGATAAACATGACACGTTTCATTATGATGGCGGAATTTCTGCATTTGTTGAGCATCTAAATCGGAATAAAACACCGATTATTCCAGTTATTTTTTCAATGATTGCTGAAAAAGATGATATTGGTATTGAGCTATCTATGCAGTGGAATAACACCTATCAAGAGAATCTTTACTGCTTCACGAATAATATTCCACAACGTGATGGTGGAACCCATTTAGCAGGTTTTAGATCTGCTCTAACAAGAACTTTAAATAGTTATATAGAAAAAGAAGGGTTTGCTAAAAAAGCTAAAATATCAACGACCGGTGATGATGCACGTGAAGGACTAACTGCAGTTTTATCGGTTAAAGTTCCAGATCCTAAATTCTCATCGCAAACTAAAGATAAACTTGTATCTTCAGAAGTAAAGTCTGCGGTTGAGTCTGCAGTTGCTGACAAATTAAATGATTTCCTTCTTGAAAATCCTGGCGTTGCTAAGGTTATCGTTGGAAAAATGATTGACGCAGCCCGTGCGCGCGAGGCAGCTCGACGAGCACGAGATATGACTCGTCGTAAAGGTGCCCTAGATATAGCAGGTCTTCCAGGCAAGCTTGCTGATTGCCAAGAAAAAGATCCAGCCTTATCTGAACTTTATATAGTTGAGGGTGATTCTGCGGGAGGCTCTGCAAAACAAGGACGAGATCGAAAACATCAAGCTATTTTGCCTCTTAAAGGAAAGATATTAAATGTAGAAAAAGCAAGATTTGATAAAATGCTTTCGTCGCAAGAGGTCGCAACTCTTATTACAGCTCTCGGCTGTGGTATTGGTCCTGATGAGTATGATCCTGATAAAGTTCGTTATCATCGAATAATTATCATGACCGATGCTGATGTTGATGGCGCACATATTCGAACGTTACTTTTAACTTTCTTTTATCGTCAAACCCCAGAGCTAATTGAGCGTGGATATATTTATATTGCGCAACCACCTTTATATAAAATCAAGCAAGGTAAATCAGAGAGATATGTTAAAGATGATGATGCTTTGTTTGAGCATTTGACTTTAAGTGCCCTAGATGGAGCCTTATTCTCTCCAGGTAAAGATGCACCTGCTATTTCACCTATGGCTCTTACTAATTTAGTACAACAGTTTAGACAGTTTGAAAAATTAACCAAGAAGTATGCTCGGCGTTACCACACTGATATCTTAAAATGTGTAACTTATCTTCCTCTTGTTGAAGCAGATGATTTTACCAATCAAATGACGATGAAAGATTGGTCGAATAAACTAGAAGAAAAACTAGGAAATCTAGATATTAAAAATCAACATTTTACAGTTGAGTTAATTAACTTGCCTGAAGATGATAAATTTATACCGAAAATAGTTACTCATCAGCATGGTAGCGCTCATGAGACTTTACTAAATTCTGAGTTTTTATTATCAAAAGATTATAGAATCATGCATGAATTAAATACTGAGTTGCGTGACATTGTTGAAAGTGGCGCCTCAATTAAGCGTGGAACTAGAGAGCAGCAAGTGAATACATTTGAGCAGGCTTTAAACTGGCTTATGAAAGAAGCCGAACGAGGGCAATCTATTCAACGCTATAAAGGTCTTGGTGAAATGAATCCAGAGCAACTTTGGGAAACAACTATGGATCCAGAGGTTAGAAGAATGCTTCAAGTTACAGTTGAGGATGCTGTTGCGGCTGATGAAATTTTTACAACTCTAATGGGCGACTGTGTTGAGCCAAGGCGTGATTTTATTGAAACTAATGCGCTAGATGCCGAGAATATAGATATCTAATCTTCTAATTGTAGCCTTACTACTGAGTTAGTATGGCTACATTTTTAAATCCCTTCTGCAAATATAATTATTTATAAATCTTAGCTAAAGTTTATTATCTTGGCGCCGACCTTTCAATATATGCCTCAAAAACACACCATCTGTAAAAATATAGTGGCTAGTGAGATAAAAGATGACATATAATAAATAACAATAATAAGGAGATGGCAATGCCTCAGTCAAGTAAACTACAGGATTCTTTTCTAGATGAGTTGCAAAAAGAAAGCTCACCTGTGTCAGTATTTTTAGTTAACGGGATCAAGTTGCACGGAATCATTAGTGATTATGATGATCACGTGGTGATGTTAAAGGGTACAATTGTTCAGATGATTTTTAAACACGCAATTTCAACCGTCGTTCCTGGTCGCTAATTGTCTCTTTGATAGCTTCTGCAGTTTGTCCACCGTATAGTTTTGTTGCTAGGTGTCCTTCGGGATTGAATACAAACGTCACCGGGAGTACGGAGATATCTCCTAGTGCAAGAAGAGCAGTTGATTCTCGTTGAACGCTCGGGTAGTGAATGGAGAAATCTTTTGCTACTTTTTTTTGATTTTCAGTGGTTAACCTATCAAAATTTACGGCAAATATAGCTATATTTGTTGGATTGCTATCAAAAACTTTATTGAACTCAGCTATTTCTTCAATACAGGGGCTGCACCAGCTTGCCCAATAGTTGATAAACACCCATTTACCTTTAAGTGTTGAAAAATCTACTTGTGAACCGTTGATATCTTCTAGAATTAGGTTGCTCGCAGAAAATACTATGTTTGAGAAGGTAATTAAAGAGATGATCAAAGTAAGCATGGTTTTCTTGCGCATGTCATTATCAGTATAGTAAAAAGTATTAGTACCACTTTACCATAAATAATTATTAATATCAGAAACATGTAATTACTGAACAGGGCAACTGCATCTTATGACTAAAATAAAATCTAAATGTCGTCGTTGCTTCGCTAACGCTCGCAACGACGAGTTCTATTGCAAATAATGTTCAAAATTTAGATGTGGTCCCTGAATTACTGAATATTTTTATAATGTCAAATTAATGCTGTTTGACTATTTTTGGAACCAAAACTAAACTAAAGTTAATAACCACATGGATAGACGACATGAAAAAAATTATTACTGCTTTTGATAGAATACACGACCCGTTATTAAATAAGGATACAGCCTTCTCGTTAGAAGAAAGAGAAAAATATAACTTAATTGGATTACTCCCTGATAATGTTGAAACGATTGAAGATCAATTAGTTAGAGTCCGCGATGAGATTGCTCAAAAAAATACTGATATTGAAAAACATATATACCTCAGAGCACTACAAGATCACAATGAAGTGTTATTTTATCGGTTTGTAGTGGAAAATATAGATGAAATGCTACCACTAATATATACGCCTGTTGTTGGTGAGGCATGCGAGCATTTTTTTAATATTTATCGTCAGCCTCGAGGAATTTATATTAGTTATAGTAATAAAGATAATATAGATGAAATTTTTTCTTTAATTGCTAAAGAGCGAGATATTCGAGTAATAGTTGTAACTGATGGTGAGAGGATTCTAGGCTTGGGAGATCAAGGGGTTGGTGGTCTAGGTATACCTATTGGTAAGTTATCTTTATACACTGCAGTTGGTGGTGTTCATCCTAAATATACATTACCTGTAATTTTGGATGTTGGTACAAATAATATAGAAAAGCTTGAAAACCCTCAGTATTTAGGACTCAGAAATACGCGGATAACAGGTGTAGAATATACCTCCTTTCTTGATATTTTTGTTGATGCTGTTAAAAAGAACTTTCCTAAAGTTTTATTACAGTTTGAAGACTTTGCTCAACAACATGCATACCCGCTTCTTGATAGATACCATGACAAATTATGTACGTTTAATGATGATATTCAAGGAACAGCATCAGTTGTGGTTGCGGCAGTATTAGCGGCTGTTCAAGTTTCAGGAAAAAAACTTGCGGATCAAAAAATTGCTGTTTTAGGTGCTGGTTCTGCTGGTTGTGGGATTAGCGCACAATTAATTAAGGCGTTTGTTGCCAAAGGAATATCAGAAACAGACGCAAGAGATGCTTTTTACTTAATTGACAGGAATGGTTTGCTACATGATGAAATGACTAATATATTGCCTTTTCAAAAGCCATTTCTGAGAAATCACTCTAGCCTTAAATCATGGGGTGAGAAGAATAAGCATTTATTATTAGATGTTGTTAAAAATGCTAAACCAACTATTTTAATAGGTGTTTCCGGTCAGGCTAATCAATTTACTAAAGATATCGTTGAGGCGATGTTGGAATATTGTAAACGGCCAATTATCTTTCCCCTATCTAATCCAACGTCACATTCGGAAGCTGCCCCAGCAGATTTAATTACTTGGTCAAAAGGAGGAGCATTAATTGCAACTGGGAGTCCTTATAGTGATGTTAGTTATAAAGGTAAGGAATATAAAATAACCCAATCAAATAATGTCTATATTTTCCCTGCAATGGGTCTTGCGGTTCTTGCTGGTAAAATAAATAGAGTTACCGACAGTATGATGCTAGCTGCAGCAATGGAATTAAGTACCCAGGCTAAAAAAGTAAACTTAAATAAAACTAGCTTACTTCCAGAGTTATCTCAAATCAGAGTGGTGAGCGAGCATATAGCGATTGCAATTATCAATCAAGCCGTTAAAGAAGGTTATTCAAAAATTAAGCCGCAAGAAGTTGATGCAGCCATTAAAAAATATATGTGGTACCCAGAATATGATTAAAATTATAAGTATTTAATGAAGGTCTCTTAGGGTCTGTTGACAATTTGCGCAAATTAGCCTGATTTTTGACTCGCGCACCTAATTGTCAACCAATGGCATTCGGTTAAGCATTAGCAGTAGAACCTCCATTCCCATTTCTCCACTTACTAATTGGTTTTAGTGATTTCCTTGGAACATGTCTTCCTGGCCTTATTTTTTGTCGTAACTTAGAAATGCTAA
>JARGPO010000036.1 GCA_029213075.1 Legionellaceae bacterium | reverse complement strand
CGGAGGTAGGGGAATATTGTGTTTTCAGCTGGTGGTAACAATTCACTAAAATTCTTGTTAGAGGATACCCCTACTATCCAATCCACTTTATTTAATATTGATCAAATGGACATGAATTTAGACTTTGATGCTCTTGCACTGGTTCTCAAATATTAGTCTAAATGACAGGCTTATTTTAATAAAACTTTTCAAAAATAGCTAAGTTCGTTAGTATTAAAGTTAAAATTCTTATATTTGGCATTTATGATAAGCATAGTTTTTTCAAGTTTTAACGAGATGAATAATCCGTATCTAACAAAAATAATATCTCAATTTAAAAACGACCAATTTTTTGAGTTTATTTATGTTGACGGTGGATCAAGTGATGGAACTATCGATTGCATAGAGAAACTTGGCATCAAAATAATTAGCCTACCAAACTCAACTAGGGCTGCGCGACTAAATTTAGGAATCAAGCAAGCAAGTCACGCTCATTTATTACTTCAACATCCTAGATCTATTATAGAAGACAAAGGCTTAATATTTTTAAAAAACAATTTTCAAAATATGTCGTGGGCCGCTTTTAAACATCGATTTGATAATCAACACTATTTTTTAAAATTTATTTCTTGGTACTCAAACGAAGTTCGGGTTAAGAAAAAAGCAATAGTTTACCTAGATCACTGTATAGTCGTTAAAAAAGAACTTCTAAATCATAGCCATATACCAGATATTGCTATATTTGAAGACACAGCGCTATCTAAAATAATTACGGATGCCGGAGTAAAACCAATCTTGTTACCATTTTATGCAACAACTTCGGCAATAAGATTTCTAAATAGAGGCATATACAAACAATTTTTACTTAATCAATGGATTAAATTCTTATATTCCATTAATTACAATCACCAAAAAATAAATAAAATATATGAGCAAAAACTTAATTTAAACCAAAATAATTCTGATAAAAAATAACTTTCATGATTTTATACATCTCTGCACAAATTATATATAAATTAAACCCTTGATGATGTTGTTTTTTTAACCTATCAGCATTATAATGGTGAGCAATATTTTAACATCAAAATTACACTTTTTATAATTTTGATTGAGAAACGAGGTAGATATGGTGAGTTCAGTAGAAGATAGTTATGATATAGGGCATACCCTACTAGAGAATATTCAATGGAGAATATCACGCCTTATTAATGATTTAAATTCAGAACAACCATATTCTTGTGCTTCACTCTGGCATAGTACACCTCAAACCAGTCACCAACCAGAATATATTACGAATATATCTGCATCTAATAAAAAAATTATTCTCGCTCAACTATTACTTATTAAACCAAGAGTTGAAGAACTAATAGCTCAAGTTCATATTCTAAATAAGAAAACAAGTCAGGTCCAAAGCAGTATTAACGCTACCTGTGAAGTATTACAAGGAAACCTTACTCTTAATAAATACATTAAAAAATGTAATGAAGCACCAGGGCATCCTTGGTTTAGTGTTGGCTATGCGTCACTAACTGTAGGTGGTTCTTTGTGGATAGTTGGCGCATGTACGGCGCTATTTTTTGGTGGACCAATTGCAATGAGCACAGCAATTTCTTGTCTATTCGTCGGCACGATTCTTTTAATGAGCACCTCATATTTCAATAAACGCTCTGGTTTATCAGCATCTATGCATGAGCTATCTGAAGTTTTAAATAAAAATGGAACTTATTTAGGTAATATTCAAAATTTAATCTCTAAAAGTGGGAAAGTGGCGGGCACTGAAGAAAACGTAAAAGAATATTCTGCTACCTTATAAAGAAATTGCAATTTATGTCCATATTATAGTCTATACTTAGATTATAATAACCTGCTAAGAGAGGATATGGATAAGAATTCAGGCTTTTTCGAGTGTGTTTTTAATGCCGCACTACGCCCGATTATTATATTTAGTAGCAAGTGCGAATTCTTATTCCTAAATGAACAAGCTGAAAAATTATTTCAATATACTAACCAACAGATTATCAATACTAACATATCGAGAATAATACCCCATTCTCTAGAGCTTATGAAATTCATAAGAAATCGTAACACTAATACAAAAAGCAGCAAGCTTGTTCTCTCTGCAATCAAAAAAGATCATACGAAAATATATGTCAATTTTGCTGTTAGTAAACTGAAATTTAAAAATAGAAACTATTATATTGCGATTATTAATGAAGAAGATAATGAGCACCGAAACTTAAACCAAATCGTAAATTCAGCTGGTGAAGGCATCTATGGTGTAGATCTTAATGGCAATACAACATTTGTAAACCCTGCCGCTTGTAAAATACTGGGATATACTGCCGAGGAACTAATTGGCAGCCCAATGCATGACAAAATTCATTATAAATATCCAAATGGAAGTATTTATCCCCGCACAAAATGTTATATGTATGCAGCCTATATTGATGGAAAAACCCATAGAATAAACGATGAAGTATTGTGGAGAAAAGACGGAAACCCGGTATCAATTACATACACAAGTACTCCTATTTACGAACAAGGAAAGATCTGCGGGGCGGTTGTTATTTTTTTAGATACAACTGTTGAAAAAACCATTTTAGATCATATGGCTCATATTGAGAAATTAAAAGAACAGTATATTGCGGGTGTGGGTATTAGAGAACTATATACAAGTAGCCTTAAATATATTTTAGAGTTAACCAAAAGTACTTACGGACTTATTGCAACTATAAAACCAAATGAGAATATTAAAAATACTCTACTTATAAACAGTCTTATTCTTAAAAATAAGCTAGAACTTAAAGAAGACTTAATAGATATAGCTAAGATTGATAAAAGAATTAGAAAAAGCTTATTAACAGGGAAGCCTATAATCATAACGAAACAAAGTTGCTATAAAAATCCACCTATACTACCAGTCATTAACAACGATGTCAGCTCTTTGCTATGTATACCTATTTTAGGAGCAGATGGATTAATTGCCACAATGATAATTGCTAATAGCTCTGATAACTATAATGATGACACAATAAAACAACTAACTTTTTTTACAGGGACACTCTCATCTATTATTGAGTCTAATAATAACTACTCAGTAATTGACGACATAGCAAAATCTGATTTCCTAACCAAGTTATATAACAGGAGTTATTTTGAAGAACAGCTAGTTAAACTTATACAAATATATAATCATAGTAATAAAAAATTCTGCATTTTATTGGTCAATCTTGATAACTTTAAAAGAGTTAATAATATTTACGGACACTTAGCAGGAGATAAGATTCTAGAAAATTTTGCAAGTATTCTCATTTCATCAGTTAAAAAAACCGACTGTGTTGCCAGAATAGGCGGGGACGAATTTTCAATAGTTCTACAAGACATTAAAAATTATAAGAATGCGGAAAATATAGCTAATAAGATCATGAAACTAAGCCTCAAACACTATAAGATCGGCTCGAACATGATAAAGTGTGCGGTAAACATTGGTATTGTTGGCTACCCTAAGTCTGGCCACGACAAAGAACAACTAATGAAAAGAGTTAATTTTGCTCTATATCATGCAAAGGAAAAAGACTCTCATGTGGCTTTTTTTACCGAAACATTAGAAAACAAGTATATAAGACAAAGATTATTAGAATATGAAATTGAAAAAGGATTCGATAAAAAACAATTTTACTGTGTATTCCACCCCCAGGTAAATCTCGACAACCAAGAAATATTTGGTGTTGAGGTATTGCTTAGATGGTCTCACCCGACTCTTGGCGAAATATCGCCCATGGAATTTATTCCGATTATTGAGAGGCTAGGTAAATCAATGCCATTAAATATATTTGTGGTTACGGAAACACTAAATAAAATGTCTAAAGTAAAATCTAACACCCCGCTGAAAGTCTCAATTAATATTTCACCACAAGTACGAAATTTCTCTGAACATATCAAAAACATCTTGAGTCTTTTAGAAAAAAGCAAGAGTAGCACTGATATTAAATATTGCTTAGAACTAACTGAGTCATGTTTCGAAGATGATGATTTTAATAACTACAACGATTTAAACAAAACTTTTAATTTATTAGCAAAAAATAATGTTGACTTTGCTATTGATGACTTTGGTATTGAACATTCTTCTATTAGCAGGCTTATATCATATAAATTCACTATTCTAAAAATAGATCAAATATTTGTTAAAAGACTAGATAACAAAAATGATAATGGTGCAATGGCCGTTATAAAAGCAATTATGAGCTTAAGCCATGACTTAGGATTTAGTGTTATTGCCGAAGGCGTAGAAACAACATCTCAAATCCACATATTAAAAACTCTTGGCTGTAAGATGTCCCAAGGATTTTATTATTACAAACCTTTAGAATTTTCTACTCTACTAAAAGTTTTAGATAAAAACAGGTATATAGGGCAAGAAAATGGGTGATTTAAATATTGTAAGCACGCCAAACATTTTAAATAATCACAGAATAAGCCACAAACTGCTACAATTATAGAGGAGATTGATATTTATTTCTTCAACCGACTCGCTAGGACCAAGCAGTGGATTTGAAAATTAATCTAACTTAATACTCAGAAAAAACTGGGCAGATAAAATTTAGATTAAGATATAAATGCACTAGGACAAATTTAATAAGGATACTATCATGACTGCAGAAAGCTATTTAAAAGAAAAGTTACAAAAATTTTCAATTGTTGATATAGGACTTATAAAAGGAGTATACTTACTTGTTGGCTTATTATTATGCTCACTATATCCAAAACTTATAACAATTCACTGGTTTTTTTACTTGATTGTCAGCATCTTCTGCTCTCTACCAATTTGGGTGCATTTGTTTTCTCAAAAGGGTAGTCTTATAAAAAAAGCAACTGAATACTTAAAAACCAATAATCCAGCTAATCAAACACTGCTGTTTTTTACAATGTTTTTCTTTGCTCTAATGCTCGGTTCATTAATCCCAGCAATCACTCAATTTGACTGGTGGGTATATCTTATAGCAATAGTTGTCCTTGCAATAAAACCACTCCAAACTTCCTGGATTTGGTAATAATTACGCAAAGAAGTTGGCGTTTTCTGGCAACTTCTTTGCTAAAACTAAAAACCAAATATAACTCGAATCAGGTGATACCCTCCTAGAATGGCCGGCCTAACAATCCATCCTAAAACCCCAGTAACTAATAATACAACTAAGATCAAAAACCCAAACCTCTCAACGCTGAAATAGTAACGTACATATCTTTGGGGAATTATACTTGCAACTACACGGCTACCATCAAGTGGAGGAATAGGAATAAGGTTTATAAAACCTAAAACAAGATTTATAAACACTCCAGCCTGCCCTGATATAAACAAAAAAGCACCGAAATTAGAGCTCATTGGATTAGAATATGTTGACAGCTTAATTATTACCGCCCAAAAAAAACACATTATAAAATTAGCCCCTGGACCAGCTATCGCAACTAAAAACATATCACGCCTTGGGTTGCGCAACTTGTTCCAATCTATTGGAACAGGTTTTGCCCAACCAAAAATAAAGTGTAATTGGGTTAAAACTGCCATTGCAATAGGAACTATTATAGTACCAACAAAATCAATATGCCGAACCGGATTCAGGCTCATCCTACCTAATCCTTTTGCTGTGGTATCACCACATAAATTAGCAATGTATGCATGAGCTGCTTCATGCATCGTAATAGCGAAGATAACTGGTAAGATCCAAGCTGTAATTTGTTGAGTAAGAGTAAACATCTAATATTTCCTAGTACTTGTAAGTTTAGATACCACACGTTATCTTAAATATATATAAATCTCTATAATTAAAGAAGGTTTGTTATGCTAAAAAAAACTATAAAAAAAATTATTCTAACTGGATTTTTATCTGGTTTTGTTATTACAAGCCATGCTGCACAAAAAACAGTAATGATTGTTACAACTGGCGCACAAAAATCTATAGGGCAAGTTATCTTGCGTGATAATCCAAATGGTTTAATCATTATACCTAATCTAGAGGGCCTACCACCAGGACTTCACGGATTTCATATTCACTCACATGCAAATTGCAGTGACAATGGCATGGCTGCCGGAGGACATTTTGATCCCAAAAACACTAAATCTCATCAAGGACCGGAAGGAAACGGTCACTTAGGAGATCTACAGGCATTACATGTCGATAAAAATGGGATCGCAAATATCACAACCATAGCACCAAGATTAAAATTATCTGACTTGAAAAATTTAACTCTAATGATTCACCAAGGCGGTGATACATATTCTGATACACCACCTCTAGGTGGAGGAGGCGTAAGAATAGCATGTGGAGTTATAAATTAGAGTTTAATATCAGAGCATAGATTCAATCAAAACTTGTGGTGCTCCAATATCAACAGCAGATATTTTTCCTAAATATTTGTGAGCTTTAGCATTTGAAAACCCCACTTTTGGCCCTATCATTGTGACCGTATGCGAAGCAATAACGGCAACTCCCAGTACCTCTCCTGTATCACAATCTAGGCCAGATGGGATATCAACAGCCAAAACCTCTTTATCAGAATCGTTGATAATAGAAATTACTTTGGCAAAAAAACCTAAAATATCTCCTTCCAAACCAGTTCCAAACAAAGCATCGATTATAAAATTTGCCGTAGATAAAATAGTTGAGAACTTATCAAGGTTATCAGAGTTAATAACTAGAACGGGAACCCCAAGTTTCATGATAATTTCATAGTTTATCCGAGCATCACCTTGAATAGTGTTCGGATCAGCAAACACTAATACACGTACAGATAAATTAAGATTAAAAAGATAACGGGCAATAACAAAACCATCGCCACCATTATTACCTTTTCCACAACAAATAACGGTTTCACCTTGTGAGTTTAGATTTATAAAATAATCAACAATCCCACGCCCCGCATTTTCCATTAAGACCACTCCTGGAATACCATATTTTTTAATGGATTGCTTATCTATATTCTGAGCTTGTGCACGAGTTAAATTTAAGTTTGTTATCATAATATCCTATGTCTAATTTAAGTTTCTTATTCGGGTCTGTTGACAATTGGGTGCCACGGTCAACAGACCCTATTTTAGTTATGTCTTATTTACCATTCAGATAGTATTTTTACATAACTAACAATATAACAATTCCAACATAAAATATAAAACTAATTTGCGGTTACTAGACACAACTCAGTCAAGTATCATTCTATCAATTATAAAAAATTATGGATGTATTGATTTAATTTTATAATAACTAGTAAACTCATAAAAGTAAGATATTTTGGGATATTTATTATGTTTAATAACATTGCAATTATTGGCGTTGCAGGGGCGATTGGCAATGCACTTTTAGAGAACTTAGCACGATCTAACCCTAGTGCAACAATACATGCTTTTTCTCGTAAGCCAGCTAAAACAACTTTTCCGGGAGTTTTTTACAATCATATTGATTATAACCTTGAAAAATCTATTGAAGAATCTGCTTCAATCGCATCAAAATCTTGTCCTATTGATCTGGTAATTATAACGACAGGAATTTTACATGACAAAGGGCTAATGCCGGAAAAATCTTTGCGAGAATTATCAGCAGAGAAGTTTAGGCGTGTTTTTGAGATAAACACTATTCTACCTGCTTTAATCGCCAAAAGTTTTCTACCTAAATTAAACAAAGATAATCGTTCGATATTTGCAGTACTTTCAGCCCGTGTTGGAAGTATATCCGATAATAAACTTGGAGGATGGTATTCATATCGTGCATCTAAGTCGGCACTAAATATGATTATAAAAAACTCTTCAATTGAAATTGCTAGGTCTAATACACATGCTGTTATTGTAGGAATTCATCCTGGAACCGTTGACAGCAATCTATCAAAACCTTTTCAAAACAATGTTCCTAATGGAAAGTTGTTTACGCCTGATTTCTCAGCAAAAAAAATTATTGAGGTGATACAAAAACTCACCCCCAAGCAAAGTGGAAAATGCTTTGCCTGGGATGGCCAAGAAATTATCCCATAATTTAAGGGTAAATAATCATAAATACCAGCGTTACTCTAGGGTCTGTTGACAATTGGTGCCACGGCCAAAAACCATGCTAATTTGGGCAAATTAGCATGGTTTTTGACTCGCGCACCCAATTGTCAACAGACCCTAGTTTTCTACTGGTTTATTTACTATCAATTACGCCAAGACTATTATTTAAAAAACTCTCCAAAGCCCATTTAAGTACTTGGAACATTAACTTTTTCTAAGGCGGATTTTTGTTAAAAAAGAGGTGGGGTGATATTTTTAGCGCCTACTTTAGTTATTGTATAGCTATTTTGTCATTTAAATTTAATCTTACAATAGCCATTTTTCTTAAACCTGTATTTAGCGAAAAGTTTATAAATTAAATTCATTAATGGTTTTACAATAGGCAAAGATACTATTATGGCGACGTATTGCCATCCTCTTAGTTGTTTCCAAACAAGAATAAATGCATCCAGAGATGTATGCATTTTTCCATCCTTGTCTTCAGCATGAAAAAACATTAATCCTGTTCTAAGGCTCACGTTTCTTTGAGTTAAGAGATTAGAATCTTCGCTAAGATCTAACCATATAAATTTCTCAGGTGGCGCAATTCTTTTATAATAAGTAATCTCTTTTCTACATAAACTACATTTACCATCATAAAAAACAGTTATCAAATAGATCTTCTTAAATATAAATACCAAAATCACATTATATCAAAAAGACAGAAAAATATCCCTTTTAACTTACTAATACCCAGGGCAAACGCATCTTAATTAAAAATTTTTTTCATTTGATTTGGTCAACGTAGGCCGCATACATTTATTTTTAAACTACAAAAAAACACTCAAAAACTGATTATCTAAGTTTATAATTGGGTTATTCGATATATTTGCAGGCAAAATTTCAAACTATCGTAAATATCAATTCCAAATGGTATGATATTTTTATGTTACAAATATTACTTTTAAAATATGTATTTCTTAGCGATTGATGAAGGAAGTAGCAGCACTAGGGCTATGCTGTACGATATAAAGGGCCGTTTAGCATATACGAGTCAACAATCATTACAAACTAATTTCCCAAACCCAGGCTGGGTCGAACAATGTCCAGAAGATATTTGGAACAAAACTTGTTGTGTTATCCGTGATGTTGTCTCTAATGTTAATCCAAAAGATATATTATCTTGCGGTATAACAAATCAACGTGAAACTACCGTTGTTTGGGATAAGAATTCAGGCAAATGTATTGGGCCGGCTATTTCATGGCAAGATAGACGAACTGAATCATATTTTAATTCTCATACAGATATGGAACTTAAATTAATAAAGAATAAAACAGGTTTGATACCAAATGCTTATTTTTCTGCAAGTAAATTGCAATGGTTATTAGATAACGAACCAGAAGCTAAATTATTAGCCGATAAAGGTCAGTTAGCCTTTGGCACTATTGATAGTTTTTTATTATGGCGCCTAACAAATGGCTCTTTGCATGCCACTGATATAACCAACGCGTCTAGAACCTTATTATATGACATTCATAATTGTCGCTGGGATGAGGATTTGCTTGATTTATTTGCAATTCCTAAGTCATTATTACCAGAAATATTAGCTAATGATAGTTACTTTGGAGAAATAGATTCGAATATATGTGGTGTAAAAATTCCAATTAACGCGATGGTTGGCGATCAGCAAGCAAGCTTAATTGGGCAGGCCTGTATAGAAGAGGGTATGTTGAAAGCTACATACGGTAGTGGAGCTTTTTTGTTATTGAATATTGGCTCGAAACCAGTAAGTTCAAAGCATTTACTTACAACAGTAGCTTATTCTGTTAGTGGTAAAGTTACTTATGGTTTAGAAGGGTGTATTTATCATGCTGGCACAATTTTAAAATGGTTACGTAATGATTTGAAAATATTACCAAGTTTTGCAGATAGTGAAATTTATGCGAAAAGTGTTGCAGATAATGCCGGCGTTTATTTTTTACCTTCATTTACAAGTCTTGGTGCACCTCATTGGATTACTCCGCCTGGAGCAATGATAACCGGCTTAACTCAGGCTACAACATCAAAGCATATTGTGCGCTCAGCACTAGAAACAGTAGCATTTCAAACAAATGATATTATCCAGTGTATGCATGAGGATGTTGACTTTCCACTCCGTGTTTTACATGCAGATGGTGGGATGGCTAAAAACTCATGGTTTTTGAGTTTTTTATCATCTGTATGCAACTTAACTGTTAAGCGCCCTCAGGAAGTAGAAACAACCGCTTTAGGTGCAGCTATGCTTGCAGCAGTTGGGTGTGGATTTTATAAGTCCTTTACAGAAATACATGAATATTGGAAGTGTGGCGAGGCATATTCACCTGCTGCTGATTTACTGGATTATAAAAAATATTATGCATCTTGGACAAAAGTTATTGATTCAGTGCGCAAAGGTATGTGTGTTTGAAATTTTATTCCCAATCAAATGATGATCTCAATCAATTGTCAACTAATTTGGAACCTCAACCAGGGCAAGATCATCAAAGTTAAACTATCTAATCGTTAGACTGAAAAATTTAGGTTGGGTCTTGGCCTAATAGCGCTGCCTTAAGCGACGTCATTACCCCCTCCCCCTACTTACACCCTGCTTTATGCAGGGTATCTAGCCAGATTTATTTTAAAATTCCCTAGATGGTCCGAACAAGTCGGACCATCTAGGCGGAGGTAGGGGAATATTGTGTTTTCAGCTGGTGGTAACAATTCACTAAAATTCTTGTTA
>JARGPO010000021.1 GCA_029213075.1 Legionellaceae bacterium | reverse complement strand
TATTTACAGGGGGAGTGGCATGACTATCCAAATACAACGTTTAGAACATTTATGTGAGAAATTGGGACTACATGGCATAGCCTCTTGTTATAGTAATTTGGCTCAAGTTGCTGCAAATGAAGAGATGTCATATGTAGATTTAAATGGTGCGCTCGGAGGGACTCGAACCCCCGACACCTTGGTTCGAAGCCAAGTACTCTATCCAGCTGAGCTACGAGCGCTTGATCTTGGATACGATGGGAAAATATATAAACATGGTGGGCCGTGTAAGATTCGAACTTACGACAAAAAGGTTAAAAGCCTTCTGCTCTACCAACTGAGCTAACGGCCCATGAATAGAAAAAGAATGATACCGGAAATATTTTAAACATCAAGTGATTTCTTCAATATTTTATAAATAAATCTATTAATCTTAACAACAATTAACAATTAGACTAAAATTAGAACTTTAAACCCAATTGGAGTAATATTCTCAACTTAAATTACGACTATCATAGTAATCATGACTATTTTCTAATGGTAATCGAAATTCTTCCTCTTTTTCTAGCTGATAGAATTGCCAATTTATTTTTCCCGTACTACCAAGCCTAAAATCATTTACTGTTGATACTATGCTCGGTCGATGTTGCTCCTCAATAGCTGCAAACAAATCAAATAACATTTTTGCAGAAATACTATCCTCTTTTACAGACAAACTTGCTAAAGCAACTATTAGTAATTGCCCTGTTGCATCCTGAATATCAAAAGCGCAACTTTGTGAAACTAGCTCATGTGCCTCTAACACCGACTCTATATCCCTAGGATTCAAATTATAGCCGCCAGCTGTAATTATTATTCGTTTAGTCCGGTTAACATAAATAAACTGCCCAGCGGCATCCATAGTTACAGTATCACCAGTTCGAAAATAGCCACCTATAGTATTTTCAGATAGTTTATTGGAATTTAAATAAGCTCTGCAAAGAAATGGCCCTTGAATACATAATTCCCCAGACTCTCCAATTTGGGCATCACTACCATCAGATTTTATAATTTTAAAGGTTAGACCTGGCTGAGGTACACCTATAGACCGAGGGTCACCATCTGGCAACATTGGAGATAATACAGAAACACACATTGCCTCTGTCATTCCATAACTAGGCCTTAGTATAGGGCCAAATAACGCCCTTATCTTGTCTTTAACAACACTCGACAATATATCCCCAGCAACATCAAGATATCTAAGATTATGATGTCCTACAGATGATATAGACTTCGCAATAGCATGATACATGGAAGGAACACCATAAAAAGAACTTGCAAGATATGTTTTTCCAAACAACTCTATACCAGATGTGGCGGCGGCAACTAGTTTCTCTGGTTTAAACTCCGCACACATAATGATAGTAGCTCCCTGAAGCAAGCAAGGTAAAATTTGTTCTCCAAGTCCATAACAATGATTCATTGATAGAGCAAAATAAGTAACATCACCTCTATTAAAATTCTTAGCTCCGAGCGCAGCATTACCTAACCATTGTCCGTGATCATGAATAGCTCCTTTAGGATTGCCAGTACTCCCAGAGGTATATAACGCTGTTGCAAAATCACTATTTTCTACCTCTATTGCAGATGAAAAATCCCCGTCAGATGGTATTTGAAGATCAGCGAAGCTTCCACACCAATCTAGTTGTTCAGATGAGTCACCTGTTAAAAAACATCTGACTTGCCCTGCACTTATTTCACACCCAATAGCTTTTTTCAATTCAGGAGCTAATTTAGGAGAGGTTAATATTATTGTAGGCCTTGCATCAGCAAAGATATGTCTTATATGAGGGGCTTGTAGTTGTGAACGAATAGGTACACTAACAGCGCCCAATTTAAAACATGCAAAAGTAATAATTAAATTTTCAAGATTATTACCAAGAAAAGTACTAATACACCCCCCTGGTCTTACTCCAAGTTTCCAAAGATTCTCAGCAACTATATCAACCTGTTGCTTTAACTCTTGATATGAGAGAGTTTTATCTTCGAAAATGATTGCGATATCACTAGGATATTGTTCGGCAGACTTAACTAAAATGTCTTGATACAACACTGATAACCTCTATAAATAATATTTTGCGGATTCTTACACCTTTACAATTTTTTAAACAGACATAAACCAATCTATTTTTTATATCGATCGAAATTAAATCTATGTTGAAAAATACAAATTTTTGCTACTTGCAATCACATTCCAACCAAGTGAGTTAAGCTCCAAATGCTTTTGATCTAGCTCACAAGAAGGAATAATCACCAATAAAACGTCCGCCCCCAAAGCTCCGCAACCTTTTACAGCCAAAATTTTGTCTATTTTTCTCAACTCATTAATCATTTCAATACTATGTTTTGCAACAAGATCTAATTTTAAAAGTTCTTCATGGTAAGAGTTCACGGCATAAATAAGACTCGCTCCATTGCCATCCATAAATGCAGATAACGCCAAACCAATGATACTTGATAATTCATCTAAAGACTGAAAACCATTCATTTTTTGCAAATGATGATGGGTTGCGAGCTTCTTGCCAGTATGAATCAAAATAAAACCTAGATCAGAAAAATTCCATGAAAGTGATTGATATATATTTTTGTCACGATTTAAATAAGCACAACCACCGAGACTTTGAGCAATCACATCATAACCACTAGGAGCAATCCCAGTTTTATTCCAAGATGAATCTAGGTAGGCATCAAAAATACTATTAGTATCTACTGTTTTATTATTAAGATAAGATGTTGCATAAAAAGCACCTAGAAACTGTGCGCTGGATGCTCCCATACCACCCATACCATTATATGGGTCATACCATTTTAAACCAACGTTTTTAATATCTTGTCGTCGCCACCATACTCCTGCAGGACTATCAGGGTGAATACCATCAAGACCTGGTTTTTCAGATAAAGACACCTCAAAACATGGTGATGTAGTTAAAACAATTGATGGCCCAGAAACTAGTGCAACATACTCACCAACTAAAAAAGTCTTGGCTGGTATTTCCCACTTCATCATGCAAACTGTCCACCTCTAATCTCTGCCAAAAATTCAAAAGCGTTTTTTAAACTCACATTTTTATGATTAGAAAGATGCTTAATAAGTCTTTTCTTCAAAACTGGAACCTCTATATCGGTTGCACCTGCTACTAATAATAAATTATCTAAATGTAGCTTCATATGCCCCTGGATAATTCCTTCCGTACATAAAGCCCTGATTGCACCCAAGTTTTGTAATAAACCAACCGAGCCAATAACCCTTGATAATTGATTAGCAGATTTAATATGCATCATCCGCAAACACATTTGCGCTGTGGGATGAACAGCCGTTACACCCCCAACAATACCAACCACAATAGGTGCTACGAGCTCACCAGTTAAGACATTATTAGCATAACGCCACTGGGTAACAGCTTTATAATGACCATCACGTGCAGCGTAAGCATGCACTCCAGCCTCAACCGCTCGCCAATCATTACCAGTAGCAATTAATACTGGATCCATGCCGTTCATAACACCTTTATTACTAGTTGCGGCTCGATATGGATCAGACTCAGCAAATAACGATGCTTCTTGAATACTCTCACCCAACTGCTCATCTACATTTTGAATCTCAACTCGCGCTGATGTAAGCTTTGCATCATTTAAATTAGACAATATACACATGCTGACCTGTTCACCCGTTAAATTCTCAATAGGTGTTTTTAAATACTCTAGAACTTGATTAATAATATTGGCACCCATTGCATCGCAACTATTCATAGTTAAATGCAAAACCACCATCATATCGCCATCATCTCTAGTAAGCTTGCGAATTTGTAAGTCTTTAACTCCACCACCACGTTTCACCATACTAGCGGCAATATCTTCATTCGCTTTTTCAATCAGATGTTGCTTGTTTTCAAGAATAATTTGCTCAAATTTTTCAAAATTTTTAACATTAGCCAGTTGAATTTGACCAATAATACAATCACCTGATATTCCTGTGGTAATTTTGCCATGCTGGCTTACCCAGCGTGAAGTTTTTGATAGGGCTGCAATAATAGAAGTTTCTTCAACCGCCATTGGTATAACATAATTTTGCCCATCCACACATAAATTGGTAGCGACCCCTAGCGGCAATTGAAAATAACCAATCACATTTTCAATTAATTTATCGGCTAAACCTATATCGTTTAAACCACCATCTCGTAAATAAGAAACATCCTCCGAACTCAAGGCTCCCATATCACAAAGACGCTGAAAACGCTCTTTTCTAGATAGTTTTGAAAAACCTTTAAATAACTGACTGGCATTCTCATCTAACGACATAACTTTTCCCCTAAATCACTAACAACACTACTGCCAGTGCAAAACATGGCAATTTTCAATTCATATTCTATGACTCGCATTTCTTCTAAAACAAGATCAGGTGAGACCAGTGCCGACTTAAGAAGAGGTTTGGCGAAACCAACACTTGAAGCACCTAATGCAATTAATTTAGCTGCATCTAATCCGTGTCGAACGCCACCAGAGCCCCAAATTTCAAGTTCTCCCGACAAAGAATTTGCTTCTATAACACTACTAACTGTATCAATACCCCAATTACGAAAAGTATGTGCGGCGCGCTTTTGCATTGACTCATCTTGAGCACGATGACCTTCAATTCTCCCCCAGTGTGTGCCGCCTACACCACTAACATCAACAACACTAACTCCAATATCAATTAAGCGCTGCATGGAAGATTTTGAAAAACCACAACCTGTTTCTTTAACAATAACTGGCAATGGCAACTTCAAAACAAGGTTCTCTAATGCTTGCCAACTACCACTAAAATCAGTCGTACCCTCAGGTTGAATACATTCTTGTAAAGGATTGCAATGTATGATTAAACCATCTGCAACTAAGGCATCAGTTAGTCGACATACATCATCGCTAGAAGATGAAATTAACTGCGCGATTCCTAAATTACCAAAAAGTGAAACCAAAGGATGATTTTTACGCAACATTGTCCATTCATGAGAAGCAGCTTTATCAGTTAACTCTCGGCGCTGTGAGCCAACGCCCATCGCCCATCCGCTAATTGATGCAGCCTCCATAAGATTTTGGTTTATGTTTTTAGCATCAGCATGACCAGCCGTCATTGAACTAACCAGAAATGGCGAGGCAACTTTTCTACCAAGCCTAACTGCAGATATATCGATGGTATTAAAATTAAAGTCAGGTAGAGCTTCATGCACTAAAGAAATCTTATCTAACTGATTTAACGTATCTGTTTGATTGCTCTGCATAAGAGCTAAATCAATATGATCTTGCTTGCGTTTTTCAAATTGACTAAATTCACCAGGCATATGATTCTCTCAATGCATTATCTTTTAGCTGAAAAAAGTCATGAGCAATTGCCAATTGGTTTCTCAGCTACAAATTAAGCTAATATTTTACCACAAAGAGAGAGGTGAAAAACTGTTTTAGACAATAAAAAATCTCGAAATGTAAAATACAAATCGAGATTAGGAGGATACTAGGGTCTGTTGACAATTGGTGCCACGGCCAAAACCATGTTAATTTGCCCAAATTTCAGCTTGATTTTTGACTCGCGCCCCCAATTGTCAACAGACCATATAAAAAATATTTAGTGAATTGATCCACTAAAACGCACATTCTTACCTAAATATTTTTTTAATTCATGATCAGATAATTTTATAAGATTCTTTTTAATACTTTTTTGTACCATTCCTAGAACGTTTTTATTTAAATGCTTAAACAGCATTCCCCCCATAGTAGAAGGCATTAACAATATTACTCCATCATATAGATGCTTTATCCTACCACTGTTTAACTTATCAGCCATTTCTTTAGCAAAATTATCAGCTGCTATTTCAACATGGGTAAACTCTGGCTCATATGAGCCTCTAATCATACCCATATTCTGAAAATGACCAAAAGAATCAGAAACTAAATCTTGCTCCTTTAGCCTATTTTCCGGATGACATATCTCCTCAACTAACTGAATATTTTTAATGTTTTTATCAAATTTATAAATTCGACAATCATTTGAATTTGCAACCATGATCCATTTCATATTAAATACTCCATTATGTATAAATGCGCGAAGGACTAACTGTTTAAAAATTAAACTATATACTTAGAGTGTAGCTTTAAATATCAACCATTGCAAACAATCAAACATCAATTTTATAAAAAAACTACGTACAACCATAACCTACCGCCATATCTTGATACAAGGTAACAATGGTCATTAATTGGTCGATCTTATGTTGATTAACTGTAATTTTAATTTCATCTAGTTTCGTTTTTTTCTCTAACAAACTTAAAGAGCTAATAATTCCTTCTGAGCACAAAGAATGATGTAAATCGTAATCTTTACTTAAGTTATTTTTGGCTAAAACAGTATGCTCTAAGCGCTCGCTATATAACTCATTAGCGGATAAATCGTTATTTATATCCCTTAATACTTTACGAAAAGTATCTAGATATCGATAGTAATAAGCCCGGGCAATACCTCTAGACTTTTCTAACTCACCAAATTTATCTAACCGAATCAAAGAGGTTTGCAGTAAGGATTGATTGAAATATACCGGTGTTCCAAGCTTAGGGCTATATGGAATAATACCAATATCACCTCGTGCCGCACTCAGTTGTATGGCCGGCAAAAAACTACCAACTGCAATCCCAATTCCAGCGTTTGCAGCTTGTAACTCATTGGTTGCCTGCTGCATATCTGGGCGATTTTCAATAATATTAAATGGTAATGCACCAACCAACTCTTGATGGGGATCTAAACTACTAAATCTAGTCGGAAATTTAAATTTTTCAGGATTCTCATTGATTAAGTAACGCAACATATTTTGACTAACTACTTTATTTTGCAAAACCACCATTTTTTCCGATTTTATTAGCTCCAACTCACTTTTTGCCTTCACAAGCTCAATATCTGAGGTAAGTCCATTAGCATATGTTGAAGAATATATATCTACCTTCTTTTGCAAATCTCTTTCAACCGCCAATAATAAATCCACTTTCTCAGATTGAGCTTGATAATTAAAATAACTTCCAGCAATTTGGGCAATAACGGCTAGTCGCACTGTATCTCGCATGTTTTTAGTTATCTTAAGCTCATCTGTAGCTTTTTTTTGCTCTTTAATTTGTTTGAAAATATTAATTGTGTAAGTTGGAATTAATAAAGCCACCCCGCCTGGATAACCTAAATAAGGAAAGGAGCTATAACCTAGCAAACTATCAAGTCCAGGCAGCCAATTATACTTAACTCTTTTCAGCTCTCCCTGAGCTGCCTCTACATTTGATACCGCCACATGAATGTCATTATTACATTTTAATCCTTTATTAATTAAGTCTTCTAAAACTGGATCTTTAAACTGTTTCCACCATGGAATACAGGCAATCTTGCAATTCTCCTGTTTTAATTGCTTATTTTTAGCATTCCACTTCTCTGGTATTTTAGGATTAGGTTTAGGAAGATACTTGGGATTGAATGTACACGAGGTTATCAATAAAACGACCATTATTTTCACAATCAAATAGAGTGGCTTAAGATATATAAACTTATTCTTCATCTGATTTAGATTCCAGGTTCTTATTACATAAATTATTAAGACACAACTGCGCATCCAATGCTAAATTTTCATACTCAGAAGAACCTAAGACAAACAATTGTCGTATGTTATAAAACACCCGTTCAATAGTCTGATTAAAATCATCCACATCATTATAGATATGTTCATTGCCACTATAATTATGTTTCGCAGTCTTTAAAAAGCTTTCAAATTTTATAAGATTACTTCTAAATTCAGCACTAGCTTTTAAATAGCGACTATGCCTCACATTTTCTTCTCGAACGATATCTAGAAGTATTTGTAGTTGGTTAATAAGCAATTGTTTAAATTCTTGATAAAACTTACCTGTTAAATTATTTTTCCTAAAGATGAAATACTCAAAAAAGACACACAAACAAAATGCAATAGTTGTAGCCTCTCCATAATCAAAGAAAAACTGATCAATTGAAAATGAATTTGATTGATAGTAATCACTCCCTAAACCCGTCATCGTAACCGTGAATGTCGTTGGTGCAACGTAGTATTTGCTTACCGTAAAATATGCTAAAAATAGAATGATTGGTATAATTACCCAGATTAAATCATCATTAAAAAGGATAAATATGAATAAAAAATAAGATAGAAAAAGTCCAAACATCGCCCCCCAAAAACGGTGTTTTGTTCGATATAAGCTAGCCCCTGAATCAAAGCCTGCATAGATCATCATAACAGCGAAACCAATCCATCCAGCATGAGAAAAATTCAGAGCCCTTTGTAATGCCAAAGTAGCAATAAAAACCACGCATATCTGTAGGGCACGTACAGTTCTATAATCTAAGCTCTTAAACATAACTGATTCCACGAGCCAATCATTTTATTGAAAGATTTATTTCTATCAAAAATCACTCGACACTGCTGTTCATTTTGTACCGCCTCAATCAACAACTCTATATTTTTTATAAATAAAGCCAAATCCTCAGTCTCAAGCTTTCTAATTTCACTTTTTTCAACTAAACAACTCAAAAAGATCTGATTCATTAACAAATTTACCTTTAAAACACTATAACAGGGGAATTTACGCGGCAACATTTTTCCAACACCAACCATATGCTGAAGATGACCTTGTCCTAATGAAGAATTAATATCTTTTTGTCTGCTAATAGCCAACAATGCTTGTAGTATTTCCTTTAAAATTAAAACAAAGGCTCTCAACCACGAACGATAATAATAACTTAACGGGAATAACGACAATGAACTAACAATTATTGTTAACGCAAATAATGTTGATAAAACATTCGCTATCATCATTCTAGGATTTGCGCTTATAGAAGGATATAGATGAGAATATATCGCCAGAGCCAAACAAATAGGTACAATTGGCAGCAGCATCCGCACATAACGTAGTGCTATATAATAAAATAAAGCGGTTAGGACAAAGGAGCCAAACAAAAAAAACAGTGGATATGGGCGAAACATATTAAAGAAGAAGGCAAGTACGCATGTTGCCAAAACAGTATAAATAAATCCCTGGTACTTACTCTCAATAGTATTGCCTGTAATCTCAGCCGCCATAGCCGTCAGAGGTAAATAAAAGAAGTAAAAATACGGATGAGGTATATAAAAATACACGTTAAATACTGACAACATAAAATAAACGTATACTACCTTACATCCATCAATCCTATGGATTCCATAAGGGTCACTCTCCTCAACTGTGCGTGTTAGCTTTGAGATAAACATAAGCACTTGCGCCAGGTTGGAGTGGGTATTTAGGATCAGGATTAAGAATTTTAATTTGCAGTGGCAGTCGTTGTGGAATTAGTAACCACTCATTTTCATTACTAACTTTTTGTTGCTGAGTTCTTGTAACAGTATTTTGTCTGTCTGCAGCCCAGACTGTATTGACTACTCGACCACGAAATATTTTATTAAAATAATACATTCTAAGAACTATAGTAGCTTCATCCCCTGGACGAATGCGACGGATATCGGTTTCATTAAAATTTGCTTGAATCCACCAATTGGAAGTGTCAATAAAAGAAAAAACTGGGGTATGAATTTGTATTGGCGTACCTTGAGATATATACATATTATCAACAATACCATCAGAAGGAGCTCTAACAATTGTCAATTCCAAATTAATTAAAGCATTGTCCATAATCGCTTTAAGAGCTTCTATCTTCTTTCTCTGTTCTACTATCCTTTGGTCTTCTATCTTAATTTGCTTGCCTAACGCATCTTTTTGCTTTTCACTAGATTGTAATTCATAGTTTAAAATACGAATTTCCAACTTTGGAACCGCCTGCCGAACACTTGGATTATTTTTTAATTTAAACTTTAACTTTGATTTTTCAAAATCGAAAATTGCGGCGCTCAAGAGATCACTTGTCTTTTTAGTTTCTCTTTCAATCACACCAACTTCTTCAATAGCCTGTTCATAATTAGCTTTAGCAGATTTGTACGCCAATTCTTATGGTGGCTGATACACTTTAAATAACGGGGTATCTTTTTCAACTTTCTGCCCGTTTTTAACATATATCTCACTTATAAACCCAGATACATCAGCCGCAATAGGTATAACATTAGTTGCAACAAATGCATTATTGGTAAATGGAATCATATAAGAAAAAACATGAAAAACAATCAAGGCCACACCGGCAAAAACCACATAAATTGGCAGATTTATCTCGTTTTTTGAAACTTTAAATATTCGTGCATAAATAGCTTTAAGTTTTTGCATTCTCATCTCCCAGCATATAACATACTAGAAATAAATTAAACGGGGAAGCTCATCCTGAAATTAAACAATAGGAAATTAGCAATGAAGAGAGTCATTATCGCGAGCATGGTTTTGTTGTTCTCATATAATTTGTATGCCAATCAAGCAAAACCAGATTCAGATTTACAATGCATATGTACCAAACAATGGGAACCAGTTTGTGGAGAAGATGGCAAAACTTATGGAAATGCATGTATGGCTAATTGCGCAGATGTTAAAATTGCGAAGCCTGGCGCTTGTCATAGATAGTGATACCTATAATTATCACAAGACAAAACTAATTGGCAAATGCCCTCAGTCTTTGATAGAATTTCGCTTACTAAAAAAAGTATAATGAGATCATATATATGTCACTTGTAAAATCTGCTGAACAAATCGAAAAAATGCGTATTGCTGGTAATCTAACATCTAGGGTATTAGATGCTGTTAGTCAATACATTAAGCCGGGACTTACCACGATGCAGCTTGATGCATTTTGTGAAGATTATATTCGCAATACTCTAAAAGCAATCCCTGGCAGCAAAGGCCAATATGGATATCCATATTCTATCAATACATCTCTAAACCACGTTATTTGTCATGGCATGCCATCAGAAAAACAAATCTTAAAAAAAGGCGATATTATCAATATTGATATCACTGTAATTCATGATGGTTATTATGGTGATAGCAGTAAAATGTTTTGTGTTGGAGATGTTCCAGCACACGCTAAGCGCCTGGTAGATGTAACTCAACAATGCCTATATGCCGGTATTGCGATTGTAAAACCTAAAGCAACATTAGGAGATATTGGTCATGCTATCCAATCTCATGCTCAAAAAAATAATTATACGGTAGTTCGTGAATATTGTGGCCACGGTATTGGTCAAAAAATGCATGAGGATCCTCAGGTAATGCATTATGGAAAAGCGGGTCAGGGAATGGTATTAGAAGAGGGCATGACTTTCACAATTGAACCTATGATCAATCAAGGAAAAGCCGATGTAAAACATCTTACTAAAGATGATTGGAGCATCGCTGTCACGAAAGATCGTAAATTATCAGCCCAATGGGAACATACCCTTCTAGTAACTAAAAGTGGCTTTGAAATATTAACTCTTCGAGAAGAAGAAATAGGAACGGCTCCTGTTAGTCAATAATATCTAATAAAATAGATGCTTTGAACAACGAGAGATACAGTTCCCATCAAGGCGAAATATTAGGTTTAAAATTAGTATCATTGTCACCGGCACCAGATACCTCTGGTGCTCTATCCTTATTACGAAGAAGAAATATAGAGCTTGAGTTTTTTGTGATTAAGTCTTCAGATGCAACTTCTCTTTTATCTGCATGAAACAAACCGTTATAAACTTCTTTTTCAACCACTCTAAATTGCCTGTAATCTTCTACCAATTCTTCTTCTGTATTACTCATTAGTACCGCATAGGCATAAAGAGAATGAGTCCAACAAGTAGTATCAAACACATCCCCTTTTCTTACATACAAACATATATCGTAACTATTCACCTGCAATATACTTGCGCACAGAAATAACCATGTTTTTTAAACTCAGGAGCCAATAGCCGTGCACAATCTATCGTTGCATCTATAATAATTACGGCGCCATCATCTTCAGTAATACATTACATCCTTATAATATAATACTAATTTCTAACTGCTTATTTAAAAATTTAGCATGGAAACATGGAGTTTGCCATGTGTCTTTTAAACTAATTTAAATACATTGCGGATGTAGTGCGCCAAGAGTGTCTAGAAGTACCTCAGTATATTGTGAATTCCATTAGTGTTGCAAAAGAGCATTTTGCAACTGATATTTGAGGAGATAGCTATGAAAATATAAGTAATTTCGCCTTGGTAAATATTGATGACAAAGAACTTTTCTAAGTCAAAAAGGGCTATTTTAATGTTTAAAAATAGATGTGTTTACCCTCGCCAACTCAATTTTTAAGCTAAATAAACTTAAAAAATTGGCAAGTTAATTGTATTAACTATCAAATAACATACCCGGTGGGAAGTCTGAACCTTTATTTTCAGTTAACCCCAACTCAGAGTCATTATCCTTATTGCTATAAAGTGAATGTGCCAGTAGACCAGAGCTAACGGTTGCAACTGTGCCAACCCCAATTGCACAACCAAGAACTATATTAGTAGAAAGTGAGGAAAGTCCTGCAACAGCACTTGCTATAGCTACAGGTAGCGCAACAGGATTTAGTGTTAATGCAACAATACACAAAACCGCCGTAACAACAAACGCGAGCGACAACGTTAAAAGAAATATTCTAAACTTTGGATTTTCATATAAATTCAGCATAAAGCACTGATTAGATGAATCATCTTGATTATCTATAGATTGAGGAGCTTTATGACCCCTATCTTTCGATGCCTTTGATTCATACAAAGTTTTGACGATTGAAAAAGCAAATATTGTCTCTCTTTCCCCTTGAATTACAATTTGGTCCAGATCAATAGGGATTATATTCCGTAATGCCACAATCATATCACCAACCTCCCGCTCATTAAGCACAAGATCTGGTAGTGTAAATATAGCGTAGGTCCCATTCTTATAAACATCTTCTAAATTTTCTATATTTCTAAATAATGTCTTTTCTTCGCCACCAGCAGTGGCAGAAACTGTATTTAGAAGTCTTCTGTTTTCAAATCCTAAACCACGAGTTATAAGATTGTTATTAGAATAAAAACTATTAGAATCTATGCAACATTTGAATTGAAGAAATTCTGCAAGATCTGAATAATTCTTTCCTTTTAATTCGTCATCATTACCAACATAATGAATATCAACAAAAGTATCGCCATATAACGGTTCTTTAATCTCATACATTAAATTTATCCCAACTAAATAACATCTAAATAGATGGCTATTGTAATCTCAAAAGCTCTTAATGTCAAATTATTGAACAAGGCGAGGTTAAATATTCTGACAAAATTATCAGCAAATGCTATTATATTAAAAATTTAAACCAAGGCTAGAGATATGCTTCACATTGTTTTATTTCAACCAGAAATTCCTCCAAACACCGGCAACATTATTCGGTTATGCGCCAATACAGGGGCATCGCTTCACTTAGTTCACCCACTCGGATTTACCCTTGATGATAAAAGAATGCGCCGTGCTGGTCTTGATTATCATGAATGGGCAGAAGTCACCCACTACGAAAACGACCAAGTTTTTTTTGAAAAAAATATGGGTAAAAGAATGTTTGCTTGCTCAACAAAGGCTCAAAAAAACTACAGTGACGTTCAATTTATAGATGATGATATGTTGCTATTTGGCCCGGAAACTCGTGGCTTATCAGAAGAGATACGTAAAAAATGTCAAGCTATTCGTATACCCATGCTCGCCAGAAGTAGGAGTTTAAATCTTTCCAACGCGGTCGCAATAATTCTGCTTGAAGCTTGGCGCCAGCTTGATTTTAATTATGAGGAGTAGCAGCATCAAGATTGCTCTGCTCTTTAATAGAAGAAGCAATGCCCTCATCAGAAACTTTATCCTTGCTAGATTTATAAAAAGAACACGCAAGTCCTGTAACCGTCGCAATTGATAAAGCCGCTATACTAAATCCTAAAATCAAGTTTGCCGTCAGTGGTAGTAACCCTGCAACAAGTCCCGCTATAGCCACAGGTAGATGAACTGGATTTAAGGTTAGGGAAACTATAACCAATGCAGCAAAAGCAATCACAACTCCTAGGAAAAGATTTAAGCACCAGAAACCAAGAGTGGAATGTTTATTTTTATCAGAAGTCAGGGTCACGTCAGGATTAAAAATTGTATCTAGATGAGACTTAAAGGCCTTACAAGCAGATAATGGCATTTTCTCTGGTTGAGTGATCTTACTCTTATCAAAGAGGACATCAATACCTAAATCTTTCTCCACAATATCAAGCACTGCATTTCTAGAATCTCGTAATTGAGTGTTAGAAAGATTTGATTGTTTACATCGTTGAACAACAATCTCGGCTGTAATATCTTCCAACATCAATCTCTGCGAACTAAAAATATCACGAACAGATGATGAACTACTATTAGAATCATGTAAAACAGCATGTTTAAAGGAATTATCATAAATCAGTGCGTACTCTATGGCTAAGTCCTTTCTTTGATAACAATAAACAGTATTGGCTTTAATTACCAAAGGAGGTTCTGATAAAAAATTAATATCTAAATAAACGTGTTTCTCCTGAGGAGGAGTTTGCTCTGTATTTTTATCAAACATATCACAATCTATCATGGTGAATTTATGAACGCGATCATACCACAAACAAACATCATGCGCACTATTTGCTATATTTCTTAAATATGGCTCAATCCGAAGACCAGAACCAGACTGTTCTTAAATTATATTCTATGTTAGTATTAAGCCAAATATCTTCTGGCATAAATTATCAACAAAGGTTTATAGTTTTTCATGAGTGATATTCTACTTTCTAATGAGACAACGAAGCTACTAAATAAAATTAATTTAGAAGAAAACATCAAGATTAGTACAATATCTGATGTGTCATCCTATCTTAATAGAGAAATAACTGACACCAACATCTCAAATCTTTCCTACTTAGATGCATCTTTTCGCTTAGCTCTTCTAAACAATTTAATAACCCACTATGAAGTAAAAAAAACTACCGATAAAAAAAATCTTGATTTCAAAGCCAAGGCAACAATATTATTTTTAGCTTTTCTAGGTATTTTATATAGTACTTGCAATGGTTTCGCCGGTGGAGCAGCTATTCTAACGTTATTTTTAGGCATTCAAAATTGGGTTTTTATACTAGTTGGAGCCATCCTGGCTATAATATACATAACTCTCTTTCTAGGTCTCGATATACCTAAAATTGCGGAAAGGTTTAACTTTAAATTATTTAACTCAAATAACGTTTTAGATCTATTAGTATCTCAAAACAAACTCCTAAAAGTCTTATTAATAGAAGTTAAAGACAAAATAGATAACCACAATGAATATATCCGTAATGCGTATGAAAAAAATGTTGATCCTAGTCTGTATAAAACAAATGAAGCCGAACTAATTGAGTTATTAGAACTACTTGGGGCCTTGACTAAACAACAAGAAAACTTAAGCATAATCAAAAAAGAATATATCCATAAATTACAACAACCGCATGTAAGAGCCCTTAAACTTGTCTTTCCAATAGTAACAGATATGTTATTTTTCAGTTATGGATTTTTCACAGGTCAGGCAATAGCAACCTTAATTAGTATAGCTTTTTTTGCCGGCACAATTTCTACGAGTTCACTACCAGTTATAATAATTAGCATTATCGCTGGCCTTGTTGCAGTCTGTTTATATTGGGCGAACGATCGCTTTAATGTGGAGAATTTTGCTAGTAGTTGGGTTGGATTAGATTCGGATAAAATAGAACTTCTACCTAACCCCGAAGAAATTGAAAATAAAAAACTCACCCAAATTGAGAAACAAAGTCACTTTAATATGCGATTGTTTAAAAACAAACCCGAAACAGATGATGATATTATTGATTACGCAGAAGAAAAAAAAGAATTTACAAGTTTATTAACAAAGTTATCCACAGGTTAGTTTTAACTACCTAAGATCAATCGTTAAATTTGTTCTTTTAAATCAACTACTTATATGTTTTCATTAAAAATTGTGAACTTTTGAAATTTTTTTATTCACAAATGACAAACTGATAGCTTAGACGCCAATATGTTTTATCTGATAGAATGAATTAACTAAATGTAATCTAAATGTAAAATTGTCTATGAATATTGCAACTGAACGAAAACCTTTAACAGAATTTACCGAGAAAGCATACCTTGATTATTCAATGTATGTAATCTTAGATAGGGCCCTACCAAATATTGCTGATGGCTTTAAGCCTGTACAAAGAAGAATTGTCTATGCGATGTCTGAGCTTGGTCTTAAAGCATCTGCTAAACATAAAAAATCAGCTCGAACTGTCGGGGATGTATTAGGTAAATTTCACCCCCATGGAGACTCAGCTTGTTATGAGGCGATGGTGCTGATGGCTCAGCCATTTTCATACCGTTATCCATTTGTCGATGGTCAAGGTAACTGGGGCTCTCCTGACGATCCTAAATCATTTGCTGCGATGCGTTATACAGAGGCCAAATTATCCGCCTACGCTGATTTGCTATTAGCTGAGTTACAACAGGGCACAGTTGAATGGGTCGATAACTTTGATGGCACCTTAAAAGAACCTTCTCTTCTGCCGGCAAGGCTACCAAATGTTCTATTAAATGGAGCGACGGGTATTGCCGTTGGTATGTCTTCAGATATTTTGCCTCATAATTTAGTAGAAGTGGCCAATGCTTGTATCTTATTGTTAGATAATCCAAAATCTGAACTTGATGATATAATGCAACATATTCAAGGTCCTGATTTTCCAACTAAAGCGGAGATAATTACTCCTCAAGACGTAATTAAAAAAATCTATGAAACCGGCAATGGCTCAATAAAAATGCGGGCTGTATATGAAGAGGAAAACCACCAAGTAGTAATAACCAACCTTCCATACCAAGTAAGTGGTGCCAAGATTGTTGAACAAATTGCCGCGCAAATGCAACAAAAAAAACTACCTATGGTCGAGGATCTTCGTGATGAATCAGATCACGAGCACCCAACACGCTTAGTAATCATCCCTCGTTCTAATCGGGTAGACACAGAAGCCTTAATGTCTCATCTATTTGCAACAACAGACCTCGAACGTAGTTATCGAGTAAATCTAAATATGATTGGTCTAAATGGCCGTCCAAAAGTTAAAGGCCTCCTAACTATCCTCAACGAATGGCTATCTTTTCGACTAAGCACGGTTCAAAAACGCTGCCAACATCGTCTAGATAAAATTCTCGAAAAACTTCATATCCTAGAAGGTCTATTAATTGCCTACCTAAACCTTGATGAGGTTATTGCCATTATTCGTGAGTCAGATAGTCCAAAACCGATTTTAATGGAAAGATTTAATTTAACAGCTATTCAAGCAGACTCTATTCTAGATATGAAACTTCGCCACCTCGCTAAAATAGAAGAAATAAACTTACGCGCTGAGCATGATGAGCTATCTAGTGAACGTGATGAACTACAAAAACTTCTTTCCAGTGAAAAACTCCTACGTAAACTTGTAAAAAAAGAAATTATCGCCGATAGGAATACTTTTGGTGATGAAAGAAAATCTCCATTAATGGAGCGGCAAGTATCACAAGCTTTAAAAGAAGAAGATATTCTACCGAATGAACCAATTACAGTTGTAATTTCCCAAAAAGGCTGGGTAAAGGCCGCAAAAGGTCTAGATGTTGACGGTCGAGAGCTAAACTATAAGGCTGGGGATGAATTTAAAGCTCAAACCAATGCACGCAGCAATCAACAAGTTGTGTTTTTTGATAGTGAAGGCAAAGTATACTCACTTCCAGGACATGTTCTACCATCCGCTCGTGGTCAAGGAGAACCTCTAACTGGCAAATTAAACCCCGCAGATGGTGCTGTTTTTACTGCTCTAACTTGCTCAGGCCCTAAAGAATGGGTTTTATTAGCAAGTAATCAAGGATATGGCTTCACAACCCAATTAGAGTCTTTATACGTTAAAAATCGCAATGGTAAGGCTTGTTTTAAGTTAACAGATGGTGGGCAAATGTTACCCCCCAAAATAATAAAATCTTGTGACGCGCAACAAATTGCGTGTGTAACAAACCATGGTAGACTCCTAGTTTTTGCAGCAAGTGAACTACCGTCTTTAACGAGGGGCAAAGGTAATAAATTAATGCTTCTATCCAAAGCCAAGCCAGACTCATTTGCAGAATTAGTTATCGATATCTTAGTTCTAACAGATAACGACGTATTAACTATTCATGCTGGAAAACGCCACTTTACTCTAAAAACATCAGACTTAGAAAATTATCATGGCAAACGTGGTAGACGAGGAAAACTACTACCACGCGGACTACAAAATGTTACCTCACTAACGACCGGCAATGATTAGGAGACTTTAATGATTAAACTCGAAGAATATAAAGCCAGACGCCAAAAAATCGCAAATATAATGCCAGAAAATAGTATTGCCATAATCTTTGCCGCATCTGAAATTCTCCGCAATGGTGATGCGACTTACAAGTTTCGTCAAAGCAGCGATTTTTATTATTTAACGGGATTTAATGAGCCTGACGCCGTTCTAATAATCAACTCCGGCACAGAGGGTGAAACTGTATTATTTAACAAACCCAAGAATCCTCTAGAGGAACAATGGTGTGGCAGGCGTTTGGGGCAAGATGATGCTCCAGAAAAATTAGGCGTCACTAGGGCGTACTCAATTGATAGTCTTGCAGAACAACTAAACTTACTTTTATCAAACAAAGATGCAATTTATTATGACGTATCCCAAAATCAAAATTGGGATACGCATATTTTCAAATCTGTAACACAATTAAAAAATAAAGCTCGTAGTGGAGTATCCGCACCGAGTACATTTTGTGATATAAAACCTATTCTAAGTGAAATGCGCCTTTTTAAAAGTGAAGCAGAAATATGTTTGATGAGAAAAGCGGCCGCAATTAGCGTTAATGCTCACAAACACGCAATGAAGAAAGTTAAGTCCCTACAAAATGAGTCTGAATTAGAATCCGAGCTTCTATATCAATTAAATCTCCACGGCTGCAAAAGTGTTGCCTATGAACCGATCGTAGCAAGTGGTAATAATGCCTGTGTGTTACACTATGTTGAAAACAACCAACAACTTAATCCAAACGATCTTATCCTAATAGATGCTGGTGGAGAGTTTGAAAATTATGCAGCAGATATAACTAGAGTATTCCCTAAAAATGGCAAATATACTCAAGAACAAAAACAAATTTATGATTTAGTCCTTAAGGCTCAGAAAGCGGCTATTGCCTTAGTAAAACCAGGCTGCCCTTGGAATACAATTCAAGAGAAAGTTGTTAATGTCTTAACAAAAGGATTGATTGATCTCGATATATTACATGGCAATGCCACAGATCTGGTTGAGGCTGAGGCATATAGACCTTTTTATATGCATGGCGCTGGCCATTGGTTAGGACTTGATGTCCATGATTGTGGACAATACAAAGTCAATGGCGAATGGAGAAATTTAGAACCAGGAATGGTTTTAACAGTAGAACCTGGATTGTATATAATGCCAGGACTAGAAAACGTTGATAAGCGTTGGTGGGGAATTGGTGTCAGAATTGAAGATGATATTTTGGTAACCGAAGATGGATATGAAAATTTATCAGCCGATTTAATGGTTGATATTGCAGAAATAGAGGCGTACATGCGTGGCTGATCGTGAAGTAGATATATTAATTGTTGGTGGCGGACTTATAGGCGCGTTATTGCTAATAATCCTTGAGTCTAGCAAATATAGTTGTTTATTAGTTGAGTCTAAAAATTTAACTAATACTATAAATGCTGATTTTGATGCGAGAAGTATTGCTCTATCTACGGCCAGTATATGTATTCTTGAAAATCTAAATATTTGGTCTTTAATAAAACAAAATTCTGCTGTCATTGACAAAATTCATGTTTCAGAAAAAGGGCGCTTTGGCAGTAGCGAATTTAAAACTGATGAAGAGTCTCTCGGCTACGTTATAGAAATGCAATATTTAAACAAAGCTCTGCATGAATTAATAAACCCCAACAATATATTAACAAGTGCAAGTCTAGATACTTATGATAGGGTAACAAAAATTGCCAAAATAAAAACCAATAACCAAACCATCTCAGTAAAAGCAAAATTGATTGTTGCGGCTGACGGGGCAAATTCTCACATGCGAAATTTTTGCAATTTAAACTACCAAATAAAAGAATATGGTCAGCATGCAGTAGTTACCAATATTGGTCTTGCAAGAGATCATAAAAATATTGCTTATGAAAGATTTACTCATCAAGGCCCACTAGCGCTGCTCCCAATGCTAAATTCCCGCGCCTCACTAGTTTGGTCGTTATCAAAATCTGAGGCTAAAAAACAAGCTCAGATATCTGAGCATGAATTTTTAAGTAATCTACAGCGTGCTTTTGGTTATCGCCTCGGAAAGTTTATAAAAGTTGGCCAAAGATCCGTATATCCTCTGCGCCAAGTTACAATGCCTAAAACCTATGAAGGGGCAATAGTTTTTATAGGCAACGCAGCTCACACTCTTCATCCTGTGGCCGGCCAAGGTTTTAACCTCGGCCTTCGTGACGTCGCAACCTTGGCTCAATGTATCATTGAAGATGGATTAAAGGTAGAGATGTTAAGTAATTACCAAAAACTTAGGCAGCATGATCAAACAGCCATTAAATTTATTACCGAAGGTCTTGTAACATTATTTAGTAACAATATTCCAGTACTAAGAGTAGCACGTGGCTTAGGATTAGCAGCCTTAGACAATAGTTCTACGTTTAAACATCTATTAACATCCTACACGCGTGGTTTTGGCGGAGATATTCCAAACCTAGTTTGTGGAATACCGATAGATCCAAAGGAGACATAATGTTAGACAACGCAGACATCGTCATTATCGGCCAGGGAATAGTCGGCCTATCTGCAGCTATCGCAATGCAACAACAAGGATATAAAGTAACTATTCTAGATTCAGCAAGTGCAACAAAACAAACTATTATATCCAGAGTCTATGCAATTAACCAATCCTCAATAAACCTATTTAAAAACCTCAATATATGGAACAATATTGATGAGTCATGTTCTGCAGCATACCATAAAATGCATATATGGGATTCAACCAACAATGCAAGAATAGACTTTGACTCCAAAATAGTAGGTAAAAATAGATTAGGATTCATGCTCGAGGAATCAGTAATTAAGAAGGCACTACTAAAAGAAGCTAAAAATGTTGGTGTAGAGATTATCTTTGATTTCAAAGTATCGAAAGTTAGTGAAGAAGCTAATAATATCTCAGTCTTTGACGAAAGAGACAACTGCTGGCAGGCAAAACTCCTGATAGTAGCAGATGGCGCGCGCTCATCCACAAGAGAGATGTTAGGTGTTGAGGTAACGACTTGGCCATATCACCAGCAAGCAATAGTTACAAATGTAACAACAGAAAAGTCTCACTCAAAAACAGCTTATCAAGTCTTTCAACCAAACGGGCCATTAGCGTTCCTACCCATGAGTGATCCCAATCAAAGCTCAATTGTATGGTCTACAACAAAAGATGATGCAAACATCTTAATGGAGTTATCTGATGAAGAGTTTGCAGCAAAACTTTCTCAAGGATTAGATAATAAGCTCGGCAAAGTAAAAATAAGCTCTAAACGTTTTCAGTTTCCCCTACATATGCGCCATGCAAAAACCTATAGTGGCGCGCGCTGGCTTTTAATGGGAGATGCGGCTCACACCATTCATCCTTTGGCGGGACTTGGTCTAAATGTTGGACTGGCTGACTTAAACTCTTGGATAGAAGAAACAAAACATCCAAACTTTAATCTAACATCTGTGAGAGCTTTAAAAAGTTACCAACGTAAAAGAAAGCATGCTTTGTGGACTATTATTGCTTTAATGCAAGGACTGCATGTATTATTTACAAACAAATCACAACCGGTTACAATGTTACGTGGTTTAGGACTGAGCTTTGTTAACAAAATCATGCCACTAAAAAAACTAATAGTTGAGCATGCATCGGGAACCAGGCCAGGTGTTTTTAACGACTCTTAAAAAGGCTACGTCTATGATTAGCAAATTATTACGCACTATATTGTTAACTACTTGTGTAAGTAGCCAAGTCTTTGCTGCAGATATCAATATTGTTGGTACTATTAACGTCAATAAACCGACTCAACAAGTTAACAAGTGGTCAATGTTGTCCCATCCTGATACGCAAGAAATTGCTATCTTAAAACTTTCTCTAAACGATAAAGCACAACAATCAATTGGCAACCGCCTGAGTAGAATTCAGCAATCATCTTCTTCAAACAAACATAAATCTTTTCAACTACCACCTAAAATACAGCTAGGAATGAATGATGTGCCTGTACTTAATCAAGGGTCTCATGGCTCTTGTGTAGTATTTTCAGTTACTGCAGCAATGAACGCCATTATTGGCAAAGGTGATTATGTTAGTCAACTATGTCAATTAGGGCTAGGCAGATACCTTGAAAACAATGGCTATAGTTCTAGTGGCTGGAATGGTTCTTGGGGACGTACAGTCTTAAGTGAAATAGATATATTTGGATTTACCTCCAAAGAGTCTCAACGGGAGAATGGTTGCGCTGGACTTAAAGAATATCCAATGAACGGTGAAGACTTGCTGGATGAAGAGTCCGCGCAAGATTTTCATAAAATTAGCCAGCAGTTAGCTAAAAATCATATTGCATGGACATCAATACTTGATGTTTATCAAGCTAGTGCTGACAGAGTTGACGAAAAACAGGTCTTATTTGAGGTTAAAAAAGCTATTAGTTCTGGCGATAGGGTAACTCTTGGAATGTTGTTAATTAATTTTGACCAAGGAACTGTCGGAGCAATTGGCACACACAATGAAAAGTTCGATAGTTGGATCCTTACCCCGGAAATGGTCGAAGGCCTTAATGAGCAAACAGAGTATGCAGGTCATGCCATACTGATTACAGGCTTTGATGACAATGCGACCGCTACTGATGAGCAGGGACGAGCACATAAAGGACTACTTACTCTTCGTAACTCATGGGGCAGCAACGTTGGTGACAAAGGTGATTTTTATATGTCCTATAGCTATTTTAAAGGTCTTGTAATAGAAGCGCAGAGAATTCGGCATCTATAATGCCGCCTTTAATCCTTAAATATAAGCATATAAAAACACCGCTCGGAGAGCTAATCGCGACTAGTGATGATGAGGCTCTATATTTCCTGGAGTTTGCAGACAAAGTTATGCCTAATCATTTACACAATAAGTTAAAATTATTAGGGGCAACAAAAATTATAGCTGACAAGTCTGCAGCAATTTTATCGATTGAAGATGAACTCAAAGAATATTTTGCAAAGAAACGAACAAAATTTACAACCCCTTTCAAATTAATAGGAACTGAGTTTCAAAAAAAAGCGTGGCTCGCCCTATGCGATATCCCCTTCGGGGAAACTCGTTCTTATGCGGAACAAGCATGCCTAATCAAGAGAGAAAACGCACACCGCGCCGTTGCAAATGCTAATGCACGGAATAAACTTGTAATTATTGTGCCATGTCATAGAATTATCACAAGTCAAGGCACATTAGGTGGATATGGTGGCGGTACTGAGCGTAAACTCTGGCTGCTAGAGCATGAGGGAGCCAACACGAATAAAAGCTCTCTCAAGGCCCATAAGTAGCCTCTAAAAAGACTAGGGTCTGTCAACAATTGGTGCCACGGCCAAAACCATGCTAATTTGCCCAAATTTCAGCTTGAGTTCGTTAAATAGAACTGGCTATTCGCCTCACTCAAGTTAAAATTTGTGCTAAATTAGCCTGATTTTTGACTCGCGCACCCAATTGTCAACAGACCCTAGTTATTCGCAGCAAATGCAAACATCTTACTCTTAGCCACCAATGGTCTTTTAAATGGTGGAGAATTTGGCGCAAACTGTATTTTATTCATATCAACTTTATGCAAATTCAAGTCATTATATGTACGATAGTATAAAGCCCTATGGGATAAATCCTTCACAACAATCCACTGGGTAAAATCTACGGTATCAGGAGCTTCCTTGCCTTTTTCACCGCGAACAACCCCATAAGGAATATCTACATTATTTAAAATATGTAGAGCAAGATTAACACTACCAGATGCATCTGGCATTTGCTTAGCATTAGTCACCAAAAAATTTACTTTCACAAATCGTGCAGACGGTGTGTAATCACCTGGGAGGCCAACCGCTCCTCCTCCCTGCCAAGTAGCAGCATATGTGATACCATCTTTCGTAATAGGCAATGGCGCATATTTAGATAAGTTAGCATAGTTTTGGATATTGGCATTATGCCAAGGATAACTTGGAGAGTTAGTTAAAATACCAGTTGGATCATCATAAAGATTAAGCTTCCCATCTACCATTTCAATAACTAAGCTGTGGGAGTTTTTATCTGTAACAACATAATGCAATGGGAAAACAGTTTCTTGGCCAGCATATTGTAAAGCCTTAGTATAAATATTTAGCTTAGGAAGATTTTTCTTAACCTCATCAATAGTCGCAAAGTTACCTAAAATATAATCTGCTATATAGTAATAGGGCATAGACTCCGCAGCACGCTTGCTATCATACGCTTCATACTCTGCAAGACCAGGCAAGTAAAGAGCGTCAAATGAAAGTCCTTTTTCATTCAGGCCACTAACAGGAAAAAGATGGAGACCATCGAGAGCCAAGTATCCGTATTTAGCACGCCATTTTAAACCAGGTTTCCCATCAGGAGACTCACTTGAGAATTCTTTATCACGATTTACAGAATAGATATCTGTTTCAAGATTACTGCCAAATTCCATCGAACGGCCTGTGATCACAGTTTTATCTTCCGCGGTTAGGCAAAAATGCGTACATGCTAAAGAATTTGTTGCATATAGCAAGCAGCCAATTAACAAATATTTATTCATATCAACGTCCTGTTAGATTCAGAATTATAAATACTAGCTCATAAAACTAATTACTAACAGGTGCTAACGTAATTGATAAATATAATTTGCTACTGCTTCCATATCTTCATCACTCATATGCAAAGAGATAATATGCATAATAGAGCTAATATCATTTGTGCGCATTTTATTTTTAAACGCATGCAGTTGCTTGACAGTGTATTTTGGATTCTGGCCAGATAATACTGGAAAACCTGCGTCTTCATTTCCTCTTCCATCTGGACCATGGCACGCTATACAGGCGGTTATACGACTTTTCATATCCCCGCTCTTATAAATTTCTTCACCTCTTGCATATGATTTTTGAGATGCTGGCGGTTGAGGAAGGGATTTTTTAGAATAGAAAGCCGCAAGATCTTCTATGTCTTGTGGGGTTAAGTTAGCAAGCATACCTATCATTGTTGGCTCATTTCTTGTTTTACCCAATTTCAAGTCATATAATTCTTTAATAAGATATTTTTGGTGCTGACCTGCAAGATTTGGCCACTCAGGACTAATGCTTATTCCTTCCTGACCATGGCAGGCGCCACATATAACAGATTTTTCTGCACCAGATTTATCTGAACCAGTTGCATATATTAGTCCTGAAAACATTAATAATGTTAAAAAACACTTTAGATAATAAAATTTCATGAAGGTTAGTACTTGCACTAAATTGATTTCAAGGATACCATTTCATAGCGTTCCTGAAAACAGTATTTATAAAACATGTTAAACAACCCATATACTAGAGCAGTTTTTTTAAAAAGCGCTGCTAATATTTCACACCTTCCTGAAGACTTTGGTCACGAAGTAGCCTTTGCGGGTCGCTCAAATGCAGGTAAGTCTAGCGCCCTAAACTGTCTTACTAATACTCGCCAACTCGCAAGAACTAGTAAGACACCTGGCAGAACTCAATTAATTAATCTATTCACTGTTGGCGATGAAGCTCACAGGCTCGTTGACCTACCAGGTTATGGCTATGCAAAAGTTGCTATGCAGGTTAAATTAGATTGGCAAAAACATCTTGCTCATTATCTTGAAGTTAGAAAAAGCTTAAAAGGGCTTGTGTTAATGATGGACATTCGACACCCTTTAAAAGATCTGGATAAGTTAATGCTAGAATGGGCATTAAATCGCGAGCTGCCAGTGCACATTCTACTAACAAAATGTGATAAGATAAGCAATTCTGAAGCGTGTAAAACCCTTAAAAAAGTTCGCGGTCACTATGAGTTAATCCCAGAGGAATTACTCTCTATACAAATATTCTCATCTACCAAGAAAAAAGGTGTGGATGAACTAATATGCATTTTAAATAAGTGGATGGATTGGCAGACCTAAAAATTCAGGTTATTATCGTCTGAGTCTGTATGCATACTATTAAATGTATCTGTAGCATCCAAATCATTTTCCTTTGCTTGCTTTTGTATTTGATCTATAGAGTTTTTTTCACCCTGTGACAAACGCGTGTAGCCACCAGATGATATTTTATCAACTTCCGCAGTGATTTTATTTAAACAAGCTTCTGAAAGGTCTTTCCCAATATTTACTAACATAAAAGTAAAAGCTTGTTTATAGTTTACATTCGGCATCTAAATCCCCTTCACTAAGAATCATGTTGATATAGTTAAATTAGTTAGCAATCAACCGCAGACTTCAAGTTGAATCACTTTTTTTACAAATGAATTTACTTCAGCATTGAAACAATTTTGCAGCTCAAAAAATCCAATAAAATCCTCTTGATGACCATCTGCTAGGGTAGAATCCTTGGATAAGAACTCTACTTTTAACAAATTAGTCTTAATACTTTCTATACCATGACATAAATTTTTAGCAGGCATAGTTTGTAATTCAAAATAAGATTTTTTCAGACTTTGTAGTGCATCTGTTTGATTCGATAACTTATCAATAAACTCAACCATCTTATTAGCGCTGTTTCTTAAGGATTCAGCACATTTATCAAGTTGACCATAGTAATTTGCTTCATCGTCATGAAACAACCCACTATATTGCCCAGATAATTTTTGAGCCATAACAAAACTCCCTTTTTTACTCTAAAGTGATTTTATTTAAAATAAACCACTCGTCATTTTTTGACTTATATGTATAAAGATTAGTACCGGTTTGGGAATTTTGCAAACATCGCATGACTTAAAAACTATCTAGTAGAAAAAAATAATTTCCAAAAAAATCATATGTATCTATATTTAAGATAAAAGAATAGGAGTGTATGGATGAAAACTCTGGTTGTATTATATCTAATTCTTATAAACGGAATACTATTTGCTAGTGAAAGTAAACTACTTATAAGCAGCCCAGTATTCGCAAATAAATCTCATATTCCCAAAGAATATAGCTTTAAAGGTAGAAATGTATCTCCTCCTCTAGATTGGTCATATAGCCCAAACAAGGTTAAATCTTACGCTTTAATTATGATTGATTATGACACAGTGGAAAGATTAGGATACCCAGTTGTTCACTGGGTAGTTTTTGATATTCCAGCACAGATAAATAAACTAGTAAAAGGAGATAAAAGTATAAATGTTGGATTAAATAGTTATAACAAAAAAGGGTACATTGGCATGAACCCCCCAAAAGGAGAAAAACATAGCTATACTTTTGAGCTGTATGCACTGGATATTAAAAATCTTAACCTCGTAAAAACTCCAACGGCTAAGCAATTAAATAAAGCAATGCAAGGTCATATAATAGAAGAAGCAACTATCATCGGTACTTTTAAACAATAAGTTAGTCCAGTATTCGTCATCCTTCGGCGCGAAACGACGAAGGACTTACTGTCTTAAAAGCTCTTAATTAACTAAGGCATTAACACATAAAGTAATCAACGCACTCGGGAATATTCCCAAATATAAAAGCGACAAACAGTTCGTTGAATACATAGCTATTGCAAACTTAGGTAGCTTGATTGATTCGAGATTTTCAGATTTTTCAAAGTACATTACTTTAATAATTCGCAAGTAATAAAATGCGCCAATTACGGCAAATATCAAGCCAAGTACAGCCACCCAAGTCATCTGTACATCGATCAAAGCTTTAAGGACTAGTAACTTAGCAAAAAATCCTACCGTAGGTGGCATACCAGCCATTGAAAATAGAATTATCATCATCATAGCAGCCAACCATGGGCTTCGCTTATTTAAGCCCTTCAAATCGTCAATATTTTCAATTTCAACTCCAGTGCGGGACAGCAAGACAACTAACCCAAATGCACCCACCGACATGATGGCGTAAATTAACACATAATATAGAGAGGCAGCATAACCGGCTGAAGTTGCAGATAAGAGACCAAATAAAGCATAACCCATATGTGAAATGGTCGAGTATGCAAACATTCTTTTAATATTTGTTTGCGCAATCGCCACCAAGTTGCCAACGATTGTAGACAATAATGCCATGATTAAGATAATTTGTTGCCACTGGTCTGCTAAGTCCACAAGACCTATCGTCAGAAGCCTCAGCAACATGCCTATAGCAGCAATCTTTGGGGCAGCACTTAGAAACAACGTCACCGCAGAAGGTGCGCCGTCATAGACATCAGGAGCCCACATATGAAATGGCACAACCGCAAGCTTAAATCCAACCCCAGCTAAAATAAATACAATGGCGAAAGCTAATAGATTTGATTGCTCACTCCAATGAAGTGCGATTGAATTAGCTATTTCATGTAGATTTAAATTTCCTGTTGCTCCGTATAATAAAGATATACCATATAACAACATCGCTGATGCAATAGAACCTATAACAAAATACTTCAGTGCAGCCTCAGATGCAGTGCCGTTCGATCTTCGCATAGCAGTCATCGCATATAGTGGCAACGACAATAATTCAACTCCTAAATAGATTGTTAGCAAGGAATGAGCAGAAACTAAGATCATCATTCCTAAAGTAGACATCAAACCTAGAACATAATAATCACCTGCAGGCATATTACGCTCATCTAAGTATAATTTTGAGTAAATAAAACTAAAGGCGACAGATAGGCAGATAAAAATCTTCATAATCTGCGCCAAGTCATCACTAATAAACAATCCTGTAAAAATGACCCTGTTAAATTGTCCAAGAAATAGATAACTTACAACGGTTGCCAACACCAATCCCACACATGCACAAACTAATGCAACGGAATTAAACTTCGGTTTAAGAAACAAGTCTCCTAGCAAAGCAATGCAAATAGTCGCAAGGATAATAATTTCAGGTAATGCATAGGTGAGTGTACCAAATAATTCGCTCATATCAATTTAACCCTTTGATTTGTAGGCAAGTTCAAGTGTGTGATTTACAGTTTGATGGACATAAGATAAAAGAGGCTTAGGATAGATTCCTATGCCTATAACAAACACGGCCAAAAGTACGTAGGCACTAACTTCAAACTTATTTAAGTCTTCTAACTTTTCAACCTTCTCATTAGCTATAGCACCAAACACTACTCTTTTATACATCCATAAAGTGTATGCCGCACCAATAATCAAGGTCATTGCAGCCCAAAAAGCCACCCAAAATCCAGTTTTAATACTCGCTAGAATAATCATGAACTCCCCGACAAAACCAGAGGTTCCCGGTAATCCAGCATTAGCCATCGCGAATAACATAAAAAATGATGCAAACACTGGCATAGTATGAACTAGCCCACCAAAATCATTAATTTGCCTAGTATGCATCCTATCATAGATAAATCCAACGCCAGCAAACATACCGCTAGAGATAAAGGCATGAGAAATCATCACAACAATTGCACCTTCTAGCAATAAACCAGCCGTTTGCATATCTGATTTGCCTATAACGGCATATATTGCGAAACAACCTAATGTCACAAAACCCATATGTGAAATAGATGAATAGGCGATTAATTTTTTCATGTCCTTTTGAACAATAGCTATCAGCCCAACATAGACAACTGCGATAAGAGATAGGGCAACCATCACCATTGCATATTTATTGCAAGCATCAGGCACTATCGGTAATGCAAATCGAATAAAGCCATAAGCCCCAAGCTTTAATAAAATAGCGGCCAAAACAACCGAACCACCAGCAGGTGCTTCCGTATGAGCGTCAGGCAACCAAGTATGCACTGGAAACATAGGAATTTTTATAGCAAAGCCAAGGAAAAAAGAGATGAAAATTAAAGTCTGCGCAGTCATGGTTAAATTCACTGCATACAAATTCTCAATATTAAAGCTACCGGCCTGGTATCCAAGATACAAAAAAGATGCCAGCATTAAAACTGAGCCTAAAAAAGTATATAAGAAAAATTTTATTGCTGCATATACTCTGTTGTCTGAACCCCAAATGCCGATAATAAGATACATAGGAATTAGTGTAGCTTCCCAAAATATATAAAAGACAATGGCATCCATTGCGGCAAATACGCCAACTAGTAATCCTTGCATAACCAAAAAAGCAGCTAGGTATTGAGATAGTCGCGTTTTGATGCTGTTCCAGGTTGCAAGAATAACAACAAGATTAGTAAAAATTGTAAGTACTATTAGCAAAAGAGATAAACCATCCACCCCTAAGGTATAGCGTATACCTAAAGATTGCATCCACTGGATATCATCTACATATTGCATAGCATAAGTGCTAGTATCAAAATCATACATGAATAAACAGCTTAAAAGCAGCGTAATCGTTACTGTGGCTAATGCCATATAACGTAACAAATTACTATTTTTATCGTTTCCAATTAACAAAATCGCACAGCCGCCAATAATTGGCAACCAAATCAAGATATTAAGCAAATGCCCCATAACCCCACCTTTCAGGTACTACTTATTAAAATAAATGCCGGTATAATATTTTAATATATAAACCAAAATAGAAACCCAAATATACCAAGCACCATCACCGCCACATATTGATACAGATAACCTGTTTGTATAGTTCGAGCTTTTTTAGCGAGCCAACTAATTGTTCGCGCACTACCATTAACCACTACACCATCAATTAATTTTTGATCAGATACTTTATAAAATATTCCACCAAGACCTTTAGTGCCATTCATAAAGAAATGCTCATTAAACCAATCAAATCCGTACTTATCTACTAGGATACGATAGATTACTGATAATCTTCTCGCTAATATGGCCGGAATTGTAGGAACAGCTATATAGCAAGTCCAGACAATCAATATACCTAATAAAGTAATCCAAAATACCATAGAACCAGGCGCATGCCATGTTGTACTCCAAGCAGAGCTAACTTCATGACCAAGTTCAGTCAATACATTGTGTGCCGGTAAAATAAATAACGCATCAGACAATATAACAGGCTGCTTAAATAGCATTGGCATATACAAAATATACCCAATAATAACTGAAGGAATAGCTAGTGCTACTAACGGACCCCAAACAACCCAAGGGGACTCCTTAATATGAGAATAAGCATCGTCACTCATTCTTGGTTTACCATGAAATGTCATGAAGATAGATCTGAATGTATACATGCCAGTAACCATAGCACCAACAACCACACAGAAGTAAGCATATCCTGCACCAGGTATAGTTGACAGTTTAGCGGCCTCAATAATTGTATCTTTCGAGAAGAACCCAGCAAAAGGAGGAATAGCGCATAAAGCCAATCCACCTATAACAAAAGTTATATAGGTTATTGGCATTTTATGGCGTAGGCCACCCATCTTCCGCATATCTTGTTCATGATGCATGCCGATAATAACAGAACCTGCTCCAAGGAATAAAAGTGCTTTAAAGCATGCATGGGTTAGCAGGTGAAAAACTCCTGCACTATAAGCAGAAGCACCCATTGCAACCATCATATATCCAAGCTGAGATAATGTGGAGTAGGCAACTACTCGCTTTATATCATTCATAACGAGAGCTAAGATACCTGTAAATAAAGCGCCGGTCGCACCAATGACTAAAACAACGCTTAATGCTGTTGTAGATAGTTCTAGTAGTGGTGATATTCGAGCCATCATAAACACGCCTGCAGTTACCATGGTTGCAGCATGAATCAGAGCCGAAATTGGTGTTGGGCCCTCCATAGATTCAGGAAGCCATACGTGCAATGGCATCTGAGCTGATTTACCCATTGCTCCAACAAAAAATAGCAGACACATTACAGTGACAACGGACCAAGGATGACCGCTAAAAATCTCTATTGTTTGACTAGCTAGTGCATCAGACTGCTGAAAAACTGTTGCATACTCGAGGCTTGAGCAATAGGCTAGGGCAATACCAATTCCTAGAATAAAACCAAAATCACCAACTCTATTAACTAAAAAGGCTTTAAAACTGCCTTGATTTGCAGATTCTTTTTGATACCAAAAACCAATTAGTAGATATGATACTAGACCAACACCTTCCCATCCAAAGAATAATTGTAGGAAGTTATTCGCGCTAATTAACATTAACATCATGAAAGTAAATAAAGAGATATAACTAAAAAATCGCTGATAGCCAGGATCATCAACCATGTAGCCAATACTGTACACATGCACTAAAAATGACACGAATGTTACGACCAACATCATAAGAATTGTCAGAGAATCAATCAAAAAGCCAATGTGGAACGAGAATGGAAAGACATCACCACCACTTGCCCAGGTATAAAGATTAGTATCGATAACGCTACCATTACCAAAAGCAAAAACAAATGCAACAATAATTGATAAAAGTAGAGAGATACCAACACCTGTAAGGGTAACAACTTGCGCTCCCTTGCGGCCTATTTGATTACGAAAAAACCCAGCAATGGCTGAGCCTATCAGTGGTGCAAAAACAATAACGATACAACAATGTAGAATACTCACGTCGTTACCCTTTTAAATGATTCATTTTATTTACGTTAATATTGCCTCTATTTCTATAGAGCAACATCACAATGGCCAAACCAATCGCAGCTTCTGCAGCCGCAACCGTTAAGATAAAGAACACAAACACCTCGCCAGCATTCTCTCCATAATAATGAGAAAAAGCAACGAAGTTAGTATTTACAGCAAGCAACATCAACTCAATACAAACTAATAATAAAATAACGTTACGTCTATTGATAACAATCCCAATAAGCCCCAAGCCGAATAAAATTGCCGACAACATCAAATAATGCATTACCGGTATCATGCCATATTCCTCAAAAAATTATTATTAGCAACATATTAACTTAATCTATCTTTATCGTCATACCAGATCTCACAAATAAATATCCTAGGATAAAAATCTACTGATTAATCAAGAGGGCATCCGAACAAGATGGTTTGGCTAGAGCATTATTTAACCTGTGTAAAATAGGATTAGCAATAGCAGTAAACTCAATTATAAATTAAGATAATTTGTATCGAAGATTAACATGATTATAATTGTACGGCAATAGTTATCAAAGCGAACTGCACGTCTATCCTGCCTAAATAAGTCTATTTTACGCCATATCTGTAAATCACCCACTCTATTTGTGAACTAAAATTCTACGACGATTCATCTGGCAGCAAAGTGTATTTCAATAATATGAAATAATGTAACTCCTCCCAGGTCATTCTCCTTATCTTTCAAAACAACATCATTAAAGTTAGACTCTATAACCATTAGACAGAAATATTTGTAGGTTGGGTCTTGGCCTAATGTCGCTTCCTTAAGTGGCGTCATTATATCATCTAGCAAGAATTTCAGGGAGTTGTTACCATCAACTAATAACACAATACTCCCCTACCTCCGCCTACTTGGGCCGACTTGTTCGGACCATCTAGGTAATTTAAAAACAAATCTGACTATATACCCTGCATAAAGCAGGGTAAGTAGGCGCATGGGGTAATGACGATGCTTAAAGCAAGGGGTGGCATCTAACAAGAATTTTAGTGAATTGTTACCACCAACTGAAAACA
>JARGPO010000010.1 GCA_029213075.1 Legionellaceae bacterium | reverse complement strand
GTGTCATAATCATCTCTGTCCGAGTATTCCTTTTTCTCGAGCAATCTCAAACGCAATTTCAGAATATAGTTTTGTTACACCATATGCAGTAATTTTATCCAAACATCGCCCCAAGCAATCATCATTTAAATGTTCGGCGGCGACCATAAGTAACAATCCCACCTTTGCGCTCATTCAAATCAAGACGAGCATCAATTTTTTCAATAATCCCAAGATCTTTTATCGTTGCTGCAACCAATCCAAGATGCCCCAACTGTTACTTATGTTATCGCTATTTATTAATGACATAGTCTTAATCATCACAAAAAAAACAGACTCGAAAGCATACCGTATTCTTCGGATTATTGATTTGATCTATATCTTGTTTTTGCATGATCTATTTCTTGGAGTAATAAACTTAATTAGATATTTTTCTAAAATAGCCGCGGAACATCGGATAGATGGTGGTATTTTGGACATGATAGGGAAATAGTAAAATGCTTAATTTATAATTCCAGAATATGTAAATCCATCAATTTTGGGTGATCGAACGTGATTGTGAATCAGGGCTTAACTCTTTTGAATTAAAAGCTATTTTGTTCAATTTAGAAAAAACCATGTGGTTTAGAAACACATAAAGCTGCTGTAAATTGTTCGAAATGCTCTCTTGGTACAGACATTAATACCATCTCATCATTCATTGTTTCTAAAGTCGTTATTAAATGGCTAACACATAGAATATCAGATGAGTTAGATAAATTATCTAATGCTCTTTTGCATTGAGAGGCTTTTCCTGAATAGAGTTCCATAAGAGAATCTCGTAACAATTCTGATAATTGATCTTCTCTACTTTTTTGAAAGTAAAGTCTTTGACTTTCAAACATTGGTGGGTTAACAATTAAAGCATTTCCTTTAATTTCAACTATAGCACCTTCTGTTCCTATTAACCGATTCGACGAACTATATTGTAGTGGACGTAAATTATAAGGTTCCTCTCCGCCATATTCTAAACCATCATTTTTTACAGACATACTTGCTTCTGGCATGCCGAATAAGCCACAATGATCATGGTGGTTACCTATTATTTTTATTTCCCTATCAGATACAAATGTCATTGTTTGACACTCGCTGTGCAAATAAACTGGACACCTATCATTATATTCACTTTGTAGTGTTCTTAAATTAGCTTGGTCATGATCTATTCTTCCTCCAAGCGCACAAACAACATGAACAGATGTAGCTAAGGGAAAATTATAATGATTAGCATACTGCATGGCAAATTTTAAGGACTTTTGAAAATCCGTGAAATTTTGATCTTTAGCTGGAACAATGGTTGTTCCATAGTTTCCTTGATAAGGTGATGAAAAAGGGGCTTCTCCTGGTTCCTCTACAATATCATCAAAACTCTGAGTAATCCCCCATATTTTAGCTGTTTCTGAATCTTCGTTAATAGAATCAAAATCTCCCAAAATAATATTTGGCTTAAATCCTAAGCGTGCCAATTTATTTGCTGCACCATCTAAAGCAATAATGAGTGCCCCTCGTGCCACTTCAGCAATAATTGATTTAACTAGAAAGGGGCCATTTGCCACAATAATATACTTCATAAAATCTACCACTCTTAAATGTAATTAGATTACCTTTTTATTAGGGGCTGTTGACAATTGGTGCCACGGCCAAAAACCCTAAACAATATTATATTCTATATCGTATAAATCACCTCATTTTTTTTAAACCGCCAATAATTATTGTCTTTAATTGAATTGGGCAAGTCTTGTATTTGTCTAGTCAGTTGTAGATAAATATTTTCGCACTCCAATTTAGACAGTTACACTTCTCTCAACGTTACTAACTTCAGATAAATTACTCACTTTTTGTGTCGGAGATTTTTTTTTATGATTAAATCCAAATAATTTAAGTTGTCTTAAATGTAATTCCCGCTCCTCTTCAGAAGGTTTTTTGTGTGAATCATTAGGTCTTTGTAAGGATGAATTTTTTTCATGAGTATACAGTTCACCAAGAGATGCATCTAGATATTCATCAGGTTCTAAGTTTAAAGCTGTATACCATGAATCATAAATTTCAGAAATGTCTTCGTCGCTTTCTCTCGCTAATTCAATTTTCTGGATATCTAAATCAGAAAAATCAACAGGAGGAATAAGTTTTAGATCAAGTAAATTTTTAATTGGGGGATGAGATGTTTCTTGCGGGAAACTAACGAGCAATACACGCCAGAATGCTATGTGAGCCAAAAACCCATCTATTTGTTTGTAAATTGGAAAAGTTAAAACACTTTTAAAATCATTACGTAAATAAGGAGGTAGCTTTTGAAAATTAAAAACCATAACAGCTGCTAGTTGAGCTATCAATAAAGAGCTGTATATGACCCAAAAAATAGGTCTATTAGCTTGAGATGCCATTAATAAATATCTAAATATATGTGAGAGTTGTGATACAAAATGATATGCTTGGTCAAGTTTGGTAACGATTAAAGCCAATGGAGTTACTGGCCAATCCATAATAAGCGGCCTTAATGTTAACCTCCAAAAATATAAAAATGGTGCTTCGGACCAACTTCTAACTCTTTGTCCCCATAAGTTTCCACCTTTTCCAAAATAACTTTCAGGTGCGTTTGTTTTAAAATGACATGTCATATCCACTCTAAATTTCAATAACCCTGCCGTATCATACATATGGCGTAAACGTTCACCAACTTCTTTATCTTCCCCTTTAAATAACCCAGTATGACGCTCGAAAATTTTATCAGCTGTATTTATTTCTAAAACCATACAAGCACCATGAGGAGCAACGGCACTTTTACTTACATCAGCAGCTGCCAATGCAATATCTGCAATATGATATTCAATATCTTGCCAATCAATTAATCGTGAATTATTTCTAGATGCCGAAGTTGCACGAATAGGGTAAATAAGACCTCGTACCGTAGGATCTTCGAAGAAAACCCGTTTTAATTGAAAGTTTTCAGGGATTTCAACATCATCATCAATAAACAAACCATATTTGATTTTATCACCATGGATATACTGCGCCATTTTAAGGCCAACATAAAGCGCAGTCGTTTTATTTGGGTTTGCATAATATTTATAGTTAATACTTGGATGAACTTCTTTAACAACACGATATGTAGGATCTGGTGCTTCAGGAGAGCGGCCGTTATCTATAATAAATATATGTGACGGTGAAAAGTGTTTTAATCCTGCATGCAAAATTCTCTTCAAACTTTTTATATTGGTTCGGCTAGATGCGCTTAAATGACATGGAATAATAAGTACCGCATCTTCGTTCTCCTTATCTTTGATCTTTTCTTGCATAAGCATAGGGGAACTATTTGGCTCAAAATAAGGGTATTTAGCTAGAATCATATAAAACAATAATATTCCTGGTTCAAGTCCATAGGTCAAAAACGTTAAAATATTAATTTGTTTCTGTAAGCCATCCATAAGTTTTTCTGAAAAATTAGTTTCTTTATCTAATACATAATAACCTAATCCTATAAAAAGATAGCAAAACCAAGTTATGATTCTACGACGATTCATTGGGTATACAAACGATGTTAAGTTAAAAATAGTCCTAATAAACTCCCAATCAAACTCAGATGAAGATTCATCGTCGGGAAAATTAACGCCTAGTACATCACTAGGTCTCGCTTCTTCATATTCAAACACACGTTTTTCCTAAAAAATATTTGAATAATGTACTTCTTTCTTTCGGAGCAAGTCGTAAAAAAAAGCAGGAAGGTAGCACTAGCGTTCTCCTTAATAAGTATTTAACAGATACTTCCTTTACTAACACCATACAAATAGAACAATTTATTTAGAAAAGCAAATTTTTTTGTGTTCCAAAAATAATATCGCTGATACAAAGAAAAAGAATCTTTATCAAGTGGTAATCTGTACGTCCCCTTACTCTTGGGTCGGGTAAATCACTAACGTAAACAATTAAACTGTTGGACATCTGTATAGCATAAATGCATGAAGTAATCCCCATTTGATCATGACTACGTATTATTTTAAACTTTTGGTTAGTTGCCCTGTATTGGAAATAGCTGGGTTAAGATCACTCTAAGCATTCTTTAGTTCAATAACCATTACTTTTATAGGCTGCTTAGATATATTTTCATCTTTATGTAATTCATTTTGAGGGTCTTTTTTTAAATAATAAGCATTATTTTTTACAAGCTTTAAATAATGAACATTACCTCTATCATTGGTAATTTTCAGCAACCCATTACTCAATGCCACTAGGACTCTATTATAATCATGACGATGCATATCAAGCACCTGTGTAGAACTTGGATATATCAATGTTTTCCATACATTTACATTGTTATTAGTAAACTGTGCAACACGAGATGTTGATTTTGAATGAGCAGTGTTTAGTACGATTAATAAGAGACATACAAGGAATATTGCTGTTTTATTTTTCATATTAAATATCCCTTTAAGTTAAATTACAAAATACATATAAGACAATAAAATAGACTTATATATGCTATTTTACCTTAAAAACATTAAATATTAAGTGAATAATTAAAAAAACGCTATAAAATAATAACTTTTTTGCCCCTAAATTCCACCATTTCACCTAGATACAGCAATTTTTCAAGCAATCCTAGCTAAATTATGTTAGAATGCGACAAAATAGAGGCGTTATCAATGTAAAAAACAATTTGCGGTTGTTAAAAATCCAACTTAAAATTTAGGAGCAACAAGGCTGACTAACGAATAATTTATTGTTTTATACAACACTTACTGATGATTTATACAGCATAAATGGACTTTGCGATAATGATTGGTAATCACCCTAAAAATTATCGAAAAGTACATAGCTAAGAAAAGTTTCATTATAAATTAAGGGGCTTTTTCTTACACAAAATAATAGAGGTATATTTATGAAGAACCAAAAAATCACAATATGCAACACAACCATACACCCTGGAGAAGTAGCTAACCTTGCCCTACCCTTGCCAGAAATTTATGCATGCTCACCGTTATATATGCCTATAAAAGTAATAAACGGTGAGAAGAAAGGTCCTTGCCTTGTTATTTTTTCAGTTTTAAATGGTACTGAACTCAATGGACTTGAAATTGCCAACAGAATAATAAAATCAATTAAGCCATCACAAATTTCTGGAACAATAATAGCTATTCCAGTACTAAACGTTTACGGTCTTACTCACTACCCAGACAAACTACCTACCGGCAAAGAGCTAAAAAAGTGTTTTCCTGGTAATGAAAATGGATCTTACGGCGAAAGAATCGCCCATCTATTTACGCATGAGATATTAAAAAAAGCCGATTTATGTATTGAATTAGAAACTGGAGATTTAAATCATAATATTCTGCCTCAAGTATATTGTAATTTCGATAATAAAGAGGCGACAAAATTAGCAAAAGTATTTAAGTCACCTGTTGTAACCAATGTTCACTTAAATATTCATAGCCTAAGAGAGACAACCGAGGAGCTTCAAATACCTCTATTAGTATATCAAGCAGGTGAGGCTATGCGCTTTGATGAAAATGCGATATCTCTTGGGGTTGAGGGTATAAAAAATGTAATGCGCGCTATTGATATGTTACAGAAAGAACCAACAAAAGAAGTAAACCCAATTTTTTCAAGAGATGAGGATTGGATCTTATCTCACAAGGCTGGTATTTTACATACAACCGTAGCTCTTGGGCAAATAATAGAAAAAAATGAGGTGATTGGGACTATTAGTGACCCATTTGGTGCTGATGTTATTGAACCGATTAAATCCGGCCAAAAAGGTATTGTGGTTGGCGTTAATACATCCCCATTGATTTATGAAGGCATGCAAATATTCAAAATTGCCTCTTTCTTAAACTATGAAAAAGCAGAAAACGTTATTGAGGAGTGGGATAAAATACAACCGGACAGTTACATAAACTAAAACGAGTTATCTATGAGTAATCAATTTAAAACCAGAGGATTCCTTGTTTGGGGAATATGTGCGTTCTTTTTTTTGTACGACTTTTTACTTCGTACAGTCATGGGAACATTTCAGCCTTCAATAATGAAAGATCTTCACTTAACATCTTTCCAGTTTTCACTTTTAAGCACTACAATTTTTTTCCTTATCTATGGCCTAATGCAAATTCCAGCTGGCATAATTATTGATAAAGTTGGACTAAAAAAATCGCTAGCTATCGCAAGTTTCACATGTGCAATAGCATCTATTGGAATATCGTATTCATATAATCTACAAATGGCTTTATTGTTTAGAATGCTTATGGGTCTTGGGGCATCATTTGGATTTATTGGCTTATTAATGTCAGTCAATGAGTGGATGCCACACAAGTATCTCGCTGTATTTATTGGATTATCTCAATTCATAGGGACTATAGGGCCAATGATAGCAGCAGGTCCATTAGATGGATTATCCGAAACATCTGGTATTAGTTGGAGATATATTTTTGTATGTTTAGGGTTTATAGGTTTTGCCCTAACTACACTAATTTTTTTGTTTGTAAAAAACAATCAAGAAAAAGCTAACAAATATGTAGTTTTATATAAATCCGAGAAAGTATCATCTTTAATAAAGAAGATCTTTTCTAGAAGCCAACCTTGGTTTATTGCAATCTTAGCTGCAAGTCTATACTTTGCTATTGAATATTTATCTGATAATGAAGGGCGCGTATTTTTATCATTAAAAGGAATCCCACTAACCTCAGCATCATATATGATAACTATTTCCTGGGTTGGGTATGCAATTGGCTGTCCTCTACTAGGTTTTATATCTGATATTTTGCAAAGAAGAAAGGTTATACTTTTTTATAGCGCCGTTCTAGGATTAATATCTATATTATCTATTTTTTATTTAGGAAAAAAAGAACATTTACAAATAGCCTTTTTCTTTTTAGGAGTTAGTGCCAGTGGCCAGAGTATTTGTTACGCCCTTATTGCCGAACAATTTAAAAAGCAATTTATAGCTGTTGGTTTTGGGTTAACCAATGGAATGGTTACTGTTATGGCTGCTATAAACTCTCCTCTAATCGGATTGTTGCTTGATAAAGTGAGAAATAATAATTTACCTGCATTGAATGATTATTTAATAGTGTTTTATATGCTTATTTTTACATCATTGATTGGTTTGGTGACGGTCATATTTTTTATTAAAGAAACTTTTTGCAAATCTGTTTCTGATTTCACCTATTTAAAACCATCTTAACATACAAGTTACAAACCATCTAATACTGAACAGGGCAAGATCATCAAAGTTAAACTATCTAATCATTAGACTGAAAAATTTATAGGTTTGGTCTTGGCCTAATAGCGCTGCATTAAGCGACGTCATTACCCCCTCCCCCTACTTACCCTGCTTTATGCAGGGTATCAGCCAGATTTATTTTAAAATTCCCTAGATGGTCCGAACAAGTCGGACCAAGTAGGCGGAGGTAGGGGAATCTAGATGGTCCGAACAAGTCGGACTAAGTAGGCGGAGGTAGGGGAATCTAGATGGTCCGAACAAGTCGGACCATCTAGGCGGAGGTAGGGGAATATTGTGTTTTCAGCTGATGGTAACAATTCACTAAAATTCTTGTTAGAGGATACCCCTACTATCCAATCCACTTTATTTAATATTGATCAAATGGACATGAATTTAGACTTTGATGCTCTTGCCCTGTAATACTGAGTAATTTTGTTTTGTAAATGAATAATTATTACATCAATTCACATTTACAAAACCCCATACTTCTTCCTCTTGGGCCTGTTGTTCCCTGGATAATATCACAGTATGGTTTTTCATTGCTGTTGCATTTAAGGCTCTCGCAGTCACTATCAGCATCACAATTTGCTGTTCCTGAGAATGCAGGTGAAAGAGTTAAAGCTAACAAAGCAAGTACTACTCTTATTTTATTAATTATCATATATTATAAGTGGTTAAGTTTAGGGTGTGTTTAAAAACTTCACTTGCAGACTTTATTTCGTCTGCAAGGGTGTATGGTGGATTAATAATCCAAAAACCGCAACCATCCATGCCGGTATGATCTGTTGAATTTAGCCTAAACTCTAGATGCAAATAGTTATTGGTTTTAATCTTACTTAACCCTCTAGTTAACTGTTCATGAAACTTGTCGTTTATCAATGGATACCACAAACAATATACTCCAGTAGAAAAGCGCTTATAAGCTGCATTTATTGCATCTGGCACAGTAATATATTCTTTTTTTAATTCAAATGATGGGTCAATAAATATTAGCCCACGCTTCTCCCGTGGCGGAAGCTGTGATTTTAACTGTTCAATTCCATTGCTATTACTACAAAAAACCTTTTTACCATTATGAGGAAGATTATTTAGATATTCAAACTCCCCTGGATGCAGTTCACACAAAAAAGCTCGGTCTTGTTGACGTAACATATCTATCGCAAAAGATGGTGATCCTGGGTAATATCTCAAATTTTCACTTTCATTTAGATTCCGAATAGATTGAATATATTCAGAAAAGAACTCCGGCAATTGGAGTTTATTACTCCAGAGACTTTCAATACCTTGTGCTGCCTCACCTGTTTTTTGTGAATGCTTACCAAAAAGATCGTATTTGCCACGTCCGGCATGTGTTTCTAGATAAAACATTGGCTTGTCTTTACTAACCATATAAGACAAAATTTTCAGAAGAACTACATGTTTCACCACATCTGCAAAACAGCCGGCGTGATAAGAATGTTGATAGCTAAGCATATAAATTTATCTAACTTTAAATTGATTAATGCATTCTAACATAGATAGTATGTTAGATTCATAAAACTCTTCAACATGTTGAGGGAGATGTGTCCAAATAATCCCTATATATTTATTTTTGAAAAAAACTAAGATATATTAAGTTATTGACTTTAAAAGTAGTATTTTTAGTTTCGCTTTTAATTATGCTTTAACCATTTTCATTCAAAATATGGAAAATATGCGCTATATACTACTGGCTTTAATCTTCTGCACATCAACTATTTGCCATGCAGAACCTAACATAGATTTGCTACAGGCTTTTAAAGACGCTAGTTGTAATGACCCTGTTTACCAACAGCAAGTTGCCCAATTTAATATTGTAAAACAAGACGTCCCAGAGAAATTTGCAGCCCTACTCCTGCAAGTTAATTTACACTCAGCTATTGCTAAAGAGTTTCATGCCAAAGGCACACTTCCTGATAATGGTCACTTTAATACTAGTAGCTACGCTATTTCTGCAAAACAAACTGTCTTTAATTACACTCAGTTTAGTGAACTTGATCAAGCTAGATATAATGTTAGAGCCGCGTTTGCAACTCTAACTGCCCAGCAACAAGATCTTATGTCACGAACGACCAAAGCCTATCTTGATGTTCTACAAGCTCGGCAACTATTAAAATTTACAGAAGAGCAAAAAGAATTTATTCAAACTCAACTTGAAGCTACAACTAAATTATTTGAACATAGAGAGGCAACTATCACAGACCTAGAACAAGCCAAAGGTGCTGCTGATTTAATTAACTCCGACTTATATACTGCACAAATAGGATTATATGATACCATTCAAACTTTAAGTCAAATAACCTCTTTTCAATACAAAAAATTTGCAAATCTAAATCAAGAGTTTCCTCTAATTTCACCAAACCCTAGCAACGTTGCAACCTGGAGACAATCGGCCAATGAGAAAAATTGGCTATTATGCGCTGCAAGACTAAATATTAAATTTTTTCGATATGCACTTGAATCGGTCAGAGGTGGATTTTATCCTAATCTAGCGGCCTCAGTAGAAATAGAACACGGCGCTGTGCCAAATCAAATTCTAACCGACTCAATGACAAGTCGAGATTATAGCTATGGTCTAACTGCTGATTGGCAAGTATTTCAAGGTGGATTAACTCTTGCCCAAGTAAAGGCTGCTAAAGCTAATATAATTCAAAGTGAAGCCTCACTCCAACAACAATATCTCCAAACAATGGCTGATACTAGCCGTGCTTTTAATACAATTGTAGTTGGCGTTCCTAGAGTTAAAAGTGTCCGCCAAGCACTATCTGCAAATACAAAAGCATTACTATTTGCACAAGAGTCATATAGATCAGGTGAATCAACTATTACCGAGATATTACAAATCCAGTTTCAACTATATTCTGCACAGAAACAATATGTAGAGTATACATACAACTATTTATATAATATCATTTTATTAAAACAAGCTCAGGGAACACTTTGTGTTAATGATTTGGCACAAATTAACAGTTACTTAGTGTAGGTGGTCAACAGTTCTTAGCTCTATCAACTACACTATAATTATGGAAATCAACTCATAAAGTTATGGATAAAAAAACTGATAAAAATAATTTATCTTCTATTCTTCAAGCATGTAAAAGTGCATTCATATATGCAATCGGCTTAAGTTGTCTTATAAATATATTGATGCTAACTATCCCTATCTATATGTTACAAGTGTTTGATAGAGTTATTCCAAGCCAAAGTCATGACACTCTTATATATTTAACTCTTATTGCAATTATTGCAATTCTTGTCTTAGCGATGTTAGATGCGGCAAGAACTTTTATAATGATAAAAATAGGCACATGGATTGATAACCAATTAAGCCCAACAGCACTAAGTCGCAGTATTGACCATACCCTTAGTGGAGGAAACTACGCAGCACAATCTCTTGCAGATATAACTAGTACAAGGCAATTTTTAAGTAGCTCCGGAATTTATGCTTTTTTTGATGCGCCATGGATCTTCATATATCTAACTGTTATCTTCTTGTTATATATACCCTTAGGCATTATTGCAAGCATTGGCGCTATAGCACTGTTTGCTCTTGCTCTTTTAAACGAAAAAGTATCAAGAAATCCACTCAAAGAGGCTAACCATCTTCACATACAAAACCAAGATCTAATTCGTAACAACATAAAAAATGCTGAAAGCATTCAGGCTATGGGCATGATATCGGTAATTACAAAACTTTGGTTTAATAAAAATCAAGAAGTTCTGAGCCTACAAGAAGAATCAAGCCAAAAATCTGGTATTGTCCTTTCATTGTCAAAATCTCTAAGAATGGCTCTGCAAATTTTAATTTTAGGTGGCGGCGCATATTATGTAGTAAGCGGAGATATTACCAGCGGCTCTATGTTAGCTGCGTCTATTATTTTATCTCGTGCCCTAGCCCCAATCGAGCAATCTATTGGCGTTTGGAAGCAAGCAGTATCTGCTTTGGCAGCATACTCAAGATTAAAAGTATATTTTCGTGAATCAGAGGTGCATAGAACAGAAATTAAATTACCAAAACCCAAAGGTTTGCTCACTGTTGAAAAGCTACTTTATGTTCCAAAAGGTGCGTCAAAACCAGTTTTGCAAAACATTAATTTTAATTTAACTCCAGGTAAGAGTCTTGCCATTATAGGTCGTACTGGTTCAGGAAAGTCAACTTTGGCTCGACTACTTGTCGGTGTTTTTATGCCTACGAATGGTAGTATAAGACTAGATGGCGCTGATATTTATGACTGCTCTCGAGATGAGATTGGTAAACATATTGGTTATCTTCCTCAAGGAGTGAGTCTATTTCCAGGAAGTGTAAAAGATAATATTGCCAGAATGGAAATTACTGATGATAGTTTAGTCATAGCAGCAGCTAAATTTGTAGGAGCTCACGATACAATTTTGCATTTCAAACATGGTTATGAGTCACAAACAGAAAATTACAACCTTTCTGGAGGTCAAAAACAAATGGTTGGCTTAGCTCGAGCTTTCTACGGTTTACCTAAACTTGTCGTTCTGGATGAGCCTGAAAGTAATTTAGATGAAGTAGGTTTAAATGCATTATCAGTCGCCCTTAAAAGAGCTAAGGCTGCAGGAATTACTATTGTTATGGTAACCCAAAGGCCAAGTTGCGCTGATTTTTGTGATCGAGTAATGGCAGTAGTGAATGGCAGTATTACTAATGTAGGGTCAAGTAAGAATGAAAATAACTCAAAGTCCTGATATAAAAAAAATAATTATATTTAGCATCATTGTTATCTCTGTGTTTATTGGAGGTTTTGTTTTATGGGCAACTCTTGCAACACTTGAAAGCGCATCAATTGCCCCTGGGAGCGTAATTGTTGCTGGCAATAGACGTGTTATTCAGCATCTTGAAGGCGGGATAATTCAAAAAATTTATGTGCATGATGGTAGTTATGTCAAAGAGGCAGATTTATTAATAAAATTAAAAGATACTAGCGCCAAAGTCACCTCTAGCATTAACAAAAATGAATTTTGGACGTTAATGGGTACTCAGGCAAGAATTCATGCAGAGTTAAATAACAAAAAAATTAAATTTCCCAAGCAAATGACCGATTTAAACTCCCCTGAAATACAATCTATTATAAAGCTACAAAGCAATTTGCTTAAAGCCAACAAACAACATTTTAAAAGTACCGTTGGGGTTTATAAACAAAGAGTTCAACAATTACAACATGAAATAACCGGGACCATGGCGATTATTCAATCAAATAAAGAACAACGAGAATATATTGAGAAGGAGTTAAATGACGCTAAAATTCTTGTTGAAAAAAGACTCATAAAACAATCAAGATATTATGCCCTACAACGGGAGTTTTCAGGAATTACTGGAAAAAAAGGAGAGCTTGCAGCCAAGCTTGCTGAAATAAATCAAAAAATTGGTGAAACTAAATTACAAGTTCTATCAATTAAAGACAAGCACCGTAAAGAGCTACTCGATGAACTGCATGAAACGCAAAAAAGATTACATGAAATGCAACAACGTGGCATAACAAGTTCAGATATTTTATCAAGAACAGAAATCCGTGCCCCAATATCTGGCACAATAGTAAACTTGCAATTTCATACCCGAGGAGGAGTAATTCGCTCAGGGGAAACTATTATGGATATTGTTCCGAAACATGAATCTTTAATTATTGATGCCAAACTAAATCCACTAGATATTGATAGTGTATATCCTGGATTACAAGCTAAAGTCACGTTAACAGGATTAAGCCAAAGAAATACACCTCGACTACTTGGGTTGGTTACACATGTATCTGCTGATGCAATCATTGACCCAAATACTCAAAGTCCATATTTTAGAATAAAAATTAAGATTTTTAATAAAGAACTAAAAAAACTTGTTAATAAAAAACTATACCCAGGAATGCCGGCTGAAGCCATGATAATTACTCATAAAACTTCGCCGTGGGTATATTTTACCAAACCAATAATCAGAAGCTTCAACAGAGCTTTCAGAGAAGATGAGTAGTGGTTAAAATACATACTATATTATAACATTACTATCATCAAGATCGCCTGCTGAAACACCAAGGAGTGTAATTGTTTGGTTGTTGATATCGGTTAAATCAATAACCGCATTCCCTCCACCATCATCATAAATATCAACTTGATCTTCACTAGTCCAAAATTTTGTTAAATCAACAACATCTTGTTCTGCATTAAAACCGGTAATTGTCTTTTGACTTCCCCAATTCCAAGTGAAGTTAAAAACATCATTTGCATTATCGGTTGCGACTAGGTTTGTATCATTTACTCCGTGATTAATAAGACCAAGATCATCATTAACAGCTGGATTATCTGACGAGTTATCAGGAGTGTCTACAACTACACCAGAATCAGAGTCAGAATTACCATCGTTAGAATAGTTATTATTAAACTCCCCACTCACCCCAACAAAATTACTATCAGATAGGCTCGAGCTTGAAACTCCGAGTAAAGTAATAGTTTGATTATTAAGAGCACTCAAATCAATTACCGCATCCCCTTCTGCACTGTCTCTAATATCAATTTCATCAAAATCAGTCCAAAAAGCCTCTAAGTTTAGAACATCTTGAGATAAATCAAAGTTATTAATAACTTCATTTGCCCCCCAATTCCAGGTATAAGCATATTCTCCACCATCAGATGACACATCATCATTTGGTGTTTGAGATGTATCATCAGGAGTGTTATCAACAACAGGATCGGATGAGTTATCCGAAGCATCAACTGGTGGCTGCTCGCTATCATCAGAGTCATCAACCTGTGGTGCGTCGTCTGAATATTGCCAATCTCCACTCACTCCATTAAAGTTACTTGCGGACAGCTCAGCTACTGATACGCCGTTTAGAGTTATTGTTTGATTATTCAGATCAGTCAAATCTATAACCGCATTACCATCGACATTATCATAGGCGTCTATCTGGTCAAAGCTCGACCAAAAATTTGTCAAGTCTATGAAATCATCATTAGGATTAAAATCATTAACAATATCTCTAGCACCCCAATTCCAATTATATGAAAAAGAGTCACCGGTATTAGTTCCTTGTTGTTCTCCTGTATTATTATCAACTACAACTACACCATCATCAGAAGAGTCGTTATTTTCAGGAGGAGTATAATCCGAATTAATCCCAAAGTGTGCCGTTGCGAAATCATGTGGCGCCTTCACAAATTGAGCTGAACTTAAATCATCAACTGCAATTCCTTCAAGGATAATTCGTTGATTATTATCAACTACCTCAATAACTGCTGAACCATTTTCTTCATAAATATCTAAATTATTACTTGCGAATGCATAGTTCAAATCAATTAGGTCATGATTTAGATTGAAGTTATCAATAACCGTATCACCACTATTTGCATTCCACGAAATATTATATGGGCCATATACAAACTGCTCTGCAGACAAGTCACCAGAATCTACATTTGCAAGGGTAAGAGTTTGTCCATTTGGAAATGTAATTTCGCTCCCCTGATTTACACTTGAAATATTTAAATCCTCAAATGTTACTCCAGGAAAATTAGATAATGAAATAACATCATTACCAATGGTAAAGTCTAAAATAGTATCACTGCCATCAGCATTATTTGCGATAACTATTTTATCATCACCATCACCAGTCGTAATGGTATTATCGCCACCCTCACCAGCAAAGGTTTCACTGTAATCGCTACCAGATAACACATCATCTGCGTCAGTACCATATGGTGTGCTGTATCCAGAAAATTTATCCATATAAAATAAGATATTTGTTCCATACTCATCGTTACTTGCTACATTATGCAGAAGCAACTGAGCAACACCCCCAGGACCTTGCAAGTGAGCACTGGATAATATACCGGACATTGTAACTTCCGCCGTATGAACCTCTCCAAGTCGTGTGTATGTGAACTCCTGTCCCAAGAAGTCATCTATTGTTTTTCCACCTTGAGATAGGTATTGGTCGATTACCCCCATATTCATATCAAATGCTTCACGAATAGCAAGTTCTTGAACCTCGCTCATGAAGTCTTCTTTACTATTAACACCATTTTTACCAGTCCACTCTCCTTTCCACTCGTTTGTTGCAGTGGAACCATAAAAACCTGTTTCAGCAGGTACATAATAACCAAGGTCTATCAACAATGGTTCGCCAAATTGATATTTACCCAAAAAGCCTATGGTATTATGTACATGGTATTGCAGGTTTGCTAAATCGTCTATGTTATTGAAATCAACAGTAGTAGGATCTACATTACCGTATTGTGTGTCAAATACTCGTAGATATTGCAAACTCGCTTGAGTTTGCGCTACAGTTAAATCAATCCCTGATTCAAAGGCAGCCAAAGCTGTCGTGAATTCACTGAAATTTCCTGTGTTCATCACGCACCTCGATCAATACAATAATTGGTTTGTTTTTGCGTTATGTATTCTATTATTATACAATAAACTAATGTTTATAGCAATCAAAGGTGAGAGGAATGAAGGCGGCAGTGGCAAATAGAAACGTAAGCGCCAAAGCAACCACCTACTTATCAGGATAAGATAAAACAGGTATGCTTCTTTGAACCTTTAGGATTTCAGGATTGACATTGTATGGTAGCAAGTTATGAATATCATGATCATCTTTGCATGAGATAATTTTCTCT
>JARGPO010000005.1 GCA_029213075.1 Legionellaceae bacterium | reverse complement strand
AAATATTGGTCACTGGTAATAAGGTCTGTTGACAATTGGTGCTACGGCCAAAAACCATGCTCATTTGCCCAAATTTCAGCTTGAGTTCGTTAAATAGAGCTGGCTATTCGCCTCACTCAAGTTAAAATTTGTGCTAAATTAGCCTGATTTTTGACTCGCGCACCCAATTGTCAACAGACCCTAGTCTTATCAAATCAGCTTAGGAATGATTAGAGCTATACTCTACACAATTTGTTTCTTTAATCCAAAAAATAGAAACTATTAAACTTAAAATGGAGCTTATCGGCAAGACCAGAAGAGCCTGCCGATAAGTGCTTGCAAAATAGAAACTTAAACCATCTATGGTATAACCACTCCACAACTCATTCATAAAAAAACCAATGAGTGGTTGCATTATTAGCCCTGACAGCACAACCATCATATTTATTAAACCATTAGTGAGATTTCGAGTTTGAATTGGCACGTTGTCTTTGGCTGTTGCAAAAACAACGGTTACTCCAGAGGCTGTTGTTCCTAAAAAAAACAACAAAGTATATATAATTGGTATAGAAAATTTTTCCCCATATAAAATAACTACATATAAAACAAGGGCAAATAAAGGACAAATTATTAAAATTAATTTTCGCCGCTTAATATAGTCTGAAAACCAACCAATAAGCGGGCTACTAAGACCAACACCCACCCAAAGAACTGATACTCCAATTGATGCGTCAATTAAAGTCATATCATAAGCTCTCCTTAAAAAAGGAATCCCCCATAACACAGCAAAAGCGCTAACAACCGACCAAGTTAAAAATCCATAAATCCCAAGAGCCCATACTTGCGAATGAGAAAACAAATATCGCAGTTCCCCATATAGACTTTCTCTACTCTCATCCTTTGTCAAAACTTTATCATCATAAGGATGATTTCTAACTGCTCCACCAATAACAAGAGATAAAACAAACCCAAAAATAGAGATGTAAATCATTGAGTTTCGCCAACCGAAATATTTAAGCATATAACCAAGAAGACCATCACCAAACACTGCCCCAATACTTCCAATAAGAGCAGTCATACCTGCTAAGGTTGCAAAATAACGACCTGGGAACCATCTCATGGCAAAATAAAGCGCGCCCAAAAAAGCAAAAGAAGAACCAGCTCCTATTAATAGGCGACTCAATGCCGCACAAATAAGACTATCTGATAGACCAAAAAGGAGAGCTCCTAAACTTGTCGCAAATGTTGCACAAAAAACAACAGCTCTCCCACCATACCTATCAAACAAAAGACCTGCTGGTATTTGCATTGCCGTATAAGATAAATAATAAAATGCCGATAAAACACCCAGTTCTACTGCACCAATAGAAAAGCTTATTTTTAAACTCTTAGCTATAACCCCTGGAGCCACTTGCAGAAAATAATCATAGAAATAAAATGACGCCGTTAAAGTAAAAATAACAAACGACATAAGAATCGGTAGTTTTTTCTTCATTTCATGCCCTTTATAATTACGCTATCAAGGCCGAGTATGTCATATATATGCTTGGATCTGGCAATGCCCATTAAGATTATCCGACATGAATTTACTATTAAAAATACTCTACCATGCAGAAACATTAAAAGATAATAACCCTGCATATCAAAAGTTATAATTTCTAAAATTAGCTACTGCAAACGAATGGGGATTTCTCGTTCTGATCGAAATGACAGGAATGCATGAGATCCTTTCTAGTCATGTCGAGCTTGTCGAGACATCTCCGGGGGGCAATTTTAAATTAGTGTTAACAGAGGTGACGAAATTAGAGGATATTTCTATAAAACGGATTAATAATTAAAACTTTAATTATTTACAAATAGAACAAACTGTACTAATTATATAGTTACAAGATAACAATACAAACAAGGTTAATTATGACCACAGTAGGAACATATCTTTCGTTGCGGCTTCGAGAAGTAGGAATGGAGTCTTACTTTGCTATTCCTGGAGATTATAATTTATCTTTGCTAGATGAATTATTAAAACAGCAAGATCTGAAAATGATTAATTGTTGTAATGAACTTAACGCAGGATATGCTGCAGATGGATATGCGAGAATAAACGGTATTTCCGCACTAATAGTTACTTTTGGAGTTGGCGCATTAAGTGCTGTGAACGCGATTGCGGGAGCCTATAGTGAAAACCTACCTGTTATTGTTGTGGCCGGGGCACCAAATACCAACTCAATTCAAGATGCAGAAATACTACATCATACACTGGCTACAGAAAGTAATGATTATGTTCGCAAAATGTTTGAGTATGTGACAGCTCATACGGTTTGGATTCATAGACCAAAAGATGCCCCAGCGCAAATTGATAAGGCCATTGCTATTGCTATGGAAACTAAAAAACCTGTCTATATTGAAATAGCTTGTAATATCCCAGGTCTTGCCGTGTCAACGCCAACTAAACGATCCTTAAATAGGCAAAGAGTTAGCGACTCATCAGCATTAAAAGCCGCTCTTGACGATGCTGCAAAACTATTAAACAATGCGAATAAGCCGGTTATAGTTGCTGGCAGTAAAATAAGACCATGGCGAGCATGCAAGAAAGTTGAACATCTTAGCCAGAAAAGTAAATATGCACTAGCTGCTATGCCAGATGCAAAGGGGTTTGTTTGCGAATCTCACCCAAATTATATTGGTGTATACTGGGGACCTGTTAGCTCCCCTGGCTGTGCTGCAATAGTTGAATCGAGTGATATATATTTATTCGTTGGGCCTAATTTCAACGATTACACGACAGTTGGACATGTGTGTAATATAAACCCTAAAAAACTAATTGTTCTAGATGAAGAAAAAGTATCTGTTTGTGGCCAAGTATACACAGGTATTACTATGTGTGATTTTCTAGATGGTCTATCAACACGACTTAAAATAAACGACACCTCTTTAAAAACTTATAAACGTATTTCTGGAAAAACCCCTATTTATAAAAGACAAGGAAACCTCAAACAGCCAGTAACAACTAGGTTTTTGTTTGAACAAATTCAGTCCATGCTTAGTTCTGATTATGCTGTTATTTCTGAAACTGGTGACTCATGGTTTAATGGTTTAGGTCTTCAACTACCTAAAGATTGTCCATTCGAAATCCAAATGCAATATGGATCTATTGGTTGGTCTGTAGGTGCTCTATTGGGTATGCAGGCAGCTCTAAATAATAAAAAAAGAGTAATCGCACTAATTGGTGATGGATCATTTCAAATGGGAGCCCAGGAATTATCCACTCTCATTCGATATAATTACAAGCCAATCATCTTTTTAATGAATAACTCAAGTTATGGTATCGAGGTACAAATTCACGATGGCCCATACAATGTTCTAAATAATTGGAAATACAAAGATCTAGTTGCAACTTTTAATGGTGACTCCTGCAAGGCTCGAGCATTTAAAGTATCAACTTATAAAGAGTTGCTAGATGCTATGGCACTGCTACCAACTCTTGATTGCTTATGTTTTATTGAAGTTATTATTGATAAGGATGACTGCAATAAAGACTTACTTGACTGGGGTGCTCGCGTTGCCGCATACAATAGTCGCGCTCCCAGACAATAAAAGTCAGATATTATCCAGAGATTGCAATGCAGCTTTATAATCAGGTGGGCTAGAAATATCTGAAACTAGCTCGGAATGAATAACATGATGATTTTTATCTAAAACAATTACAGCTCTTGCAAGTAATCCTGCAAGAGAGCCATCAGCAATGGTCAAACCAAAAAGCTCACCAAACTCACGATTTCGAAAGTCAGATAACAATATTATATCATCTAACTTGGAACCTTTTGCAATACGATTCAATGCAAAAGGTAGATCCATTGAAATACATAAGGTAACTAAGTTATCAGTTATACCGGCGGATTTTTGAAAGGTTTTTACAGAGTCAAAGCAGACACTCGTATCAATACTTGGATAAACATTTATTAACACACATTTATTCGCATATTCTTCTAAGCTAACCGTTGAAAGATCTGGCTTTGTGGCGACAAAGTTAGGAGCTTTTTCGCCAATCTCCGGCAAGCTTCCATATGTATGTAGGCTTTGTCCTTTTAAACTAAATGTTCCCATCTATTTCTCCTAATTAAATGCATCACAAGCTTATTCGAGGACTATACTCTGCATCATTTTCACCTAAGGACTTAATTGCCTCTAACCCTTTTTTATATGATACAAAGTTTTCTACTGGTGGCTGAAGGCTAGGACGAACAGCTGATCTATAATAATTGTTTTTATCAAATCTAACAATGATTGGCGTTGTTGCAGGCCTAGATACTTGCAGGCAATCAAGTCGACTAACTTCAACGTTATCAGCATCAAAACTTGTCATTACCGCATCAATACTGCGATTAACATTTTCATAATCAGAGCCAGCCATTGTTCCATATTCGGCGTCAGGATATATCATCTGAAATGACGCACCATCCTCATTTGAGAAAACATCTTCTGTATGGTTGTAGTCACCAGACAAGTAAAATGGAATCGGCATATCACCTTCATTATATAGGCTTTGAGCAGCCTGATTTATTTCATCAAGACAATTAGCCTTATCGCCACCTGGATGATGAATAGAGCCAACAATACATTCCTCACCTGTTTCTATATTTCTAAATCGCGCAACAATAAATGGTTTATTTCTATGTAGTGCGGAGCGAATAGGATTTTGTTGTATACCGTCTTTTTCAACGTTTACAAGCTCAAATTTAGTATCATCATAAAAAATAGCGCAGTGATCTCGTGAAGATTTTCTTCTTCCTTCAGAAGAACACGCCATTTCGTAATTTAAATCTTTAAAATCACCTAGGTCGACTCTCACCGCGTGAACGATAGCTCGTTTACCTGGTAGTAGACGTTGTATATCATTAGGGTCGGTGCATTCTTGCAAGCATAAAAAATCACCGGCCGTTAACTCTGCAACTAAACTTTTATTTTCCCTGAGACGGTTATATCTATTATCCCAGTGCAAAGCTCCAGATTGAGATTTTATATGATGAATTAATTCAACACTATGCTGAATGGCCAATCTATACTCATGAGCTTTTTCATCATTTGGATTTAATAATATATTAGCTATTTCCGCTCTAGACTGAACAACCATCTCAGACTTTTTTATTTCATCAGAAGTGTTTTTAGACCTTGTTAATAAAGATCCATGGCTAGATAACGAAGTAAATTTATTTATAGTATCCTCGGTAATATTTATGATATTTCCTTTAAGATTTTGCTCATACAGGAAGTCTGCAAGTTCTGAAAAATAATAATAGAGCTTATTATTCTCTACACTACCAGCATAGCTATTATCATCCTTAATACGAGCTAACAAGTCCTTTGTGCCGGTAATATTCATAAAGTTGTTATATAAATGCGGGGCCGCTAATAAATTCCAACTAATCATTTTTATTGATGATGGGCTTTCTTTATTTATCTCAATTTTAATAGGCAAATGATCTGATATACCTTCAGGGATCAATCCAAACCGAAAAGCACTAGTTCCACGACGTACGGCACTGGCACTCAAGTTTTTTTCTAGTAACCTCTCAATTTGGGCGTAATCAGACATAAAAATACCATAACATTATTATTTACTTACAGTTGAGTATAGGACAGTATTAATAAAACATTATTTTTTTTAAAAATGTGTAATAACAGCCACTTATATTATACAGCGCTGATGAAAGGATGAAGATACTATGATAAAAGCACATGGTTATGCTGGATTTGATGCGAAAAGCCCACTTCAACCGCTTAACTTTGATAGGCGAGAGTTAAATAGGAATGACGTACTTATCAAAATAAGCTATTGTGGAATATGTCACTCAGATATTCATAGTGTTCGCAGTGAGTGGGGAAAAGCTAATTATCCTCTTGTTCCAGGGCATGAAATAATAGGCGAAGTAATAAAAGTTGGCGCATCTGCAACAAAGCATCAAATAGGAGACCTTGTTGGTGTTGGTTGCCTCGTTAACTCCTGTGGAAGTTGCGAGCAATGCACTAATAATAAGGAGCAACTATGCCATCAAGGAGCAACGGCTACCTATGGAAGTATTGAAAGTAATGGCAATGTCACACAAGGTGGATATTCAAACTGCATTGTTGTTGATGAAAAATTTGTCTTAAGTGCGCCTCGTAATCTTCCACCTGAAACTATTGCACCATTATTATGTGCAGGTATCACCACATATTCCCCATTAAAATACTGGAATATTGGCAAGAATGATAAGGTGGGCGTCGTTGGGTTAGGAGGACTTGGTCATATAGCTGTGAAAATAGCTAAATCACTTGGTGCCGAGGTAATCGTTTTCACAACATCCCCTAAAAAAAAGGATGATGCCATTAAGATCGGAGCAGATAGCGCAGTTTTATCAACAAACAAGACTGAAATGTTAGCCCATATAAATAGCTTGGATTTTATTTTAGATACCATTGCCCTAGCACATGATGTCTCGACTTATATGGCACTATTAAAACCTGAAAAAACTCTTTGTATGCTTGGACTTTCTCCAACACCTCATCAAATATCAGCAACAGATTTAATGATCCATAGAAAAAATTTAAGTGGCTCATTAATAGGTGGCATAGCAGAAACTCAAGAAATGTTAGATCATTGTGAAAAACATCAAATAACAGCAGAAATAGAGCTAATCCCTATCCAAAAAGTCAATGAAGCATACGAGCGAGTAATAAATGGTGATGTAGTATATCGATTTGTAATTGATATGCAGTCACTGCAAACGTAAATATAGATCTCAATTAGGATGAAATAGTTAGCGAACACCATGAGTGTTTGTATAACTATTGCACCTACTTTGACTCATAAATGTCAGTGTCGAATAAATTCTCACTCTTAGCAACAAGGCAAGAGATGACGGAGTCCCCACAAATATTCACAGCTGTTCGCAACATATCTATTATTCTATCTACGCCAATAATTAAGGCAATACCCTCTGCAGGAAGACCTACTTGCTGAAGAACCATTGTTAACGTAATTAATCCTACTCCAGGAACACCTGCCGTGCCAATAGATGCGAGTGTTGCCATAAATACAACCGTTAAATATCCAGATAGGCCTATGTCAATATGATATACATTAGCAATAAAAACAGTTGCGACACTTTGCATTATTGCCGTTCCATCCATATTAATACTGGCGCCAAGTGGAATAACAAAAGATGCAACTGAGTTTTGAACTCCTAACTTTTTCTCGGCCGTTTCCATAACAATAGGAATTGATGCATTGCTACTTGATACTCCAAATGCAAACAACATTGCGTCATACATTTTTTTAAAAAATCGCAGGGGATTTAGCTTCGCAAAAAAATGAAGCATTAACCCATACGAAACAAAAAGATGAATAAATAAAACAAGCACAACCACTAACAAATATTGCAATAGCTCAAGAAGAACACTAAGACCTTGACGAGCGAATAAGGATGCTAATAAGAAAAATATCCCATAAGGAGCTAACACCATGACAATGAAGACAAGTTTCATCAAAACTTCATTGAAATTCAAAAATAATTTTCTTATTGCACTACCATGCTTACCAGACATGGTCATTGACATACCTAAAACTAGAGAAAAGAAAATTAATTGCAACATATTTCCTGATGCCATAGCCTCAACTGGATTGCTTGGTACGAGGCCTATAACAACATCTTTTAAGGAAGGTGGTGCTACAGAGACAAAATTGCTTGTAGCATGCAATTCTGCACTACTGCCAACATTAAGAAAGCTTGCAACAAATAAACCAATAGTTAAAGCGATAACCGTTGTAAATACATACAAAACAAAGGTCTTCAAACCAATTCGCCCAAGCATTTTCACACTACCAAGCGAACTAACACCGCAAACCAAAGATACAAAAACAACTGGAACCACCAGCATTTTTAATAAACTAATAAAAAGCCGTCCACCAGTATTTAAGACATCATCTACAAGAATAACTCGTAACGTTTCATTAATTGGCGTAACTTTCAAAATTACTCCGAATAATGCCCCAATAAATAAAGCTAGAATAATTCTCAAGGTAAAATGAGGTGGCATCTTCAACATGACGAGAGTCACTTGATAAAATAGGTTGTTTCTCATACTACGATAATTATTGTTCAAGATACAAGTGCCTGGCCAGGGCAAACGCATCTTATGCTGCAAATTCAACTCAAATGTCGTCATTGCGAGCATCGCGAAGCAAACCAGCTCGGTGTTTTAATGAGGTATAGATCTGGGTTGCTTCGCGATGCTCGCAATGACAAATTTTTCAGTGAATAAGTGTTCAAAATTAAGATGCGGTTGCCCTGAGTGCCTGGCAGATAAGTGTATTTTTTGATACTAGTATGGTTGTTTTGTATTTTAAACTATCGTATATCTCTCATCTAGGTAGTACTATAACAACCCTTACCTCAGCAAACATACTATTTGCTGATAAGCTTAGGAGATTGAACGTAGTTCCCTTGAAAATATTTAACCCCAAGCTTGCTTAAAAAGTTATATTGGCTTTCTGTTTCAATAGTTGATGCAATAAGTATCACTTCTAGATTTTCAACTAAACTAACCCACTTAATAATCATATCTTGTTGCACTGTATTTTTTTCAATATTCTTTGTCAAACTGCCGTCTAACTTCAAGTATGCTAAATTAAGCTCACTTAAATGTGATAAAGGAGTAAGAACTGTTCCAACTCTATCAAGACCTACAGAACAACCAAGGGCATTAACCTTATCTATGAATAATTTTGCCTTTTCCATATTTTCAACAAGTGTCGATTCACTAATCTCAAAGCTAAGATTAACCTCTCCATTCTTTTTTAAATCTTTTATAATATCAATAAAAAGATCTTGTACTTCTATATCAGATACAGTCATATCTGATAGGTTTATAGTGAAGTTACTCTCACATGAATATTTAATAATTCCATTTAAAACTAATCGATCTATTGCCCCACCTAATGAAAACTCATCTACAATAGGAAAAAACAAGCTCGCAGCTATCTCTTTTCCACCACTTAAAAGTTTAATGTAACACTCTTCATGATATTCTTTTTTATTACTCCTAACCGGTTGACTATAAAAATTAAACTTGCCCTTATCTATAGCCTCTTCCACTCTTCTCTGCCACAAATTATTAGAATACTCATCTAAACTATTATCCTCTTCTTTAATTAGATAAGCATGTTTATTTGATGACTGACAAGACCTTATAAGTTTATCGGCCTCAGAAATAATATTACTCGCATCATCACCAACCTTACATTTTACGATACCAACAAAACAACTTAATTCATGGCCATTATCTTTGAACAATTGATATATATTTTCACATGCCTCCTCAGCTAGACTGGCAAGAACATCTCTGTCTTGCTCAAGAATTACGCTGGCAAAGCTTGGATTATCTAGTCTTGCCAATAAAAATTTATGCTTATGAGCAAAAATTTTATCTAAAATACGACCTATGTCACAAATAATTTGATCCCCTGCCTGATAGCCATTTTTTTTATTAAATTCGGCCAACCCAAAAACTTGAAATAAAAATAGATATCCTGGTAAAAAATAACTAGCATCACTTAAGTATTGAGTAAACATACTGAAAAAATAGCGCCTGTTTCCACAACCAGTTAAACCATCTTGATAAGCCTCCGACCGTAATTTTTCAACCTCTTCAATTTGCGCAGCAAAGAATGACTTTAATTTTACTACCATCGAATTCATTGTTAATGTTAAAGTTTTTAACTCTTGCAGGTTAGGAATTCTATCAAGTGTATATAAATTCTTTTTACCTATTTCTTCAGCTTGCTTCGTAATTAATGTCAATGGTTTAAATGCTATTCTAATTGAAATAATACTTAATATAACTATAAGAGAAGTCACTAACAAAAATAAGAAAAACAAATACTGAAACGTATCCCACAATGCCAGGTATGCAACTTGAGAATCACTTTGGACTACAACCTTGCCAATCTGAATCCATCCTTTAACTATTAATGAAGACTGAGGAGGGTTTTTAATTGCTAATAGATCAGTAAACCATTTAGGAACTTTTTGAGAGTCGTCTTTTAAAAACCTACTAACTATTTCCTTTCCTGAGTTATCTAATATCGAAATTTTACTAAAATATCCCCGATCAAAAGTAGCACTGATAATAGATAACATTAGTGTAGTATCTTTTTTACTATTAACCTTGCTAGAAATAGATAATCCTAATGATGTAGCGCTATCATTTGCATTATTTTGTAATTGCTCCTCAAAATAACCTTTTGAATGATTAATCGCTATAAAAAAAGTACACACGAAAATCAGTACCAGAGCTATCACCATTATTGATATTGTTCTCTTTACAAGTGTCATTTAATTATCCTCTTCCATTTTAAACCTGCGCAACAAGTTTCTCCATTTACTCAAATCACTTGGTCTACCATACTCCCTGGATTTACCCATCCTATCTTGTAACCAAGATTTACCTCTATTGAAACTATAAACCGGTACCAGATCGGATCTTTGCGATGCCGGTAATATTTCATTGGTCAAGTTATCCAAAATAAATGGTTCTGAATCTGGGGTTGGGTAATAGGTTAGTACCATATGCGCCAAACCTCTTGTCGGAATAGTTACATATGTTATCCTCAATCTGTTTTCTGGTACGCCCATTATCACCAAAGTGAAATATTTGGCTATAGCAAAATCTTCGCAATCCCCGCCACCATCAGCTAAAAATTCATACGGTGTCATCCAAACATCCGCTTTTTGGTTAAGTTGACTATCTGAAACATAATGCAGGCGATTAAAAAAATCATTAACCTCTTTTAACAGTACAGATATCTTTCTTGGCCTTTTATCTTTCATTAAATTTCGCCAAGATTTGAGCCGGGCTGCTGCAGCTCTGTCTTTTTTAAACTTTAACTGAACTTTATTAGCCTTTAATCTTGACTGCGTTTCATTGGCATAACTATCAACAAACCCTATTGATAAAATAGACAAAATAGTAATAAATACCAATAACAACTTTCCCCTAGACTCAAAACAAAAATCGTTCAGTTTAATGAATTTACTCATTCAGCTTTAGTCTTTGAATATGGATCTTTAGGAGTTACTTTCCTAACTATCCCAATAACTTTGTTTGTCTTAACTATTTTTTCAAGTGCTTCATGCGCTTCAACCTCAGTCTTATATGGACCAACTAAAACATGAGACATATTTAAATCGGCTTCATTGTCAACAAAGGCAATAGCGCGATATCCCTTTCTAACAAGCACTTTAGACATTTGCTTAGACAGACCTGCGTTTTTAAAACCACTTAACTCAACAACATATCTAACATCAATATCAGCTTGCTTAGGCTCTGTATTCAGATCACTAACAACAGGCAAGACACTTGTGTTTTCAGCATCTTTGGCTGCAAAGTCATCTTGCAAGTCAACCTTTATTTTAGGCAAAGCAATACTACCCGATGGTGTGAATAATTTTTCACCCGAATCAACAGCAGCCACGGATTTTTCTTGGGAATCAAATGTCACTGCCGCACGTTGCTTTGATTCAGTTGATGTAACTGTTACATCTTTATTGAAATCTGCTACACTTTTCTTAGCTTTTGGTAGCTCGAAAACAGGGGTTCTATACAAATCGTCACCTTTTTGCTGAGCAAAAAATGACACTAGACGACCAATACTGTTTAATATTTTATAGCGAGCATTTATTTCATCACGACTAGCTTGCAAATAATCATTTTTAGATCGATACACCTCATTTTGTGAGTTAAGTAAATCAAGGAATGTTCGCTGGCCAATTTTAAATTGCTCAAAGTAAGACATTCTTGTTTTCTCAATGCTGCGAATATAATCAGACAATACAACTGTCCTCTTTCGACTAGCTTCCCATGTATTATACTCGAGCTGAACACGCTCTCTAACATCAATCATAGAGCGATCTCTTTCCTCAAAAGCTTCTTGAACTTGATATGATGACTTTCGCAAACGGCCAAGATCACTCCCACCTTTGAAAAGATTATATTTCATGCGAATTAAGCTAACATTCTCTTCATTATTTCCAGGAACACCATCTAAGTTTCTATTTCTAGAAATAGTAAATACTGCGTCAAACTGTGGATAAAAAGCCGCTTTAGATATTTTGCGTTGTGCTATTGCCTGTTTAATTCCTTCATTTGCAGATCTAACTATAGGATGATTATTAAATGCCTCTCTAACAGCCACGTCTAAATCCTTAGGAAATGCGTCATCTGTCGGTAAAACTGGGTTTTCTAAATCATTTGGCCAATCACCAACAATTTTTCTAAATCGAACTCTAGCCTCTCTCTCATTACCCTTAGCATTAATTAAATTTGAATCAGCAAGAGCAAGACGAGATTCACCCTGATCAAGTTCCGCATATCTTGCAACCCCAGCCTCACCTCTCTGCCTAATTAAATTAACCAACCGTTCATGCTCAGCAAGATTTGTTTCTGCAATTTCAACTAATTTTGATCTTAATAAAACATCCATATAAGCCACGGCAACCCCTAAAGAAATTTCATTAATTGCTTCCCATGTCTTATAGTTTTTAGCTTTGTAAATAGAAACGTTTTTATTTATTCCCTCAATTATAGCCCCGGCAGAATATATATTTTGCGTCATAGAAACAGAAAACTCTCTTCTCCACAAAGTGTTACTTACATCACCAGCCAAGTCTATGGTAAATGGACTCGAAGTCCACTCATTTCCGTATGCAGAGTTCATATCAATAGATGGATACAAAGAACCTTTCGCAACTTTAATGTCAGACTTTGCAGAAAGTGTTTGTGCCCTATTTAACATAATTAGTGGATTAGAGGCCAAAGCCTGCTCCACAGCATCTTTTAGAGTTTGTGCAAACGCAACCGAATTTCCTAATGTGATAATAAGTACAACTAGAAGCACTTTCAATATACGCATTGTTATCGCTAATAAATAAAAATTTTATATAGGTAAATGTACACCGCTTATGAGATAGCATCAAGAGAATCATTTTTTTAGACTATATTTTAGTGTGAAATATCGATATATTTGCTGATATACACAATAAAATTAATTGCTATTTTTGCCCAAAAAGATACTAAAATCTGCTATAATAGAAGTATATGGGGTTGTGGATGAACCAATATAAAAAGAACGGAATACTTGTGATTATTGCAATTTATTTTGGGTGGCAAGCTAACTAAATACAGCAGTAATTTTTCTTAGGGAGTAATATAAAGAGGGATATTTGATGAACATTCCAGGTGTACATACAGTACCTGTTGGTGAAAGTTCTAAATTAGACAATGATGATACAAAATTAAATCAACAGGGAACAGGCAACGCTGAAAGTGAGATGAGGCTTATGGATGGAACTGGTCTCCAACTATCTTCGGTTGGAGGTCAATACTTACATTTATTTAGCGGACTTTACAGTCTCGATGAGGCTGGACAGCTAGTATTTGGAGCACATAACATACCATATCTTCTAGACTTTTCTAGTGATAAAGTTATAGATCTCAGTAAAGTACTTCCAGCCTCCGAAGCAGGAACCGAATCTGCTTCTGACTCATCATCAAATAATCTTCTACCAAGCAGTCCCCTTTCTCAACAAGATAATTATGACGCCAACACAAACACCTCATTAACTGTAATCCATAACCCCGCAACGTTCACAGGCAGACCTATAGCCTTCGAAGGAAATTTTGCCCTCAATAGCTTCGCCATTCCCACAAGCCAAATCGGTGTCGATAACGTTCTTGCTACAGCCCCAGCTATCACAGGATCCTCTTTTGCGGCTTCAACTGTTACGTCAAGCTCAACTTTAGTATTGCCGCAACTGGCAAGTACTCAATCACAACTATCTGAAACAAATTCCCCATTAATCGCAACTGGCTCCATCATAGATTCAACAGCTGTTTTTGTACCACAAATAAATACAATAGGCACAAACGGTCTTTTTACTCTGTCGAATACCGGACAGTGGTCATTTCGTGCCAACAATGCTTTTGACAGCCTAAATGTCGGACAAAAAGTATCAGATTCGTTTAACATAAGTAGCGAAGATGGTAGAACAAGTACCGTTCAAGTTACAATTAATGGTACCAACGACGCCGCAAAACTAGGCACAGCTGTCATAGCGATGAACGAGTCAGACTCCATACTACAAGCAAGTGGTACTCTTAGTATTTCTGACCCAGACAACCCAGAAACATTTGTCGCCCAAACTAATGTTCTGGGCGCAAATGGTGTTTTTAATCTTCAAGCTAATGGTTCATGGACATACGTTGCAAATAGCGCGTTTGATAACCTAAATGTTGGTGATAGCTTAACTGATTCATTTATCGTTGAAAGCTCGGATGGAACAACCACAAGTGTACAAGTCACAATTACGGGTTCAAATGATCAGTCTACTTTGAGTAGCTCCTCGGAATCTCTTACAGAAACAGATGTTATTTTAAGCACCAGCGGAACCATTACCGTCACAGATCCTGATAGCGACACAGCTATAATCGCCCAGACGGATACTGCTGGAACCTATGGTACGTTCAATATTGGGGAGGATGGAACCTGGACGTATATTGCAAATAGTGCTTTTGATTCTCTAAATATTGGCGATAGTATATCCGATTCATTCAATGTTCGAAGCACTGACGGTACAGTTTCCACGGTGCAAGTAACCATCAATGGTACAAATGACTCAGCAATTTTAAGCAGTGCAACAGTATCGCTTGATCAAACAGATGCAGCAATTTCTACAAGCGGTGTTTTAACTATTGCAGATGTTGATAATCCTGATGTATTCGTTGCTCAAAGCAATGTTGCCGGAACTAACGGTACATTTAACATCGGTACAGATGGTGTTTGGACATACGTTGCTAATGAATCATTTGAAAGTCTCAATGTTGGTGATAGTGTCTCTGATACATTTACCGTTGCAAGCTCTGATGGCACAACTACTACTGTTGAAGTAACTATTAATGGTACTAATGACGCAGCAACTCTAAGTAGTGCAACTGAAACACTTTCTGAAACTGATGCGGCACTTTCTACTGGTGGTACACTAACTGTATCTGACGTTGATAATGCTGACTCATTTGTTGCTCAAACTAACGTTGCAGGTACTAATGGTACATTTAACATAGGTACAGACGGTGTTTGGACATATGTTGCAAATGACGCGTTCGATAGCTTAAATGTTGGTGATAGTGTCTCTGATACATTTACCGTTGCAAGTTCTGATGGTACGACTACTACTGTTGAAGTAACGATCAATGGTACTAATGACGCAGCCAACTTAAGTAGTGCAACTGCTACTCTTTCTGAAACAGATGCGGCGCTATCTACTGGTGGTACATTAACTGTATCTGACGTTGATAATGCTGACTCATTTGTTGCACAAAGCAATGTTGCCGGTACAAACGGTACATTTAACATTGGAACAGATGGTGTTTGGACATACGTCGCTAATGATGCATTTGATAGCTTAAATGTTGGTGATAGTGTCTCTGATACATTTACCGTTGCAAGCTCTGATGGTACAACTACTACTGTTGAAGTAACTATTAATGGTACTAATGACGCAGCCAACTTAAGTAGTGCAACTGCTACTCTTTCTGAAACTGACGCGGCACTTTCTACTGGCGGAACTCTCACAGTTTCTGATGTTGATAATGCAGATAGCTTTGTTGCTCAAACTAACGTTGCAGGTACTAACGGTACATTTAATATCGGTACAGACGGTGTTTGGACATACGTTGCAAATGACGCGTTCGATAGCTTAAATGTTGGTGATAGTGTCTCTGATACATTTACCGTTGCAAGTTCTGATGGTACAACGACTACTGTTGAAGTAACTATTAATGGTACTAATGA
>JARGPO010000097.1 GCA_029213075.1 Legionellaceae bacterium | reverse complement strand
GCTTGGAAGATTTTGGTTCAAAAAAACTTTGGCAATATGTAAAACCATCAGTACAAGAGCGTTCATCTTCAGATGGAGTATTAATTCTTGATGATACGATCGAGGATAAACCTTACACGGATGAAAATGAGGTTAACTGTTGGCACTACTCTCATGCTAAAGGTGATGTTGTAAAAGGGATTAATATCCTCTCCTGCATGGTTCGTTATGGAGATTTCAGCTTACCAATAGGGTATGAAGTCATTAAAAAAGACATTAGATATTGTGATATGAAAACTAAAAAAGAACGTAGAAAGTCTTCTGTATCCAAGAACGAATTATTTAGAGACATCATTGTGCAAGCGGTAAAAAACAATGTGGCGTTTTCTCACGTACTAGCTGACAACTGGTATGGCTCGAAGGCCAATATGGCGTATATCCATAATGACCTTCAAAAGTCGTTTATCATAGGGATTAAGTCTAACCGCACGTTAGCTTTATCCCAAAACGATGCCAATAACGGACGGTACCAACAAGTAAGAACAATAGAGTTAGAAGAGGATGTTGCTTACACAGTCTGGCTTAAAGGCCTAGACTTCCCAGTGAAGCTCCTGAAGAAAGTATTCAAAAACGAAAATGGCTCAACAGGCGTCCTCTATCTTATTTCTAACGACATACAAAGTAGCGCCGAACGTCTTTATGAAGTTTACCAGAAACGGTGGCGGATTGAAGAGTTTCATAAGTCAGTTAAACAAAATGCAAGCTTAGCAAAGTCTCCAACCAAAATTGTGAAGACACAATGTAACCATATTTTTGCTTTTATGATTGCCTACTACAAACTAGAAATGCTTAAATTTAGAACCAAGCTAAATCATTTCGCTATAAAATACAAACTCATTGTTAGGGCAAACCAAGTTGCCATGCAGGAGCTTAAAAATATGACAACATAAAGTCTCTCCGTGCGTAAGGTGAGTGAATTAATGAATATGATTGCTGTTGTCACTATCATCTCAGATGACAAGCGGCATCGTATTGTGACTAATGTTAAAAAAGTGCATCAACGGATCATTGTGTATTTTGGTAAACATGCGTTAGATATTTATGGTTTGCCATCTGATCTTGAACGTGTAGATATTAATTTTTCTAATTATAAAAATCTTCTACATTGGTGCGAAAGGTAGGTTCTGATGGATTCATATTTTTTATCAAGCAGCAACAATTGGACTTGACCATAAAAAATTTAAAATTGTTTTCTTAAGCCTTATTTCTGTGATAATTTACATGTAAAATCTTATGGGACTTACAAAATGTTTGGTGTATTAAAACCCGCTCTATCACATGTTTCAGCAGACTGTAAGGAGTTATATAATTTAACTTACTGCAATTTATGTGCAGCTCTTTCTGCAAGTGGTGCGGGTGTCTGGAACAGGCTTTTTTTGGTTAATGATGTTGTGACCCTTGATTGGCTTATCTCTGGAGCAGAAAAATCTACTGATCACGCTTTTTCTTGTTACAACTGTACAAAAGGCGGGACTTTGGGTCGAAAGAATAAGATTTCAGAGCATCAGCAATTTCTAGCTGCAGTTTCAAGTTATGCGTGTGGAGTTAAAGTTAATGATAATGCAATTGATAGTCCAAAATTAAAAAATAAATCGCTAGCGCTAGTTTACCGACCAATTATGAAAAAAGCAGAAGCCACACTTGAGAAATTGAATCTGTTAGATAAATTAGTTTCTTATCAAAAACAAGATAGAGTGAATGAGTTAGAAAAAGGGGGGGATTTAAGTTTAGCTTGTGAACCGACCGAGAAATCCTACCAACTCATCCTAAAAGAAAATGCTAAATACAACTCTAATTTTCCGGCCGAGATATTATCTTCGCTAGGTAAATATTTCGGTAGATGTGTTTATCTGTTAGATGCTATTGCTGATATGGATTCTGATAGGAAAAAAAATCAATATAATGTTTTAAATTTAATGATGAGTGCAAATCATAAAAAGCAAGATGTTGTAGGGTTATGCTTGGATTTTTTAAAACCACTTCGTCATGAAATAGCAGATAAAATTTTAAATCTACAAGATAGGTTTAAATATAATACTGTTGAACAAAGGTGTGAAAGTCTTTTTTTAAGTATTGAAAAGCAGCTATATAAGTTAATTAAGCCGTTAGGTAGTCATGATCTCTTAACGTCGTTGTCGTCTTTTTCAGTTTTTAATAATTCCTGTCAAAAGTCCTCTTCTTGGTCAGCTATACAAGTTTGTTGCTGTCCTTGCTGTCCTTGTTGTAGTTGTTGTCCTTGTTGCTGCTAATATTTTCTTTGCCTAATCATGTTTTTCTGGACCACCCGGATAAAACCGGGTGGAGTAGGAGAGGGTGGTTTATGAGATCACAATTTACCGGTTGGCGTGGAGATGGTGGTTTATGAGTTCACAATTTTTTAATTCTTTTTGATATTGTACACTTCTTGTAATGATACTTCCCCGGAGTTAAGAGTAGATTTTTTATTATACTTATCAATAAAAATAAGCTCACCAGAATCGCTTATTCCGGCAGATTTACCATATATTTTTTGGGATAATTGATCTACCACTACATCCTTGCCGTATAGATAATCAACACTATTCCATCTAGGCATAAAACCAGAGAAACCATTGCGGATGTATGAGTTTATATTTATGTATAGTTGATTAATGAGATGGCTAATTATTATATTTCGATCACAATTATGACCCATAACCTCCGAAAGAGAGCACCAAGGTTTGTCTATTACTTCTTGGGTAAGCTTTGTATTAGTATTAACATTTAAACCAACTCCAATAATAGCTGATACTTTTCCTGATGAGTCACACATTAACTCGACTAAAACACCGGCTAGTTTTTTGTTTTTCCATAGAATGTCATTTGGCCATTTAATAGCGATGTCATCAGAAAAGCCAAATATTGATAGAGCTTCGACAATTGATATACCAGTTACTATACTTAAAGAAGATAGTTTATTTATAGGTAGATTAAACTCCCACCTGCATGAAAAGTATATGTTTTCTGCATATGGTGAGTACCAGACTCTATTAAATCTTCCTCTTCCATTTGTTTGAGCCTCTGAGCAGCATATATTAATTTTAGATTGATTTCTAAATTGCTTTAAATATAAGTTTGTTGAATCAGTTGATTGTAATATATGTATATCAAATAAGTCATTTAACTTAAGTGGAAGAACATGTTGTCTGATAATTTCTTCATTAAGTAAGTTCAATGCTATTGTCCAAGATTACATGGCGAATATTATTAACTTCTTTTTTATAACAAATAGCTCCGCAACAAGTGATGGTAGGCATAAACGAGGTAATGAGCCAATTAGAGTTGTCTTGGAAATCATATACTTCCTCTCCCAATGAAGGAGTATGCAAAACGTCAAATTTTTGAGTTGGGTATGACAGACCTTGACCAACAGCCTTAATAAATGCTTCTTTCTGAGACCAAATTCTAAAAAAAGTTATGGGAACCTGACTTTTATGTATATGTTTTAAAGATTGGATTTCGGTCTTTGAAAACATAGCTTGTCCTATTTCTTGGTATGGTCTACTACTGAACGTCTCAAGGTCTACACCGAGAGGATGTTTTTGACCAATCGCAAGTAAAGCCAAGTCTCCAGAGTGACTTAAATTAAACCTAAGTGATACGTTGTTTACAAGTTCTGGTTTACCATATTTATTTTCTGTAAATTCCAGCTGATTAGGATTTTTATTTTGTAGATAACGTGAGAGAATGAGTCTTAATATAGCGTGAGCGATTTTAAAGCGACGTCGGTGTCTTTCAAAGTAAAATTTCGATGCTCTGTCTCGCTCGCTTTCGCTTAAAATATCGTCAGCATTTGCTAGCATCTTAGTAAGAGGATACTGCCATATATCTATGCGATTTTCAGATAAATTACAATCGTCAATAGTAAATGGTTGGAAGTGATTGCATATAGATTGAGAATATTGATGCTCATTTGGGCGCAAATTCTCATTTACCAAAGTGTTTTTCACAATAAATGGTCATCTTTTTTGATTTGTTTGGGCAATTATGCTACTTTTTATAATTTTGTACAACTAGGGTAATTGAATGAGCCTACAATTTTTAGATTTTGAGCAACCTATTGAAGAGCTAAACCAAAAAATTCAAGCGTTGCGTTTGGTTGGCAATGATAGTGAAGTTAACTTAAACGAAGAAATTATTCGTCTTGAAGAAAAGGTGGTTGAGTTAACTAAATCAATATTTTCCAAACTTGATCCTTGGCAGGTAGTGCAAATGGCAAGGCACCCACAAAGACCGCAAACTACGGACTATATCGATCATTTGTTTACAGATTTTCAAGAGCTACACGGTGATAGGCATAACTCCTGTGCCCCAGCTATTATTAGTGGTCTAGCTAGATTTGATGGACAGCCAATAATGGTAATAGGTCATCAAAAGGGTAAGCGTACCAAGGAAAAAATATATCGTAACTTTGGAATGGCTAGACCTGAAGAATATCGTAAAGCATTGCGTTTGATGAAAATGGCTGAAAAATTTAAAATACCAATAATTACTTTTATTGATACAGCTGGTGCATACCCAGGAATAGGTGCTGAAGAAAGAAATCAATCTGAGGCCATTGCTCGTAATCTACAAGACATGTCAGTCCTTAAAACACCTGTAATATGTGTTGTTACTGGTGAGGCCGGATCTGGTGGTGCTCTAGCTATTGGGGTTGGTGATAGAGTTATAATGTTACAATACTCGGTTTACTCAGTTATATCTCCAGAAGGTTGTGCTTCTATCTTGTGGAAAGATCCTAGTAAAGCTTCCGAGGCTGCCGCTGCTATGGGTGTAAGCGCGGATAAAGTTTTTGATAATGGAATTGCAGATATGCTCCTAGAAGAGCCACTTGGTGGAGCTCATAGAAATGTAGCTGCTATGGCTGATATTTTAAGAGAGGCGCTTGTAGGAGAGTTAAAAACCCTGAAGACTCTATCAGTTGATGAATTACTTAATAGCCGTTATGAGAAGCTAATGGCATTGGGTGCTTGTGAATAAAAGAAATGGTTGCAGATGATGATAACCTTGTTTTGGACTCTTCCTGGATTGAAAAGCTTGAAGATTATGACTCAATCAAAATAGGTTATAGCGGTGGGTTGGACTCAACCGTTCTACTTCATAAACTCGCCAGTATCCCAACTCTAACAAATAAGATACTGGCTGTTCATGTTAATCATGGCCTTTCTAATGACGCAGAGCTCTGGCAGGCTCACTGCGAAGATTATTGCTTATCAATAGGCGTGCCAATTGTTGTTTCAAGAGTTAACATACCTCATGATGCAAATATTGAAGAGCGAGCTCGAAATGCTCGCTATAAAATATTTAAATCACTAATATCCAATAATGACTGCTTGGTTGTTGCTCATCATCGAGACGATCAAGCTGAAACATTGTTGTTGCATTTATTAAGAGGATCAGGGGTAGATGGTTTATCGGCTATGCTACCAAATAGAAAGTTGGGGTATGGTGATTTACTTCGACCTTTTTTAAAAACATCTAAGGTTACTCTTGAGAAATATGCTAAGTCTAATAATTTGACTTGGATTAATGATGATAGTAACAATAGTTTAAAGCACTCACGAAATTATATTCGCCACAAAGTTATGCCAGTTCTATGTGAAAAGTGGCCAAATGCTGTTAACAACATCGCAGAATGTGCTGAAAAATGTGATGATGCAAAGGTTAATCTTGATGCTTTGGCTATAATTGACTGCTGTGATCTTAAGGATAATAATTCTCAATTATCGCTAGATAATTTGCCAGTTAATGATAAACCACGTATGATTAATATATTGCGGGTTTGGTTGAAAAAAAACAACATATTGTCTCCAAGTTCTAGAGTGTTTGATAAGATAGTTAATGATGTTATCTTTGCTAGGCAAGATGCAAATCCGTATTTATCATGGAAAAAAACAGTAATTAGACGCTATCGTAATACCTTGTTTGTTTCAGCTAAGGAAGAGCTGAATCAAGAAAATGTAGTATGGGATAAATTTCCATTACCCGTTAGTTTAGATTATGGTCTATGCTTATCAGCAACACCTGCTAATTCTGGAGTTTTGGTTTCACCAAATAGTATTGTGGAAATTAGGTTTCGGAGTGGTGGAGAGGTTATTCAACAAAATGGACATAGTAAAAAATTAAAAAAAGTATTTCAAGATTTAGAAATATGCCCATGGCAAAGGAATTTAATTCCTTTAATATACGTTGATAACACGTTGAAAGAGGTAGTTGGCTATGTTTTAGCCGATAGTCATTCTACAGTTGGTACAATATATAAAATTAGCATAGACAGTGCTATCTAACAGAGAACTATAATGCCGCAACCACTAATTAATATTACCAGAAAACAGGCAATGGTTTTTGCTTTGTTTTTAGTTTTGTATGAGTTTTTAACATATATCGCTAATGATATGATTATGCCGGCAATGATCCACGTTGTTCAATCATTTAATGTATCAGAAATATATATTGCAACATCTTTATCTATGTATGTTCTTGGAGGAGCGAGTCTTCAGTTATTATTAGGTCCTATCTCAGACAGGTTTGGCAGAAGACCAGTTATGTTATTCGGAGCGGCTTTCTTTTTTATCTGTACTGTTTTAATAGCCTTTTCTGGAAACATTACCTATTTTATTGTTATGAGATTTCTAGAAGGTATGGGTCTTTGCTTTATTAGTGTAATTGGTTATGCCGTAATACAAGAGATTTTTTCTGAACTAGATGCTGTTCGTTTAATAGCAGTAATGACTAATGTAGCTGTTATTGCTCCATTACTTGGTCCTCTTGCTGGAGCATTCTTAGCTAATTTTCTTAGTTGGCATTATATTTTTATTATTATTGCCGCATTCTCCCTACTTGCATTGTGGGGATTGTGGAAGTATATGCCAGAGCCAGTTGGTGCAACAAAGCGTGACGGCGAGATAATTGCTCGCTCGGGAATTTCTTTAAAAGACGTATCTAGAAATTATAAACTACTATTTACTGACTTAAGATTTATGTTAGGGGCTTTAACTTTTGGGTTCTTAAGTATTACTTGTTTAACATGGATAGGTTTAGCACCGACAATATTAGTTACAGATGCTGGTTTGACCTTGGTAGAATATGGTGAATGGCAAGTTCCCGTTTTTGGTGCCTTTATATTAGCTAATTTTATATTGATAAAATTAACTTATAAAGTGGACCTTAAAAAGCTAGCTCTTATTGGTGGGTGTATTGCTTTTATAGGAGTTCTATCTATATTCTTGCTACCTATAATATTTGGGAATAACTTCATTTGGTTAATGCCTGGAGTAATTATATACTTTTTTGGCTTCGGATTTTGTGCCTCACCAATTTATCGTTTGACTCTATATACCACTAAAGTTACCAAGGGAACTGCATCTGCTCTGTTAAGTATGATCTACATGAGTATACAAGGAATATCCCTAGAGGTGGCTAATATGGTTTATGCAATAGACGCTAGTTATCTTGGTATATTTTGCATGATCGTAGCGGTTATATTTATGGTCATGTTTATAGTTCAAAACCGACTTAAAAGCAGATTATAACTTGAGTGTTTCGAAGCTATAAAACAGCAAATAAAGACCTTAATATTTGCAATATGATCAAATAAAGCCAATACTTAAATAGATACCAATTGTCAACAGACCCAAATATTTAAGGATATTATATGTATAGATATTTAAAGTATATTGCTATTTGTTTGTTGTTATCAAGCCAGGCTCAAGCAGTACAGTGTTATATTACTGTCGTCAAAGGTTCTTGTTGGAAGGATTATGATGTGACTATATCGGCACTCAATGCCGAGACTAGCAATAAAGTTGTAGATGTAGTTATTCCTAAAGGTCAACTAACAGCTAGAGCACCTTTTACTTGCCAGCCTGGAGATACTCTTTCCATGTCTTCTAAGTTTTCTCCAGAATTCTGGAAGGGTGATGAAATGAAAGTATTTAAAGCAATTAGGTTTTGGGCTTTGCCAGAAAAAGCAGAGTCAAATACTATTGGTTGGAATGTTTCAGTGTGTTTCCCTCAAGGATTCTCTGATGTTCCACAACCTCCAGAGTCATCTGGACAATGTGAATGCGATATGGAGTCTGTACCTAAATTACAAGCTGTTGATATTAGCAGTTAGTTAAGGTATTGATAATTATGATAATGAAAACTCTTCGCCAAGATATATTTGTCTGACCTCTTGGTTTGATAAAATATCATCTGGTGTTCCTTCGCAGAGAATTTCACCTTGATTAACTATATACGCCCTTTGACAAATATCTAATGTTTCGCGGACATTATGATCGGTTATTAAAACACCAATTTGCTTATCGCAAAGATGAAGAATTATTTTCTTAATGTCTATAACTGAAATAGGGTCAACACCTGCAAAAGGTTCATCAAGTAATATGAACTTTGGTTCAATTGCTAGGGCCCTAGCAATCTCAACTCTTCTTCTTTCTCCACCAGATAAACTCATACCAAGGTTCTTGCGTAAATGACTTAAGTTGAATTCATTTAGTAAATTTTCTAATAACTCTTTACGTTTTTTATTGGTTAAATCTTTTCTTAATTGTAAAACGGACAAAATATTGTTTTGCACATTCATCTTTCTAAAAACAGATGCCTCTTGTGGAAGGTAGCCAATACCAAGCCGTGCTCTTTTGTGCATTGCGAGCTTAGTTAGGTTTTGATCGTTTATAAGAATTTTTCCCCGGTCACATGATTGTAGGCCAACTATCATATAAAAACAGGTTGTTTTACCTGCTCCATTAGGACCAAGCAGTCCAACACATTCGCCTCTGTTTATATGTAAACTTAAATCATTAACTACAGTTCTAGATTTAAATGATTTACTGATTTTTTCAACAGCTAGTTTAGTCATTTTTTATTCTCATTAGGATGGAATATAATTACAGTTCGTCCATCTTTTTGTTTATCCATATTGGAAGAGGTTATATTTTTTGTAGCAGTGTTGTAGGTGATAGTTCCTGCAGAAAATGAGTTGTCACCTTGATTTACTCGAGCATGACCTTCTAATTTTATAGTATTTGTTTCTGGGATATAATAAATTATGTCCGCATAAGCGTGCATATCTGGTTTATCTTTAGATACTGTCGCCCAATAGTGCGCTTGACTGGTTTTATCGCCATAAAGTACTGCTTTGGTGATTTGATTTTTGTCATTACTGTGAGTAATTGCCTTGCTTGCTCTGATATGAGTAGTTCCTTGATCAAATTCAATTTTACCTGTGTATGTTCCGACATGCCCGCTTTGATTGATATCCGCTGAGTCAGCTTGTAATTCAAGAGCTTCATTTCGATCGGTATCTAGAGCATAACAGAAATTGCTGGTGCATAAAAAAGCACTTGTTAAAATAGTTAAAACTAGTTTTTTATGGGGCTTAAGTCTCTTTTTAACCATGGGATTTCTCATAGTGTGCACGGGCATTACTTAATAGTTGAACTCTGCTTTCATCAAGATAAGCTTTTATTCCAGTGGCCATTATAAAACTACCTCCTTGCAGTAATTTAACATTTTTTTGGGTAAGAGCATACTTTTCACCAGGGAAGTAAGTTATTTCGTCAGTATATACAGATACCTCCTCTGAGTTACCGTATTCTTTTTGTACGATAACAACATCGTCACTAAATTTAACTTCCTTACCACCTCTCATGGCGACAGCTTCTAGAGAGTTTATTTCCCATGGTGCTTTATCTTCTTGATTTATAATAAGATGTGGTTTTGTTAGATAGTGAGTATTATTTTCAGGTACATGCCTTATTAATGGAGTTTCTAGAAAGTTTATCATAACACCGTTGGCATCAAATTCTTTAACAGATAGATCTGTTATTGTTGCATCAATAGATTTACGTAAATCAGCTCCATCAAAAGAGATTTTGATATTAGAAAAAGAGTCGATGTAATACCAAGTTGAGCATGCCATTACGGCAAACAATGTAACTAACCAGCCTGTGAATTTAATTTTATTCATTGGTTTAGGTGTCTCTCAAGAGCTATCTCAGCCATATTTTGTGAATTAAGAATGAAGTCGCAAACCTCACGAACACCTCCATTCCCACCTTTTAACTCAGTATTCCAATCGGCAACTTGCTTTACCTCTTTAACTGCATTAGCGATAGCAATACTAAAACCAACTTGCTTCATAATTGCTATATCAGGAAGATCATCACCAATATATGCAAATTGGTCATCTTGCAGGTTTAGTCGAGCTTTTAATTGGTCATATGAATCTTGCTTATTAGTTTTTCCTTTGAAATAGTTGGTTATATTTAATTGTTTCATTCTGTGGTCAATAATGGTATGAGTTGAACCAGTTATTATGGCAACTTCAATGTTAGCTCTTAGTAATAGCTTTAACCCTAATCCGTCTTGGATGTTAAAGGATTTAGACTCAACACCGTTGGTATCGATAGTTATATGAGCATTAGTTAAAACTCCGTCAACATCACAGATAAGACAACGAACTTTTTTTGCTTTGGCTTCTAATTCTTTCATTTAAAATCTCAATAAATACCAGCGCGAAGCAAATCATGCAAGTGGATCACGCCGATTGGTTTTAGGTTATTTTCATCTGTTATGACCAAAGATGTAATACTGTGTTTTTGCATTATGGATAACGCTTCCGCTGCCAACAATCCTTTTTGTATTCGTTTACAATTTTGGCTCATAACTTCAGATACTTTGGTCGTTTTAACATCAATATCGTTTGTAATAGTACGTCTGACATCACCATCAGTATAAATTCCAACTAAATTTCCATTGTCATCAACAACACAGGTCATTCCTAGTTTTTTATTAGTGGCTTCAACTAAGGCGGTTTTTATGGTTTGATTTTGATTAACAATTGGTAAATTCTCATCTTGATGAAAAAGGTCGTCTACTTTAAATAATAATTTTTTACCTAAAGCACCACCAGGATGAGACTGAGCAAAGTCTTCTGCACTAAATCCCCTCGCACTTAAAAGTGATATAGCTAGGGCATCTCCCATGACCAAGGAGACAGTTGTACTAGTTGTTGGAGCTAGCCCAAGAGGGCATGCTTCTTGCTTAACACTTATATCTAGGTTTACATCAGATGCTTTGGCAAGTATAGATTGATTATCACCGGTTAGAGAAATCAACGGTATATCAAGTCTTTTAATTATTGGTAGTAAAACTAAAATTTCCTGAGTTGTTCCGGAATTGGAAATAGCAACAACCACATCTTGTTTGGTTATCATTCCCAAGTCACCGTGGCTTGCTTCTCCTGGGTGCATAAAAAAAGCCGGGGTACCTGTACTTGCAAAAGTTGCCGCTAGCTTTTTGCCGATATGACCAGACTTACCCATACCAGTAACTACAACTCTGCCTTTGCAGGATAATAGTATTTCACATGCGTCTTCAAATGTTTTATCGATTTTTTGAGTTAATTCAAAGATAGCTTGGGCTTCAGTTTCAATTACGGCTAAACCAAGATTGCAATAGTCCATAGTATTGTTTAGTCTGTTACTTAATTTAGTATCAATATTAGCATATATTATACTCAAACTATACAAGTTATTTGAATTTCATGAGTAAGAAAAAGGATTTATAAAGTTGTCACTAATTCCATTCAATATAAGAGCGACATGCTCAAATTGTAATCTTTATATTAAAAAACTTGTGTTTTTAGCATTTGTAATTGGAAATAATTCTATACCCGGGTATATACTCAAGAAGAACACTTGGTATAGGGATGAATTGCATGCATGATAATTTGGTTAAAATCACCAATTTAACTTTTGGATATAAGAACCGGCTTATCTTTGATAATGTTAATATCAATGTGCATCGAGGTAAAATTACAGCGATCATGGGTCCTAGTGGTAGTGGTAAAACAACCTTACTGCGTTTAATAGGTGGATTAGTAGTTCCTGATAAGGGGACTGTGAGAGTCGATGGTAAAGATATTCATTCCTTAACTTATAAGAAACTGTGCGATATGCGTCATAAAATGGGTTTGCTATTCCAAGGTAGTGCTCTATTTACTCATTTGTCAGTTTTTGAAAATGTAGCTTTTCCAATAAGAGAGCATACTGACTTATCAGAAGATATGATAAGAGATTTAGTTTTAATGAAATTAGAGGCAGTTGGTTTGCGTGGTGCTTCTAAATTAATGCCTGCTGAATTATCTGGCGGTATGGCAAGAAGAGTAGCACTTGCAAGAACAATTGCTCTTGACCCAGAGCTACTTATGTATGATGAACCTTTTACTGGACAAGATCCAATTTCTAAAGGAGTATTGGTTCGTTTAATTAAAAGATTAAATCAATTATTGAATATAACTACAGTTATTGTTTCACATGATGTTGAAGATACTTGTTCTATTGCGGACTATATCTATTTAATAGCTAACGGAAGAATTATATCGAGAGGAACTCCTGATGAGCTAATGCAATCATCACAATCAGAAGTTAAACAGTTTATGCATGGTGAAGCTGATGGTGCAGTACCATTTCATTATCCATCATCTAAGTCATTTACAGAGGAACTATTAGATGCTTGATACCGTAGAAAAAATTGGTTGCAAGACAGTTAGTAAATTACAAACTATAGGTAACTCTGGATTGTTTGTTTTGCGGGTGATTTTTCGAAAGCCAGATTTGCTCCGACTTGGCCCAGCTTTGCGTGATCAACTATATTTTGTTGGTGTTTTGTCATGTTTAATTGTAATTGTGTCAGCATTATTTATTGGTATGGTAGTTGGATTGCAAGGTTATAATACTTTGCAAAAATTTGGTGCCACAAGCCAGTTGGGGCAACTACTAGCCTTAAGTATAGCGAGAGAACTTGGGCCTGTTATTACAGCATTACTTTTTGCGGGTAGGGCTGGTTCTGCTTTAGCCGCTGAGATTGGGTTGATGAAAACGACAGAACAACTGGCTAGCATGGATATGATGGGAGTAGATCCGGTAGGACAAGTTATCTACCCTAGATTCTTAGCTGGTGTTATTGCTTTGCCAATGTTGAGTGTCATTTTTGCGGCTGTTGCCGTTTATGGCGGTTACTTTATTGGAGTTGAGTGGTTGGGAGTAGATGCTGGTAGTTTTTGGTCTAATATGCAAGCATCAGTTGATTTTAGAGTAGATATTGTAAGCGGCATTATTAAAAGTATTGTGTTTGCATTTTTAGTTGTTTGGATTGCCGTTTTTCAGGGTTATACATGTATACCTACTGCTGAAGGGATTAGTCAAGCAACTACTAGGACAGTAGTCTATTCATCATTAGCTGTACTAGGTTTTGACTTTTTGTTAACTGCAGTTATGATTGGGGGTTGGTAAATGAATAAACAACGTGAACGCTATGTAAATGTTAGTGTTGGTATTTTTATGATATTTGGCTTGTTAGCACTTACTGTTATGGTTATGAAAGTGAGTGGTATAACTAACCTTGACTCTAAGAGAGTATATCCAGTTACCGCAGACTTCACGAATATTGGAGGATTGAAGGTTCGGGCGCCCGTGACTATTGCTGGAGTAAAAGTTGGCGAAGTAGCTCATATCGAACTACAGCCCGACCAACTTAATGCCAAAGTTACTATGATGCTAAGATCGGATAAACATATTCCTTATGATGATACCTCTGCTCGGATCTTAACAGAGGGATTGTTGGGATCTAATTATATAAGTATCGTTCCTGGTTTTGACTCAGAAGACGCAAGTCATCCGTATTTACAGTCAGGAGACGTTATTGCTCGGACTCAAGAGGCAATTATACTTGAGAATTTAATTGGACAATTGCTATTCAATATTAATAAATAGGTGGTTTTATGTACAAAACTAAATTCATATTTTTAATTGCCGTCTTGTTTGCACAGATTACTTTTGCACAAGAGTCCCCAGTACCTATGCTTGAGAACTCAGCTAATAATATCATTGCTACATTAAAGCATAACCAAGGGAGTCTAAAATCAGATCCACAAATAGTTAATAAAGCTATTACTGTGTATTTATTACCACATGTAGATATTCAAGGTATGTCCCGTTCTGTGTTAGGTAGACAAAACTGGAATAAAATATCTAGCTCGGAAAGGCAAGACTTTACTACGGCATTTACTCAATTAGTTGTTAGAACCTATGCGGTTCCATTAGCAGGATATTCCGGAGAAACTGTTAAGTTTAAACCTTTAAGGGGAGATGTAAATCAACGGTTTACACAAGTTAACAGTGTAATTTATCGTCCAAATGGTCAAAAAATTCCGTTGAGTTATAGTTTGGTTGCTAAGAAAGAAGGTTGGAAAGTGTATGATGTTAGTATTGAGGGTGTCAGCCTATTGCAAAGTTTTCGTTCGCAGTTTAATGCTAGTTTAAAAACTGAGTCTATGCGTGCCTTAATACAGAAAATGAATAAAACAAAAAAGGCGGTGTAAAAACTATGAGTGATTGCGTCGACTTCAAGCTTTCTGCTGATCTAACCGTTCACACTGTTAAATTGGAGCGGGATCGATTATTATTAGGTATAAAAGAAGCCAAGATTAAAAAATTGCGACTTGATTTAAGTGAAGTTAATCGATGTGATAGCGCCGGGGTTGCTCTTTTAATAGAAATCAAGCGAGTCTGTGATAAAAAAAATATAGATTATTCATTTTATGCAGTACCTAAAGAGGTGCACTCTTTAGCAGAATTTTGTGGGATTGATGGTATCTTAATTTGAGTTAAATAACTTAGGTGAGATGGAATCGTGATTAGGGTCTGTTGACAATTGGGTGCGCGAGTCAAAAATTAGCATGGTTTTTGGCGGTGGCACCAATTGTCAACAGACCCTAAATACAGTTACGTAAATTTGAAGGATTTTTTTGAGAATGGTTATAACAAATACTCAGCTAGAAAAGCAATTTAGTGTGATGGATGAAGTCGAGTACGTCAAAGCTGATGGTGATGGGTATCACTATCAGTTAACAGTTGTATCTGATTTGTTTATTGATAAATCTAAAGTAGCAAGACAAAAATGGGTTTACGGGGTTTTGAATCAACATATTTTATCCGGTGACCTTCATGCTATACAAATGAAAACGTTGACTAAATCTGAGTGGGAGAAGCAACATGGATAAGTTGATTATCAATGGTGGTAAACCTTTAAATGGGGATGTCATAGTTTCTGGAGCAAAAAATTCTGCTCTACCAATAATGGCAGCAACTTTACTGGCGAGTGATAACGTTACAATTTCAAATGTTCCACACCTAAAAGATGTTACAACAATGATGGAGTTGTTGGGTCAATTAGGAGCGAAATTAGTTGTTGATGAAAAAATGAATGTTCAAGTTGACGCATCTGATGTAAATGACTTGGTTGCTCCCTACGAACTCGTTAAAACAATGCGGGCATCAATTCTAGTTTTAGGGCCAATGCTGGCTCGCTTTGGTAAGGCTGATGTATCTTTGCCTGGAGGATGCGCAATTGGTACGCGCCCAGTTGATTTACATCTTAAAGCACTAAAGCAAATGGGTGCTGATATATCTGTAACTAATGGTTTTATAAAGGCCCGATGTAAAAATGGTCGTCTACAAGGCAAGACTCTAGTATTTGATACAGTGACGGTCACAGGTACTGAGAATATTATCATGGCGGCAACCCTTGCAAAGGGTAAAACTATTATTAAAAATGCTGCGCGCGAACCAGAAATTACAGATCTCGTAAACTTCTTAAATACGTTAGGTGCAAAAATTACTGGAGCAGGGACTCACACTATTGAAATAGAAGGTGTTGAAGAGTTGTCTGGTGGTGAGTATCCGGTAATGCCAGATAGAATAGAGGCGGGTACATACTTGGCTGCAGGTGCATTGACTAGAGGGCATGTAACAGTAAAAAAAGTTAAGCCTGATAACTTGCTATCTATGCTGTGTAAATTTGAAGAGGCCGGAGCCGACCTTACAATAGGTAGTGATTTCGTATCACTTGATATGCATGGTGCGCGTCCTTCGGCTGTTGATATATTAACAGCACCATATCCTGGACTAGCAACAGATATGCAGGCGCAGTTTATGGCGATGAATACCGTTGCCAATGGCACATCAACAGTAGTTGAGAATATATTTGAAAACAGGTTTATGCACGTTCAAGAGTTACAAAGAATGGGCGCAATTATTCGTTTGCATGGTAACACTGCTATGGTTACAGGTATTGAAAAACTAACTGGGGCTCCCGTTATGGCAACTGACTTACGTGCCTCTGCTAGTTTGATTTTAGCCGGTCTTGCAGCTGAAGGAGAAACTACCGTAGAACGTATATATCATGTTGATAGAGGATATGAAAGAATTGAGGAAAAACTGTCAATGTTAGGTGCTGATATAAAAAGAAGTTCTGATCAGTGATTAAAAGAGACGAGTTAGTTAGTTATTTGCAAAAGTTTTTAGAGTGTGAAAAATTTAAAGATTATGCTCCTAACGGATTGCAGGTTGAAGGCAAGCTAAATATTAGTAAAATTTGCACAGCAGTTACTGCATCAGAAGATGCAATTGTTGAGGCGGTGGCGAGCGGCGCTGATTTACTTTTAGTTCATCATGGATATTTTTGGAAAGGTGAAAAGCCGACAATAACCGGAATGATGAGGAGACGTCTTGGATTACTAATGGAGCATGACATCAATTTGTGCGCATATCATCTGCCATTAGATTCGCATGCGCAAGTAGGTAATAATGCTTGTTTGGCAACTCTTCTTAAAGTGCAAAATACAGTCCAACATGAAATAGATAGTATACCAGGTATTATGTGGTCAGGTGATTTATCCCAATCAGTTACCGTATCTGATTTTACAAAAGTTATATCAAAAATATTACAAAAGCCAATAACCTTGTTTGGTGGTAATGACGAAATAAAAACCATAGCTTGGTGCACCGGTGCTGGCCAAGATTTTATTGAGTATGCATCTGATATTGGTGTTGATGCTTATTTAAGCGGGGAAATTTCTGAGCGTACCTACTATCAGTCTCAAGAACTTAAAATTAATTATTTTTCATGTGGGCATCATGCTACAGAACGTTTTGGTATTCAGTCCTTAGGCGAACATCTAGCTACTAAATTTAATTTAAACCATCAATTTATTGATAGTAATAATCCAATATAGGATTCAAAGGATTGAAGTATGTTTTCTATTTTTAAAAGATATGCCAAGCTTGCAACAATAGCTTATGATATTTTGGCTATTCCTGTGGCTTGGTATTTTGCTTATTGGCTGCGCGATAACATGCAGTTTTTACCTAATACTCTTATTGAAAAGCAATCATCTGATTCTCTGTATGTATTAATAGTCTTACAATTAGCTTGTTATTATCGGTTTAAAGTATACAGAGGTCTTTGGAGATATTCCTCAGTTGATGATGTAGAGAGAATTCTACGAGCAGTATTAACTAGTAGCGTTATTTTCATACCAGCTGCCTACCTTCTTATGCTTAACCATATACCTAGGTCAATTTTACCTTTATATATTATATCGTTAGTTACATTGCTTTGTGGAGGAAGGTTGGTTGTTAGACAAATATTTGATGGAAGATATAATCTTTTAAAACCGGCCGATGTGAAGAGGGTATTAATAATTGGTGCAGGACAAGCTGGAGAAAGCTTATTGCGAGACTTGAAGAGATCCTCTATCTATATGCCAATTGGAGTTATAGATGATGATTCTCGAAAGCATGGACTTGATATTCACGGAGTTAGGGTTTGTGGAAGTATTGATAAAATTCCGCAGTTTACTAAAGATTTAAAAATAGATTTGATATTTATTGCTATTGCAACGGCAGGCTCTAGTTTAATGAGACGTGTTGTTAATTACTGTGAGGAGGCTAAGGTACCTTTTAGAACTTTGCCAAGTGTTAATGCAATATCTACATGCCAGGTAAATGTTGAATCATTTAGGACCGTAAATATTGATGATCTGTTAGGCCGAGATCAAGTAACTATTTGCTGGGAAACTATATCTTCGTCAATACAAAATAAACGTATTTTAGTAACTGGTGGTGGCGGCTCAATTGGATCTGAGTTGTGTCGACAAATTGGGCGTCTTAAGCCTAAAAAATTAATCATCTTAGACAATAATGAGTATAATTTATATGCTATTGAAAATGAGTTTAAAGTACAATTTCCTGAAGTTAGTATTGATCTAGCTTTAATTAATATTAATGACGTTGTTGGCGTTAATAATCTATTTTCTAGTTTTAAACCACAGGTTGTTTTTCATGCGGCGGCGTATAAACATGTCCCTATGTTAGAGCGACAAATTAGAGTTGCTGTTAGTAATAATATTTTAGGAACAAAAATTGTCGCGGAGGCGAGTGTTGCCGCTAATGTAGATAAGTTTATTTTGATATCTACAGATAAAGCCGTTAACCCAACTAATATAATGGGTACTACAAAGCGTGTTGCTGAGATATATTGTCAGAACTTAAATCAAATAGTTGCTACGAAATTTATCACCGTTAGATTTGGAAATGTTCTCGGATCTACTGGAAGTGTTGTGCCTTTATTTCAACAACAACTGCAAAGTGGGGGACCGATTACAGTTACACACCCAGATATGCAACGATACTTTATGACCATACCTGAGGCGAGCCAACTTATTCTTCAAGCAATGGTTAATGGTAATGGCGGTGAAATATTTGTTTTAGATATGGGGGATCCTGTAAAAATAAGTTATTTAGCAGAGCAAATGATTAGATTAGCAGGAATGGAGCCCGGACAAGACATTCAAATTAGATATACCGGTCTTAGGCCGGGAGAAAAACTATATGAAGAATTATTCCATGACTCGGAAATGTTAGTTGAAACTGATCATGAAAAGCTCTTCCAAGCAAGATTTAGAAAAATAAGTTGGGATGAGCTATCACATGCTCTAGATTTAATTGATATAGCATGCTCTAGAGAACAAAGTGAGGAGCTACTTATTTTATTAAAGAATCTTGTTCCAGAGTTTACTAATTATTTGTTGTTTGATAATAATAAAGTATCAGTTGAACATAGTTAAGCGTGTGCAATTATTTGTCAGGCAGTTGGTTTGTAGCAAGCTTCAAAGTGAATAAAATATTCGGTATTATTTCTTGTCGTGTTTTTGTTGGTAGTTAGTTTTCAAATTGTAGGACAGGTTTATTTTTCTCTTCGTCAATTGCTTGTTGCGGGACGTTAAACATGATTTTTTGGGTTGATTGTGATAGGGCCAAGTTTGCTATAATTGACCGTAAGCGTTCATCAGTTTCTAGTACCTTTCTATTATCTGGAGAAATTTGCTTTGCTTGCTTAATATATTTGCTTGCATCAGCCCAGTTTTTATTTAATATAGATATTTGCGTGTTTTTTATTAAGTCTTCAGTACGGTTTAAATCTTCAATTTTTTGGAGGAGCTCTAAAGCTAGTTTATCATTTGGAGCAAGATCAAGGGCTAAATCAATATACTTTGCAGCCTTTCTAATATATCCCTCTCTATTCTCTTTTATATAAACTAACGCAATACTTAATAAGGCGTCTGTTTTATGCTCTAGATTAGGGGAAGTTGTGGCTAGATCAACTATTTGTTGGTAGTAGGTTATAGCTTGTTTAAATTGACATTTTTTAGTTAAAATAAGACCGATTTGATTAAGTGCTTGAAAATGCATGCAATTGTAATTAATAGCTTTTAGATAGTACTTCAAGGCTTCATCAAAGTTGTGCTCACGGTAATAAATATGAGCAATTTGCGAGTAGTGCTCTGCCAGATTAGATTTTATATCTGTACGATATGGGAAGTCATTATCACAGGCATTTAAGGCTTTATGGTGATATTGTACTTCAATGGTGTGCTCCTGTATTTGTGGAGCTTCTTTAAATAAACTAGTCATATCCGTATGCGTTAGTCTTAAAATAATTTTGTGAGATTGTGCCAGTTTTTGTTAACCCTTACAACTAAAGACAAGCAATAAACGATAAAGATATTTATTTCAGTAGAGTTATTGTCTAACTTGTATATTTTGCCTATTAGAAAAATTTTGGTTATTCAAAATACTAGGGTCTGTTGACAATTGGGTGCGCGAGTCAAAAATCAGGATGATTTAGCACAAATTTTAACTTGAGTGAGGCGAATAGCCAGCTCTATTTAACGAACTCAAGCTGAAATTTGGGCCAATTAGCATGGTTTTTGGCCGCGGCACCAATTGTCAACAGACCCTATTATAAATTAGGCTTTATGGAATATAACTTCTAGTGTAATATTGAGTATATCGTATATTTTAGGGATGAATATTGTGCGAGCCTTTTTGAGATTTTCAATATTGGTTATTCTTGTTGTTATAAACAATCTATCTTTTGCTGCTCCTCAAAGTTTATCTGAGGAAATTGATAATACAAAGGTACTTAATGTAGCAGTATCAAATTTTTCGCCCCCGTTTATAATTCGGAGTGGAAAGAGCGGATTTATGGGATTTGATATTAATTTAATGAATTACATCTGTAGTCACTTGAAAAGAAAATGCGTTTATCATCCAATGACTTTTGATAATTTAATAAGTAGTGTAGCCTCAGGGAAAATGGACGTTGCTGCGAGTGCGATAATAATAACCTTTAATCGTTTATCCAAGGTCTCTATGTCTCAGCCATATTTAGTTAGTGCATCGAGGTTTCTTGGACCAGCTGTTATGAAAAATGAAACATTAAATAGAAAGTTATTAGAAAATAAGAAAATAGGGGTTGAGTCTGGCTCAGTATGGTTAGAGCAATTAAAAAGCCTTAATATTGGTAGTCTTAAAATAGTTCCGTACTCCCAAGAAAACTTTGAGATTGATGCTCTGAGTAAAAAAAATGTTGATATGGTTCTAATGGATGATTTAATGAGCCAGTATTGGTCTCAGAATTCATATAATAAATTTTCTGTTGTAGGTGGACCAATTAAATATGGTTTTGGATATGGTGTTGTTGTTAACCCAAACGATAAGCAGCTCCTTGATGATATAAATGATGCACTTGATTTATATTTGAAGTCTGATGAGTACTCGCAGAATTATCAAATGTATATATCGAAGTTTCATTAGTTTTTAAGTTATATGTATATAACAACCAAACATATAGCCAATCGAAATTAAAGAGAAAAATATATTGAAAAAATTATAGGGTCTGTTGACAATTGGGTGCGCGAGTCAAAAAACAGGCTAATTTAGCACAAATTTTAACTTGAGTGAGGCGAATAGTCAGCTCTATTTAACGAACTCAAGCTGAAATTTGGGAAAATTAGCATGGTTTTTGGCCGTGGCACCAAATTGTCAACAGACCCTAATATCGTTGTTCTTTTTGTCAAGTTTGTTAGTCTGTCAAATTAGTAAAGCAGGTCATAGCGACCCACTTTTTAACTTGAGTGCACATATGCTTTCACTATAACAGCAACTGATAGTAACGGAGAAAAGGGAGCTAGAGCTTATTCTGTAGATGTTTCAGGTATATTGTGCGAAAGGGTAAATGAAGGGCAAATTGCTTCTATCACTTGCCCAACAACTCTAACGTCAATTGATTTTGCAAGTTATGGCACACCAACTGGAACCTGTGGTAGTTACGCTATTTCCGCTTGTAATGCGGCTACTTCTGTTGCTGTGGTAACGGCGAATTGTCTCAGTAATAATTCGTGTACTGTTAGTGCATCAAATGTAGTATTTGGCGATCCTTGTGGGGTACTTCTAAGTGGCTAGCTATACAGGTTGATTGTCAATGATATGATCTAGATATATAATGTCTCTTTTTTACTAAGTTATTTGTTAAAACATTTAAATCTATTCTGTGTTTATAATACGGCAATAATAAATAGATGTTTTCAATGATTTATAAATTAAACTAGGGAGTGTTGACAATTGGTACCTAGCTCCTTGGTGACACAACCGCATACAATACGAGTTTGCTCTTATCAATCAATGTATTAGAGGTTTGTTGAAGTATAGGTTTTAATTTGACCATCTTCTGGATGCCTCGGACAAGCCGAGGCACGTAGGCGCTAGGGATCAATTGTCAATATGCCCTATTTTTACGAAATACTATTATCATGATCATAGTATTGTTCCTAATACTTGTTATTTTAAATAAACAATATATCACGAGGTGTGAATGACGGGTGAGTTATTTAAATACGGCTTTGAGAAACCCTCAGTGGAGCTATTGTCCTGGTTAACTTATGATGACTTTTTAACCAAAAAACTTTATAAAAAGTCCGGGGACACAAGCATGACTATTATTCGTCAAGTAATTGATAATGCTAATTGGTGGGATAGGTATATTTTAAAATTTGATTTTGAGAAGGTATTTCACCGTGAAATTGTTACCTACTCCTTTGATATGCCATGTTGGTATGCGAGAACTATTATTTCAGAGAAAGTTTTTAAAAAACACCGCATACTTTTTAATAGACTTAAAACTGAAAGCTTAGGTAACCTAATATTTGGTGATAATAACATTAAGCGTAAGTCATTAATACATTACCCAATAACTAAGCATAATATTGAGTTTCAATGGTTGAATGAAGATCTTCATAAATGTTCAGAACTTCTGTGGGTGAGATTATCAGAATTTACCTTGGCAGATGATGATAGTTTTTATTTGCTTGAAATTTTTCTTCCAGGTTTGGAGAAATACATTTGTTGAACATTGGTGCATACATCAGATTGATGAGATTTGATAAACCTACAGGAATCACATTACTGTGGATTCCAACAGCTTGGGCTTTATGGATTGCTAACCGTGGTTTTCCTTCTGGCTATATTTTATTTTATATGTTTGTAGGCACGGTAATAATGCGTTGCGCTGGTTGTGTTATTAATGATATTGCGGATAGGAACATAGATTTACATGTAAAGCGAACCAAGCTTAGACCTCTTACAGGTGGTGAGGTAACACTAAAATCGGCTATTTTCTTATTGATAGGACTCCTTATCATTGCATTATTAATAGTCTTGCAATTGCCAGTTATATGCTTTTACCAGGCGTGCGTTGCACTCTTAATAACTTTTATATATCCATTTTGTAAAAGATATATCGAAGCTCCGCAACTTATACTTGGTTTGGCTTTTTCTATGGGAATACCTATGGCATATTCGGCCTCACTTGTAGAAATAAATTACATAACAATCCTATTGTTTGTACTTAATTTCATGTGGATCGTTGCCTATGACACAATGTATGCGATGGTTGATCGAGATGATGATCAATTAATAGGAGTTAAATCCACTGCTATTTTATTTGGAGCATTTGATAGGTTAATTATTGGGGTTCTACAAGCACTGTTACACTTTGGATGGCTCTATCTGGCTTTTTCTATAAATGTCGGGATTATATATTACGTATTTTGGATTGTTGCTCTGTTTATATTAGTGTATCAGCAACTATTAATAGCTCGCCTTAATCGTGATGATTACTTGAAAGGTTTTTTGTCTAATGGTTGGTATGGAATTGTTATGTGGTCAGGATTAGTTGTTGCGATGTAGAATAATTATCCATGCCTACTTTAAGCCGCTTGCCCCAATTCTAAACCAATTTGGGCTTACTTTTTTATTCAGAACTATCTCGGCTAACTGTATATATATAGATGCTGTTTTGAAATCTCTGATTCCTCCAGAGACTTTTATACCGCAATTAGAGTTATTATCTTTTATCGCTGACAATATTGAATATACCGCTTCAACTGTAGCACCAGTTGCAATTTTTCCAGTTGAGGTTTTGATGAAGTCGCACTTATCTTTACATAATTTAGAGGATATATCATATATAGACTTCATTGAGGGTAGGGCACCTGACTCTATAATAACTTTGAATATTTTTTTGTGTTTTTTACAGAGTAGATATGCTTTTTGGCAAGCATTAAATGCCTCTTCAGTATTTCCGTCAAGGTAGAGTTTATATGGGAAAACATAGTCAATCTCGTCAGCGCTATATTGTGTTATAGCCTGAATGATTTGTGATTTAACGTCGTCTTCAATTTGATTACCATCTGGGAAATTAACAACTGTTGCCTTTTGAACATCAAAACTTTTAGGTAGAGTATTTAAGTCTTTCGGATATACACATACCGCGGCAACATTCTTTTTTCTAGCAATCTCGGCGAGTATTGCGATATCGTTAGATGTGCTGTCTTCTTTTAGAAGAGTTAAATCTAATATTTTGTAGATTTCGGCGTCATCAATAACTATATTATTTTGATGAATTGTATTTAGTATTTGATTAAGCATTATAATTTGTATGATTTAAAAATTTCAGGAAGAGGTATTGATTTGCCTTTTTTAAAGTTTATCCAGACAATCTTACAAGTTCCTTGGGCAGAAATTTCATCATTTTCATATACATCATGTGTTACATCTAGGCTTGTGCGGCCAATGTGTTGCAGTTTGCTAATAATTTTTATTTGAGCTGGATAGACGATAGGTTTTAGGTACGTGCAAGCAATTTTAAGCACAACCGGTCCTTCGGCTTGATTTAGATCAAGTTTCATACTAGCTAGCCAATCGATTCTGCATTCTTGGAAATAATCAAAGTAGCGACAGTTGTTCATATGATTTAGACCATCCATATCGCCCCAATGAATATTAAAGGTTTTTTCGTGTATAACTAATTCTGATGAGTCCATATGAATTCCAAATATTTTCTTTCTAAAATTTACTATTAGTTAATGTGATTTTTCTGAAGTTATTCTACGTTCTTTTATAAATAAATTGTAGCCTTTTACTTTAATTAGAGTTAAATTATCTATATACGTTAGAAATATATTTTTTCACTATATTTGTTTTAAAGTTAGTAATTATTTGGAGTTGTTTAATGAGTGTTATGCGTTTGATGTTGTTAGGTTGTCCCGGTGCAGGTAAAGGAACGCAAGCACATCTTTTGATGAAGAAGTTTAATATACCACAAATTTCTACAGGAGATATGCTAAGAGCAGCTATTTCTGCTGGTACGCCTCTAGGCCTAGATGCCAAAAAAATTATGGATGCTGGGCAATTGGTTTCTGATGACATAATAAATGCTTTAGTTGCTGAGCGTATACAGCAAGATGATTGTAAGAATGGTTTTTTACTTGATGGTTTTCCAAGAACAATTTTGCAAGCAGAAGCATTGAAAAATACCGGCATTAAAATTGATCATGTAATAGAGATTGCAGTTGAGGATGATGAAATCGTTAGAAGGATAACTGGTCGTAGAGTTCACCCTGCATCTGGAAGAGTTTATCATGTTGTCTTTAACCCACCAAAAGAGGAAGGGTTAGACGATGAAACTGGTGATAAACTAGTGTATCGTGATGATGATAAAGAAGAAATTGTTAGAAATAGATTAAATATATATCATGAAAAAACAGAACCATTGATCGGTTATTATAAATCATGGGCATTACTAAAGGACGAGAATGCGCCTGTTTTTAATAGTGTTTCAGGTGATGGAAGTGTTGAGCAAATTTTTGAGCGAATTTTATCTGTTTTAGGAGAGTAAGGATGGGTACAGGAGCGAATGTTCAAAATATTAAAAGCGGTAATTTCGAAAAACTAATTAAAGAAAATGAAATTGTTTTTGTAGATTTTTGGGCTAATTGGTGTGTTCCATGTAAAAACTTTGCGCCTATTTATGAAGAGGCTTCTAAATTATATCCGAGCATAGTTTTTGCTCAAGTAGACGTGGAAAAGGAGCAAGAGCTTTCGGATATATTTGAAATTCGCTCGGTACCTCACTTAATGGTCTTTAAAAAAGGAATTGCAATATACTCAGAGTCTGGAATTATGCCTGAATCAACTTTGAAAGAGTTGGCTCAACAGGCAATTAACGCAGACGTTAGTGAAATTGTTGCCCAGATTGATGAACAACAAGATTCATAACCGGAATTAAGGACGCTTACCAGCACTTACTTGATTCTATATGGCTGTTATTCGCAAGTTTAGCTCCTTGGTTATTTAGACTATAGGAGCGACATTCCACATCATCAAGTGCTTGGTTTTTTTGAGGAATTGCTTGTATTGTAAATGTTGATTGGCTTTGAGATACTATACTCAAAATATACCACCTATCTTCAGAGTAAGGGCTGGCTAACACATCATTTTTTGATCCAGTACCAATTGTAGCTTTTGCATAACTGTTATTTAATGTATAATAATTTTCCAGACGGTTGGCCAAATCAAATAGTGCAGTTTTGCCATCTATTCTTCTAAGCTTAATAATGTGGAGTTTGTAGCTTGGGTATGAATATGTTGCCATAATACTGATTATTAATATAACTATCATTAATTCTAGCAGGGTAAACCCTTGTCTAGGTTGGATTGGACTTTGCACTATTTATATTGTCTCGTATTAAAATTACCATAGAGAATACGGAACATTTTTATTAAAAACAATACATGGTAAACTGTCACTTTCTAGTACATGTATAGGGAACAAGATTATTTATGACAACTTATTGTGGATATATTGCTTTAATAGGGCGACCAAACGTTGGTAAATCAACATTACTAAATCAAGTATTAGATCATAAGCTAAGTATTACATCTCGAAAACCACAAACAACTAGACATAGTATTTTAGGTGTTAGGACTGATACTGATTGTCAATTTGTCTATGTAGATACACCAGGAATTCATCAAGATTCAAAGAAAACCATGAATAAGATGATGAACAAAACAGCAATGAATGTTTTGCATGATGTTGATGTTATAGTATTTATTTTGGATGGAACGCGTTGGAAGGAAGAAGATGACTATATTTTGGGGTTGATAAGAAAAGTATCAATTCCTTGCTTTTTGGTTGTTAATAAAATAGATAAAATTACTGATAAAATGCAGCTTCTTCCGCAAATAGAGCGCTTAAGCAAATTACATGATTTTAAAGCAATTATACCTTTGTCTGCTAAAACCGGATTTCAAGTAGAGACTCTTCATCAACAACTAAAACCTCTTCTTCCAGAAGGACCGCATTTATTTCCAGAAGATCAAAATAGCGATAGGTCGATTAGATTTTTGTGTGCTGAATTAGTCCGTGAAAAAATATTTAGGCTTTGTGATCAAGAAATTCCATATTCAACAACTGTTGATATTGAGTTGTTTGAGGAAGAAGATAACTTAGTTAAAATTCATGCTCTAATCTTGGTAGATAAAGAGAATCATAAGCGGATGATAATTGGTGACAAAGGAAGCAAGCTTAAAGAGATTTCAACTAGAGCCCGCATTGACATGCAAAGACTTGTTGATAAAAAAGTATATTTACGCTGTTGGTGTAAGGTTAAATCAGGATGGTCTGATAACGAAAGAATTTTAAAAGAGTTAGGGTTTGATGAGTGAGTATAACTAGTCATAATGCTTGGCTTATTCATAAAAAATGGTTTGGTGATTCTAGCGCCTATATTACTTTTTATACTCGCGAAAAAGGTTTGATTTCTAGTTTTTGTCGGGGTGCTAGAACTAATAAAATGCAGAGTATCCTCCAGCAATTTAATTATCTGTGGGTCAACTTCACTGAAAAGCCGAATCGTTTTTATGTTAATAAAGTTGAATTGGCCGCACCTGCTTTGCAATTGGTTGGTGATAGGCTGTATGCTGGTTTATATTTAAATGAATTGCTTTATTACGCATTACAACCATTAGATGAAAATCAGCAGCTATTCGATTTATATGAAAAAACGTTACGTGATCTTCAGTTTGCTCTTGATAATATATCGCTTGAAATATTGCTGCGTAGATTTGAAATAGGCTTCCTAACAGCAATTGGTTACGGGCTAGTACTAACACACGACGCTAAATCACTAGAGCCAATTAAAGAAAATAATCAATACAAGTATATTCCCTCAGTAGGGTTAGTAACCGTAGAAAGGGGAATTTCAGGTGCGCATATAGATGCTATTGCTGATGATAACTTTGAATCCAGAGAAGTTCTTCAAGTTACCAAAAAAATAATGAGAGTTTGTATTGATCACTTTTTAGATGGGAGAGAGATAAAAACTCGTAGTTTGTACAGTGCTTCTAAGTAATAGATTTATGGTGAACTTTCATGATTGATACTTCAACTACCGGTTTTTAGTTATTTACGAAATACTGCCGAATATTCTTTAAACCTTATAATTGATAAAATTTATACTATGCTACCAGGCTTGTTCTGGATAAAACTCATTCACTACGCCACCTGGCTTGTCCGGGTGGTCTAGTCGAATGTATGATAGTGAAAAGATGGGGTTTTTAGTCTAAAGAAAATAACGAGGATTATTTTTGATTGGCTCTAGTTAATAGCATCAAGTATTTGATTTTCTTAAATCTTTTTTTATAGACCACCTGGATAAACCATGTGGTGTAGGTGTTATTGGGGTTTTAGTTCAAGACTGAGCTTCATGACTTACATTACGCCACCAGGCTTGCTTTTGCTTTGCATGAGGTCGTTATTCAACTCACTATTATAGCTATTTGCTAGTTCTGTGATAAAGTTATTATCAATAAGTTTTCTTACTTGCGAGTTTGCGGGTAGATTATCCTTGGCTTTTACGATAACATCAAGTTCTGCATGCCTACCTTCAGCTATATTGCGTATCTGTCTGAGTACATTTTTTTCAAGGTTATCGAATTTTGTCGGTACAATTTTAAACATTGTACCAACAGAGCTCAATAATGATGGGTTTTTACTCTTTTTATCATAATGCTCGAGGATCACTATTAACCTTAAATAATCATGCGGATTATCTGATATTAGTTGATAAATTTGGCTATTACCCATATCTTTATACAATGTATTAAAAATATATTTTTCTACCTCTAAAGTAGGTATTTGAGAAATAGCATCTGAGACTTGATAATTACCAATAGGTTTATCAAACTTTCTAATTAAATCAGGCTGACACTGGTTATCTAGAGCATCAAAAAGCATGAAAAATCCTGATGGATCTGTAAACATGCTTGTATCTAGAGCAGAAACTAATTTTTTTTGAATCTCAAGAGGTAGTTCTGAAGCAATTATAGCCGTTGAAGCATCATCCTTACACAGCGCCAACAACTGCTCAGTTGTAAATTGTGAGAAAAAACTTTGTCTTAGCTCGGGATTTATTTTTAATTGATCACTTACTCTTTTAAATTGAATAGTAGATTTAATCAATAGTGGCATTGCCGTCATGTTTTCTAAAACGAACTCTGGGATTTTCTTAGCTCTAATTATATCTCTTATATCATCGTCAGAGTAAGGCATAATACTCCTTTAGTATTGTAGGGTCATTATGATGTTTTAATTATAGACTATTTGTGTCTGATGACAATTATAGAATTTATTCTATAGGTTTACTTGTATATTACTTATAATTAGATGGTCGACATAGCACTTGTTACACGCAGAATTTCAGTTATAGAAGTATCCCCAAGTAATACTCTTTTACAACCATCCTCTCTAATACTAGGAGTATTTGGCCTAATGTAGGCCTCCATTTCTTGTAAGCTATCGTTACGGTGGATCATACCGCGTAGATTCTCATCAATAGGAATAAGTTCATATATCCCAGTTCGTCCGTTATATCCAGAATAATTGCAGTGTTCGCAACCCTCAGGTTGATATATTGTAGTATTCCTATCTCGATTTTTTAGTAATACTGCATCTAGCATCTCATGCTCATCCTCACTCAGCTCATAAGGTTTTTTACAATGGTCGCACAGTCTGCGGACTAATCTTTGAGCCAGTACTCCAACTATACTAGAAGATAATAAGAATGACTCAACCCCCATGTCATGTAACCTTGAGAGAGCCCCCAGAGCGCTATTGGTATGTAGGGTTGATAAAACCAAGTGACCTGTAAGACTTGCTTGTACAGCTATATCAGCCGTTTCTAGATCTCTTATCTCACCAATCATTACAACATCTGGATCTTGACGCAAAATAGCTTTTAGACCTTTAGAAAAGGTCATTTGTACTTTTTGATTAACTTGAGTTTGGCCTATTCCAGGTAAATCATATTCAATTGGATCTTCAATTGTTAAAATGTTTCTAGTTACTTGATTTAATTCAGTTAACATAGCATACAAAGAAGTTGTTTTTCCTGAACCGGTCGGACCTGTTACAAGTAAAATACCATGTGGTTGGGAGATAATGTTTCTGATATTTCTGAGAGTGTCTGCCGGCATACCAAGTAAACCTAAGTCTAGTTGAGCTGCTTGTTGATCTAGGATCCTTAAAACTATTCTTTCACCGTGATTTGATGGAAGAGTTGAAACTCTTACGTCAATATTGTGACCACCAATGCGCAGACTTATTCGTCCATCTTGAGGAACTCTTTTTTCTGCTATATCAAGTTTTGCCATAACTTTTACTCTGGATATAACAAATGGCGCGATATTTGGTTGAACCTCTAAAACTTCATGCAATACACCATCAAGTCGGTAGCGAACTAAAACTCTGTTCTCGTAGGTTTCAATATGAATATCAGATGCTTTTTGTTTTATGGCTTGAGTAAATAGAGCATTGATTAATCTTATTATTGGCGCATCATCTTGAGTATCAAGTAAGTCTTCACCGGAGGGGACCTCGCCTGCAAGTTTCATTAGGTCTGTGTCATCTTCCATACTTTCAGTTGCTTCAAGTATCGCTGATTGAGACTGATAAAAATGAGCTAAATGTTGTTGAAATTCTGCAGCATTTACTTCTCTTAAATGTAGCTCGCATTGTAAAACCCTTTTTACTTCGGCGATTGTTTGTAGGGAAACGTTAGGTAGGTGGTATAAAATATAGGTTATACCTGGATCTAGTTCAACGGCAACAACCCCATGATTTTTAGCAAATAAATAAGGCAGGCGTTTTATTTTAGCCTCAGCATCCATTACTTCTCCGCAAATTTAGAGTTTATTTTTGGCTTACAAAAAGGTTTTGGTAAATCAGCCGAGTGCCATGCTGGAACAATTGTATTTTTGTCTGTGCGATTGAACTCTTCTTGAGAACGTGCAATATCAATTTGATCCATGCGTAAATGGTTGTACTTACTGCCAGTAACTTCAAGACCCTGTTTTTCTGTTTTAAGGATGTGCGGTCTAATGAATACCATCAATACCTTTTTCTCGCGGTTTACAATCTTTCGTTGGAACAACCTACCTATGCCTGGAATTTCACCGAGGATTGGTAGATTATTGTTATCATTGCTTAGACTATCTTGGGCTAGACCTCCTAGGACAATAATATCTCCACTTTCTACATGTACCGAAGTTACGATTGCACTGATATTAAAAGTTGGAGTTACTCCAGGGTCAACAATATTTATGGTGTCTAGAGTATCGTTACCTTGGTCAATTTGCATTTGAATGCCGTCGCCACGAGTAATTTGTGGTCTTACATATAAATGAAGAGCGACATTTACTCGATCAAAAGTTGTGAATGGACTAGCTGATGTCGTACCACCGGCATTGTTAGGATATGATGTTGCTGCAACAGATACTTGCTTACCAATTAATATTTTGGCTTGTCTATTATCTAACACTACGACTGAAGGCGTAGATAGTATATTTGCCTTCTTTTGCTTCGCTAATGCGTATATTTGTGATTGAAACTGCGAAATAGAAGTTTTTGAGTTTAAAATAGCGAAGCCAGGTCTAAATGTACTAGAATCTTTAGTTTTTTGATCGATTGCCCCCCACTCGACGCCTAAATCTTTAAAGTCAGATTCATTAATCTCAGCAACTAACCCCTCAATAAGCAATTGTGCTGGCTTTATATCTAATTGGGATATAACATTTTTCAATGTGCGTATTAATGTAGCAGGAGCATTTATAATTATAGAATTGGTATTAGGCTCAGCAATAATTTGTACGGTAGGTTTTGTACTTCCTTCACTTTGAGTGTTGGCACCGGAAATATTATCTGGATTAGTGTTGGTTTCATTTGGGTTTGGTAGAGCATTTGGTGCTGGGTTGTTGCTACCAGGCGCAAGGCTTGCCATACTTGATGCAGGGTTTGTGCTATCTAGTACTGGTCTGGTAATTGACCCAATAGTTGTTCCTACTACTCCACTAAAGCTTGCTTGAGCAATACCTGCTAGAATAGGAACTAGGTCTTCAGCACGCAAATAATGAAGATAAATAACCTGAGTGTTACTGTTTGTTGAATTTGTTGTTTCTGAGTCTAATTGTGATATAAGTAGTCTTAGCCTTAGTCTGTCTGTTTTACTACCGCTAATAAGTATAGAGTTACTTCGATCATCAGCTGAGAGTACGCTCTGATTGCGTTGATTTGCCCCCATTTGCGATTTAACAAGGTCCTTTAGTGTATTTGCAACATCCATTGCAAGAGCATGTTCTAGTGGAACGATATCAATACCATTTGATGAGGAGTTATCTACTTGTCTAATAATTTTTGATAATTGTCTAATATTGCTAGATCTTCCCGATAAAATAAGCATATTAGAGGGGCCATAGGCTGTAACACTGCTCCATTGTGGCATTAGTGGTCTTAATACCGGAACTAATTGTTCAGCTGGTACGTATTTAATTGGAATAACTTGAACTAACATTTCATCAACAACGCCTGAGTTAGGTATTGAGTTGATCTCTTGAGATGCAATAGTTCTTGCGTCTGAATTTGGTACGATTTTGATTATATTTCCACTGGGTATGGCAGCAAACCCAGAAATTTGTAACATTGAAAGAAATACTTGGTATAGCTCTTTGTCCGTGATAGCTGAGGATGAGACAATGGATATTTTTCCTTGGACTTTAGGATCAACAACAAAGTTCTTGCCAGTTATGCGAGATACCTCTGCGATTACAGCCTTTATATCAGCGTTACGTAAATTCCAAACTTTGGATGCAGCTTCTGTTGACTCATCTTGATAATTGTCTGTTGATACGTATTTATTATTATTATTATTATTATTATTATCATCATCATCATCATCATTACTTTGAATAACTTTTTTACTCGATAGTTCAGAAAATGATATTATTTTGCTTTCACTATCTAAACTATTATCTTTAGACATCTGCTCTTTAATTTTTAATGCTACGGCATAATCATTTATTGGTCCAATGAGAACAATATACAACCCTTTATCTGATATATGGTCTATTTTTACAGTTTGTTTAATTGATGATGAAAGGGTCTTTTGTAAGATTTCAGCATCTTTTTGACGTTGAAATTCCTTTACTTTGATAAGGTATGCTGGTTTTCCGTTTAAGGAAGTATTAATAATATCAATATTTGCTGCATTTGCTAGGCATGATATCAAAATAATTAGAATGTAGGTAAAGAGGTTTCTCATTAAACAGCCATTACTACAATAGTAAATCTATCATAACTAAAAAAGTCTTTAGGCAATAGTATTTTATTAATAAATGATAAATAGTTATTTTCAGGATTGAACAAGACTTTCTTCCGTGTGTTGTTCAACTCAATAATTAAAGATATTCCGGGTTATGATGGTGGCTATGGGTGGACTCGAACCACCGACCTCAGCATTATGAGTGCCGCGCTCTAACCGGCTGAGCCACATAGCCATCATGGGCGCTATTTTGTCTTTTTTATTGTTGGTTGTCAAGCTATTTTATATGTTGTAGAATCGAAATCTGAAATTTAGAGTTATTTTTAGTAACATAGGAATTTGTTATTTATGTATGTCCAACAAGAGCGCATTGATGCATTCTATGCTCAGTTAGAAGTTATAGTTCAACGCAGTCAAGATGGTGATACTCACCTTAGTACTGATTTTGATAGGAATTTTCTCAATAGAAGAAATAAAAATTTAAGTATAGATTTTTGGATTGAAAATATTTCTAAAAGAATGGCTGATCAGTACAAATATTTTAGCGTACTTACGTCAATTAATTATGAATACAGTATTAGTGCCGATAGGTGTTGGTATGAATTGGCTTTTGATATTTCTCAAATTGTATATGATCCGGCTAAAGGTCAGAATGTTAGCTGGTTAAATATATTATTTCCCAAACTACAAACATTGGTTGATCCTATATCATTTAAGCCATTATTTGATAGCTCGCCCTCCGCAGTATATATTTTGGATTCAATGCCTTCTTTTCAAGATAAAAAACTGTTTGTTCGTATGGGCAGTGACGACAATACTAGTAACTCACATAAAAAAACTTCTGAAAATGTAGTAGATGAAACTACTTTATTATTTAAAAAAGTTAAAATTGAACTGCATGAACATAGGTGTAATGTTTGTTTTTTGGTTAAAAGTTCCGGTGATTTTTATCGCATATCACGTAATCACAAGAAGGAGTTGGTTCATATACCATCAGATAAAAAACCCGGGTTTGTTCTTGGTTTGATAAAACTGTTAGGTATAAGGGCTTACTCGACTAACTCTAGTAGCTACGTTGAGGGTATATTGCCTGTTGAAGGAACTAGGATGCACTCTTTAGTTTCAAGTGCTAATTTAGATAAGTTAATTGTGCAAAGCGGTGGTTACCCGCGCCTAGATCTTGGGGACTACTTATTGAGTAGAGATCATAGTAAGCTTTATCATATAAGTAGTTTTTTACCAAGCTACAGCATTGAATCACATATTAACCGAGCATTTATAGATACACAAGCCAAATCAGACATCAGAATATTAGCTGGTGAGATATTTCAAGATAGTGCTCAACCAAGTTATGTCCCAACTAGAGAAGGAGATCTACCTTGGTATCTGTATGATCAGTTTGGGGATGTTTCACCACGTCCTATGTTTCCAATTGAGCGGGCGAAGTTTAGTTCTATGGTCGTTAAAATGCAAAATAACTTATTAAGGAGTTCTGGTAAATTTATTAGAAATCCTTGGACAAATGTAGTTACGGAAACAGAAACACCACTAATTAAGGCATCTGAAAAATACATAGCATCCCTGTTTGATACTATACAACTGTATTACAAGGTCAAGTCTAACCCAAAAGGTCTAGTTGAGTTTAAAACCGCTTTAAGTAAATGGTCTATAAACGTTGCGCTGTCTAGTGTTTATAAAACAATTAACTTGTTTGGAATTCAGCTCAATAAGACCATATCTTATGAGCGGCTAGATAAAGCATATAAGGAAGATCGTGTCAGTGAGGAAACTTTTGGAGATAGTAATGGCATCTCTGATTTAGATATTTTGTATAGCCAACGCGTTACTATAATATCAAAAAAGAACACTAAGATTTATGGAAGAGTTCCTCTTGTCCAGGTTTTTGAGAGTATATTAGACGAAATAAACCAAGAAGTTCTTGATCGCTATATATACTCTATTTGCTCTTGGATAAAGGGAAATTCTCCTCATTTAAAAGGTCTTTCAACTTTGATATATGGCAATTTAGCTAATTATAAGTTTAAGGATGGTGTCAATAATAACGATTATTTAATTTATTCCCTTAAAAACTTATTAGGGACTTGCTCTGAAATAAATAAACGATCGGTTAAAGAGCTTATGAACTATTTATCCAATGAGAAGATAGATAAGAAATATATACTATCCAAGCTTGAGAAGATTTATTTACAATACGACAAAGAAGTTGCTAATACTGTTTATGATCATACGAGATATCAATCAGCCATGCGATCTTCCTGGTCTACTTTAGCCAAAGCAATGGCAGGGGCAGGATTTTATGATAGCTATTTGGAACTTTTATGTCCTAGTTTAATGTGGCATATTGATCCTGTAACAGAAACATCTATCTCAAGTTTTGATTTACATCGTTGTGTATTTTCAGATAGTCGAAATTATTTAATCATACTTGAACATACACAAGACTTGTTTGACTTGACCGGTGAGGTATATGACTGTAGTGGAAGAAAGTTAAGAGCTATGACGTCAACTGAGATTGCTAGAATAGAATTTGCTGATAAAAGATATAGATCTTTTTTCAATCACCTGCAGTCAAGTGGGCTTACCGGTGTAATGTTAAAAGCATCTACTTGGATTGGTGTATATAACCTGGTTAATAGTACCTACTATCAAGCAACTGATAAAACCAGGTATATTTTAAAAGTGAATGATTGTGAAGAATCACAATCATTTTTTAGTGGAAAAAGCTTATCTCAGTCTGCAAAGGGACTTTATCGCTTCTTGTCCCCCACTAAAGTTGTAGAAATATCTATCATAAAATGGGGGTACTCATTTTACATTACAGTTCATAATCCTAAAGCTAGTGAGCCTATAAGAAGGGTAAAAATATCTCAGAGTGAAACCTCATATAAGTACACTAATACTTTAACCCAGGAGCAAATTGATCTCATTCAAGATGAGATAATATGTGTTTTAAGAAGGAAAGGCTATATCGATGAATTATATACCCCCACCATTTCAAATATAGTCCGAGACAACTACTCACAGTTCTATAGTTTTATAGATAACTTGGAGATTGAACAAAGATTTTGCTTACTTGATACAGTAGTAGTATTGAATGGTCAGCTAAAATATTTTAGTGATATTGTTAGTGAGTCTAAATCTTCAACTCGTAACTCATATAAATGGATTCTAAGTTTATTAATAGATAAGTTTCCTGTGGTTACTTTTAATGAGAAACTAGAAAAAGAAAATGCTGCTCTTATTCAGCAACTTCGTATGAGATCATCAGATTCAGGTCTTTGTGATATACAAAAGGAGGTAGAGATAATTTTTATATCCTTAATGACCTATGATTTTTATAATAAAGATACTCGACCATGTGCAAAGGAGTTTGTTTTTGTAGAGTGTAGAAATCGTATTCATAGAGACGTGTCTTCAATATATGAGTTTTTTAGGGATAACTATTTTTGTGTAAACAAAATTGACTTAGCTGATTTTTATAAAAGATTACTTCTTGATGTAATCTACCCGCTATATCATAAAATATCTGATCAACAAAATGAACGTGATTTCTCTGAAAGAGTTTGTCATTGGTTATATGTGATTACAAAAGGCGCACTATTTAGAATTCTTCCTATTTATGAAGTTGATTGGATGAAGAAATTATGTTTTCAAGTTATAAACAACTCTAACCTCTTAAATGAATACACACTTGAGAAAATAAATATACTATATGACGATTTGATGGGAGACATTCTTGATGAGAAAACTAAAAGAGTTAAATATAATATTAAGATTATCAGATTTTTTAAATCACTTGATGAAAAAGAATTTTTATTGTTTCTTAGGGCGTCTGGGCCTAATTATCAAAAAGAAATTCTACAAACATTTATAACTACCAAAGAAAGCGTAAATATGCTGCTTGATCGACTTAACCTGCTTTCTTCTTGTTTAGAAACATATGAAGAAGGCTTAAGACCGAATAGTCCTTCAGAATATAAATTACACCATGGCGATAATCTTAAGTTAGAAGGTGTAGTTCGGTTTGATGTTGATAAACTAGTAGGAAATCTATTGAAATCAGAACAGAGCTTTCCTGAAACTATCAACGTTGAAGGTAGAGAATCACCCTTTGCAGCCTTTGAGTTTTAAATAAATTTAACTCGTGCTTGGAAGTTCTATAGTTTCTAACTTGTTCCAATTTAAGAGAAAAGATGATGCTATTCCAGCTACCAAGCCCCAAAATGCTGCACCTATCCCAAATAGAGTTAATCCCGATGCGCATACAAGAATGGTTATTATTGCGGGTTCACGCTCAGATTCTGTTTCTAGGGCGGTTTTTAAACTAGAGCTTATAGTGCTAAACAAAGCCATTCCAGCTACTGCAAGAATAAGTTCATGCGGGAAAGCAAAGAAGAGCGCGACGACCGTTGCGCCGAATATTCCGATAGTTAACCAACATAATCCTGCAAAAACTGTAGCTCTATACCTTTGGGCAGGATTTGCATCTGCCTCTTTGCCAGTACAAATTGCGGCTGTGATAGCGGCTAGAGAAATAGAGTAGCAACCAAAAGGAGCAAGAATTAGAGTGATTATTCCAATTGAGCTAATAATAGGGGATATCTTAGGCTTATATCCAGATGCATTTAATATAGCTATGCCAGGCACATTTTGAGATGTCATTGTAACAATAAATAGTGGAATTCCTGCGCTAAAAAGTACCGTCCAGGAAAACTCAGGATAGGTGAAAATTGGTGTTGATAGAGCTAAATGACAATTTTCAATATGGAATAGACCTTGTAGACTTGCAATAATAGTTCCGACTAATAATATGGTAACAATAACATAACGAGGGAAGAATCTTTTTCCAATTAAGTACATTATTAATAGTGATATAACGAGAGGAGCCTGATTTTGCATAGCGGTAAAAACATTTACACCAAAGTGAAGGAGTATACCTGCAAGCATTGCCGATGTTAGAGACTTGGGAATATGGTTCATAATTTTTTCAAATAAACCGGTAACCCCAGCTAGAATTGTCAATGATGCGGCGATAACAAAAGCACCTGTCGCTTGTGCAATGCTCATCCCCGATAAACAAGAAACCAAAAGGGCCGCTCCAGGAGTAGACCAACCAGTTAAAATGGGCATTTTGTAATACAATGAAAATCCTATGCATGTAATTGCAAGGCTTAAACCAAGAGCAAACATCCATGAACTTATTTCCGCAGGAGATGCTCCTGCAGTGGTTGCAGCTTGAAAAACAATTACGGCTGAGCTAGTAAATCCGACTAATACACCGACAAATCCGGCTGTCATATTTGGTAGTGAAAAATAGTTCTTCACAGAAATCTCCTGGTTTGTATATTTGATAATTAGACCGTATCTTACTGCTTAATTAAAAATAGGTCGCAGTCATTGTTGGAGCATTTTAACATAGTTTTCATATCTTTTTAGATGTATTAATTTATTTTTTACAGCATTAATAACCGCACAACCAGGAGTATCTATGTGGGTGCAATTTCGAAACTTACACTGAGGAATATATGATTTGAACTCTCTATAACCTTTGGCTATTTCATCTCCTGGCATACTCCATAAACTAAGCTCGCGGATTCCAGGTGAGTCTATTAAAGCTCCTCCGTTTGGCAGATGATAAAATTTTGAGTTGCTAGTTGTATGACAACCAAGACTACTATGTTCTGATATTTTGCCAGTGGCTATTTTATCGGATTCATTTGGTAGTATTCTAGCTATTATAGATGATTTACCAACACCAGATTGGCCAACTAATACGTTAATTTGATTATTCAAAGCTTTCTCTAGAGATTTATCTTCAGGGAGAGTTTTACTTGTAAATAAGATTGGATAACCAAGTGGTTCATAATATTTTAACAAAGTTTTTTGTATCTCATCACAAGCTATGTCAGTTTTATTTAGTAAGATGTATGGATGAATATTGAGATGTTCCGCCATAACAAGGTAGCTATCTAGAAGGCTCCAGGATATTTCAGGAGATGGCGCAATAACTATAATAATTTGAGTTATATTAGCGGCTACGGCTTTTATATTACCATGATTATCAGGGCGACCTAAAATGGATTGGCGGTTATGTCTACTTACAATTATTCCTTGGTGTTCTCCCTCTGGTTGCCAGACAACTCTGTCTCCGGCTACCAATGATTCAATACTTGGTCGAATAGAGCAATGAATTGTATTGCCTTGTTGATCTTCAACAAGAGCATGTTTACTATATCTAGCAATTACTAAACCGTCAGACAAAAGATCATTTTGACAATCTTCTTGTTGCCGGTACATTTTTTGTTTTTTTTCTATTCGGTTTAACTGTTGTTTGTTTATCCGTCTTTTACTCATATGAAAGTGCTATAATTGATAATATAAATATAGAGGATAACATGAAAACATATTTAGTGGGTGGTGCTGTTCGAGATCAGTTGTTAGGACAGACGATTAAAGAGCGTGATTGGTTAGTTGTTGGCGCGAGTCCTGAGATAATGTTAAATAAAAATTACAAGCAAGTGGGAAAAGATTTTCCAGTTTTTCTACATCCAATAACTCAAGAAGAATATGCTCTAGCTAGAACAGAAAAAAAAATTGGTGTTGGATATTATGGTTTTGGTTGTGATTTTAACCAATCGGTAAGCTTGGAAGATGATCTTGCGAGAAGAGATCTAACTATTAATGCTATGGCGATTGATGATAATGGTACTTTAATTGATCCTTTTCAAGGTAAAAAAGATTTAGATAATAGAATTCTACGACATGTTTCTGATGCTTTCATAGAGGATCCTGTAAGAGTCTTACGCTTAGCGAGATTTTCTGCACGTTTTTATCATTTAGGATTTAGAATTGCGAGTGATACCTTGTCTTTAATGAAAAAAATGGTAGCAAATGGCGAGCTAGAACATTTGGTTAAAGAAAGGATTTGGCAGGAGTGGTCTAGGAGCTTAGCTGAAAAGAACCCTGAAATTTTCATCTGCACACTACGTAGTTGCGGGGCTTTGAGGGTTATATTGCCTGAAATAGATGCATTATTTGGAGTTCCAAGTTCTGTTCATCATCACCCTGAAATAGATAGTGGTGTTCATACTTTGATGGTTATTAGGGAGTCTGCAAATATATCTACCGATTTAGATGTAAGATTTGCTGCAACTGTTCACGATTTAGGAAAAGCAGTAGTTAGTATGAACCACTGGCCTCGGCAACCTGATCATGGCGAGTTGGGTATCGAGAAAATGGAATTTTTATGTAAAAGACTTTCTATACCTAATAAATTTAGACAATTAGCTATTTCTGTGTCTAAGCTACATATAAATATTCATAGAGTTTTTGAGTTATCTTCTGAGCAAATAGTTGAAACACTAGAGGCCGCTGATGCTTTTCGAAGAGCTGATATGTTTGAAAAATTGCTTTTGGTTTGTGAATCTGACTATCTGGGACGTGGACTGAAAGGTGGATATCCCAAAATAAGCTGGTATTTTCCACAATATGCAAATACAACTGGATTTACTGAATATACACAAGCAAATTGCTGGCGGACTATTTTGTCAGCTTGTAATAAGATAAAATTAGATAAATCAATTTATTCTGAATATAAAGGTCAAGAAATTAAGCTAGAACTTCGTAAGCTTAGAGTTGCCTGTGTAGATGGAATAAACAAAAAACTAGGAGCACTGTGAAAGATAATAAAAATTTGATCTGGATAGATCTTGAAATGACAGGCCTCTCGCTTGATAGTGAGAAAATCATTGAAATTGCTACAGTTGTGACGGACATGAATTTAAATGTTCTAGATGAAGGGCCAGTGTATGCTATTCATCAAAGTGATGAACTTTTGTCGGCAATGGATCCTTGGAATACTAAACAACATGGTCAATCTGGCTTGGTTGAAAGGGTTAAATCAAGTATAATTACCGAGCAGGTCGCTGAAAAAGGGACAATTGAGTTTCTGAGTAAGTATATTGATAAGGGTCGATCGCCTATGTGCGGCAATAGTATTTGTATGGATAGAAGGTTTTTAATTAAATACATGCCAGAACTTGCTGATTTTTTTCATTACCGCCAGATAGACGTAAGTTCAATTAAAGAATTAGCATTACGTTGGAAGCCAAAAATTTTAAGTGGCATAGAGAAAAAGTCTAAACATTTAGCTTTGGATGATATAAGAGATTCAATAGCAGAGCTCGCCTATTATCGGCAGCATTTTTTAGTTTGTTAATTTTATGGGTATCATATGTTAAATCGTGAAAAATTAGAGCTTCCTGATGGGGGGAGTTCTTTGTTGTTACATTCTTGTTGTGCTCCTTGTTCGGGTGAGGTAATGGAGGCTTTATTAGCTTCAGATATTAAGTTTTCTATATTTTTTTATAATCCTAATATTCATCCTGTTCAAGAATATGAAATGCGTAAAGCTGAAAATATAGAGTTTGCTAAAAAACATAACATCCCATTTATTGATGCTGATTATGATAAAGATAATTGGTTCGCTAGAATCAAAGGATTAGAATGGGAACCAGAGCGTGGCAAGAGGTGTGGTGTTTGTTTTGATATGCGCTTTGAGAGAACGGCTTTATATGCTCATGAACATGGCTTTCCAGTTATTACTAGTTGCTTAGGGATTTCCAGGTGGAAAGATTTTAATCAAATAAATGAGTCTGGGCTTAGAGCTGCTGGTCGATACTCAGGAATTACATATTGGACTTATAATTGGCGCAAGGGCGGTGGATCTGGCCGAATGTATGAAATTGCTAAGAGAGAGAATTTTTACAAGCAAGAGTATTGTGGTTGTGTATATTCTTTGCGAGATACTAATTTGTGGCGACGTGAAAAAGAACGTGAAAGGATTAAAATAGGCGTTAACTATTACAGTGATGAGAAGGACGCATAGATTAATCTAAAATAGATTATCAGGGTAAGAGCATCAAAGTCTAAACTCATGGCCATTTGATCAATATTAAATAAAGTGGATTGGATAGGAGGGGTATCCTCTAATAAGAATTTTAGTGAATTGTTACCACCAGCTGAAAACACAATATTCCCCTACCTCCGTCTACTTGGTCCGACTTGTTCGGATCATCTAGGGAGTTTAAAAATAAATCTGGCTGATACCCTGCATAAAGCAGGGTAAGTAGGGGGGGGGGAGGGGGTAATGACGTCGCTTAAGGCAGCGCTATTAGGCCAAGACCCAACCTACAAATTTCTCAGTCTAACGATTAGATAGTTTAACTTTGATGATCTTGCCATGATATAGATTATATATTATTGTGTCTTGATTGTAATATAAGGAAATAATATGGCGCATTGCCACTCAGGTAATAAAACCACTTCTGGAAATGCATTTATAATTGCAATTGTTGCTAACTCTGTATTTGTGGTGTTTCAGATAATTTGTGCACAATTAGCTAATTCTACTAGTTTATTTGCAGATGCCATTCATAATCTTGGTGATGTTTTAAGTTTAGGTGTTGCTTGGGTTGGAAATGTTCTTTTGACTCGCGAATCTACAGACAAAACCACCTATGGATTGAAAAAAGCATCTATATTAGCTGCGCTAGCCAACGTTTTATTGTTGGTATTTACCTGTGGAATCATCGCTTATGAAGCGACTCTGAAGTTTTTTGCGCCAACAGTAATAGATAATTGGTTTGTTATGTTGGTTGCAGGGATAGGCGTGGCTGTTAATGCGTTAACGGCACTTTTGTTTATTCGTGGGGGTAATGATCTAAATATTCGTGCTGCGTATTTGCATTTAGCATCTGATGCGTTGATTTCTCTTGGGGTGGTTGCAGCAGCAGGATTAATGCTTTGGAGTGGTTGGTTGTGGGTTGATCCGGTGGTTGGCTTGTTAATAGCGGCAATTATCTTGAGAAGCACATGGACATTACTTTCTGATAGTACCCGCTTAATCTTAGATGGTGTTCCTAGTCATATTTCTGTAGGCAATGTTCGCGCATTGTTAATGGAGCAAGATGGGGTAGAAGATGTTCATGATTTGCATATTTGGGCAATGAGTACAAAAGAAAATGCTTTGTCTGTTCATCTATTAATGCCAGAGACACCACTAACTGATACTAATCGCTATGCACTGAATAAATTACTTCTAGATAAACATAATATTAATCATGCAACTATTCAAGTTGAATGCATCCGAGGATATTGCGACGATTCTTGTGACTGTTAATTCTTTGGTTTTTACTTATTGTTGTAACAACAACTCTGAGTTTAATGCATATTGAAAAAAGATCGGCTACTCTTAATATTGTACTTTTGGTCAATATTTGATATTCTGTGTTTTTTTATTACTGAGGATGAAGAACAATGCCACACCAAAAGAAAACTCCTGTTGCTGTAATTGTCTTAAACGAACCTAAATTTTCTCAGAAAATAACTATTAACCATCAATTACTTTTAGAATTAAAAGTAGCGGGTATTTCTCATGTAGCTCTGTTGCCATTATGTCCAGAGAAAATTGTTTCTGTCCAAGAAGCTCAGTTTGTCCCTATGCCTGGCGAGGTAATGCGAGATAATCTTGATAATGTACAGGATATACTGAAGTCAAATAGATTTACTCTTGTAAAATCCTATTCAGATCTATTCAAAGAATCACTCAGTGCATGTGAGTCCTATGATAAAATTATTTTAACTTTACAAAATAATATAGATAATATTGATCACAATTATCGATATGTTATTTTTGATGATCTTACGGTTCTTAATACAGGAGATGAATTTTTATCTCCGACTGATTTTAATGTCACTGATACAGCAAAATCACTTCGTCTCGGTGTTGCTTGTGAAAATTATTTATATCATTTACATCAGCCAAAAGTAGATTCAGATGTGGAGCTTACAAAGAAAAAGATAGGCATTGTTATGCGGTTACATGAATTGACTAAACTATCAACTCCTGAATCACTTAAAGAATTTGGTCAAATATTAATAGATAATCGCGTAACCCTTGAAGCACGTAGAGATTCAAACACTATGATATTCATGAAGGTATTATTAAGCATTTTTACGCTTGGTATTGCTGTAGCTTGTGGGCTATGGGAAAAAGAAGGTGAAAAAGTAACTTCAGAGTTTAGTTCTACCTTATCTATAAGTACCCCAGGTTAGTATGATATTTAGATCATACTCTTGCTTTAGATGATGACTTTATGGGGCGGGATGTTTTGGTGCTTTTAATAACAAGTGCTGGGTACTTTTTGTCTGTACGGTACAGTTTTTAACTGAGTACCGTACATATTTTTATTTTTCAATATGTCTATAGTTTTTTCAATTGCTTTAGTAATGTATTTGTCGAAATCTCACCTACCAATTGGCTATAGGGAAGTGTGTTGCCATTTTTGTCATAGAATATAAAAGTAGGTGGAGCAATTACGTGAAAGTAATTTAATAAAGCTTTGGTATTTGTATTATTTTTGGTGATGTCGACTTTAATCATTAATACATGCTCAAGCTCAGTTAAAACCACATCTTCTTGAAGAGTAGTACTTGCAATAACATGACAGGATGAGCACCAGTCAGCGTAAAAGTACAACATTACTGGCGTTTTGTTTTTTTGAGCAGACTCCAATGCCTCCATAGTTTCTTGTAAGTTATTTACGATTACAGTTTTTGTTTTAAAATTAGAAGTTGTTTGGGGTTGCTGTGTGTTTTCAAGAGGTAGTAGGGGATTGGTGTTTCCTGAGCTCGCTCCATAAAGAATAAATAGGCCATATCCTATAAAGATTATAGCTAAACCTTGTTTAAACTTATCTTGATTAGTTTTGCCATCAGATAATGGTTTTAAATATACACCAGTATAGATTAGCAAAGTAGCCCAGAGAGCCATTGTAATTGCCCCAGGTATTAATCTAGACATTAAATATATAGCTACACCAAGTAAAATAACCCCAAACATAGCTTTAACTATATTCATCCAACTACCAGCCTTGGGTAAGAGCTTTCCTGCAGATGTGCCTATAAGAAGCAATGGAATACCCATTCCAAAACTCAAGAAAAACAAAGAAAAAATACCGAGAGTTATATCTCCTGTTTGGGCGATATAGCTAAGAGCTCCGATTAAAGGCGCGCTCACACATGGTGATAGTATTAAGATTGACATCGAACCAAGAATAATAGCACTTAAATAATGACCTCCCGATTGACTGCGAGTTACCTTTGCTAGATTATTTTGCCAGCTAATGGGGAGCTTTAGTTCATATACATTGAACATAGATAATGATAATAATACAAATATAAGACTGAAAATACTTATAACCCATGGTGATTGCATTAATACTTGTAAGTTGCTTCCTAACAAAGCTATCACTGCGCCTATCATACCGTAGGTAACTGACATGCTAAGGACATAACTAAGTGACAGAAAGAAGGCTTTTTTAGTAGAAATATCATGGCCGTGACCGACTATAATGCTTGAAAGAACTGGTACCATAGGAAGTACGCAAGGGGTGAATGATAATAGCAATCCAAAACCAAAAAAGCTCAAGATTATTAATGCCCAGTTATTTGAAGAGAATAGTTTTTTAAAATCGGTTTGGTCATCCTTTGGTTGGGTGTTGGGAGGTAATTCTTTTATTGGCTTAGGCTGTTCAATGACTTGATTTGGATTATTAACTTCGAGGTTTGTTGCTGTTATTGCCAAACTTGTATCGGTTGTTATTTTAATCCAGCGTTTTTCAGGAGGGTAGCAAAAACCTTGGTCTGAGCAGCCTTGATAACGAACTTCAAGAAAGTTTTCCCCTGGTTTTTCGCTTAGAACAGGAACTGTAATAATAAGTTTTTTTTCATATGCTGAAAAATGTTGTCCTTGCCTATTTATTTTATCATTTGCAGCTGGATAATTTATTTTACCTAAATGAAGATTGCTATCAGGGGTGTCTAATATTTGCAGGCAGTCTTTATATAAAAAATATTGATGAGCAATATTCCATTTCACTTGGATAGTGTTTGGGTCGATTGGTTTTACAGATATTTTAAAAGCTTTATTAACTGGGAGTGGGTCCGCAGAGCTTATTAAGGGCAGTAAAACTAGAGCAGCAAATAGGAATCGTTTAAGCATAGTCATATCAAGTCTTAGGTGGCCTATGGATAAAGATTCTAGCATGTTGGCAAGCTTGAAAGCAATCGTCCATGGCAATTTCTATAATTGCAAATACATCACCTAGAATCGATCCTTGGCTTAATTTACTTTGAAGATAGTATAGCCTTCATCGCTTCTTAGCTCTTGGCTACGTGGGAAGTTACGGGCTTGATAAATTTATTGTTTTCGTGATTATTGTTTGCCTTATAACTTCATGTTAAAATATTGCACATAATTTTTTGTGAGTTTATTTCGATGCCTGCAAATAATATAGATAATTTTGCAAATTATCTTAAAAGAACGTTCAGCGTTCATTATCGCAATTTAAAAGAGCTCACTATATTTGTAAGCAGTAACCAAGAGCAAAGACGTTTAAATTCTTGTATTTCTAAACTTGAGTCAGAGCTTAATATTGCGATGAATAATTATATTGCAAGACTTGAAATAGAAGGCTCAAACTATAGAGAGTTAAGTGAAGAGTTTAGAATTGCCACATCTAATATTATAGAAAATCATGCGCTACAGTTTAAAGTAAATTCTTCATACTGGTTTAGTGTTGCTCCAACGATTAGAAGCTCACTTGGTGTTGTAAGTTTTGTATGTATTCTTCCAGCAATATTAGCGGCTACCTGTTTAGATTATGGTTACTATAATACCTTTTTTGATAATCCATATATTTTGTATCAAGAATATTTTAATCAATTTGTTATTGATATGAATAAAACAACATTATTAGATTCTACATATCAATTAACTATAGATAAAGCTGATATTCCTTTATTAGATATACCTGAAAGTGAGTGGGATTACGCTAAAGAAATATTAAAAAACAAAGGAAAATTAGCAGCCGATGGAACTAAGCTAAAACGTAACGATCCACAGCATATTAATAAGATAAAACATTCATTTATAGTTATAGATGGCTCAATATTTGCTATGGCTCCTGAAGGAACATATATAGCAAGAGGACATATGGATCTTCCTGTTAAACTTGCCAAGGATGAGAGCTCTGCATTATGGATTATAAAAAAAATCCCTCTACTTAGTGAAAATGAACCGAATATCTCTTTGGATTTGGGGTTTTCAAGAAGAAGTACTACGAGACAATCAAAACAATACCTTCCCCTGGTTTATTGTGCTGGCGAAACCATCTCTGATTACATTGAACATAATCCTGACTTATCTCTTTATACAAAAATAGATTTATTAGTTAAGGCTGTATCTAGGTTAGATGAGTTGAATAGAGGTTTATTGTCTAAGTCAGGCACCAAATACTTTCATGGTGATACACATGATGGAAACTTCTTAGTTAGCAAAAATGAGTTAGGTGAACTAGAGGTTAACCTAATTGACTTTGGCCGATCATATAGAATCATGCCTCAATTTAGTACTTCTGATGAAATATTAAATTTTATAAAATTAATTGTCATACCAATTCTTAATGATTCACAACCATCAGTCTTTTCAGATGAAGAGTGGAGTAACATACAAGATAATATCTTGTATTATTTGAGTGCTGATGGAGTTTGCGAGTTTTTAATGGGTCTTCAACAAGAGCTACAAGCTAGAGAAAATAGTTTTGCTAGTTGTCAGATATAAATCTGCCGGTAATTTAATACAAACCAGAATTTGTTTTCATTATTTTTTTAGATAACCCTTGAAAAGATTATAAATGGCTCCATATATGAAATCAATCAGACAATATTCTGAGTATATAGAGAATCTTAAAATTAGGAGGAAGTAGATTATGACTATTAATATTCGCCCACTACATGATCGTGTAGTTGTTCGTCGTTTGGAAGAAGAGCGTACAACCGCTGGTGGGATTGTTATTCCAGATAGCGCAGCAGAAAAACCAATGCGCGGTGAAGTTGTTGCCATTGGTGGCGGTAAAGTTTTAGATAATGGTGATCTTCGTGCCCTAGCTGTTAAAGTTGGTGAAGTTATATTATTTGGTAAGTACAGCGGTACTGAAATCAAACTTAATGGCCAAGAACTAGTTGTTATGCGTGAAGACGACATTATGGCTATTGTTGAATAATAATTACAGTTATTTAAGTTTACATTAGGAGATAGAAATGGCTAAAGAATTACGTTTTGGTGACGATGCTCGTCAACAAATGCTTGCTGGTGTTAATGCTCTAGCAAACGCAGTACAAGTAACAATGGGTCCACGTGGACGTAATGTTGTTCTTGAAAAATCATATGGTGCACCAACTGTAACTAAAGATGGCGTATCTGTTGCTAAAGAAATTGAATTTGAAGAACGTTTCAAAAACATGGGCGCACAGATGGTTAAAGAAGTTGCTTCTAAAACATCTGATACTGCTGGTGATGGTACAACAACTGCAACTGTATTGGCTCGTTCAATCCTAGTTGAAGGTCATAAAGCAGTTGCTGCTGGCATGAACCCAATGGATCTAAAACGTGGTATTGATAAAGCAGTTATTGCAATTACTAAAGAACTTCATGCAATGTCTAAACCATGTAAAGATGGCAAGGCTATCGCTCAAGTTGGAACTATTTCTGCAAACTCTGACTTACCAATTGGTAGCATCATTGCTGAAGCTATGGAAAAAGTAGGTAAAGAAGGTGTTATTACTGTTGAAGATGGTAATGGTCTTGAAAATGAATTATCTGTTGTTGAAGGTATGCAATTTGACCGTGGTTATATTTCTCCATACTTCATTAACAACCAACAAAATATGTCAGCTGAACTAGAGCAACCATTTGTTCTTTTAGTAGACAAAAAAATCTCAAGCATTCGTGATTTACTACCAACATTGGAAGCTGTTGCTAAAGCAGGTCGTCCATTGTTGATAATTGCTGAAGATGTTGAAGGTGAAGCTCTTGCTACACTAGTTGTTAACAACATGCGTGGAATTGTTAAAGTATGTGCTGTTAAAGCTCCTGGTTTTGGTGACCGTCGTAAAGCTATGTTGCAAGATATTGCTTTCTTAACTGGTGCTCAAGTAATTTCTGAAGAAATTGGTAAAAGCTTAGAAGCTTCTACACTAGAAGATCTTGGTACTGCTAAGAGAATCGTTGTTACTAAAGAAACTACTATTATCATTGATGGTGCTGGTGATTCTAAAGAAATTAACGAGCGTATTGCTCAAATTCGTGGTCAAATGGCAGAAACAACTTCTGACTATGATCGTGAAAAGCTTCAAGAGCGTGTTGCTAAACTAGCTGGTGGTGTTGCTGTAATTAAAGTAGGTGGCGCGACTGAGTTTGAAGTTAAAGAGAAAAAAGCACGTGTTGAAGATGCATTGCATGCTACTAGAGCTGCTGTTGAAGAAGGCATTGTAGCTGGTGGTGGTGTTGCATTGATTCGCGCACAAAAATCTTTAGATAAAGTTAAAGGTGATAATCACGACCAAAACATGGGTATTGACATACTACGTCGTGCTATTGAAGCACCTCTTCGTCAAATCGTTGATAACGCTGGTTACGAAGCATCTGTTGTTGTTAACCAAATTGCTCAATCAAAAGGCAACTATGGTTTCAATGCATCAACTGGTGAGTATGGCGATATGGTTGATATGGGTATCCTAGATCCAACTAAGGTAACTCGTACAGCTCTACAAAATGCTGCTTCTGTTGCAAGCTTAATGCTAACAACTGAGTGCATGGTTGCTGATCTACCTAAGCAAGATGATGCAGGTGATGCTGCTGCCGGTGGTATGGGCGGCATGGGCGGTATGGGTGGAATGGGAGGAATGGGCGGAATGATGTAATTCCCCTCCACTTTATCGCTTTAAAAACCCGCCTTTTGGCGGGTTTTTTTTAGTTTAATAATAAAGTATGTTAATATTCTAAACTAGATGAAATAAACCTGAAAATATAATCTACCACGACATTTTCGAGGTATTCAGTGTGAATTTGATCGACGTTAAATATTTTTAACTTTTCAGGTAAGATAATCATTAATTATGCATACTAATATCCGAGTTTCTGTTGTAGTACCAGTTTATAATGAGGAAGAGGTTATAGAGTCTTTTTTACAGACTACATTAGCTGTAATGACGGCGTATTTTATTGACTATGAGATTATTTTAATCGATGATGGCTCAACTGACTCAACAGTTAAACTTTGTTCTAAATATTTAAAAAAATATAAATCAATGCGCCTAATATCTTTTTCAAGAAACTATGGTCATGAAATTGCATCTACTGCAGGGTTGGAACATGCTAGTGGTGACTATGTTGTTTTAATGGACGCAGATTTGCAACATCCTCCAGAACTAATTCCAGATATGGTAGAGAAAGCAACAACCGGTTATGATGTTGTTTGTGCTCTGCGTTCTAACCGTGATGATGAGTCATGGATGAAAAAAACTATGGCCAGACTATTTTATAGTATTTCAAGACGGATGACCGGTTTCGAATTAGATGCAGATACTGGCAATTTTCGTCTACTTAGCAGAAAAGTAGTTGATTCATTAAATAAAATGAAAGAAAGTAATCGACACCTTATTATGATGTTTGCGTATGTAGGTTTCAAAACCACAAATATATCTTATCATTGCCCGGAGAGGATCGCTGGAAAAACAAAATATAACATTGTTAAACTAATTTCTCTTTCTCTTGACTCTATAATAGGATTTTCTTCACGACCACTGCGTTTAATGTCTATTTTTTCTGTCATGATAAGTATTATAATGATGTGTTATGCTGGATTTATTTTAATTCAAAAATTATTTACCCATCAACAGTTAGCAGATGGTATGGCTTCAGTAATCTTTTTAATATCAGGCTTGTTTTCAGTATTATTTTTGTTTTTAGCAGTTATTTCTGAGTATATAAGTAGAATTTTAATAGAATCTAAAAACAGACCTTTGTATAATGTAGAGTCCGATTTAAAACATGAACCTATTGAGCAAGATATTGAATAAACTAAATTTTTCATATTTATCTAGTCAAATAAAAAAATTAACTTCTATTACATTTGTAAGATATTTGTTGGTTGGTTGTACTAACACTACAGTTTGCTTTGCTGCTATGTATATAGCTTCTTTGTTTGGGCTACATTACTTAGCTTATACAGCGGTTGGATATTTAGTTGCTATTATATATAGTTTTTTTATGAATCTACGGTTTACATTTAAAGTAGAGGGAAAAATTGCTAAAAGATTATTATTATTTTTTGTGATAAATCTTTCAAACTTGGGTATAGTTGAGATTATTGAATATATACTTATTGATATATTTCACTGGAATAGGTTGCTTTCTATACTGTGTGCCATGACTTGGTATGTTATAACTGGGTTTTTAATAAATAGCTATTTGGTCTATAGTCGAAAAATTAGTTAAAATCATGTGTATCTGGAGGTTATGTGGGTAAACAAATCATTATATGCGCAGATGATTTTGCTCAAAATGAAGCGATCTCTGACGGGATATTGATGCTAGCTAGCATGCGAAGAATTAACGCTATAAGTTGCTTGGTTAATACTCCATATTGGAACGACTTGCAGTCAGGATTAGCCACCGAACTTCAAAAGTGTTATATAGGCCTTCACCTAAACTTTACTCATGGTCAGCCTTTAAGTGCAACTTGGAGAAAGTGTGAAGGCGAGTCTTTCTATGGACTTGGAAAATTAATCCGAAGACTATATTTAAAGAAAATCAAAATGGAAACCATTATTGCTGAAATACAGGCGCAAATTGATGTTTTTAGTCATACTATGCATATCTACCCTGATTTTGTCGATGGTCACCAGCACATTCAACAGCTACCATTGATTAGGAAAGCGCTATTTCAGGTACATGCTAATAAAATGGGCCATGTTCGGATGGCATCTTCAGATGAGAATACTGAAGAAGATCAAAGCTATAGTGAGTCTTTTTTTCGTAACACAAGCAATGGTTTTAAGGACATGTTCTCAGTGCAGAGCTTTCCTAAAAGACAGATTATTTCGACCTTGGGTGGAAGAAAATTTAAACGCTTGTTAACCAAAGAACAAATACCAACCAATACAAGTTTTGCCGGAATTTATAATTTTAACAAGGCTAAAAAATATCGCCATTATTTTCAAAGTTTCTTAAACAAAACTAAAGATGGTGGCATTATAATGTGTCATCCAGGTAGTTATTCAGAAGATTTATCCGATCCACTTTATAAATCTCGTCATATTGAACTTGATTATTTTAAAAGCGATCTTTTTTTAACAGATATTGAAGAAAATAACTTTTTACTTGCTAGCAAATAACTATAACCACTATCATTCCAGTTTTTGACTAGAACGGTAATAAAGAGGCATACATGCAGCCTGATAATGTAAAATCTTTTATTTCAGATAAGAAATTTATTGTAATCTCGGTATGTGCTTTGGCTATTTTATTAATATGTAGAGTGGTATCTATGTATTTAATACCATTAAACGACTCTACTGAAGCCAGGTATGGTGAAATTGCTAGAATTATGCTTGAAACTCGTAACTGGGTCACTTTAATGCAGGAGTATGGCGTGCCATTTTGGGCGAAGCCTCCTTTATCATCTTGGTTGTCAGCAGGTTCTATGTTTGTATTTGGAGTAAATGAATTGGCAGTTAGATTGCCATCATTGCTGCTGTCAATTGCAATTTTAGCAATGGTTTGGGGTGTTGCTATGCGCCGCTCAGGCCAAATAGTAGCTCTTGTTAGTGTTCTTGTCCTAGCCAGCACTATATTCTTCTTTTTAGATGCGGGTACGGTTATGACAGATCCGTCTCTTTTATTTTGCACTACTCTCATAATCATTTCCTTTTGGCGTGCTGTTGTTTGGGAAAGCAAGTTGTATGGGTACTTGTTTTTTATAGGAGTTGGACTAGGTATGTTAGCGAAGGGTCCTATTGCTATTGTTCTGACGGGTATGCCAATTTTTATATGGGTACTTCGATATAATAAATGGTGGCTAATGTGGAAAAACCTACCATGGATAAAGGGCAGCTTTCTAACACTTTTGATATCCGTGCCTTGGTATTTGATAGCGGAGAATAGAACTCCTGGATTTATTAATTATTTTTTTGTAGGTGAGCACTTTAATCGTTTTACAAAGGCAGGTTGGAGCGGAGATAAATATGGGTTTGCTCATTATGCTCCATATGGAACTATTTGGTTATATGCCTTTATTGGTATTTTTCCTTGGTCAATCCCTGCAATTAGTTGGCTTGTGCGTCATGTAAAACAACTACCAAAATTATGTGTAGACGATGATCACTGGGTAAGTTATTTAATTATTTCCATATGCACACCTTTAATATTTTTTACTTTTTCAAGTAATATTATTTATCCGTATGTATTTCCATCCCTGCCTATGTTCGCTTTATTATTTGCAGAGCTTGCAGGGCGCTCAAATGTGATTGATAAGAGTCAAAAATTGATTTTATCTTTCTCTATTCTCACAGGATTGATGTTTATACTTACATCACTATTGTTTGTATTTAAACCAGAAATAGTTGAAAAATCTCAAAAAAAGGTTGTGCAAATCTTTAAAAGTTACAATCTTCCTGAAAGTAGCCAACTAGTATATTGGGCTGATAAACCAGAATATTCAGCCAGATTTTACTCATATGGACGGGCAGTTGCCACCCTAAATACAGATGAGTTATGCTCCATTTTAGCTAATGACTCTGAAAGCATTTTGGTTGTTGAGTCAAGGAGAATATCGCAGCTCCCACCAAGTCTAGTTTCTAGATTAAACCTTATGGATAGGGTTTATATAGCAAATAAAGAATACATGATTTATAACGCTTCAAAAGTAATTTGTTAACTTATCCTACTTTCTTCTCGGAAACACATCGTTAAACTGAACTAATTGATTCTCAAGAATTATTTTTTTTCGTAGTTTATCAAGACCTAAAGATTTATAAACAATCATAGGTACTAGAAGGGCAATCAACCCAATTACAAATGCAATTTTATATGCTTTATTTGGATCAAGAGCTAGAAATATTAGACAACCAAGCATTAGAATTATTGCGATTATACCCGTATAAGGAGATCCTGGAGTTTTATATTTTAAACAACTTACTTCATAGCCTGCTTTGTAAAGTTTACGTCTGAAATTTATTTGAGCCCAACATAACGATATCCATGCTATTGCGCCTGTAAAGCCGGAAACTAGTAGTAATGATATATATAACGTTGACTCAGCAAAAAAGTAACTAAATGCCAAAAGAATCCATATAGCAAATAGCGTCACTATTGCGGCATTTCGTGGTACAGAATTACTATTTAGCTTTGCGAGTGGGGCTGGAGCCATGCCGTTTCTTGCTAGGGTATTTAGTGCTCTAACTATTCCATATACCCCTGAGTTTGAGCATGATATGGCGGAGGTAAGAGTAACAAAACTAACTACAGCGCCAGCCCATTTTAAACCATAGAAATTAAGGGCGTCGGCAAAGACAGAGTTTTCAAGGTTGGCTTTTTGCCAAGGATAAATGAGTACTAAACAAAAAACTGGTAAAACATAAATTAAGATAATGCGCAGACTAACATTACGTATTGCTAATGGAATCATCTTATCTGGTTTAATTGACTCCCCAGCAGCAAGACCAATAATTTCTGAGCCTTGGTAGTTAACTAGTAGCAAGACCATTGCTGTTAGGAGGGCCATTACGCCATGTGGAAATAGTCCGCCATCATTTAGAATGTATTTACTACCGATTATTTGACTTGGTTGAGGTCCATGAATATAACCAAAAAAGATAAAGATAGATAAAACTACAAAACAAAATAATGCTGCAACTTTAATAATAGCAAGCCAAAATTCAATTTCACCAAAAGTTCCAACTTTAGCAAAATTAATAACGGTAATAAATAGTCCAAAACCAACAGCCCAAAAATATCCGTTTATATCGGTAAAGTATTGCATTATTATGCCGCCAGCAAGGCATTCTGCTGGTATGTATGCGACCCAGCTAAGCCAGTATGACCAACCAACACCGCATGCAAAAGATGGTGAAATAAAGTCAGCAGAGTAGTTTATAAATGAACCAGAAATAGGGATGGCAACGGTTAGCTCACCCATGCATAACATGGTTAGATAGATGATTACTCCGCCAAGTATATATGCGAGAAAGACAGATGGTCCAACTTGTTTTATAACTTCTCCAGTACTTAAGAAAAAACCAGATCCAATGACTCCACCCAAAGCTATTAACTGAATATGACGATTTTTTAGAGATCGTTTAAAGTCATTATTGTTTGGACTAGTATCGTTCACAATTATAGGTCTGCTAAAATATATTGGAGGATTATTTTAGCAGATTAATAAAAATATGCATATTTTATTTTAGTAGCGTTCTGACCTACTTAATAATTCGATAATTTAATCTGCTAAATAGAACTCCAAAGGCTGTATTTCACTATGTTTATTTTTGAAGATTACTGTTGAATAGTGCTCAGTAACCGTGTAAACCACAAGGTGTGCGCCCACAAGATATGCATCTGAGTGAAGTGTGTATGGACTTAAATACACACCCTTTCCAAATGGTATTTTAAACCCTGTTAGGTAGAATACATCTTTCTTTCTAATTCCTAGGAGGATATGCCCATCACAATTTTTTGATTGCGGAGCCCAAAAGTGTGGTTGATCATGATATTCAATATAGTCACCACCACCATGGTCTTTTTCATGTAAATAGCTTGTAACATAATTATCACCTATGGAAACTTGAGTGATAGGCAATAGCTTATTTGTTTCAAACTTTACTTCATTGGCATTAGAAATAAGTTCTGCATTATAAAATGCTAGGGATGATGGACAGGCTTTAATAACTGGTATTTTAATTACACCTTTGTGATTTATTTCTAAATCTCCCATTTCCCCTAATATATTTGCATCACTAGTGGGGGATAGTCCTCCCTTTATCCATCTTCCTTCAAACTTGGCATGAGGTGGAGTAATATCACTCTGGGCTTTGTTGAGATCTTTAAATAGTTCTGATGACGAGTTTATCTTTATTAATTTGGATGGGAAACTATCATTTGTTTGGTCATTTTCAAATTTATACGTTTGTTGTGGACAAATATATCCGCAAATATCTAGCGTGACCATATGAGCATTGTGCTTGTTGCCAATACGGTTAACTATTAGTTGAGGTGTTATCTCCAAAATCTCTTTTGGTAACTGACGTAGGTTTAGTAGTGAGTCTTTCATGGTTATACCCTCGTTGTATTTGATAATTTATACATTTTAATATTCGCAAAGTTTATAGCTGTAAAAATAAGAAAGGTGAGTGGAGATATCCAGTTAAAGAGACTCCAAGAAATATATTCTGTTGGTGACATATTAAGAGTTACACTTGTAAAAATACCCGCTGTTGTCCAGGGAATTAGGGGGGTTGAAAAAGTTGCTCCTTGATCAACAGCCTTTGATAACACACAATTATCTAGCCCAAGTTTCTGGAAGTGCTTTTTAAAAGTTCGGCTAACAATTATTATGCTTATATATGCTTCTCCCATAAGCATATTGCTTAAAACAGAAGTAAATAGTGTAGCAAAAACTAGAGAAGTTGTGGTTTTTAAGTAGCCTATTATTTTAGTAAACAGGACTGTTACTATTTGATATGACTCTAATAATCCACCTAGGGTGATAACAAGAATAGTTAGGGCCATGGAAGATAGCATGCTTTGTATTCCACCTCGATTTAACAAGGTACTTAAAAATTTTGAGTTTTGACTTGCTATATTTGGGCCTTCGAATAAAGCATTTAGGACCTCATGCAAGCTAAAATTTTGGATGAAAATTGCTATTAGAAGAGCAACTATTACTGATGCTAGCATTGAAATTTCCGCTGGTTTTTTTAACATACTAAACCCAAACATTACAAGCATTGGTAACATTGCTAAATATCCTATATTAAAATGATGTTTAATTTGTTGTTGGATATTAACAAGTTGCAAAGTGTAATCGTCGTTGTTGGTATTATAATGTTGGCCAATATACCAAAAAATCATCATGGTAATAACAAATGCTGGTATGGTGGTATAGGCCATACCTTTTATATGTTTATATAAGTCTGTTTGGGCAGTTAAAGATGACAATACAGTAGTATCTGAAATTGGCGATAGTTTGTCACCAAAATGCGATCCGGAAACTATCATTCCTGCGGCAATAGGTAATGGAATTTCTAATATATTAGCAACCCCCATTAATGCTATCCCCATGGTGCCTATCGTGCCCCATGTTGACCCTATGGCTAGTGATGTTATGCCACATAAAAGCAAACCCAGTGGCAGAAAGTATGCTGGTTGTAATATTTCCAGCCCATAATATATGAGGGTTGGAATTGCCCCAGATAAAATAAATGATGCAATAACAGTGCCTATTAATATAAAAAATAATAGCATAGGGGCTGATTTTTCAAGATAGTCATGAATATGAATTTTCATTTTTGATATGTTTGGATCTATGTAGTACCCAACGATTAATAACCAGCAGATACTGATTAAGATAATACTATGAATGCAGGTCTTTAAAATAAATAGGCCTACAAACATAATTAAGATAAGCACAGATACACAAGCTAAAGACTGCAACAGATCGGCGCAGTTGTTGCTAGACTGTTTTATTTGTAACAATATTCTATCCAATATTTGAGTGATAATACATTTTAAAGGAAACGTTATTACAAATAGATGACACAATTATTACAATTTTGTCATTTTAGGGCGTGTTGACAATCAATGGCATTCGGTTAAGTGACTAATGATGGTATGATATGCGTATTTTAATAATTAGACATCGATATTTTCTAAAGGATTGGATGATTTATGCAAGAGTTATGGACTCCCTACTTATCAGTTATAGAAAAGCAGTGCTC
>JARGPO010000046.1 GCA_029213075.1 Legionellaceae bacterium | reverse complement strand
ACGTGCCTCGGCTTGTCCGAGGCATCCAGAAGATGGTCAAATTAAAACCTATACTTCAACAAAGCTCTAATACATTGATTTATAAGAGCAAACTTGTATTATAACGGTTCTTACACCAAGCACAAAAACGAGTTTGCAATGTTTAGACTTATGCAGAGTGATGAGCTTTGGTCAAAGCTGAGAGAGATCATGCTACAGCATAAGATTTATGACAAGCCTAATCTTCGTAAGATCGTTGAAGCGATGTTATATCGAATGCGAGTTGGTTGCCCTTGGCGAGACCTACCAGCAGAATTTGGATGCTGGAATTCAATTTATCAGCAGTTCAATCGATGGTCATCAAAGAATAAATTGATGCAAATTTTTAATGACCTTGTTCAAGATTGAGCATTTTCCTGGATGCCTCGGACAAGCCGAGGCACGTAGGCGCTGAGGACCAATTGTCAACACGCCCTATATAGGTCTGACAGAATGAATGATACTTATGAGCTAATTAGAACAAATAAAATTCTTATTACGGGAAAAGATAAAGTAGGTAAACCAACGATTAACAGGTAATCCTAACCTATTCTATACTTTTGGAGCAAAACAAAAAGCTGAAGCTGCTGTGAATTTAATAGCTCAGGAGAATTTTCCTTCTACTGAATTTAAAGTCTAAGAAAATAATACAGCAGATTACAGCCCAGACGTGCTATAGAAACAATCGAATGTTAGTAATCAATGAGCTGTATTAGCTTAAATAAGATATTGATTAGGTATTCGGTGTTAAAAAAAGGTCCTTAGTACGATATAGAAGTGGATTTCAGCAGCTTTTTCTGGGATTATAGTTTTAATCTATTTATAATGAGTTACCGCATGAAACAGACCTTGAATATTGCTAAAGATGTATTATTAAAACCAGCATCTTTAGATGAAAATCGTATTGAAAAACTACTCAACTCTATTAAAACTACTCATATTGATAACGCAGACCTGTATTTTCAAAGTTGCAGCTATGAATCTTGGTATTTGGAAGATTCAGAAGTTAAATCAGGTAGCTATTCAATAGATAGAGGCGTGGGTATTCGCGCGGTTAGTGAAGACAAAACTGGTTATGCTTATTGTGATGATATTTTATTACCAGCTATGGAACGTGCGGCCAATGCTGCGCGCTCAATTGCTGTTGGAGAAAGTAGAGTTATTCCAGCCGTAAAAGTTTCAACAGCACCAGTTCCAAGATATGAAGGTTTAAACCCAATTGATGGGATGAGCAAACAAGAAAAAATAGCATTGCTTGAGGCAGTTGATAAAGAGGCTCGAGGAGCTGACCACCGAGTTATTCAAGTTAATGCATCATTATCTAGTTGTTATGAAGTGGTTATGGTTGTCAATTTACATGGAGAAATGGTTGCTGATGTTAGACCAATGGTGAGTATCTTTGTAAGTGTTATCCTAGAAGACAAAGGCCGACGAGAGTCTGGTCGTTGTGGTGGCGGTGGCCGCGTTGGATACTCATATTTTACAGAAAAAGATAGAGCTCTTGAATTTGCTAGAGAAGCCGTTCGGGAGGCAGTTGTTAATCTAGAAGCAAAAGATGCACCAGCAGGAACAATGCCTGTTATTTTAGGACCAGGTTGGCCTGGGATTTTATTACATGAAGCAGTCGGGCATGGGTTAGAGGGCGACTTTAACCGTAAAAATCTATCTGCATTTTCAGGTCGTTTAAATGAGCAAGTTGCAGCCAAAGGTGTGACAGTGGTTGATAACGGTACTATTGACAATAGACGCGGTTCACTGACAATCGATGATGAAGGAACTCCAACTCAATGCACAACCTTAATAGATGATGGTATCTTGGTTAATTATATGCAGGATAATTTAAATGCTAAATTAATGGGAATGCAATCTACCGGTAACTGTCGTCGAGAATCCTATGCACATGTACCTATGCCGAGAATGACTAATACCTACATGTTAGCTGGTGATTATGACCCTAATGAAATTATTTCCTCGGTTGAGAGCGGATTATATGCGGTTAATTTTGGTGGTGGTCAAGTAGATATTACATCTGGTCAATTTGTATTTTCGGCAAGTGAGGCCTATTTAATAGAAAATGGTAAGATTACTACTCCTGTTAAAGGGGCAACCTTAATTGGCAATGGTCCTGAAGTTATGCAGCAAGTTAGTATGGTCGGCAATGATTTAGCTTTGGATAAAGGTGTTGGTGTATGCGGAAAAGATGGGCAATCAGTTCCTGTTGGTGTTGGACAACCAACATTGAAAATTGATGCTTTAACTGTAGGTGGTACAAAATAAGGGAATAACCCTGACATGAAAAACATGCAAAGGATGCTAAACCTTCGTTTTATAGGATGGTTTTTTATTGTTAATGCGTTACTTTTCCTAATTTTAGGAGCAGATTACTTTAAATCAATTATTCAATGTACTACTTTATTTAGAAATCTGGTCTTTGATTATTCAAGTTTGCCTGGCAAGGTGCTCGTCACCGCATTTATTGTAACAACTTTTTTTAGTTATATGGTTTTTCTTGCTTTTATACCGGCAAGTATTGTTTTTGCAACAGCTTTTTTTATTCGTAAAAGAAGTTTTATTTTTGTCCTCTCTACAATTATAGCAACACTGAGTTTGTTTCTATTAGTTATCGATACGCAAATCTACTCGATGTTTAAATTTCATATTAATAGATCGATCTTGGACATGATGTTTAGTTTGAACGCCAAGGATGTTTTTGATCTTTCATCATATGAAATTGTGATTATAGGCGTTGTTGCTCTTTGTATATTTTTGCTTGAATGCGTACTTGCATGGTTAGTTTGGAAATTCATTGTTTTGCGAGAAAGATATAAAATTGGCAAATCATTAACAGTGTTTTGGCTTGGATCTGCATTATTTAGTTACTTTACCTTGATGCTGTCAATTTCCGTGCAACATAACAATTTACTAATACAACAAGCGGCAAATCTACCATTTTATAATACAATGCTGTCTTTTGTTATTCCTAAATCAAATGCAAAAGATTTATTAAATAGATTTAGTGAGGGCCATTATATGCAGGCCAAGTTTTCAGGTGATAAATTCAACTACCCACTAAATCCTATGCGTTGTATGTCGGCAGATACTTCTACTTCTAAACCATATAATATAATTTTTATAATGGTCGACTCTCTTCGTTTTGATGCTTTAAAACATATGCCAAGCACTTCTAATTTTGCCAGTCAGAACTGGAATTTTGTAAATAATATAAGTGGTGGCAATTCAACTCAACCAGGATTGTTTACTTTATTCTACTCTATTCCTAGTAGCTACTGGACTGCGGCACTAGAGCAAAAAGTTGCACCTGTATTTATTGATTTGCTTTTAGATAATAATTATAAAACTCAAGTTTATTGGTCTAGCGAAATGCACAACCCGCCCATGCATAAAACTATATATAATAAACTACCAAATCTTGATATAAATGGAGTTGCGGGTAATGACTTAAGTAACTGGGATAGGGTAACCACCACAAAAGCTGTTAGTTTTTTAGATAAAGTACAAAATGAATCGCATCCATTTTTTCTAAATGTTTTTTACAATGGGCCACATGCATTTTGTAGGTCTAGAGATTTTCCAATTAAGTACAAGCCTATTTCTAAAGAGTGTTCGAGAATTAGTATGCGAAATAGCTCTGATCCAAGACCTTATGTAAATAGCTATTTAAATACAGTTGATTTTGTCGATGGTCAGATAGATAAATTGCTGAAAAATATAGAGAAGAATGGCTACCTTGAAAATAGTATTATAATTATCACATCCGATCATGGTCAGGAGTTTAATGAAAATCATCAGAACTATTGGGGGCATGCAAGTAATTATTCATCATATCAGGTGCATGTTCCTTTAATAATCCATTGGCCGCATGATAAACCTCGCGAAATATCTACAATTACCAGCGGCTATGACTTGATGCCAACTTTGTTTTCACGTTTATTTAATTGTAAAAATGATTTTTCAGATTATAGTATTGGTCATGATCTATTGGATACTAAAAGTGAGACTCAGTTTGTTTTATCTGGTAGCTATGTTAATTCTTGTATAATTGAGCGTGATAGATTAACTACTCTGCATTTATCGGGAGAAATTACGATCACAGATCTTTTGCTTAATCCTATTCCAGATGCAAAACCACGAACAGATATTTTCAATAGCGCACTATCAATGATGAGACAGTATTATTTTTAGCTTAAACACTCTAGTTGAGTGCAAAATCCTCATCGTGTTCTATAATAGCTCATACCTACTTATGTTTTATTTGGAAATATATGCACAACAAGAGAAATTTAATTATCTCGACCCCAAGCATGAGTGACGCCACATATCAAACTGATGATAACTTTGGTGCATTTGAGACTATAGGTCTACGTGATGAGCAAGAAGATACTCTTGTTAGAAAGGTTTTTGTTGAAGATGAGTTAAAATATTTAACTCCAGAGCAAATTGGCGAGAGACTTTGGACTGTATATCACTTACTCAACAATGGGGTGGGCGAGAAGTCTGGAACAACTGCCTCAACTACTGTCATAAAGGGCCACTACTTAATAACGGCGACCCTAGCTGATACTGTGGCTTTTGCCAGTATATGGGGAAAGGATAAGCACCTACTCGGTGTAACGCGTTTAAATAACCGAACTCATAGCCCCAAATTAAGTGCTGAAAAAGAAAGAATAGAGCGATTGGGGGGAAGTGTAATTGACGGACGAGTGTCAGGTAGCTTGGCTGTATCAAGAGCAATTGGTGATAAGTCATATGCTCCGTTCTTAATTGCGGATGCGGATATAAACACTACATCTATAGATATACTTGCATATGAGATGGATATAAATATAGATGATATTGTTGAAGTAAAAATTATAACAACTTGTGATGGATTTACTGAGCCTGTTGTTGATGAAAAAATTTATCATGAAGAGTATTTGGCAAACTGCTTACGCAATGAAAAATACTTAGAGTGTGAGAATGAATTTGAAGAGGCCAAGTATTTAGCTCAGGTTGCACTAAATCCAGAAAATTATACGGTGGAATATAATAGTATTTATAATTGTAGGAAAGGATCGTTTGATAATATTTCAGTAGCAATACAAACCATACCCATTGATGTTAGCCATGATTATGCATGTATGATTGGTGTATACGATGGTCATGGGGGGGTTGAAGCCTCAACTTACGTCGCCAATAATATTTCTAGAGAATTTATTTTTCAATGTAAACTTAGCGAAGAAGAATATGCAGCACAAGAGTATGGTGTTCGTCGAGAAAGGAAGGAATTATTGACTGCAAACCCAGCACCTAGACTCTATACTATTTTTCAAGAAGATTGTGATAGTAATAAACCCCAAGACAATGAACTTGTAATAATTACTCAATCAAAAAATAAATAGGCGCCTATTGTGTGTTATAATCATCCAAATTATTCCATTATTTATATAGTGTTTATTTAAAAGTTTGATGTCATCGTTATCGAGGATGGATTATCTGGAACGTTATCTGCACTATCCTGTTAGTTCGTCATCCCACGTTATCTCGACCAACAGGACAGGTATCCTCGTTACATGGTCAGGAAACTTTGACACTGTATTTGCTCTACTATCTGGTTTAGCAATTACATCAGCACTTATTACTTTTATATTTCACAATAAATAAAGTAAATACATTACTCGTGATACCAGGCTATTTATTAATAAATCCGTTGATTTGATGATCCCAGAAACCTTTAAATAGGCCGTTTTTTTTCGCTAATAGTTCATCAAATGTACCATCCTCCATTATTTCACCCTTATCTAAAACAATGATTCGTTCTAAGTGTTTAATACTAGAAAGTCGATGAGCAACAGTTATAACCGTTGTATCCTTTTGTTCAATAATTTTTGCAATAGATTTTTGGATCTTTTGTTCTGTGTCGGTATCTAAATTAGAAGTTGCTTCGTCTAATATTATTATTTTAGATTTTTTTAATATAGCTCTAGCTATTGCGATTCGTTGACGCTGTCCGCCGGAAAGTTTAAGTCCACGCTCGCCAACTGCTGTGTCATATTGATCTGGCAATGATTCAATGAACTTATCTATATTTGCAAAACTAGCTGCTTCTTTTATTTCTTTGAGGGTGGCATTGTCTTTGGAATAGGCTATATTGTCTCCAATACTCCTATTAAATAAAATTATATCTTGTGGGATTAAGCTTATTTGTGAACGTAATGAGTCAGATTGAAATGTATCCAGAGATTGATCATCAATAAAAATGTGACCTTTTTGAGTGGAAAAAGATTTTAATAGAAGAGATATTAATGTCGATTTCCCCGCACCCGAGCAACCGACCAAACCTATTTTTTGACCAGTCGGAATGGTGAGGTTAAGATGATTAATTACATTATCAGAGTTATAACCGAAAGAAACGTCCCTAAATTCAATTTTTGGTTTACTAATTTTATGTGGTTTTGCATTTGCATTATCTACACTATTATGTGGTTTTTTTAATATTTGAAAACTTGATTTAAAATCGCCAACATCTTTCATTAATTCGAACGTTTCACCTGTAAAAGCCCATAGAATTTCAGTAATATTTAGGATTGTCATAATTACAAATACAAAATCACCCGTATTAACTTTATTGCTTTTTCTGAGCCATACCATAAATAAGAATACACTAATTAACATGACCCAATGAATTATGCTGTTAATAAATGATAAGATAAAAAAATATTTTTCTAATTTAGTTGAGCGTGGCTGTAGATTACGAGAAATTATTGTTTTTAGTCTGTTTAATTCTGATTTTCTTTTAGAGAAATTAAAGATAGAAAATATATTGGAAATATTATCTGAAAATAATCCCATAACTTCATGCTTACTATCAGCTAAGTTATCGGCCAGTTCGTTTAGCTTTATGTAGCATGGATACATTATAATAATAGCTACGATACTCCAAATAAACATAAATAAGAATACATAGGTGTTTACAATCAGCAGTGACACTATTGAATAGGCTATGATAAGTAAACTGCGTAAAGATCTGGTATGTAAGTTTTCAAATATCCTATAAAATCCCTCATATATTCCTTTTAATTGGCTAATAACGGATCCACTAGGGTTACTTTGAAAATACTCAAAAGAATGATACTGCACATAGTCATAGGTTTTAACTAATATTTTTCTTTGAATATGTGGCAGTGTATGCCAAATGGCATATTCGCTGAGTCGCCATAATAAGTCATGCCCAATCTCAACAGAAATAAAAAGTGATATTGGTAGTATGATCTCTGAATTTACAATCATGGTATTAGTAGAAAAAGCATCAATTAACAATTTGATTGAGAAATTTGTTAGAAATAAAAAACCACTTGTAATAAATGTTGCTTGAAATATTAGTAATAACCACCAACGATATGGCTTAATAACTTCCCAAATAAATTTGCTTATTTTGTAAGGTTTTATTTCTGCGTATGAAGTCATTATGTATCTTCAGTTATAAAGTATTACTCAAAAGTATAGCAGTTAAAATAACAATATATGTAAAATCCATCTTTCATTTTTTCTTGGCATAAGCTGTTGGACAATTATTGGTTCCTAAGCTATATTTTTAATAGTTCGTTCAAATAAAGATATAAAAACTAAGGGTTTTATTGATCTCAAAATTTTTCGTAAGTATTAATTTACTTATGTGGAGGTGGTTGGAATGAGTTTCAACAAGAAATTAAAGAATAGCAAATCAAAGAATCTCACGATAGATAGTTATTTAAATAAAGAACAAGTTGAAACAACGGAGTCATATACATCTTCAATATTATCAGAGTTTGAATATAACCAAGTAATTTATGATTGGAATGAACATGAGCTAGATTTTCCAAAAAGAGTACGCATAGAAAAACTATTTGAAAATCAAGTTTTAAAAACTCCAAATCAAACGGCTCTTGTATATCAAGAGGAGCATATAAGTTATAAAGAACTAGATGAGTTATCTAATCAACTAGCACATTATATTTTGCGTCATTATGGTGATGAGTTATCCAAAGACACACCTATTGTGCTACTACTTGGGCGTTCAATTGAGGTTATTATCGGTATTTTTGGAATTTTAAAAGCGGGCGGGGCGTATGTTCCAGTTGACCCACAATTTCCAAAAGAGAGAATTAAACATATATTAGAAGATACAAATACAAGCTTGGTATTGACCCAATCCAACTTAGAATCAATTG
>JARGPO010000099.1 GCA_029213075.1 Legionellaceae bacterium | reverse complement strand
TTCTAAATTACCATCAGCTAACCATCTAACCAAATCCCCTGTTTTATATAATCTACCCTCTGTAAATGGATTGCTTATAAAGCGCTCTTTGGTTAATTTAGGATGATTTAAATAACCTCTGGCTAATCCTTCTCCTCCAATATATAACTCACCTATTGCACCTAACGGTAGTGGCGTTAAGTGCGAATCAAGAACATAGGCTTTCTTACCTGCATGAACTGTCCCAATAATTTGCTGTTCAACAGAAGATGACAGTTCATACATACTGCTACCAACCACACATTCTGTTGGACCGTACTGATTAAAAATACGTAAATGTTTATTTTGAAGCAAGGTTTTAACAAGATTGATATCATAGGGCTCGCCACCAAGTATAATGGTTAAAGACTCTGAGTAACTGACAAGCTTTGACGATAAACTTTTAAGAAAAGAAAGTGGTAAACGTAGCGTATTGACTTTATGATTTGATATTAAAGAAATATAAGAGTCTGGTGTTATATCTAGTATATCTTTAGTAATAACAACACTACCTCCAGATAACAAGCCAGCAAATATTGTTGGTAGGGATGCATCAAAGCAATACGATAAAGTAAAGCTTGTTATCAGTGGCTGATTTTTATCAACTAACTCAATAAATCTTTGCTGATAAAATAAAAACGACTGATGTTCAACCATTACACCCTTAGGCTTTCCGGTTGTACCAGATGTATAGATTACATAAGCTAAATCATTGGCACTAGAGTTATATTCAAGATTATTGCTGACCTCATTTATATAGGGCTTATCATCTAAAGTAACAATACTTACTTGGGTAGGTAGTAAATTATTTACTTTAGGTATTATGTGAGTCTGCGTGAGTAGTAAACGTGTGTCTGTATCTTCTAATTGGAACTGAATACGCGCAACTGGAGATATTGGGTCAAGGGGAACATAAGCACCACCTGCTTTAAGAATACCTAGCATTCCGATTATCATATCTATCGATCTATCAACGCATATTGTAATGCGAGTATCTACTACCAACTTATTTTTATATTGCCTACGTATATACCGTGCTAGTTGATTCGAAGCTTGATTCAAGCCTTTGTATGTAAGTTGTTGATCTTCAAATACCAGCGCAATATCGTTCGGTGTTTTCTTGACTTGCTCTTCAAATAGCTGTTGTATGGTTTTATTTTTAGTATAAACCGCTTTTGTATTATTCCAATCATATACAATAGACTGATATTCAAATGAAGTTAGAACGCTAATATTAGAAGTCGATTCACCTAAATTTCTAGGTAATTGGGAGATTATTAATTGTAATTGTGACAAGAGCTTTTGTGCTTTGACGTCGTCCAACAAGTGCTGGTCAAATATTAACTTAATAGTTAAATTGTCCGCGTTTACACGCATAACCAAACATAATGGATAGTCTACTTTTGAAAAATAAGAATTAAACTCAATAGGTAAACTATTGTCACTCTCATTTATATCGGGTGGGTCAACAACCAACAAGCTATGAAATAGCCTTTTCCCATGCTTTTGAATACCCGCCAAATCAACATAACTGTACTCATGTAAATCAATCACCGCTGACTCAATATATTTCAATTGCTCAAGAATGGTTCGGTTATCCCAGCTAATCTTAAGAGGTAACGTATTGATGTACATTCCAACGCTTTCTTCAATGCCAATTATAGGTAGGGCACGACCAGATACCGTTGTCCCAACAATGGTATCTGGGTCCTCTGTATAAGTGTTAATTAACTTGTGCCAAGAAAATTGAACAATTGTGTGTGGAGTTAGACCTTCTCCTTCCATTAGTTCTTTTAGTGATTGGTAAGTATAGTCATCAAGAGTAATCGACACCTCTTTACTTGATATAACCGTCGTTGCTTTATCTAAGTCTGTTTTACAACTCAGTAGTACATTTAAATCATTAACCGAGTCTATATTTTGGTAATTGGCTTTCCAAAAACTTGTTGCTCTATCTTTATGTTTTGCAATATAGGCTTGAGAACTCTCATAAGCGGTATCAATTTGAATAATAGGTTGGCTATTTTGTAATAGATCTTGGTAGTATTTATGTGCTTGATGTAAAAGAATAGGCGCACTCCATCCATCAATAATACTATGGTGCACACTGCGTAACAGAGTAAAGTGAGTTTTACTTTGTTGAATCAGATAAAGACGTAACAATGTCGGAGAATGTAAATCAAAAGCCCGTTTTCTGTCGGCGCGTTGAATCCTTTCTATGGCCTGTTTTTTATGTTTGAGTTTACGAATATCATGATAGGTAAAGCTTAGTTTTCCATCTTTACTTATCACCTGAATTAACTCATCCTCCCAGTTAAAATAAGTACGCAAAGCAGGATATGTTTTTATCACTAATTCCCATGCGTCTTTATATTTATCAAGCTCTAATTCACAGTGGTAATCTAGTAGCAATTGAACTCGATACGCATCATCATCTTCTTGGCTTAGCGCATGATAAAGAATGCCTTTTTGTAGATTATTTGCAGGATAGATGCTTTCAATCTTATGTTCACATGTTTGTAACTTATCCAGAAGTTCTTGGTTGAGTTTGACTTCTGGAAAATCACAAGGTGTAAAACATTGGTTTGTTTGAGTAAGACAATGCGAAAGAACCTCATTAAGTCTGTTCTCTAAGGCCTCAGCCAATTGCCGGGCAAGTAACTTTGAGATATGCGTTGAGATTGAGAAGGAAAGTTTCCCGTTTAGTATCCTAACGAGAATAGAAATCACATGTTTTTGCTTTAAAAGAGCATTATCACTTACTCCAGCAGGTTCGCCTGACAGTTGCCAATCACCTGTGTCACTGTCAAATTGGCCTTGGTAATTAAATGTGATTGTTGGTAAATCTGCGGATAATACATGAGGATTTGATTTCTTAAATGCTCCGTAGGCCACCCCTTTGTTTGGCACCAGATGTAACATTTCTTTGATACACTGGATGCTTTTCTTTAATGTAAATTGAGTTTGTAGTTTCACTGGAAAAAAACTTGTGAACCAGCCCGTTGTCCGTGATACATTAGTATCCACATCAGGCATATCACGCCCATGACTTGCAAGCATAATCACATGCTCAGATTCATCCATACAGTCGCGTAAACTATATGCCAAGGCCGTAAGCAACAAATCATTCATGTCTGTATTATATGTATCGTGTGCTAATGTGAGTAGTTGCTTGGTTGTTTGAGAGTTTAGTTTTAATGTTGTAACAAAAGGTGATGACTTTAGTACAGGATAGTTATACTTGATAGAGCCTTCAATCTTTTGCCAATAATAAATCTCCTCAGGATTATTTTTGGGATACTCATTAACATCCTCCACCCATTGCCTATAACTACTGCTTTTAGTTCCTAATGGTTTTCCTTCGTATAAGTGTTTTATATCAGATATAAGTATTCTCAATGAAATCGCATCAAGAATTAGATATTGGTATGCAATAAAAAGTCGCGCACTGCCATCTGCATAGCCGTGCAAATACGACATTCGCCATAAAGGGCTCATCTTAGGATTAAAACCTGACTGCCATTTTGTGAGTTGTTTTTGTATTTTCTCGTCGCTAAAGTCACTCACATCCAAAACTCGTAAATTCTCGGGGGTTATTGCAGAATCATAATCCTGTTCCCAAACCCCATTTTCATCTTCTCTAAACCTAAGGCGCAAACTATCATGGTGCTCTAAAATCTGTTCGCTCACTAACTGAAGTTTCTCAATTGACAATAATGGCACACGTATTAAAAAAGCATGCTCCCAATGACTAAGACTTGAGTGTTTGTTTTCAAAAAACCAAGCTTGCACAGGCAGTAAACCAAAGCTTCCTTGAAGAAGTCCCTGTTCAGCAACTGTTTTAGGCATGGTTTTTAATGTTCTTGCCAAAGACTCTACAGTACGGCAAGTAAATATAGAGCGACTCCGGCAGTCAATCTCTTCTCGAAGAAGACCTGCTGACACTTGGATACATTGTATCGAGTCCCCTCCAAGTTTAAAAAAATCATCATATATGCCAATCCTCTCAAGACTTAGTACTTGCCTCCATACCTTACAAATTGTTTTTTGAAGATTGGTGCGTGGGGCAACATACTTTACCTTATTAATATCAATGCTTGGCTCTGGCAATGCATGTCTATCAATTTTTCCATTAATATTCATAGGGATACTATCAATGAAAACATAGGTATTTGGCACCATGTAATCTGGTAGATACTTAGCTACAAGTTCTGAGATGTCTTCTGTAGACAACAAAGAGTCTGTAGCAACTATGTAGGCAACTAAATGTTTTCTATTGCCCTTACCTAGCGCCATCATCACCGCATCTTTAACCTTAACGTGGAGTCTTAAAACAGCTTCAATCTCACCCAGCTCAATACGAAATCCTCTGAGTTTAACTTGAAAGTCACGACGACCAATATACTCAAGATTACCGTCAGGTAACCATCTCACAATATCTCCTGTTTTATAGATTATATCGTAACCCTTTGTTAGTTCCTCTTCTGTTGCAAATGGATTTTTTATAAATCGATCTTTTGTAAGTTCTGGTTGGTTAAGATATCCTCTCGCCAGGTGTGCGCCACTAACAGCAAGCTCTCCTTTTTCACCCATCTCCACAAGATTATTATCTGCATCAATAATATAAGCTTTGTTGTTATATGCAATTTTTCCTAAAGGAATACTATCCCAGCGTGTATCATGATTGAAAGCCGTATAACTGGTGCATCCGACAGTTAATTCTGTAGATCCATAATGATGAATGACCTTGCAGTTAGGTAAAAACGTCATCCATTTCTTTACGTCCTCCTGGTATGCCTTCTCATTACCAACTATTAAGCAGTCTAACCCTTGTAATTTTTTTCTTAACTCCTCATGTTCCAACATAGCGAGTAAGGCAGATAGATAAGTGCCTGTTAAGTTGATTAAGCTTATCGACTGACGTTCGATATATTCAATATAGGATAAGGCATCTTTTTTAGTCTCATCATCACAAAAAACCAATGTTTTACCAAACAGTAAAGGTGGTAAAAATACTTTCATTGTTGAACCGTATGCTATACTCGCTGAACAATCCATGCGCTCCGATGCTGCATAAGCTTCATGCCCATAAATCCAATGTACATAATTTACAACACTGGCATGTGAGATCATAACTCCCTTAGGGGTGCCGGTTGTACCTGAGGTGTATACTAAGTACGCCAAATCCTTAGGAGTATTACTTATTTCATGATTCAGGTTAGAATACATAGATAAAAAGTATGGTTCGGATAGTGATATTGTCTTAAACTTAACGGGGATGTCTTGAGCAACAGTACTATTTAATAGATCGAGATGACTATCTTGTGTTAGAACTATACGAGCTTGTGAATCATTTATAATATGATTAATTCGCGTTATTGGATAACTGGGGTCAATGGGTGTGTATACTCCTCCTGCTTTTAAAATTCCGAGGATGACTACTATCATTTCTAATGATTTATCTAGACAAAAAGAAATAAACGTATCAGGTGTAAGAACTAGACCTTGATCTTTATAGAACTCTTTTAAATAAGATGCTAGGCGATTTGCCGCTTGATTTAACTCTTCAAACGTTAATTGCTGATTATTGTAAATAACCGCAACCTTATCAGGGTTTTTTTCAACTTGTTTTTCGAATAATTCTTGGATGGTTTTACCACTGGGGTAATTTTTATCTGTGCAGTTCCATGCTTCGAATAATTCGTTATACATCATAACACTCAACAATCCTTATAAAAATGGCCTTAATTACTGATATTTTTTATCATCAAGCCAATCAATGCGTGTTTGTTCGTCAAACTCATGTATTAAGATTTGTGCTAATTGCTTTCGGAACTCGTGCTTTGCACCTTCATTTGGAGAAGTACCAGGGCCATAAGGTTGATGGTGGAGAAAATGACCAACGAATTTATCGCAAAAATCGCTGTAATCTCTTGTGAAGATTAAGAAGAAATGCCACATGTAATCAATTTCTTTAATCTCAGGTATTATGAACATCCTTAGACGGTTTTCTTTAAAATATGGCGCAATATAATACCATCTCATTAATTGGACAAACGTATCATTTCCAAAATCAAGTGATTTATTTCGTTCCTTGCAATATCGCTTAACAACTGGCAAATTTCGATACTCCAGGATGGGTTTATTTTGCCATTTAATTCCTAGTTTATCGGTTTCATTACTCATTACAAGCTCCTTTTGTAGTTGTATGAATTAATATATACCAATTAAGCATAAAGTAAAATCTAACTTCTATTCTTGTAAATAGTCAAATATAATTTAAAATTAAATTCGCTCAGTAATTAACCCTGGTTTCATTGGTCATAGTACTACTGCAAATTTTCATTTTTAATCTTAACCGAGCTCTTCATAGCATAAGTAACTTTCTCACCGAGGGTTTGACCGTTAAGATAGCCACATGACTGAACACCATTTTTTGAGTATGAAAAATCTATAGCTAGAGGATTAGATATCATGGCCCTTATTTTCCTCCTACCAAATCCAGGCATTCCTGAATGAGCTAACAATATATTATCAACAATTAATATATCTCCTTTCCTCCATAAAAAAGAAGAGTAGTTCTTGCGCATTAATCTTGCTATTTCATCACTGTCTTTCCTCTTAAAAATACTATCAACTTGAGCATTCGAACAGTTGTTTTTTTGAGGATTTTTATCAAAGGTTTTTTTTGGATCATTCTTCGCAATAAACTTAAAAAAAGAGATTAAAACTTGGTGGCTTTTTAAAATGTAACCAATTAACCTTAAGTTTGTATAGATAACGTCAAAGCGCCAAGCAATCCTATGTAATACCCATCTCCAACCAAGGTAACTTGGTGCAAAATTCTTAATTAAGGCTCTCCTAACATCTTTTACTTTATTAAAATGCAGATGAAATGATTTTTTCTTACTTATCGGATGAACTAATATACTTGGTTTATACAAATAGATAAACTCATCATTTACTACTGGCAAACCATATTCACGAGCTAGAGATCTAACTTCAGATCTGCTTATTTTGTATTTCTTGGCCACAATAGATATACGCCATTTTCTTACAAAATAAGTTGAAGACTCGAGCTTTTGTTTTAACTTAGAGTTTAACTCATCATATACGGCTGACATATCAACAAGTCCAGTTTCCCCACCCAATTTTGAAGGCTCAAGGCAACAAAACGATATATAAGAAGCAACATCACAAGTATTATAATTTTCATGATGAAACACTCCCATGGAACATGTTCCGCCAGTTTTAATGATACTGCTTGTATGTAATACATATTTGGTACCACCGACATGAGTACGACCTGGAGCTGGCATAAAATGTTGGCTAATTCCCTGCATGTCCTGAATAGACAAAACAGCATCTTCAAAGTTTTTAGAACTTTCTACAGCAAACCCCCTGAACAATATGGCACCATAAGTTGTAATGTCTGCCATTATTTTTTCAGAATTATCTTCAAGAAATGAATTTAAAAAATCAACAGTCTTATTGTTAGTTGCTTCAAAAACTATAGGAAAGTCTTTTCTATTAACTGAAAGTAGCCTTTCCTTGGGTTTTAACAGCCTAACTTCAACCCCATTATAACGTTTGGTAAAATCAGTATCTACATTCATATTTAAGCCCAACTTAGATTGCTTTATTTTGCATTTTATACTCTTTTTGTGATTTTCTTAGTCAAGATAGGTTCAGTAGAATTATTAAAAATCTTTATGAATAATACAATTAAAGTAAACTACTGTTCCCCCAATGTGTCAATGATAATTAAAACTTACTTGCACCAAGTTTCATAATTGCTAACTTTGTAATAGTTTGTTGACTATTTTAAAGAATATTAATAATCTTATTACTTATAATAAGGATATGTCATGGACAAGGTCGTTAGCTTTTTAATAAGTACAATCCAGAATTTGTATCAATACGAGAATAATAATCTTAAAACATTGAGCCAACGAAAATTTAATGACACTCAAGAGATACGTGATAAATTAGCTCGTTTTTTTAAAGCAACACGCTACTCTAGCCAGGAGAGTGTGATGGATGTTCCTCAAGTTTTAAGTAATTCTATCAAAGATTCGTTTTATAAGTCCTTTAATCAGATGTCTAATAAGTGTGGCACAGGGGAGTTGTCTCTACATTATTACACCGAAATTAAGTGCTCTAAATATCACGTTGCTTATGAAGATGGCATCGGATTATCCACGGCTTTTATTTTAAGTGCCATGGTTGAAAATGCCAAACAAGATAGGCATTACCATGAGAATCAAGTTCAGTATCTCATTTTAAATGATACGTATTTTAAGGAAGATAAAAAACCTGTTTTTTACATTGATATTAGGGATACAGAACAAAACTATTTACAATCTGTTAAAGATCTCCTTTCTGAAATTAACGATGAAAGTTTAGTTGAAATTATATACCTTAAAGATGAGCATTATAATGATATCTCTTACATCAAGTCCGTATTTGAAAAATCTCAATTTATAAATTTAGATAAATCTTCAAATTGTAAATATTGGGAGAACATCTTCACGTACTATGGATTTGATAAACTAGTTTGCATACACCACTTAGGATACTTATATCCACTTATTGAACGCGAAAAACTAAGTAATCTTCTTTTTGAAAAAGAGTATAACCTTGTACTGTATCCGATCGTAGAGAAAAACAAACACTTCCAAAATGGATGTCTTAAGTTTTTGTTTGTTAATTGCAATAAAGATGAGTTTTATCATACGGAGGAACTTAAAGAAAAGGATATGGTGGAGTTTATAAAAGATAAGTTGGATAAGTATTAGTTTCAACTTAAATTATAAAAAGTTGATTTTTAATCAAACTTAATGCCTGACAACTATAGTCTCTTCGCGTATATTAATGAATATATCTTCAAATAAAGATTAACTATATTGAAAACTTTTTCCAATAAAATAAAAATAGCCGTATCTTTTTTTCATGCAAGATCAGTATTGATTTTACTATTAGGTATATTGGTGATGGTTGCTGTATGCATTCACCATAATTATGAACATATATTAAATCTTATTAACCATCTCGGGGTTTATAGTTTTGTAGGTTTTTTGCTATTATACAGTATAATTAGTGTATTTTGCCTGCCAATCGCCTTGATTGCGCTTGCTGGTGGGGCTATATTTGGGCCAATTTTTGGTTCACTGTTAAATTTAATTGGGGCTGCAATTGCCGCTACTTGTGGTTTTTATTTGAGTAGGTTTTTTAGGCCCAAGAAATACCAAACAATTAAAAACATAAGAATACAAAAAATTATTAAAGAAGCAGATAGTGTGGGATGGAAATCAGTAGCCATCCTAAGATTAACTCCAGCCCCATTTCATTTTGTTAATTACAGTTTGGGATTAACTAAGATAGATTTTCCACAATTTTTAATAACCAGTACAATCTTTTTAATTCCTAAAACAGTTATACTTACATGTGGTGGATTTTATGGGTCATATTTTCTCAAGGACGTGAAAATTGAAAATATTTGGCAACATATCCAATCCTGGTTTTAATAATAATTCTTCATGTAGCCAAATTGCAGGATGTGTATAGTGCAAAGCGACAATCCGAGATAACTACATAACCATTCTTGACATATAAGCAGTATGCTGACGTTCAATATCATCATAAATATACTGATCATCTTCTAGTAAATCATCACGGCCAATATGAAAGCAATCCATCCAATCCGATTTATACACAACCATATCCTTGATAAATGCTATTTTTAACTCAACGTGCAAGCTATTAGATAAGGAAGAAACATAAAATAAATCACCGAATACTTCTGGTCTCGATGGACGCATTTCATGCTTAAAAATTGTGTCTTTGTGCAAGGAATAATTAAAAATCAGTTCACCATCGAATAATATCTCATGTACAGCTCTACTCTTAGGTGTTATTTTGTTTTTAGGATGTAGTGTTGCAATTATCGCCAAACGATTAACTGCATCCGCAATCGATGGTTTCATCATCATAGTTCGAGATGCATGATAAAAGTCATGAATAGCCCCAGCAAAAGCTGTTTCCTTAAAATGGCCGTCTATGGTACTTCTATCTATTTCAAATTGATCTTCAATAGAACTATTTGGCATATGCAGTGTAAATGCAAGATCACCACATGTTTTTAAAAGAGCATACATATACTCATCAACATATCCATAAGTTGGAACAAGTTTTATTGGTTCTCTACCAAGAGTCATTGCTTTAACATTAAGCGCAGCTTGAAACATGGTAAAACTAGGTACAAGCATGATTTTTTCTGTTAAAAAATTACCACTATCTGTTTGTACAATCCAGTCTATGACTTGTATACATGACAAGTTATCTTGAATTGTCGAAATAATACTAGACCAACAACCATATTTTGGAGCATTTAGAATAGTAAAATACTTCTCAGATTCAGAAGCGCATCGCATTTCACTGCAAAAGTTATTCCACTCATCTCCCTGAAAGTTGAAAAATCTTGATAAAAGTGGTTTTCTCATGCGCTTGGGCATCTGAGAAATATCTATACTTGCATTAGGAGTCGGCAGAAAATTATAGTAGCTTCTATTAATCTTATCAGGAAGACCATTATCATTATAAACCGAATTCATAGTAGTGATATGATTAAGCACGCCATCTTTCATATACTCATGAATCATATAACTAATTGGAGCAGTATAAAGTGTACGAACAGCCGAATCTACAATATGTAAACTTGCTAATTGATTAACTGTTATTTTTTTTTCTCGTAAACATCGTAATGCTGCAAGAAAAGTTGTTCTAGATTCTTTATGATTAGAAGAAATTATATTTGAGTGGTCTTTTAAATCTCGTGGTAATTTGGCCGATCTTTTAACCACACTCTGTGATTCCATATCTTTCAAAGTTTGCTCTTTTTCACTCTTTGATAAAGAATTCAATAAAGGAGCTAAGCCTTCGATTAAATTTTCTTTAGTCTTGTCTCTTAAGATAAATAGCCAAGGATCCGTATTAGAGTCACCATTTTGAAATGGTGTATAAGAAAGGTTATATTTTTCACGAAGTTCATTATTTTGCAGCATAAATAAAAACTTACCCCACCTATTTTTACTTATCTTGGTATTTGTAGGCGCAGGAAAATCTAAGCTCCGAGGATATTTGTCATAAGTTAAGCTAAAAAATCGTGCTGTCTTATTCTTAGGAATTAATTTCTTGCTATAAAATAAAGAGTTACTAAAAGGCATATTACAAAAACACTAACGAATAGTTAAATGAAGGAATTATAATTATATACTCAGATAAAGACAAGCTATATTAGCATAGAAAGAGTGATATTTATCAATAACTTAGATAATAACAACTTGACAATGCGAGGGATCTTAGCCCTTCTATTAAAATTTTATTCTGGGGGATATGTACAGATGTTGGATATTGATTTTTATTTAAAATTACTGCATTTAATGCAATAATATGAAACACTGCAAAAATATTAACAAAGAGTGGTATGAGTATGAATAAGGATTTAATTAAACAACAAACAATGAATTGGGTCAAAGGGTTTATTATTGAATATAATATCTGCCCATTTGCAAAAAAGGTTGTTAATAATAAATCACTTTCTATTGAGGTATTAGATACTCAAGACTTAGAAGAAGCTCTTCAAAGTCTTGTATCATGTATTAAAGCTTTAGAAAGTTCTAATAGTATAGAAACCACATTGTTAGTATTTCCAACATATCTACGTGATTTTTTTGAGTATCTAGACTTTACTTATCTTGCTGAAAGACTACTACAAGAACAAGGTTATGAAGGGGTTTATCAACTTGCAACCTTTCATCCAAAATACTGTTTTGCTGATGTAGATGAAAATGATGTTTCCAACTATACAAATCGTAGCCCTTATCCAATGATTCATATAATACGTGAATCTAGTATTGATAAAGCCATAGAGCTTTATGGCAACACAGAACTTATCCCTGAAAAAAATATAGAAACTATGAATAGGATTGGCATAGAGGTCTTAAAAGGATTATCTTGAAATAAGATTATTTGTGCTTATCCCAACATAGGATATTGTCTTTTATCTGAGTTATGAGTCGTAAGAGTGTCTGTGTTTTTAAAAAATGAAGCATAAGTTTGTTCAACCAAGCTAGTCGACAAAAAAGCGTGATTCTTCGGTATGAGTTAAAAGCAATTGATAAACCTATGGCGTAATTTAGGTTGAATTTTTTATAATCTATAAAATTAGTTTCTTGGAAGAAATTTAGCTTCATGGTAATACCATTCAATACATTTATATGGCCTACATTACACGGGAATAAATATTCAGAGAATGTCAAAAATTAACTTTTAAACTATATTTTACATTGCTAGAATGATTCTTAATATACTTCATAACCATAATTAGTTCTACATTATATATTACATTCAATTCATGAACATCAAAAAAACAGTCTATACTAATATTAATACAAACTAAATTTGGTATATGCATGATACAAGCATCCATCAAAATATTATTATTGAGTATTTTTCTTTTGCCAGCTGCATTTTCAGCATCAAATACAAAAGATATAAATGCGCACTCTTCTGTAGAAGTAAATACCATTATTAAAGACAAAGATGATTGGTTATCTAATTTAAAGGGTTTACCTGATATGGAGGAAATAGAAAATCTCTCTAAGCGTGTTGATGAAGTGATGAAAGATGAAAAAAATAAAACGTGTACTTCTATTAACCCTCGCTTACGCAAAATGATATTTCTACATTTTGCAACATATCAAAAAATGCTCAACGCACGAAATATTTACTTAACTGATGAAAAGATAGAGCACTGGGCACATGTTTTTGGAATGCTTCTGAAAGAAAGCAGTGGTGACACAACAAATGTAACCAGTATGACCGGTCGCTCATATACAACTTATCAATCTAAATCAGACCTTGAAAGATGGCGAAAAATTGCAAAACTCACTAGAGATAGTGAAATACCGCTAAATTATCAAACTAATTTTGGATTAACACAACTTTCTATAGATCGATTGTTTGTTGCACTAAAACTAGCGGTTACTCCATCAGCCTTACAAGGAACTAACTTTTCTCACTTAAATACCGCAGTCGCAATAAGAAGACTTATTTGGTTTTACCAGGATTTTGCTCAAGGTAGGCTTACTCAAAGTCATGATCGTATCCATAATCATGAAAAAGGTAATCCAGAATACTCTACAAGGTTTGCGTTTGGGATTAGTACCGCTCTTTTACTATGTGGATCTCATTATATGTTTTATGAAGGATATCATGGTAAAGCCGATGAAGTAACAGATCTTGCTGATGCAATGGCATCAATAGCATATTGTAAAATAGGAGACAAAAAAGGCAGGTTCGGTGTTACTGAGGAAAATAAAAAATGCTTTGCACAATGGGTGACATTATGCCCAACCCTTAATTTTGATATTGCAATGCTAACTCCCCTTAAGTACTTCTCTACAAGAAATGCCGCTCCTGTTTGTGAAAACACTTTTAAGGCCTTACTAAAGAAAAAGCCAACAGTTAATAAGGCTATTCCTACTAAGAAAGTTCACCATCAACACCATTCTAAAGTAAAAGAACAAAATAAACCATTTGGTTTCAGAGTAAAAAACTTACTGGATTCAGTGGCAGATCTAGTGGAGGGATTCTTTACAACCCCTAATAATAGATCACATAAAAATTAATTGTAATTCTTATGGTTGTTATCTCTGAGCCAACACACGAGTGTTTGGTAGTTACAACCATAGCTTGAAATAGAACTTTGTCCACTCATAGATTAGGAGTTATATTAATCTATAGATTAAATCACATCCTTGGAGTTTCTTTAGGAGTTGAAGGTGAGTTGTCTTTTTCTGGTTGTATTTTAGAGTCTTTTTTACTATTCGATTTACCAGGTCTACTTCTAAGATTATCACCACCAGTTAAGAACGTATTTACCACTAAAACCGAACCAACTGTAACTGCTGTGTCTAATGCTGCTTTTTTTAAAGCATTTTTAGCAAATAAACTAAACATAACAACCTCTTTGTTAATAGCTTTTATTGTTTTTGATTCTAGCACAGTGGAACATAGCGTGCAATAGAGGATAAATGCTGCCCTACATGACTCATTAAAAAGTAATCTTTCATTCCTTGTGTAACGAGGAATCTTCGGCAACAGGCACAACCCCACCTTTTTAAATGCGATTGGATATTATGTGTATGTGGGTAATGCTTTTAATATCATAAAAATTTAAACTTCATGTTTTCAGGGATAAAAGAATGCGCCAGGATGATAATTCTAGTTATTATACCATAATTAATATTCTTGAAGATCTAATAACAGATCGACAACAGGGAAAACGCATCTTATGCTGCAAATTCAACTCAAATGTCGTCATTGCTTCGCGATGCTCGTAATGACAAATTTTTCAGTGAATAAGTGTTCAAAATTAAGATACGGTTGCCCTGAGATCGACAAAAACAATATTTTTTATCAGAAATATTGTTTTTTTATTAAATTTAAAACGAGCAGAACTATACATTAAAATATTTTACAGATCTATTTTGATAAACTTTGTGTAACCACCTCAGCTATGTCATCTAGAGGTTTTTCACCAAGAACATTATTTAGGCCACTAAGCATGCCTACTATTAACATTGATTGAACTATATTAATAGGCAGAGGTCTTTTTATAGCAAACAAACAAAATTCCTTAGCTGATTCCTTGATACCAGAGCTCTTAACTACTTGCACTTGTTGTTTAAAAATAGACAGTGTGCTCGGTGATACAATCGTATCGGTTTGTGGACAATATTTAGCTTCATTCATTGCCTTAGCTCCCAAATGATTAATAGGGAAGTTAACGACTGCAGAAATTGCTCCAGCAAAAGCCCCTGATGTTACTTCACCGTAAGCTTCATGTTTTTGAATGCTTTCAGGAAGAATTACTTTAACTACTGCTGATATATGCAAAATTGATGCGAAAGTTACAAAGCCTGACATTGTATTGTAGCCATATCCTATCTTCATAACTGATGCCACACCTCTAAGTCCAGATTTGAATCTGTGTCTTGTAAAAGGTGATCTTGGTATTTGTATATTTCGAGCCTCCAATGTCATTTTGTTAGTATGATAACCTGAAAGCATTAGATCAAGTTGAGAATATATTGCTGATTGCGCTAAGGGACTACTCCCCCAAACGTCAGCGACTTTTTTTATAGGAGATTTACATTTTGTTTTAGATTTTTTCTGAGTGTCACTGGAACTATCAGGTACTTCTGTCTCGTGTGGATTTTTTGACAGATGTTTTGAGCTGACACTAACAGCCCCTCTTTGTTGCCCTGAGATTATTCCTGGTTTCATTGATTTACTTAGCTGCTGAAAGAACGGCAGTCTAATATCGCCACTTTTAAGAGGATATGCGTTAGCATGAGCAATACGTAGAGGGATAATTACTCCAGAAATTGCTAGACTAATTGTTCCAGCTTTAAAGGCAAGGTTAGCTAAATTAGAATCAGATGTGTATGATTTACGTGTTTTATTTTGTAGAGACACCTTCTTTTCTTGAAGTTTTTCCCTCAAAGTCCGCACGTCTTTTTTTCCACCCATAATTATCTCCCCCGCACACAATGTGATTAATTATTAACATTATATCGCACTTATATTAAGGTATGATTAACAAAAGTGCAAAATGTTTGTTGTAGGCGGTATGTTCTACTAACTAAACTCTAGAAAGAGTAAAAAATCAACAAAGCATGCTCTAACTATGATATAATGTTTTTTTTGGGGTCACAGAGGTTTTGAGATGTTCAGTGTAAGAGAAAAAAGCTACAAGAAAACCAGTAAAAAAATGAATCCATTAGATAGACTAAGAATGGCTAGTTCAAACATACAAACCGATATAAGTTTCCCTAATGTAGTACCATGTAAGAAGATGGATAATAGTGCTGATCAGGAAGTTTTTGATGAAATGGAGACTATTCCTTTGGTAGGGATTTATAAACATGGTGAAATTAGAAATACAAGCTTACCATATAGAAAACCAGCAGAATTTGTACCTATAATTGATGAGCCACTATTAAAGAAGCAATTTAGTAGCGATATGGATGCGATTGTGTCTGCTAATAGTGTGGTATTGAAAAAAGAAACTAGATGCTATAGCTTAAGCACTTTTAGCGGAGATGACTTAGGAGATACAAGTTTTGAAAGCATATCTTCTTCAAGGTTAACTCCGATACAATTCCCTGAAAGATCTCAATCTTCAATATCTAAACCTTTTAGAAAAACATTACCACCGATTAGATCATCTTCCTCAACTGGAAAACTAGAGAGTTTGGAGCATAAAAATTCAATTAGAAATTCCAGGCGTACGCTTAGAAATGTTGAAGATATTCAACCAGGTATTGCAACAACTCCACGACCAGGCTCAAAGTTAATTAGAAGCCTATCATCGATGTCATCCTTATCATCTGCAGATATATCAAGCGATAATCGTTGTGGTTCTGATTCTGCTTTAACCTTGCCAGATATAGGCTTGACTGAGGCAAGAGGTCGAGGTAGCCGAAATTCTTTTTTTGGTTCTTTTAATAGTGATAACACTCCTACTCCTCGGATAGAGGATCAGTCTCCATTCTTTTTAGGAACACTTACTGAGGATGTTGTGGTTGAAACAAATAATCGAACAAAAAAGGGGCCGGGTTGTTAAAACCAACACATAAAATTATATCTGCTAGTTAAAGTAATATAATAAATCAATACCATAATATCTTAAATCTCATGCCCGCTCGGGCATGATAGCTTTTTGGTTGTGCTCATAGGGGCCTTTAATTAAGCAGTTTATTCTTTAAATGAAATAGGATAAAATATTTGCTTACTGATTTTTCATACTTGTCTTTCGTAAAACAGCGATTTTTTAAAGTAAAATAAAATTATATCGATATTGAGTCTCTTCTTGTGAAAATAAATAATCTGCCATCCAAATATAAGATATTAATATTTGATAGATATAATGTCTCGAGTTTAGGAAACAAACATTTAGCATACCTCACCCCATGCTTTAGAAACCTACTAAATTATCCACCAGCTATTCAATACAATCTGGCGGAACTAGTCTATAAAATAGCCACATTTTACTTGCACGTTGATTATAAAGAAATTCCCAATTGAATTGATCTTGCTATTTCTTATTTGCGGTCTGCAAAAAGAGTGTTGACGAATATTGATCATGACTGGGCATTGGTTCAGTTAGCTTTTGCATATCAGCAGAAAATAAATAATGATATAACTGCTGTTGAAAAAGCTTGCACTATTACTTCCGAAGTCATTGCCAGACATAAGTATCAAGATAGTCTACAGTCGAGAAAAATACTAGCATTTGCATATTGTACGCAAGCAAACTCTAGTAGTAGCTTGGTTGTTTCTATAAATAATTATGAAGCAGGTCTAGCGTTATATGAAAAGTTCTACAGCTTAAGTAATATTCACTACTTACAGTCCAAACATCAATACGCTGTTGTTCTATATAACTCTCGTGATAAATATTCAGCCAAAATGCATTTTGAGCAGTTAGATGCTCTTTGGCAGGAAAGGGGTGATTGGCCGGTGAATATTTATGCTGGTAATTTTAGTGCTGCTTATGCGTTATTTCTTGGTAATTTAGGACAAGTATTTGAAGCTTTAGAGCAGCTTTATATTGCTGAGCCAATATTAAAGCGCACATCTCCAAACTCAACAAACTATGACGAGGTTGTTCAGGATATTAGTAGGTTGGAATCTGTACTTAGTCAAAGAGAGCAAAGACCAAATACACCCAATCCTTAACTAGATAACAGTTTTATAATCCTAAGTTCAACTGCTGAATTTAGGATAATTTACCTTTAAGACCTAATAAACTTTCACCCCACGAGTCATCAGCTCCCCTATCTAAATTCTTGTCATTTCGTCTGGAAAATATATTTGAACTTGCAATAGTACTAGCTATAATATTTTGCATTGGAACAACTGTTGATGAGAATATAGTTCCATTTCTTTGACGCCTATTACTTGTGTTCTCATATGTGCGCTCGCGTATAGAATATTTAGAGTAAACATTTTTATTTAATGAGGCTATTAAGCTTATAAAAGGTCTAACTTCATAATTAAAAAGACAAGTAATACATACTTGTGTTGTATCTTTGGAAATTCTTGGTATAACACTAACAAGAGTTTTATTTAATAACGCTACATCCTTAATAGCAGGATGAATCATTAAAATTAAATCAGGTAAACTTCCGGCTAGTGATCTTAAAACTTCAGAATGATTGCTCATATCTGCTTGCATAAAAAATATATTTGGAACATTAGCCCATAAAATATTATTATATTCAACAGCTTTTTTATCCGTATCAAGGCCTATATATTTAAGGTTTGGATACATCATAAGCAGAGCACCAATTTCTTCCGCACCACCACATCCAAAAGAAACCACAACAGTTTGTTTGTCATCACTAATATCTTTAGGGCGTTCTATGCTAGAGAACACATCAAGATAATCTATAGAATCAACATATAGACAACGTAATAGCCTCTCATCACGACTTAAACCAGATAAATTTTGAATAAGGTCTGGATGCGAAGGAAAAAGAAAGTCTTTTTGTCTGGCAGGAGCATTTCTCCATTTAACTGGCTCTATTGTTGCATCACTACCCTCTTGAAAATTTAAGGTTCCTCTTAGAAAACCCACAAGTGATTCTTTGGTAAACACAGTGTTCCTGGTTTGATTTTAATGGAATTGTATCTGATATAAGATAACTTAGTCAAGATAGCTTTAACGTTATTTGGTGTTATAAATCCACATCTTGTTTGCAGAGCACCCACCATCTATTTGAATTGTTGTACCTGTGATATAGCTAGAAGAGTCTGAAGTCAGTGTTTTTTCATCTTTATTTGTTATATTTAATAACCTAATGACCAAGGTGCCAACAGATAATCCCCCGGTCACTCAATTTGATGCTGATCTTATATCAAATCATCACCGCTGAAACCATGATTTTTTACTAAATATATTTGCTTTGACATCGATTAAATCTTAATATTAAAACTCTGTTTTCTAAAATTTTACCTATAGGAGCAAGTAATGAGTCATAATATTGTTATCTACAGTGGTGCGCGTTGTTCTTATTGTGTCCGTGCTAAAGAACTATTAAAGCGCAAGGGGTTGAGCTTCACTGAAATTTTAATTGATGAAGATGATAAAAGTAGAGAGGAAATGGTGGAAAAAACCAATCGATTCACCATTCCTCAAATTTTTATTAATGATCAGCATATCGGTGGATATGATGATTTATATGCATTAGATAGTTCCGGTAAATTAGCCGAGATTTTAGATAACTGAGCATATTTACCTTGGTGTTTTTTGATTGTGATCATCTTTTAAGAAATGCCGGACATCATCATTAAACTTGTCTTTGTGTTGTAAAAACACGAAATGCCCCGAGTTTGGTTCAATTAACAGCCCTGCCGTCGGGATGGTTCTTGCCATCAATTCTGTGTTAGAGCGCTTGATAGCTTCATCGTGATCACCGCTAACAATCCAAGTAGGAACTGTTATGCTCTCAAGATTTTTCTTTGTGAAATTTGGTTCTGTCTCCCACATCTTCAATACATGTTGTTTTAATATATTGAAGTTTAAAAGAGATGGTGTAGGTGAGATTGCTATATACTCATCTTGAATTCTTTGTGAAAAAGTTGCAAATGAGGGCTGATTAGATAAATCCATAGTGGCATTTGTATTAGAATTTCCAGCAAGGGCAAATAGCTTAGATAACCTTTCGGGGTGAGTAATAGCAATATCCAGACCAATATTAGCACCATCACTCCAGCCAACAATAGCTGCTTTTTTGATTTTTAGAAAATCCATTAAGCCAAGAACATCCTTCGCCATCAGGTGATAACTAAGAGGCTCATCATTCATTGTGCTACGCCCATGTCCTCGACTATCTAAAATAATTACATGGTAACTATCTTTAAGAGCACTTATTAGTTCTCCCCAATAATTTGAATTAACAAGCCCTCCATGTAATAAAATAACAGTTGGCCCATTGCCATATTCAGCATACCAAATTTTAATGTTATTTATTGGTGCGTATCCAGAATGAGTTGGTTTAGGAAGAGTTGGTGTTGACGGGATAATCTGCCATGGTTTTAATATAATCTTCTGAGTATTTGCAGACACTGCTACTACTGAATTAAAATAACACAAACAAAATATAAAAAACAACAGCTTTTTCAATTATAAATCCTCAAGAATTAAACGATAGAATATTGAGAAGTGACTGATATAGTGACCAGATCCTCACCATCTTAGTATAAGCCTCAAGAGATGTTTAAACAATAACAAATCTGAGGCGCCATTGCTCAAACAAGAAACAACCATGAATTGTTTTTCATAAGTCTGCTCTTTAAAGATCGCAAAGACGCCGCTTTTGAATACCTACCTACTTCATGCTTGCGGCAATACTACCTGCAACTTTTACAACTTCCATTGCGCCCTTTGCAATTGTTGGACCATGTTCGGCGGCTGCGTGACCAACTGTTCCTGCTACTTTACTGATTTCATGACCAGCTTTTATAATACCACCGAAGTTAATATTTTTAGCCATACTTGCAGCACCACTAGCCAGGCCACCAATTCCTGCAGCAGCTTTGCCTGCTCCTTTTGATACATCTAATTTACTAATAGCTTTAACTACTTCTTCAGTACCATCTTGGAGTGCATCAACAACTGTTTCACCAGTATCTTTAATGCCACCTGCTACTGTATTTACAACACTTTCAATGCCTTTAGCTGCAGTTGTGGCTGCTTTGGCAATTCCATTGGTACTTACATCTGCACTAATAGTTTTATCGCAGACCGTAATTTCATCATGAACTTGAATACCATGTTTATTAATATCAACAGATCTTTCTGAACCAATAACTGTAAACCCATCAACCTTCATATATTTAGCTTGGTCATGTGAGTAACCATTATTGCCAATTGATGTTGATTCACTTGAGTGCTCTTTATATCCACCTAGACGACTAGTGGTTGAAAAGCTAGAACTAGTTCCAGATGATGAAATATGTTCACTTTGTATATGCTCGTGAGAAAGAGCACCTGCGTTATATCCAATATGTGCATCATAGCCAACATCTTTATTATTTAAAACAGGTTCTACGTTTAGGTCCACCTTTAAATTGCTCATATCTATTAACCCTTAAATTAACCAAGAACAAATATTGTACCATAAATTCAAGCTTATGGCACAATATTTGTACAGGAAATAATGGGCGCTCCAAACTTTAGTGAGCAACTAACTAAATCTAACTATCTATTTTTTATATAATTTTTTTACCATAGGCCCAATGGTTAACCCTTGGATAAGAATAGAGAAAATCACAACCATATATGTCATTCTTAGGATGGTCTCAAAAGCAAGGTCATTCCCTTTTCCGATTGTATCATGTAATGAAAGCGCTAGAGCTACAGATATTCCTCCTCGCAAGCCACCCCACGTTAGAATTTTAACGCTGTGGGGTACAAACTCTTTTTTTAATCCTATAAATTTTAGTGGTAGACCAACGGAGATAAAGCGAGATAAAAGAACTACAGGAATAGCAATTAACCCGTCAATTAAATAATGTTTATTTACTGTTATCGCTAGAAGTTCTAAGCCAATTAAGACAAAAAGTACAGCATTTAAGATGTCATCAAGCAAATCCCAGAAATTATCTAAATGTTCTCGTGTATTATGCGACATTGCTAAAGCTCGGCCGTGATTACCAGTAATCAGTCCGGCTACAACAATGGCGATTGGAGCCGAGATATGTAGTCTCTCTGCAAGTGCGTACCCTCCCATTACAAGTGCAAGTGAAAGAAGAATCTCAACCTGATAATTATCAACTGATTTGAGCATATAAAAGGCCGCCGATCCGATTATTAACCCAAATAATAGTCCGCCAATAGCCTCAGTAACAAACAACATAGTTAAGTGAGATACGCTAATTTCATGCATCCCTGATGCTATTTCAAGAAGACCTAAAAAAAGCACAACACTCACCCCATCATTAAACAGTGATTCACCAACAATTTTAATTTCCAGATCTTTGGGTGTGCCAAGTGATTTTAAAATACCCATTACTGCAATTGGATCAGTTGGAGATATAAGTGCTCCAAAGAGAAGGCAATAAATGAAGGAAATATGAATACCGATTAGGCCAAGTAGCCAATACATTAGTAAGCCAACAATAACAGTAGATGCGAGAGTTCCAAAAATAGCTAAAATAATAATAGTATTTTTATGCTCTGATAACTTATTCATATTTACATGAAGTGCACCTGCAAAAAGAAGAAAGGCTAACATCCCGTGGAGCAATGCTTGATTAAAATCAACCCTATCTAAAAAATTAGTAGCCTCATAGGAAATCACTGGCCAGATATTTCCCGCAATATTTAGACCAACTGAAATAACCATAGCTAAGGCCATTAAGCCAATAGTTGTTGGTAATTTGAATAATCTAAAATTGATGTAGCTAAGAGCAGCTGAAAGCGTGATAAGAATTGATATAATTTCAAAAAACGACATATACACTCCTGTGTTTAAATCTTTAAATTCTAGTTTGTTTCTAGAGAGATTTGCTATAATCGTAAAAGTTTATCAGTCAATCATACCGATGTAGTTTTAACATCATAACATGAGTTACTTAAATATTCTTAAATTACATTTTTTGGCTTGTGGTTGTTTTATATATCTTCACTTGTTGGTGAATTTATGTTTAAAGTATAAATACTTTTAATTTTAGGTGCGTACTATGGGATTTATTTCAGATTTTAAAGAGTTCGCCATGCGTGGAAACGTTATTGACTTAGCTGTAGCTGTTGTTATTGGGGCATCTTTTGAAAAAATTGTTTCATCGTTAGTTGATGGTATTATTATGCCTATACTTGGCTGGCTTTCTGGAGGAATTAATATTACCGATAAAGTTGCTACTATTGGTGATGTCACAATTAAATGGGGAGACTTTCTGCAATCAGTTATAAATTTCTCAATAATTTCTTTCTCAATCTTTGTGGCTATAAAAATAATTCATGCTATGCATAAAAAAGAAAATAAAGTTATTCAGAAGATCTCAGAAGAAGCTAAGATTCTAAGGGAAATTAGAGATTTAATTAAAAAATAGTATGTTTTAAATTTGGACTGAACTTAATTACCAGAGCTTCGTTAGAAAATATTGTTAAAGCTACGAAATTAATACCCATGAACTATATGGTAAAAAAAAGATCAAACTGCTCAATTGTGCTATAATTGCTACATAAGCAAATATTTTATACTGCGAGTTAAAATGACCTCTGAAAAATTAGATCCATTAATTAAAGATAGTTTAACTAATAATAAAAAATCTATAATAGATGCAATGGACTTGGCTATAGATGCTACTAGTAAAAGCTTTAACCCATATAAAAAGAAAGAGAAGGTAGCGGAGCTTACCCGTATAAGGAGCTTGTATGAGAATAATGGAAAAGAAGAAGATTTAATTAACTTTTTATTAATATCGCAGAAAACACGTGGGTTTACTTTTGGTAGAAAGGCTGGATCTTTTCAGTCATTGGAGAAATCATTTAGCACACTTCTGTTTTTGAAAGATCTCTTAAATATTATCTTGGCTAGCACCAACTCTGACTTTAATGCGATAGTATTAAAATGGAATAAGAAGAAATATGAACCATTAGATAGATTATCAAGCAGTGAATCAGTTATGCAAGCTATCCAGTCCCCTCAAGGTATAGAAGAAAATAGGGAGACACAAGAAATTGTAGACCTAGACCTTCAAGGTCATACAGAAACTGAAGCATTGTCTTCTAAAAGCAGCAATAGCACTCCCAGAACATCAAGAACTTCATCCCGAGCTTCTTCTCCTAAAATAGAAAACCCATTACGGTTAGTTCCTTCAGAAAAAATTACCTCTTTAGCTGATATGGCGGGAAAAATAAAACTCATACAGCAAGATGAAGTTAAAAAGATAATGACTGAACGATTTCGTGGAAAAGCTCCAAAGAAAAAGGTTGAACCAAAAGAGATACAGCCAAGTCCTGAACAACTAACTGAAATTAAGAGTCTACTTGTAGAATCAGGAATTTTAGATGATTCAGAAGATGGAGTTCTTACACCAGTTACTTTCACCGAGGAAGATAAAGAAATAAAAAATTCGGCCCTAGATAAGGCTGCAAATATTATGCGATTAAACAACCTGCAAGGATTAGCCTATGATAAAGAGTTTAAAATAGCAAAATATGAATATAAAAAAATTCAATCAAAATCACATGAACAAGCATTGGTTCTCGAAGCATATGAAAAATCTAAACCTATTGATGATGAATTTATAGAAAGGTGTATGACACACATGACTTTATCTGGTCTTAACTTAAGCTCTTTAACATATTCAAGTACATCACCATTTACAAAAGATCAATTTGATGAATTAATTGAGTTAGGACAAACAGATGCAGAGAAAATAAACAGATTATGTGGTGACATATTATATGTAGACACTAGAACACTATTCGACAAAATTAATCGGGGCTACTTTATGAGCCGAGGTTTATCAAAAGATAAAATAAAGGAGTTTACAACAGAGCTTAAAAGAGGCCTAAGTAAAATAGGCTGGTCTTTTGAAAGAATGATAGAAGAACGTGAAAAACTTGAGGAGTCTGGTTTAAAACTAGATTTACAGATAATATTAGATGCACAGTCAGTCGCTTCTGAAAAAAATTCTGATGAAACAACGCATCAAGATACTAAAAATGAACGTCCTCCTAACCCACTTCTAGGAGCTATCACAAGTAAACCGAAATTAAAATCCACAACTAATCCTGAAGCAGAAGTCAGGCCTCCTAACCCGCTTCTAGGAGCTATCACAAGTAAACCGAAATTAAAATCCACAACTAATCCTGAAGCAGAAGTCAGGCCTCCTAACCCGCTTCTAGGAGCTATCACAAGTAAACCGAAATTAAAATCTACAACTAATCCTGAAGCAGAAGTCAGGCCTCCTAACCCACTTCTAGGAGATATCACAAGTAAACCGAAATTAAAATCTACAACTAATCCTGAAGCAGGAGCCAGGCCTCCTAACCCACTTCTAGGAGCTATCACAAGTAAACCGAAATTAAAATCTACAAAACCAAAAAATGAAACAACAAAAGATCCAACCACACAAACAACTGCTGAAAAAAGAGATATTGTTAAGAATATACTAGGTGGGGGCGGCAAAAGGACACCTCCTCCATCTCCTCCCGCTGATTTATCTGGTCGTAATAAAATAACTGTTTATAGTGAAGATCCAAAGTTTATATCTTTTGTTGAAAATTATCTCAAAGATCACTTTAATTTAAAGAAATCCAAATGTGACAATGGATATGAGTTTATTATATCTAGCTCTAAGACTAAATTTGGGAGTTCTGAAGAAGTTAAGGAGTCAATTCGTCGTTTTGCAAGACATGTGAAATCTGGAGATTACTCTCCATTTGAAAGTATTTTTAAAATTGAGAGATATAGTCCTATTTTTGCTCAGGAGTTAAATTTACGTTTTGATAGTAATCAGATGCCTATAAAATCTAAAATACCTACTTTTGAAGTTACATATAATCAATGCTATGACAATAGAAGGTCTGAATTTGAAGGGTTACTCTCTGAATCTAATATTGTGTTTTTAAAAAGAGAGAATAAATATATTTTTAACACAGAAGACTGGGATAGTGCTTTAATACAAAAATTAAAAAGCAATAAATTCTTTAGTGATTATTTTTCTGTAACAAGTGAAGAAAAACTTAGGGAAATCAGCGAGTCTATGGAAAGAAATACCCCTGTAGTAAAATTTGATTTAAATATTCCAACACCGGAGTTACGAAGTAGATTTGAGAAAATATTTAATGAAAAATTTCGAAATGATTCAGAGTATTATATTGATAGTGCTCGATTTATGGTTATTAGCAGTGATAAAAAAGATGAATTTATACAATGTTTGGAGTCGCTAACAGGCAGTCATAATTTTGGTGGAGAATACATAAATGCAGATCTTCCTGATTTCTCTAGTATTATCGAAGAAAAAATATCTCATCGATTGATGATAACTGTGTCAAAAGATAAAGATAACCTTAAGCTTCAAAGACTATTTGAAAATGATTTAAATACTAGAATTGAAAATTCTCAATCGGTCACATATTACGTGGACCAATCGACGTTAACAAACCACAAAGAAGAGTTTTTTAATTTAGCAGCAGAAGCTAATTTAAGCATAGAATATTATGATTCAGCGAAAAATATATACCAATCTATTGAACTTGCTAATGACTCCAAATTTACTACTAGTACCGTACCAGAAACTTCACCCACAGAAGTAGGTTTCTTTAAAAATGGACTAAAAAAATCAGCAGATGAATCAGATCCAGAAAACAAAAAAAATTATGCTCCACCAAATACTCCACAATAATTTATGCTCAAATATTAGGGTCTGTTGACAATTGGTGCTAAATTAGCCTGATTTTTGACTCGCGCACCCAATTGTCAACAGACCCTAATTGTTCTTAATTTTATAACGGTATAGGTCTAGGTTTTCTTCCTTGTACCAAGCTTACGAAATATGAGAAATGAGGGTTTTCTTTTAAGGATAATTTTAACTCCTTTACTCCGCCTTCAGCTAAAATATATTTCACATCAGGAACAAAATCATCAAGTATTATTAAAATATTTTTGTTAGTTGTATTTGTTCTTAATAATTCTCTAGTTTGTTGTTCTATCATTCGTATGGTTAGTTTGTTGTGATGATTTAACATATAATCCTCTATAATGGGTTGTTAAGCTCATTATTTTATAAAGTATTACATTGTACGCACAAATATAAGAAGTTTCTATTAATTGATTTACGTATAATGGTAGTAGGTTAAATTATAAAATATAGATGCTATTGAATGATGGTGTTCTTTCATACTAACTGATCTATATAAGAGACGATTAATTTTCTACTTGAGTCACATCCTAGTTTTTTACATATAATATCAAGATAATGCTCGATTGTTCTTGGTGATAATTGCATAGAGCGGGCAATTTCTTTTGAAGATTGTCCTTTAATAAGATGTATTAAACATTGTCTTTGTTGCGACGGTAACAAAACTTTTTGATGATTATCTTTATGGAAAATATATTCTTGCTCAAAATAGGTTGTTTCAGGTTTTAAAGACAAGGAGGTATTGTTTTCAACCAGAGCAACAGTTGGAGATGATTTCTTTTCAGTCACAGCTATTTGAATTAATTCCGACGCCTCATAGAGAAAACATTGTTTTATATATCTGAGATAACCAGTTTGATTGATATATAGATGATTTATCTCATGGTTATTTTTAGTTGAGTAAAAGGCTAATATTTCTCGAAAATCATCATGTTCACAACACAAGCTTACACCATTACCATATCCAAATTTATCTTCAACATCTCGCCATACTTGGTTGTGCGGATTTAAGGACCATAAACTAATACTATCATCTATAAATAGATGATCTGAAATATCTGCATCTGAATAAACATCATTATTTAATTGTTTAAAATAAAAATCAGTCCAATTTGAACAGCTAGCAAGATTAAGTATCGACCCATCTTGATAAACTCTCATATAGCAAAGCCCAATAATCCCCTTAAATTCTAATGAATTGTTTATGGCTTGTACTTCATTTGCATATTTTGAATATTGTTTTAGTGCATTATTCATAGAATACATTTTAGTGAAAATTAATTGTCCATTTTAACGTGAACTCTATTTTTACGCAATTGAACGCTGTCTAATTATTGGAAGATTGGCAAATTATAGAAGTTTTTTCAATCATGAGATATTTCTATAACTTGACCTTTAAGCGTAAAACATTTACTATCTGCTCGCTATGAATTAGGTGAAAATAGTTATGATTTCAGAGAAGGCACTTTTAGATTTAAACGATATAGTTAAGGCATATAATATCTCATATGATTTTACCATATCTACTGATGTTAAAAACGCTATAAGATTATTTAAAAATAGTCAGTCTATAGATAACGCTAAAATATTGTGCCAAGCAATTTTAGCCGATTCACCATTTTCAAATTTAGGGTTTGTAAATAGCATAAAGTCTTCTTCTACTATTCTTAAGATACTTGTTTTACTTAATGAAGAAACAAACATATCTGGTCTTGATAGAGAAAATTTTATAAAGATAGTTCAGCATACGGATTTAGATTGCTTACTATATAATTTAAAATCCTCTCTTTTATTAGATCGATATCATAGATTCAAACAAGATAATTCAAATACTTATTTCAACCTAGTTCTTAATGCACCTTTTAGCAAGATAAGCTCTTTTATAATATCCAATCTTTTGAAATTAAATACTCCTGATGATTCCCAAGAACTTTTTAATATTTTCTGGAGTAGCTTTGTAATTAAATCAAGAGGTAGATATATTCTAACTAATGAGGGAAAATGCTTTTCTCGGCCTTTGTCAGAGTATAAATTCAAGGATCTAGATGAAGACCAAAGGGTCAATTATTTTCTTGGGTTAATGTATGATAAATTATTCACTCCTATGAGTGATACAGAGAAATTAAAAAATGTTGAGATGGCATATGCTATTAGCACTTTAAGAGTTAGGAGGCGTATTGCTAAAACCTCTAGTGATGAAACTCCTATACAAACTGTAATTAGAAGAGCGGTACAAGGAGATGATCTTTGTTCACAGCATATATTTTCACCACTGAAAGTAGCTTTTGCTATAGATGATTTTTTATCTAGAAGTGAAGCTGCTATTGGTTTGTTGTTTAGCTCTTACTATCTATCTAAGGCTCACAACTCGTCTCTATTTGGTCATCAATTTAAAGAAGAGGTAGTCAGTTACAATTCTAGTACTAGATCAACTCACCATATATCAACCTCTTCACCTTTATTCTCAATGGACACAAATTATGAAGGTTATCTATTACTTGTTATATCTGCAATAAGTGCTAATGGTAGCAATCCAGAGGAGTTTGCAAGTGTTTTGAATTGCCTTCATCAAAAAGGATTGTTAGATAGTGTACAAATGCTGTTGAAATTTGAAAATCTATTGTTTTGTAAACCGCAACAGATTGTCCCATTTCTAAAAGAAGCGCTAAACTGCAAAGATAGTTATGCCTTAATAAGTAAGCTACCTCATTTAGAAAGGCAGCATTTTAATGATCTACTAGACGAATTACTGGTGGTTAACACCACAGCAATAATTGAGATGTCTTAATAATTACGACTTTTAAATCAGACCTTAATCCTTTAATTGAATACCGTCTTCTTGTATAGAAATAACACCATTTTTATACAGAAGACCAATAGCTTTCTTGAAATTACCTTTGCTTTCACCAAAGGAGCGTTTTATCTCAAAAGAGGGGCTTTTATCATGCAAAGCTAGGAACCCATCATTTCTTTGTAATTCACGGGTGATTTTTTTAGCAAGTTCTTCAATATTATCCTGACCTGATTTTCTTAGGCTGATATCTATTTTTCCATCATCACGTACGTTTTTAATATATCCCCGCATTTTTTTACCATAGCTTAGAGTTTGAAAGATATCATCAGAATATATTAAACCCCAGTGGCTGTTATTAACAATTACTTTATTTCCTAACTGTGTGGTTTCAGCTATCAACAGATCAACCTCATCACCTATTTTATATTTCGGTAGTGATTTATCTAAAAAATAATTTATTTTTGAGCTGGCGATTAATCGGCCTTGATTATCCTGCTTTATATAAACTAGGTAAGATTTGTTTTTTTCCATGGGTTTGAGTTGCTCTGACATTGGCACTAGCATATCTTTGTCTAATCCCCAATTCAAAAATGCCCCAACACGATTAATGTCAATAGCCTTTAGATAAGCACAATCCCCTAACTTGGCAAGTGGGCGTTGGGTTGTGGCTATTATTTTATCTTCTGAATCGTAATATATAAATACTTCAATACTATCTAATAATTGTGTATTTTGCGGAACATATTTATTGGGAAGTAAAATATCACCTAAATCTTGTCCATCTAAGTAAACTCCAAATGCTACTTCTTTTATTACCTTAAGCTTGTTAAATTTCCCTACATTAATCATTTGTCACTCAATTTTTAGGTATGGTGTTAGTTATGAAGTACATTATACGCTATAAGAGACTAGGAGCAATCAATATAACTTATGTCGCTATATTAACCAAAGGGAGATCTTTCCTTTTATATTCTCTATTTTTATTTCCGACAATGATGGGTGTTATTTTATTCTCTTGTAATCGTAAATAAGGGTAGCTGAACTCAAGTTCTTGATATTCATCATCCTCAAAATGACATTCTTTCTATCAGATAAGTTCATATTACCTTATATTCTAAAGCCGCTGCTTTATATTTAAAGGTTTTTAAGTATTACGTAAATTTACAGATAAATATCAACATAAAGTAGAAATAAAATATACTTTACAGTAGCATGATTCATAATCATTAGTATTATGGATTGTGCTCATGCAAAAGCATACAATAACTCTAAGTTCAATTATCATATCCTTAATCCTATCTTGTCCTTCTTTTGCATCGACTTTTGATGTAAATCAATTAATAGTAAATATGAAAAATGTTGGAGCGGAAACATGCCTTCTTCGCTCTCTTAAAATATTCCAAGGAGAAATGATAGGGGGTAATATCCCAAGAACACTTCATGCAACAGGCCAAGATTTTTGGTACGTATTGCAAGGCCAAGATATTGATTTAATAATGAAATACCAGTGTGGAAGGTATAAAGATTTTTCTATTAGCATGAAAAAACATTACTCTAGACGTACGGGTCGCGCTGAAATATTAACAGCTTTTTTTGATGAGGTTAATGTCTTTGAACGTCATACTATTGAAGCTGGATATGTCACTTGTACTTCGAGAGGTTGCTCTTCATTTCCTAGTAGAATAAATTGGGAAATATCAAATTAATTTATCACAAAGTAGTCAAAATGATGGGTTATCAATAATAGCTTGACTATTTTGAATCCTCATCAGCTAAGATTTAGGTATGTTTTTCAACCAGTTTTCGGCATTTTCACTAATGTTTTTTGCTTTTAATGCTTTATCAATTATCATCTTTTCACGATTATCTTTGGTGATTTTATCATCTCCGTACATATCATCTAATATTTCATTCCATGATTTTAATGACTGAGATGAAGACATATCTCCTATTTGATTTAAAAATTTTATGATTCTATCTTTCCAGTAAGCATCTACTGCTTTTTCAATCCAAGACATTTGCTCGGTAGTAAAGCCAATTTCATCAAGCCCCCTGCCCTCACCAAACCCTTGCTCCCATTTTTTATTTCTTAGATGAGCATATTTCTTTCCATACACACTATTAACCCACTCCATTAATTTATTACCTAGCAAAATTCCTACTTTTGAGTCAGGAGAATTTTGGGTGTTAGCTTTTATCTCACATACTAACTGTCGCCAACTTTCTTGAAAAGCGGTTTTACTCCCAGACTCTTTCATTAAAGTTTCAAACTCAGCGTACTCTTTTAGCTCATCAGGCGTAAATATTTCTTTAACCCAATTATGCTCTAGTTTTTTTGTCATTTGGTATACCTCTATTAATTGTAATATGTTTTCCCAAGGAATTAATTTATCATCACTACAACTAGTTATTATGTCTTTTAATATATTACTCGCTTCTTGCAGAGAATCTGCCTTCTCTTGTAAGAATCTAGATTGCATTGCAAAATTGTCTACAATATTATCTTGTCCTACGACCAATAATTTAATTTGCTCTAGTTCAAAACCAAAAAACTTAAGAGCAATAATTTGTTGTAGTTTTAATAAATTTTCTTCAGAGTACAAACGATAACCATTTTCTAAGCGCATACTTGGCTTAAGCAACCCAATTTCATCGTAATGATGCAAAGTTCGAACAGACACATTGGTGAGTTGACTTAACTCTTTCGCATACCATTTTTTCATCGTTTTATTCCTCCTTGTTTCCAAGGTTAAGCTATAACCTAACGTTATAGTCAAACACTAATAAAAAATTACCTATAACAATTTTAACTACATTAAACCAAATTTGTTACTAATAGTCATGAGTATCAGCGAATGTAGGCTATATTAGGAATATTTATCGTTCATAATGCAATTATGCCAACCTAATATATTTGACCCCGTTTATTGATCTGTGCCTAATAATGATGCAATTATTATCTATTCAGGAACGAAGCTAATGACTTTAGATGAAGTAAAGCAACAAATATCAATGCTGAGCAAACAATCTAATGATTGTTTTATGCCTAGCGATCTAATTTTATTAGCCTCTGATAAAAAACTTGGTGACAGTCTTATAGATGATAATTGCGCTTTTTATGCTAAAGAGGTTTACAAAAAAGCACGTGAGTATTTTCGATGCAATTCAGGCCTTTTTACAAAAATTTGATGAAGAGCTACTTAAGTCACCTTCTAAAGGTAGTTTCACAAATAAAGATATAGTCGATATAGTTTGTTTTAAATGTAAATCAGGAGGAGCTAATAGATTAGCCGCGGCTCTTTTACTTTATACGGATCTAGAGAGTAGCTATAGTAAAGATGACATAAGAAAATTGTTTGCAATAATCAACATTCTAAAGTTAGCAGGGAAATGAGTTCAACAGTACATGGGATTGCAACTGTACTTTTTGAACGTGCCTCAGACCATTTCCATTTTAAGACTAATACAGATAACGAAAAGATAACCTTTGGAATAAGTCTAATATATCCTGCGTCAATTATGCCAATTTTATAACCCTAAATGCACTTTATCTATCTAGACATGGGGTAAGCAGGGCAAGATCATCAAAGTTAAACTATCTAATCATTAGACTGAAAAATTTATAGATTGGGTCTTGGCCTAATAGCGCTGCATTAAGCGACGTCATTACCCCCTCCCCCTACTTACCCTGCTTTATGCAGGGTATCTAGCCAGATTTATTTTAAAATTCCCTAGATGGTCCGAACAAGTCGGACCAAGTAGGCGGAGGTAGGGGAAT
>JARGPO010000076.1 GCA_029213075.1 Legionellaceae bacterium | reverse complement strand
ACAGATGCTGCACTTTCTACTGGCGGAACTCTCACAGTATCTGATGTTGATAATGCTGATAGCTTCGTTGCACAAAGCAATGTTGCTGGTACAAACGGTACATTTAACATCGGTACAGACGGTGTTTGGACATACGTTGCAAATGACGCGTTCGATAGCTTAAATGTTGGTGATAGTGTCTCTGATACATTTACCGTTGCAAGCTCTGATGGTACAACGACTACTGTTGAAGTAACTATTAATGGTACTAATGACGCTGCAACTCTAAGCAGTGCAACTGCTACTCTTTCTGAAACAGATGCTGCACTTTCTACTGGCGGAACTCTCACAGTATCTGATGTTGATAATGCTGATAGCTTCGTTGCACAAAGCAATGTTGCTGGTACAAACGGTACATTTAACATCGGTACAGACGGTGTTTGGACATACGTTGCTAATGAATCATTTGAAAGTCTCAATGTTGGTGATAGTGTCTCTGACACATTTACAGTTGCAAGTTCTGATGGCACAACTACTACTGTTGAAGTAACAATTAATGGTACTAATGATGCCGCTCAATTAAGTAGCGCTACTGTCGCTCTTTCTGAAACAGATGCAGCACTAAGCACTGGCGGAACTCTCACAGTCTCTGATATTGATAACGCTGATACATTCGTTGCCCAATCTAACGTTGCTGGTACAAATGGTACCTTTAATATTAATGCAAATGGTGCTTGGACTTTCGTTGCTAATGAAGCATTTGATAACTTAAATGTTGGCGATAGTGTTTCTGACACATTTAATGTAGCAAGTTCTGATGGCACAACTACTACCGTACAAATTACCATCAACGGCACTAATGATGCAGCAATTCTAAGCAGTGCATCTGTATCACTAACGGAAACTGACGCAGCACTTTCTACTGGCGGTACGTTAACCGTTGCTGATGTTGATAACGCTGATACATTCATTGCTCAAAATAATGTTGCAGGTACAAACGGTACATTTAACATTGGTACAGACGGTGTTTGGACATATGTTGCTTACGAAGCGTTTAATAGTCTAAATGTTGGTGATAGTGTATCTGACACATTTACCGTTGCAAGTTCTGATGGAACAACTACTACCGTTGACGTTACTATCAATGGTACTAATGATGCGGCAACTCTAAGTAGTGCGACCGCCACTCTTTCTGAAACAGATGCTGTACTGTCTACTGGAGGAACTCTCACAGTCTCAGATCCTGATAATGCTGACTCATTTGTTGCTCAATCTAACGTTGCTGGTACAAATGGTACATTTAACATTGGTACAGACGGTGTTTGGACATATGTTGCTAATGATGCATTTGATAGCTTAAATGTTGGAGATAGTGTGTCTGACACATTTACCGTTGCAAGTTCTGATGGCACAACTTCAACTGTTAAAGTCACTATTAATGGTACAAACGATGCACCCGTTGCAACCGTTGATACTGGAGCAACTGTTGCAGAGGGAGCGGTAATTACTAACACCCTAAATATCCTTTCCAATGACAGTGACGTTGATAGCGCAGACCTTGTGGTATCACAATTTGCTCTCAACTCTAACGGAGATAGTGCAACTACTGCTAATGGCTCAAATACCATTACCACAACCCTAGGAGGTATAGTATTAGTAAATGAAGATGGTACATTTACTTATACAGCTCCTGCAAGTGTAGATCACACCAATAGTGACACTATAGTTGATAACTTCTTCTATAAATCTAGTGATAGCACTGCAGAGTCAGATTGGACTCAAGTTAGCATTAACTTAACAGACACTGCACCAATTGCAGTAAATGACTTTGATAATGTGGGCCAAGGTGGGCATATATACGGCAACATGATAACTGGTACTGGTGGAGATGGTACTGGTGCAGACAGTATTGGAGCAGACACTACTCAAATAACATCTGTTGTATATGATAACAACACCTATAGTAATTTTGTTAACGGTGAATTAACTATTAATGCGGAAAACGGAACACTAGTTGTAAATCAAGATGGTAGCTATCATTACCTTTCTGAACCAACCAGTATTAGTGGTGGTGGCGGTGACCTATCCACATGGACTAATAGTGGAATAGACGTTCTAGGTTTTGCTATGGGAGAGTCAATTTTTGGAAATGAAACAGATATTGGCTTCAAAAACAATAAAGGTCTTTATATTGACTCCCCTGGTAACTCAGATGAAAAATATTATCTAGATTCAACCTCTAATGAAACTGAGTCCATGGTTTTTGATATGAATGGTGATTATAGCTCGGTAGATATTACCTTTAGAGAGTTCCATGCAGAGGATCAGATTCAATGGCAAACCTTTGACTCAAACAGACAACCACTTGAAAGTGGGGTAATTAATAACTCATCACATGGTTCTGGAGGAAGAAAAGAGGCCACATTCACATTTGAACCTGATAGCCCATTTCAGTACATAGCAATCCAAGGGACTGATGTTAATGATGAGTTTAATATATGGAGTATGAGCAATGCTGTTGCAGTTATAGCTGGCACCGACTCATTTTCATATACTTTAACTGACCAAGATGGTGATATTAGCACAGCTAATTTATCAATCACTCATCAAAACACTACTGTTGCCAACTCTGATACAAGCACTGTTTATGAATCAGGGCTCACAACAGGTACAGATCCTGGTAGTTCAGCTATAATTGCAACTGGAAACCTATTGGCTAATGATGATGGCATTACTGGTACAACATCTGTTACTGAAGCAACATTTAATGAAATTACAGCTGAACCAGTTGGAGGTATCATCACAATTGATACTCCTCAAGGAATACTAACAATCTACACTGTAACTGAAAATGGTCATACAGCTGGAGACTACTCATATACACTTCAAGAAGCTGGCGACCCAATTGAGGAAGTATTTAATTATCAATTAACTGATAGCAATACAAATGAAACCAGTGATAGCACGCTAACTATTGATATAACCGACGATCTTCATGTTATAACTGGTACAAGTGCTGGTGAAACATTAACTGGTGGTGATTACTCAGACTTAATCAATGCCAATGGCGGTGACGACACCTTATTTGGCGGACTAGGTCCTGATATTTTATCTGCTAATGATGGAGATGATGTACTAATAGGTGGGGCTGGTGATGACACCATGACTGGCGGCAGTGGCTCTGATAGATTTGTTTGGAATATTGGTGACGATGCAAATAATCCTAATGATGTTATTACCGACTTTGTACATGGCGCTAATGGAGATATATTAGACCTATCAAACCTACTTAGTGATGCCTCATCTGATGCGTCAAGCCTTGATTCGTTCTTACAAGTTAGTTATCAAGAAGGTGAAGGTGGAGAACCAGGCAGCAGTGTAATAGCAATAGATCCAAATGGTGATGGGGCGTTTGATCCTAGTCAGTCAGTTACCCTAACAGGAGTTGATCTAACCTCAGGTGGATCGTTAAGCAATCAAGATATCCTCTCGGATCTATTAATTAATGGTAACTTAGTAGTTGAATAACGATAAGTTGAAAAACTCAGTGAGCAATAGATATGACTCTTGATCTACCAGCTGTCATTGGCAGTCTAGCAGCATGTATTAAAGGCTCTACGAGAAACTGAAACTGTCTTGATAAATTTTAGATCGAAATGAGCCCCCGCGGTCTTCGCTGCGGGGATTCGGCAGAGTAGATTTTTTCACAAAATCTAGTCCTACCTTTCTCGAAGAGAGTTGTGTTTGGCTTTTAGAATTGGTTTTAAGATGTAATCTAAGACAGATTTTCTTCCAGTTAAAATATTCACTGTTGTTTGCATGCCTGCAATAATATACAAAGGGTTTTCCTTCGTGCCTAAATGATTTTCTTTGGTTCTCACTAAAACTATGTAAAAACTTTCCTTTTTCTTGTCTTCCTCATCCGTTATGGTATCAGCGCTAATTTGCTCAACCACCCCTTCAAGCCCCCCATAGATAGAGAAATCATATGCGCTTATTTTAACCATTACTTTTTGATCAGGATGAATAAAGCCAATATCTGCTGGTCTGATTTTAGTTTCAATTAAGAGAGTATCATTTAGAGGTACAATTTCTAAAATATCCATACCTGGTTTCAACACCCCGCCAACGGTATTAACTTTCAACTGCTTTATAATACCATTCACAGGTGAGCGAACTGTTGTTCGGGATAACCTATATCTGTCTGCACGGATCTCTTCTTTCAAGCTAAGATATTCACCCTTAGCCTCGTTAAATCTTTGTACTGTTGTACTATTATATAAATTTAATTTACCTTCCAACTCACTAACTGTTCGCTCAAGTCGCAAAACCTCAACCGCAGAGGCTGCTCCCTTAGCTACTAATGGCTTAGTTAATTTCAACTCCTCATTAGCCAAGTCTATATCTCGTTGCATTTGCATTACTTCTTTTTTACGTGCTTGATAGATAGCTACTTCAGACATAACCATATCTGGGCTTGTCTGTTTTAATTTTTTATTAAACGTTAATACTTCGCCATTAATTTCGGCTTTCAATCTAACTAACTCTATTTTTAAATCATTTAGCCTTGAAATCCTTTCATTAAACTTGGATAAAAATAGTGTATTATTAAAACGAAGCAGTATTTGGCCTTTTTTAACAATATCACCTTGTTTAACATAGATATTTTCAACAATCCCACCCTCAAGATTTTGGATTACTTGTATTTGACTTGATGGAATTACTTTCCCTTCACCGGAAGTTACCTCATCCAAAATGGAATATTTGGCCCAAAAAAAACTAATGACCAAGCATATTACTATGGTCCACAAAATAATATGCGAAAAGCTGTTGGTTTCTTTTAATGTTTTGGGACTACTATCATTTAAAATCCCCAATGGTCCATTGGACATATATAATCTCTTCTATTTATTGTCTTTTGTCTTTGATAGTCCTCGAAGCGCCGTTATCACCGCCTCTTTTGGTCCATCAGCAACAACCTTACCATTATCAAGCACAATAAGCCTATCTACTAAATCAAGCATTGATATTTTATGTGTAACTAAAACTAAGGTAGTGTTTGAAGTTAGATATCCTTTAAGGTTATTACACATTTCACGCTCGGTACTGTCATCCATAGAGGCCGTGGGTTCATCAAGGATCAAAATCCTCGGTGATAATAAAAGCGCTCTCGCCATAGCAACAGCTTGTCTTTGTCCTGAAGATAATTGATTGCCTCTCTCTCCAACTTGTCTATCAAAACCGTCAGGATGTTTTTTAGTAAAAGAAGTAACTCCAGCAAGCTCTGCGGCCCTTAAAACCACATCATCTTCAACAGTTGCCGCACCCAGGGTAATATTATTTTTGATAGAACCATAAAACAATACCACATCTTGCGCCACATAACCTATTTGTTTTCGTAAGTCAGCAGGGTTTAGTTGCAAGTAATCTGTGCTATCAATACTAATACTGCCCTTATCAGGCTTATACAGCCCAAGAAGTAGCTTCGCAATTGTGGATTTTCCACAACCAATTTTACCAATAATCCCAACTCTTTCACCTGCTTTAATTTTAAAAGAAACATTATCTAGAACAAGCTGTAATTGGTTAGGATAATGATATTCAACATTTTTAAAATCAATATTACCTTCTAAATTAGGACGATGCAGATAATGTTTTTTTTCAATAACATCAGTTGGTAACTGCATTATTTCGTTAATAGAATGAAAAGCTTGTACTGATTGATAATACCTAGTAAAAATAGCTGATACTTGTCCCATTGGAGCAAGTGAACGACCTGACAAGATGGTACAAGCAATCAAAGCACCAACAGTTAGATCCCCTTCAATAATCTTATAAACCCCAAAAATAACAATAATCACATTACATATTTGCTGAGATAAAGCGCTTACGTTAACACTAGAATTTACAAGTAGGCGCAATTTCGCTCCTACAGAAGCAGCATAAATAACAACTTGCTCAAAACGTCTTTGCATCATACCTTCAGCACCATTACTTTTAATCGACTCTATACCAGCTAATGACTCGATCAAAGTTGCCTGTTTTTCAGACGATAACGCAAAAGATGATTTTGTTAATCTAGTTAAAGGTGGCTGCAGTAGTATTCCTAAAATGAAAACTATAGGTATTGCACAAGCTGGTACGATAACAAGGGCACCACCAACATAATAAATTACAAGCAAATATAAACAGACAAAAGGAAGATCTACTAGCACAGTTATTGTTGTTGAGGTAATAAAATCTCTAAACCCTTCAAAAGACTGGATAGTATTAGCAAAGGCCCCTACAGAAGTTGGCCTGGAATCTATCTGTATGCCAAGTATGTGCTCAAATATCACAGCAGACATTGTTACATCCATTTTCTTACTGGCTGTGTCAATAAAATATGCGCGCAGTGACTTAAGAAATACATCAAACAAAAATATTAAACCAATACCACTAGCAAGGACCCACATGGTTTCAATAGCATGATTAGGGACAACCCGGTCATATACATTCATGGTGAATAATGGAATAGCCAAGGCAAATATATTAATCAAAAAAGAAGCGGCCAATATCTCAACGTATGCAGGCCATGATTTTTTAACAATATCCCAAAACCAGTTTTTAGAATTTGGCTTGGCTGTCTCTTCCGTGCGTTCAGTAAATTGATAGATAGGTTTTATGAAAATAACATATCCAATATATTTACTTTCAAGCTCACTATTATCAATAGTTACTCTGCCCTGCCCAACGTTATGCATTATTACGGTACTTTTATCACCATTTTTTTCATATAAAATACATGCATCGCCATCTTCTAATAGTAAAATTGCCGGAAGAGCCAGATCACTAATATTATCTAACCCTAGTTTATTAACTTCAGCAGCAAGTCCTGCTCGTTCTGCAGCACGTATTAGTAGAGCTGGAGTCAAACAGTTTCTGATCAATGGCAACCGTTCAGTCAGCGACGCTGCTGAACATGGGGCATTATAGTGTTTTGTTAATAATAACAGGCAATACAATAACGGATCGTGAGTTGCCGTTATTTCATCTGTAACATTCCAATTATCTTTTTTATTCTTCGTCATAGTTTATCAACAATATCAGATAACCCAGTATATTCAGACCGTATCTTACCGCGTTGTGATAATTTTTGGATTGCGGCTATGGGAAAATCTGTTATAGCTATAACATTTTTAGCTATTAATATTTGAACTAAATCTTCAACAACTCTAATCATATCCAGATCGGACTTAACAAGTTCTGATTGATTATCAAGATTGCAACTAGATAAAAACTCTATTACTTCTTTATCATCTTGAGCTATCTCCTCTGTTACATCAGAGGTCTTTTCACCATATATCGCAACTATTTTATTATTAGAATCGCGCTTGATATAAACCACAAATCTCTCCCTAGATTACTACACAATTAAATTGTAAGCCTGATTTATATATAATTCCATAGATTTTATTAAGAAAGTATTATTAAAATACTGATATACAAATTGAAAATCACTTTTTTTAAAATAAATGATTATGGCTTGTCTTTCAAGACAGTAGGTCCTTCGTCGCTAAGCGCCTAAGGATAAAAACCTGGGGTGACTAAGTAATAAAATTACTTATTATTTCCTTCATAGTATCGAGGTCCATTGGTTTACTGTAAGCATCATTCATCCCAGAATTAAGACACTCATCTCTTATTTGCTCTCGAACATGAGCAGTTAAACCAATAATAGGAATAGGTTCTTTATTATGCATGGATTCCCAATCACGAATTTTTCGCGTTAATTCGTTCCCAGAAATACCAGGTAAACCAATATCCGTGATAATTAAATTAAAGTTTTGCCTAGTGGCAATCTCCAAGGCGCTCTCTCCGTCATTCGCACTCACAAAACCTAAATTAAGGAGTTTTAAAATACTTTCAAGAACTTTAAGAGCAACATAATTATCTTCTACTAACAAAATAATTGGTAAATTCGTATTATCATGGAGAGTTTGAACTGATTTCTGCTTTTTTAAATCCAGATCTTGGCTAATAACATTTAGATTGTTATCTTCAGATATATCAAAAGATAGCTCAAAATAGAAAGTAGTTCCACTATCAACCTTACTATTAAATTGTAAATCTCCACCTAAACGATTAACGTAGGATTTAGCTATATGCAGACCTATTCCATGGCCAGAATAAACACCTTTATAAGATGGATTAGCTCTATAAAAACGATCAAACACCTTACTTTGCAACTCATCAGGAATACCAATTCCGGTGTCAATCACACTAAATTGCATCTTAATATTATCAGAGTTTTTCTTTATTGTTTTTATTTTAATGCTTACAGAACCAACACTAGTAAATTTAATTGCATTACCCAAAAGATTAAGAAGAATGCGATATAATGCGGGACGATCACCAACCAAATATTCTGGTACATTATTATCAATATGAACATCTAATGAAATACCCTTCATTGACGTTGATGGCCTCTCGAGTTGAATAAGATCATCTACACATTGTCTCAAACTAAAAACTTCCGTACTTATTTCTTCTTTATCATTAGTGTTGTCAGCTGCAACAACCGTTAAAATATCATTTAACAAACCAAGAAGTTGCACACCGCATTCATGAATCCACTTTGCATGTTGCTTTTGCTCTGAATCAACCAAAATATCAACCAATAACTGCGACATACCAACAACACCACTTAAAGGTGTTCTAATATCATGGCTCATATTCGCAATAAATTCAGACTTGGTATAATTGGCCTGCTCAGCACGCAAAATGGCATCTTTTAAATCTTGCTCTGATTTTTTCTGGTCTGTAATATCTCGATATACACCAAGCACCCCATATACTTCACCATTATCATCAAATAACGGAACTTTACTTGTAGATAATACGCGCTTTCGACCACACTTTAAGGTTTGTACTTCTTCAATATTAAGATTGGATTTTTTGGAGTTAATAACCTGCAGGTCATCTTCTCTAAAAGAAGCACTATCTCCCATATCAACTGGTAAATCAAAATCTAATTTACCGATAATTTGCTTTTTGTCTCTTAACCCTAAAGACTTAACAAAACCTTTATTGCACCCTAAATACAACAAAGACTTGTCCTTCCAAAAAATCTGAGCTGGAACAGAGTCAATTAAAGAATCAAGCAACAACTGCTCTTTTATTGCCATTTCCAAAAGATAAGTAACATCGTGCGCCAGTATAATAAACACTGGCTCAGATATCCCTAGCTCTAAAGGGAATGCGGTCCATTGATAATACTGAAGAGAACTTTTTTGAAAAACTCGATGAAATGTAATTTTATTAGGGCTTTTTTCAAGTAATTGTTCGATAGAATCGGCTGGTAGCGACAGTTCATTTTGATTAAACAAATCAAAATAATTGTTATTTTGAATATATTCAAGGGTAATATCATAGATATCTAAAAAGTGAGCGTTACAATCCAAAACGCCTGCTTCTGAATCAATTGCCAGCATAGGCAGATTATAAGAGTTAAGAAGCAACTTAATTTGATCTGCTGCTGTGACTTCAACTTTATGTGACGTCAACAATTCATTGAACATTATAGATTCTCAATTTCATTAAATGACAGACTATAATTGAGCTTTAGAAAAATAATCTCTAAACTCCTCACTGTTGCTTCTCAACCTCCTATGTATTGGAGCACTATCTTTTTTCCAAAAAGAGGACGAGTTAAACGTAGATGAACAACTTTCATCTTCTCCACTTTGCAAGAGATGAGGGTATGGATTCGTACGTCCGGTATAATGCTTTTGAGCACCAGTAGGTTGCTTTGAAATCTCAGCGATTCCTCTAGCCAAGCCACCATCTTCTGTATAAGAATAACCACCTCTATTAATAATACCAATACCTTCAGCTAATTCTAAGGTCTCTTTCGCAACTCGTTCAGAGTTAATAATTTTACCTGGAAACGTCTGTATAATCCCACTTGAATCCTTAAATGCAAATCCAGCTCTAAACTCAGTATCAGTAAGTGGTTTTGCAAGAACCTCAGCACGCCATCCTAAAAATTTATATCTTTTAAAAAAATCAGGATAATATCGACGAAGATCATCTTCGGTTCTTTGTTTCACAACGTCTGAAACAAAATTATCAGTTACTTTAGAAAGAGCAAGTCTTGCCTGCTCTGGAGTATGACATGACGCAAGTAGAGTATGAGTGCCATGCGTAAGCATATACCTATTCTCTCCTAAGGGAACAATACTAGGATTCGCCCCATCTACCGCCAAAAATGAAAATGGCTCTGAGCCCGGAACTGTATCTTCATATAACAATCCTAAACAAGGTTGATAAATTGCAGCTATTCCCAAGGGATTATCATTAAAGTCCTCTGGGACAAAGGCTTGAAAACCTGTTGCGTTTACAACCTCATCAAACTGATGCTCTCCGTCGGGGCCACGAAGTGTAAACATATCCTGCTCTTTTCGTACATTTGAGATAGGATAGTCACAGAAAAAAGGTATATCAGCAGCCACTAAAGACTCTCGTAATTCTTCTTTTAGAGGAAGACCTGTCAATATGCTAGGCTCACTTGAAACAACTGCATCTTGAAAACCAGATATTCCACTCTCAGACTGAGATAAATCTCTAACGCTTGGCTCTGTTTTATATAGTGTTTGAAACTGCTCGAGTGTCGCTTTAGAATCATTGCCATGAGCATCTGTGTGAACTAAACCATGAACAGCTCGATCATTGGCAACTAAAACTTTGGGGTTTCTTTCTGAAAAGGTAGCGAAGTCACGATGGCAGTCTTCTTGAGTAGCTTTTGATCGTAAATAATGAGTAGGTAATTTATGAGTTCTTCCCGAGCAATAACCAGAAGTTCCTGAAGCTAAATCTTTGCCTTTTTCAAAGACAACAACATCGTATAGACCACTTCGCTTAAAAACATCTGCCGACTTCAAGCCGTACCAACCTGCTCCGATTATAGCTACTTTCTTTTTAACAGCTTTAGCAAGGGTTCTCTTTGACCTAGCGCCACGTAATGATTCTTTTGTAATTGCCATTCTACACCTTAATATAAACGATCACTCTAATATGCAAATCAGCTATCTTCCTTTCAAAGTATTTAAAACCTATAGTATTCCATTTACTATCTTCACGAGCTTAAGTTCATTACATAATCTGAGGTAAAATGCCATAAAAAGCTTCGGCATTTTAAACGTAACAATGATAAACAATAAGTGTTTGATATACTAGTGATCCAGAGCAAAATTTTGTACTAATTTGATAGGGCGTACAAAACCTTGCTGGAAAATGAATCTTTCTTCTAAAAATCAAGAATGATTTTTATTTAATAGTCTTTCTTAGCTTTTGCAAAACTCGTATTTGAGCCATTGCCATAGCCAATTCTGAAGTTGCAACAGAGTGATCTATTTCTGAGTTCTGATTAGCTATAGCTTCTTCAGCTCGAGCTTTAGCGGCCATAGCCGCCGCCTCGTCAATATTTTCCGCACGTTCAACCGAATCAGCAAGAACAGTTACATAATACGGTTGTACTTCAAGCATACCACCGGATACATAATAAATATCCTCTTCACCACCTGGAAGAGTAATTCTAATTTCACCAGGCTTTAAGATCGTTAGCAGCGGAGCATGGCCAGGGACAACACCTATTTCACCAAGCTCACCAGTTGCAATAACTTTCTCGACGATACCAGAAAATATTTCATTTTCTGCACTCACGATATCTAAATATGTTGTTATAGCCATTTCTTCTTCCGACTGCCTCATAAAGTTTTCGCTTTAGCAACGGCTTCCTCTATGCTGCCAACCATATAAAATGCCTGCTCAGGTAAATCATCATACTCACCGGCTAAGATAGCTTTAAAGCCTTTGATGGTATCCTTAAGAGATACATACTTACCAGGAGATCCTGTAAAGACTTCTGCAACAAAGAATGGCTGCGATAAGAAACGCTGAATCTTTCTAGCCCTAGTCACTAATCGTCTATCATCTTCAGAAAGTTCATCCATTCCTAAAATAGCGATAATATCTTTTAGTTCTTTATATCTTTGTAGTGTCTGTTGAACACGACGAGCTGTATCATAATGATCTTGACCAACAACCAAAGGATCAAGCTGCCTAGATGTTGAATCTAGTGGATCAACCGCTGGATAAATACCAAGCTCTGCAATCTGCCTGGAAAGAACAACTGTTGCATCCAAATGCGCAAACGTAGTAGCAGGTGATGGATCTGTTAAATCATCAGCTGGAACATAAACAGCTTGAATTGAAGTAATAGAGCCTTTTTTAGTTGATGTAATTCTTTCTTGAAGCATACCCATTTCTTCAGCAAGAGTTGGTTGATAACCAACAGCTGAAGGCATTCTTCCTAATAAGGCAGAAACTTCAACACCAGCCAATGTATAACGATAAATGTTATCGATAAACAATAATACGTCACGGCTTTCATCTCGGAATTTTTCAGCCATTGTTAAGCCTGTTAATGCAACACGTAGACGGTTACCAGGAGGCTCATTCATTTGACCATAAACTAGTGATACTTTATCAAGTACGTTAGAGTCTTTCATCTCATGATAGAAGTCATTACCTTCACGAGTTCGTTCTCCAACACCAGCAAATACAGAGTAACCACTGTGTTCAATAGCAATATTACGGATTAACTCCATCATATTTACTGTTTTACCAACACCAGCTCCGCCAAACAAACCAACTTTACCACCTTTAGCAAACGGGCATAATAAATCAATAACCTTAATACCAGTTTCTAATAGTTCTTGGCTGTTTGCTTGTTCTTCATAACTTGGTGGATTACGATGAATAGACCACTCATCTTCAGCATCAATAGGACCAGCCTCATCAATAGGCTTACCTAATACATCCATAATCCTACCTAGTGTTTTTGTACCAACAGGAACTTTAATTGGCTCACCAGTATTATTAGCTTGAACACCTCGACGCAGGCCATCTGTAGTTCCCATTGCAATAGTACGGACCACACCGTCACCTAATTGCTGTTGAACTTCAAATACCAAATCACCTTCGGTTAATTTCAAGGCATCATTTACTTTCGGTACGTTATCACGTGGAAATTCCACATCAACTACCGGACCAATTACTTGAACAACAGTACCTAAGCTCATTATATACCCTCTTCTAAAGCGGCTGTACCACCGACAATTTCCGCTAATTCTTGTGTAATCGCGGCTTGTCTAGCTTTGTTATAAGCCAATTGAAATTGTTTTATCAGGTCGCCAGCATTATCTGTTGCATTTTTCATTGCAATCATTTTAGCTGCTTGCTCGCAAGCAATGTTTTCAACAACACCTTGATAAACTTGTAATTCTATATAGCGCTCCAATAGCGCATCTAATAATTCCTTAGCATCGGGCTCATATATATAATCCCAGTGATGACCAAGTTTAGGAGCATCTTCCTCTGCTTTTGGCAGTGGAAGCAATTGCTTTACTAACGGCGTTTGCGTCATAGTATTTACAAATTCATTGTAAACAATATGTAGAGCATCTATTTCACCCTCGTAAAATGCATCAAGCATCACCTTTACCATTCCTAGCAAATCACCCATTGCTGGGGTATCACCTAGCTGATCCACAGATGCTAAAACTCGTCCACCCACTCTGTTAAAGAATGCTTGTCCTTTTCGACCAACCACACAAAGATCTACTTCTTGACTATCTTCATGCCAGCCACGAACAACTCGCATAGCTTCACGTAGCAAATTAGTATTTAATCCACCACACAAACCACGGTCAGATGTTACAACAATAAGACCCACTCTTTTTACTGGTCTTTCTGTCAAAAAAGGATGTCTATATTCAGATGTGGCTCTAGCAATATGCTTAACAACATCATAAATTTTATTAGCATAAGGCTTGGAGGCTCTCATCCTTTCTTGGGTCTTACGCATTTTACTCGCTGCAACCATTTCCATTGCACGAGTAATTTTTCTTGTTTTTTGAGTACTTTGAATCGTTAAACGAATCTCTTTAGCTCCACCCATAATAGTCTCTACCAGCTACCAGTCTGTTTGAATTCTTCTAATACCGCTTTTAACTGAGCATCAATTTCATCATTATATGCGCCAGTTTCATTGATTTTTGCAAGCAAGTCAGCATGCAGGCTCTGCATGTAGCCATGTAACGACGCCTCAAATGCTGAAACTTCAGCAACTGGGATATCATCTAAATAGCCTTTATCCACTGCGTATAAAGTAACACCCATTTCAGCAACAGATAGTGGTGAATATTGCTTTTGCTTCATTAGCTCAGTAATACGTTGACCACGCTCTAATTGCTTTCTCGTTACATCATCAAGATCAGATGCGAACTGAGAGAATGCTTCTAACTCACGGAACTGCGCCAATGCAAGTCTTGTTCCACCACCAAGTTTTTTCATTATCTTAGTTTGAGCTGCACCACCTACTCGAGAAACGGATAGACCTGAATTAATCGCCGGTCTTACGCCTGAGTTAAATAAGTTAACATCTAAGAATATTTGACCATCTGTAATAGAGATAACATTGGTTGGTACAAATGCTGATACATCACCTGCTTGAGTCTCAATAATTGGTAGTGCGGTTAAGGAACCTGTTTTTCCTTTAACTTCACCATTTGTTAATTTCTCAACTTCGTGTTCATTTATACGTGATGCGCGCTCTAGTAGACGAGAATGCAAATAGAAAATGTCTCCTGGATACGCTTCACGACCTGGGGGACGTCTTAGAAGTAGTGAAATTTGACGGTATGCCCATGCTTGTTTAGTTAAATCATCATAGACTATCAGAGCATCACCACCACGCTCCATGAAGTACTCACCCATGCTACATCCAGCATAAGGAGCAATAAACTGAAGAGCTGCAGAATCTGCGGCTCCTGCAACAACAACGATAGTGTGTTTTAAGGCATCATGCTCTTCTAGTTTGCGTACAATAGTTGCAACAGAAGATGCTTTCTGACCAATGGCAACATATACGCATTTAACACCAGTGTTTTTCTGATTAATAATAGCATCAATTGCAATTGCTGACTTACCGGTTTGTCTATCGCCAATAATCAACTCACGTTGACCTCGACCGATTGGAACCATAGCATCAATCGCCTTCAAACCAGTTTGAACTGGTTCATCAACTGATTTACGTGCGATAACTCCAGGGGCCACTTTTTCAATAGGGGAATACGCAGCTGCTTCGATTGGACCTTTACCATCGATAGGGTTACCTAGCGCATCTACGACGCGACCAAGTAGTCCAGGTCCAACAGGCACTTCAAGAATTTTGCCGGTACATTTACCAACCATTCCTTCACGCAAGCCACTTGCATCACCTAAAATTACAACACCAACAGAATCTCTTTCAAGATTTAGTGCCAAACCATAGACGCCATCTTGAAATTCAACCATTTCACCTTGCATAACTTCATCTAGACCATGAAGTCTAGCGATACCATCTTTAATACTGGTTATCTTGCCTTCATCTCTAGCCTCGGAAGAAATCTGGAATTTTTCAATTCTATTTTTAATTAATTCGCTAATTTCAGATGGATTTAAAGCGACTTGTTCTGACATGGAATCTATCCTCTTCTAAGCATTAAGCAGCCAAAGTGCTGCTAAGTTTCTTTATTTGGGTTACAACTGAGGCATCAAACACTAAATGCCCAGCCCTAATAACAGCCCCACCTTTAAGTGATTCATCAACTATCACTTTTAATGAGACACTACGTTGTAGTCTTTTAGTTAATTTCTCAACAAGAGTTTCTTCTTGGGATGCTGTTAATGGTGAGAAAGTCACAACTTCAACCGCCAGAGTTTTTTCATATTCTGCGCGAAGGAAACAATACTGCAAGCAAATATCAGGTATTATTTGCAACCTGCCATTTTCAGCTAGCAACTTCAATAGATTAGACGAAAAGCTTGTATCAACAGAAGGACTAAGCTTCTCTAGTACTGAAAACACCAACTCACTACGCTGCATATGTGTAGTGGAAGGATTTGAGATAAACTCCTTGGTAGCAGGATCTTCAGTTATCAAAGCTAGTATCTCAAGTGTCTCTGACCATTTTGCCAATTGCTTGTTTTCGATAGCAAATTCAAAAATTGCTTTAGCATATGGTCGTGCAACTGTACTATTATCCGACATATCAAATCTCTTCAATCAATTTATCGATTAGAACACTGTTTTGCTTTTCATCAATCTCTCGCATCAATATTCTCTCAGCGCCAGCAACTGCAAGTCTACCTACATCTTTACGCAAGGAGTCTCTAGCTCGATTAACATCTTGTTCTAGATGCTCACCTGCAATCTTAGCCACCTGCTCTGATTGTTTTACAGCTTCTTCTTTTGCTTCTTCAACCAGCTGTGTAGCACGAAAGTTTGCTTTTTCGATGATTTCAGCAGATTTTGCTTTAGCAAGTTTAAGATCTTCAGTAATACGCTGTTGACTTAACTCAAGCTCACGACGACCTCGTTCCGCAGCGGCTAGACCTTCAGCGATTTTTTGTCGTCTGTCTTCTAAAGCTTTTTGCAGAGGTGGCCAAACAAACTTCATGGTAAACCACACAAATGCTGCAAAAACTAGCATTTGAATAACAAGGGTTAAATTAATTTCCAAGGCACCTCTCCTCTAAATAATTGGTTAGAATGAAAAAAACTCTCAATTACGAACCAATACTTGCAAGTACTGCACCAGTAAACGGATTTGCAAAAGTAAAGAATAATGCAATACCAACACCAATCATTGTCACAGCATCTAATAGACCAGCAACAATAAACATTTTAACCTGTAGCATAGGAACCATTTCAGGCTGTCTTGCAGCACCTTCTAAAAATTTACCACCTAATAAACCAAACCCAATCGCTGTACCCATAGCACCCAAGCCTATTAGCAATGCAACTGCTATTACCGTCATGCTTTGAACTTGTGCTATTAAATTTGCTGCTTGCATATCTATCCCCTTAATGGACAATGTTAATTAAAAATTTACCTACCAAACTACTTTAAAATACTTTTGCTACTAACTACTCAACAAAACTAGTGATCCTCATGAGCCAAGCTTAAATATACTATGGTCAGAACCATGAAAATAAAGGCTTGTAACGTGATAACTAATATATGAAAAATAGACCAGCCAAGAGACAACAGAAACTGAGTTACCCCAAGGGCTGCTGTGCCTGCAACTGATCCTGAGCTACCATTCAATGTTAGCAACGCGATAAGGATGAATATTAATTCGCCGGCGTATAAGTTACCGAATAATCGTAAAGACAAAGAGATTGGCTTAGCTATTAATCCAACCAATTCAAGTAGCAAGTTGAAAGGAATCATCGCTGGATGATTGAACGGTTGCAGAGTCAATTCTTTTGCAAACCCTTTAAAGCCTTTTACCTTCAAACTATAGAAGATAATTAAGAAAAATACTGCAAATGACATTCCAAATGTTAAATTTAAATCGTTGGTTGGTACAACTTTCAAATAATGAAGGCCCATTGCTTTTGCGATATTAGGCAAGAGATCAACGGCGACTATATCCATAAAATTCATTAAAAAGACCCAAAGAAATATGGTTAATGCCATAGGTCCTATTAGATCGTTTTTACCATGGAAGCAATCTTTGACCTGATTATCAGCAAAGTCTAACATTGTTTCTGCAAAGTTTTGTAATCTACCTGGCACACCAGATGATACACGCTTTGCCCCTATATACATAAGTAATAGCACTGACACACCTAAGAATATAGAAAAAAACAAACTGTCTAGGTTTAATGTCAAAAATCCGCCGTCTGAACCTAAGCGCATTTCTTTAACATTGTAAGTTAAGTATGTTAGATGATGCTTGATATAATCTGTATTGGATATCATTTAAGTCACTTGTCTCAAATATATAGTCTAATTAAAAATTAGTGGCGCAAACCAAATTACCACCTGCATGCTTATATACGCACCAAAAAAAATTAGTGGGTTTATATTACATAGAACAAACACAGCTGCAAATAATACCATCGATAGAGCAAATTTCAATGCCTCAGCCTTATAAAAACTGTTAACTATCTTTTTTGCAGACTTTGCACCCTTATGCCTAAACATTTTTCGCGCATAAAATGCATTCGGTATAATATATGTAAATGCTCCAAGCATGGCTGATTGTGCGGCTATTTTACCTAAAAACGCTCCAGCTATTATTGAGACAATCATAGCTAGACTAAGTTGAATCAAGAATAAAAGCCTTACGCCACCAACACCATATCTGGAAAACAATCTATTACTCCGACTTTTTGTGGGCGAATTATAAAATAATCCGTCTGAATTCGCAATATCTATCATTAGTATTTTTTTAAATACAATATAATGATATTCTTAATCAATTATATATTGTGATTAAATGAGCTATTTACTATGGAACTACATATTGTTGTCTTAGCTGCTGGAATGGGGCAGCGCATGAAATCTAATACACCAAAGATCATGCATGAGGTAGGCGGTACACCGATGTTTTCACATGTTGCATCCACGGCACTTAGCCTTGGCCCCACCCAAATACATGCAATTGTAAACCAAGACTCCCAGCAAATTAGAGATAGATTCGCAAATTTACCAATCAATTGGGTTGAGCAACAAGAGCAACTTGGAACTGGACATGCTGTTCTTCAAGCACTACCGTATATCCCTAAAGATGCCTACGTATTAGTTCTATATGCGGATACTCCTCTTCTCCAATCAACCACAATACAACCTTTAATAGACCAAGCAATTCAAATGAACTCTCTAAGTCTTTTGGTTGCAAACATTGACAACCCTTTCGGGCTTGGCAGAATTGTTAGAGATACAAATGGTCAGATTTGTGCGATTGTTGAAGAAAAAGACGCAACCACAGAAATACGCAATATCCATGAAATATATACCGGAATATGCTGTGCAAAAGCCAGAGATATGCATGAGTTAATCCCTGCTATCGACAATAGAAATGCCCAGCATGAATACTATTTGACGGATATTATCGCTTTAGCACTAAAAGCTAAAATTCCGATTTCATCTATCACCGCGTCTAATAATGATGAAATTCAAGGTGTAAACAACCGGATGCAGTTACAAAAAGCGGAGAGAGCCTATCAACTAAGATTGGCAAATGAATTATTAATTGGTGGAGTCTCAATTGCAGATGCTTGTCGAATAGATATTCGTGGAAAAATCAAATGTATGAGTGATGTTTATATTGACGTAAATTGTGTTTTTACTGGCGATGTAAGCATAGGATGCAATACAATCATTGAACAAAACTGTAAATTAACAAATGTTGTAATTGGAGATAATTGTAAAATTTTAGCTAATAGTGTTCTAGAAGATTGTACTATTGACGACAACTGCGAGATAGGCCCTTTTGCTCGATTAAGACCAGGTACTGAGTTAGCTAGTGGCTGTAAGATTGGTAATTTTGTTGAAATTAAGAATACTAAAATGGCCCAGGATAGCAAAGCAAGCCACCTAAGTTATTTGGGTGATTCAGTTATTGGCAAGAAGGTTAATATAGGTGCCGGAACTATTACTTGTAACTATGATGGCGTAAATAAACACCAAACAACAATTGAAGATGGTGTATTTGTTGGTTCAGACACCCAACTCATTGCTCCAGTTACTATTGGTGAAAATGCAACTATTGGAGCCGGAAGCACTATTCGCAAGAATGTACCCCCAAACGAACTAAGCATGACGGTCTCAACTCAGAAGGTAATCTATGGTTGGAAGAGACCCGTTAAAAAATAATTAAAGTAAATCAATCGGAGTATTTATGTCTACTACATATGCAAACCCGAAAAGCATTACATTAATAGCAGATCCTAGAGTTACCAAAATAAACGTGCATGAAAATAATTGCCCCTATATAAACCTTATAAATCAAAATGAACTCTTGTTTGGGCCATCTCCAGAGATTCCTAACAATACAGATTACACAATTTTGCGAAAAGTAGTATATGACAAGATATGTAGTGCTCAAAAACTTCTCCCTAATGGTTTAAGATTTTGCTTGTATGAGGGATATCGCGGTTTAGAATTACAAAAAACACTTTTTGACAACAGGTACAATCTTACAAAAAAGAATCACCCTGAATATACTCTTGTGGAGATTTTTACAGAAACAACGAGGTTAGTTTCACCAATCATAAATCTAGACGGCAGCATTAATATTCCACCCCACTCTACCGGTGGTGCATTTGATATTTACCTTGTAGATACCAATTCAAACCCGATTGATATGGGCATCCACCCTGCAAGATGGCATCAAGATCTAGACGGTGCTATTTCACAGACTGACTCAACATCTATATCAAAAGAAGCTCAGAATAATAGACTTATCATGAATAAAGCACTCGACTCAGTTGGCTTTGTAAATTATCCAACGGAGTTTTGGCATTGGTCTTACGGTGATAAATATTGGGCATACATAAAGAACCAACCATTTGCCATTTACAATTCTCGTCCTGTAGATCTTCCGAAATAATCAATGAGCTCTGTATGGCGTTTGTGATATCTGGCTTTTATATCTTATCTGATTTTATTTTTACTATATTTGGCAAAGATTTTGCATATGCAAAAGCATAATCCAAGGCACCTGTTGATTCGGAGTGAATACGAAACAAAACGTCTCCTCTTTCAATATATGTCCCTATTTTAGAAAAAAATTCGATGCCAGCAGATTGTGAATAAGGAGCACCTGCTAATTTGGCAATCTTAGCCAAACTCCTATTATCTATTTCTGTAACAAAACCATTTTGACTAGCAACTACATCTTTAGTAATAGATGAGCTTACTGGCTCTCTAAACCCTCCCTGCGCTTCGCAAATATCTATAAATTTTTTCAAGGCACTTCCATTTTCTAATAAGGATGTTGCTAGTTTTCTACCTTCTCCAGAAGGTGCTTTACTACCAAACTCAAGAATAGCTCCTGCAAGTGAAATAGCCTTTCTTTTTAAGTCTATTGGTGAGTTTTTGTTATTCCTCAACACAGATAAAATATCTTTAGCCTCTAGAATCGGTCCAATCCCACAACCGATTGGCTGAGTGCCGTTAGTTTTTACGGTATATACTTGAAGACCAAGAGCAAGTCCGACAATTGAAAAATAGTTTTTAAATTTAAAGAACTCAATATCTGAGCGAATTTTTGCAGTAGGACCAACTGGTATATCGATAAGTACATGTGTGGCGCCAATTGCAGATTTTTTAGAAAGAACCGATGCTATCATTTGTCCTATTGGATCAATATCTAATGCTCTCTCAACTCGAATTAAAATGTCATCCGCTGGGCTTAAGCCTAATGCCCCACCCCAAACCATACAGCCACCCTCTGATTCTATAACTTTTTTAATTTGTTGCTCAGAAAGACAAACTTGCGTCATTGTCTCTATCGTATCAGCTGTTCCTGCAGGAGATGTTATAGCGCGTGAAGATGTTTTGGGAATTATCAATCCAGCGGCTGCTACAATAGCTACTACAATCGGCGTTGTTCTATTTCCTGGAATTCCCCCTACGCTATGTTTATCCACTATAATAGGGGATTTCCAATCTAAATGACCTCCGGTTTTCACCATGGCTTCTGTTAAAAAGATAATTTCTTCTGTACTCAAGTTATCATGACCACATGCGGTTAGGAAACTTGCCAAATGAATATTAGAGTACTTTCCAGCCACAACATCACGTATTATATGGTCAAATTTATGACTGGTTAGTTCATTACCATATATTTTTGAACGGACATATTGCAGAGACGATACTGGTGGTAAATGAGACAAAGAAACATAATCATTCTCTCTTGCCTCTAACTTTTGCCAAGCACTTTCAGATAAACTTGCTTCGCACTCTCGTAGAATATTCGAATGCACAAGATTTAGTGTTGCGATAATAGATCGACCATTCAATTCAACAATAATTTGTGTCTGTGATTTATAACCCTCAGAGTTGCCGATAAAGCATTCTGCATGAATATATAGAATAAACTCTTGTTGTGTATCAATTCCTAACTTAACTAGTTTTAATTTATGTAATGAGCTTTTAGGTCGAGTGTTCATTACAAACTATCTGCATCTAAGTAATTAGGAATATTACTTTCCCATCCGTATTTTTGTTCTATTAACAAGCTAAGATGCTGTGCTGCCTCAATTGTGCCATGAGTTATAAAAACTTTTTTAGGTGCTTTCTCCACATGAGATAACCAATCAATAATTTCAATGTAATCAGCATGAGCTGAGAGATTATTCATCTGAATTACTTCAGCTTCAACTCGAATCATCCTCCCAAATATTTTTATTTCCTTTTCTCCATTTAACATTCGATCTCCCCGAGTACCTCCTGCTTGAAATCCAGCAAATAAAACAGTATTTCTATAGTTAGAGACGAAAGTACGCAGATGATGGAGAACTCTCCCTCCGGTGGCCATACCACTTGCAGAAATTACAATAATAGGCATTTTTTGCTTACTAAGAGCCATTGATTCCTCTGTAGTTTGAATATATTTAGCAACACTACATACATCCAAGCTTTCTTGAGGAGTTAATCTATTTTCATTTGGGTATTTTGAAAAAATAGTAGTTGCATTTGTTGCCATAGGGCTATCAACAAAAATAGGAATATTAGAAATAACCTGTTTTTTCTTCAGGTGATAAAGGTAATATAATATGCTTTGTGTTCGTCCAACAGCGAAAGAAGGAATTAAAATAATTCCTCCTCTTTTAACTGTTCGATTTATTATTTCCCCTAATTGTTTTTCTGGATCTGAATCATCATGCAGTCTATTACCATAAGTCGACTCAATCACCAGATAATCAGCGTGTGGTGGATTATTTGGTGGTTTCATTATTGGATCTTTAACTCTCCCTAAATCCCCTGAAAAAAGTATTGATTTACCTTCACATTCTATTTTAATTAATGAAGCTCCTAAAATATGTCCAGCATAATGAAAGCTCGCATAAAAATTTTCATAAATTTCAAAGACGCTATCAAACTCTATCGTTTGAAAATACTGAAGAGCGGTTACTGCGTCCTCTTTAGTATATAGGGGTTCGGCCAAATTATGTTTAGAATATTTTTTAAAATTGGCATGTCTTGCTTCTTCTTCCTGAAGATAACCACTATCAGGCAATAATATTTTACATAAGTCATTAGTTGCCCTTGTACAAAAAACTTTTCCCCGAAAACCATTTTTGACAAGTAATGGAATATATCCACTATGGTCAATATGAGCGTGTGTTAATAACACATAATCAATTTTTGCAGGTTCGATAGGTAATAAAGATCTATTTCTCAATCTAAGTTCTTTATGTCCTTGAAATAAACCGCAGTCAACGAGAATATTTATCTTTGCAGTTTGTATTAAATATTTTGAACCAGTAACAGTTTGAGTGGCGCCTAAGAAATTAATTCTCATCAAATCCCTTATGTACAACTAGTTATCTTCAGTATAGGTCCCGTTATTATACAATTCTAGTCTTTTCCTAATTTATATAGCACAGCCCATTACGGACATATTTTTTTATAGAGTAACCAACATATGTCCCTGCCTACGTGGCCCGATTTATTCGGGCCATCCAGTAGTTTAAACATCAATTTGACTGGATGCCCTGAACAAGTCAGGGCAAGTAGGCGGGATTAGGATAAGCCTTTTTGAAGACAGGGATACGATGCTGGATCAAGCTATAGGAAATATCTTGAAAAATATGTCTGCATGCTAATGGGTGGCGCTATATGAGTTCAAACGTTATCTGATGTTGTAGGGGCTACTAGAGAGACCTCCGATCACGGCAAACGCATCATATGCTGTAGATTCAACTCAAATGTCGTCATTGCGAGCATCGCGAAGCAAACCAGATCGGTGTTATAATGAGCAATCGATCTAGGCTTCTTCGCGACTCTCGCAATGTCAAATTTTTCAGTGAATAAGTGTTCAAAATTAAGATGCGGTTGTCCTGGACCTCCCCTACTAATTTAACACTTAGCGATAGAATGGATCAGCTGATGGAATGTCATGATTATCTGCTATAGCCAATTCTTTATCACTATCAGTCTTTGCGAACACACCATAAAGTAAGAAAGCTCCAACAGATACTCCTGTTACAGTTAGGCCACCTACCATTACTCCTAATGGTATGGCACTAACAAATATAGCTACTATAGATAAAGCCAAAGCGGCAACTCCTACCGCCAAACATGCGTACATTGCTTTTAGCTTTAAATCAGCTGAGATATCAGAACTTGGTGAATCAATAGTCTTTTCATTATCCAATCTTATGGGTTCTTGAACTGCACTGGCTAAGTCACCTTCTGACTTTGACTTTTTAGACGCACCAACACTTTTTGATGACGAAGTAGCTAATGTATATTCCTGTGAAAAACGAGTTGTGGTAGCAAAAGGACTGTTCTTAAGATGTTTACTGTAATGTTCTCGTATCAACTTATTCAAAGCTGCGAAGATAGACGTAAGAAAAGATTCCCTTCTAGAACACAATGATGTAAAAAAAACATCTTGTCCATCATTTATCATTAAACTATGAAATTGATCTGCTCCCGAACTTGCAAACGCGTGAACATGTATTGCTTCATAGCAAACCCTCTCTGATTGTTGTAATAGAGCTCTAAATTCTTTACCTATAGCAACTCCTATGTCCTCAGTTAGTATCCTATCTTTATCACCTACTTCTAACGAGATATTACTAGAGCTATTGCCATTTAATATCTCCAAAATTACTTGTAGATGATGAGCATCATCCATAGTTATTAATCGGGGTTTACTGGCATTGACAGATATAAAAAGATTTCCTCGTCCAACTAGAGCTTTGAATAAATTATCTCTTATATAATCATCTGTAAAATAACCATCTAATTTATTTAGTAGTATTTGTTCGGCTTTTTCAAACCAAGCAACTTGAATAGAGATTAGAGAATCTTTTCCCTTTTTTTCTAATTGAACCGGAATATATGGAGCATGTAAATAATCTATGTTATATGACTCACAACTCATATTATGAGAAACTATACCATCTAAATCTTCGGCACTAAAACCCAAGTGATCTATTGCAACACCATGAGCCAAAGATTGGACATTTGCCGCTGCCCAATGTCCGCAATTGATACCATCACTATCAACTTGGACATCTTGATATAGGGGCTTTAGATCATAATTTAAAGGTCTGTTTTCATCTAACAAAGCTAGGCCTTCTATTAGTGAATCATATGTAAGATTAAAAGGATATGTCACATTGGCCGCTGCAGCCACTTTTATTAATAAGCTATTTTTCTTGGAATCAATTATTCTAGCTCTATGAGTTTCTGCGTCATAATGCAATGTAACCCAGTGAGTAATTGGAACATTTGCAACAACTTGACCCATTGCCAATGGGAAAACCAAATTTTTACCTTTTAAATAATCTCCATGTCCTGCAGAAATAACATTTTGAATCATATCCTTTATAAAATACATTCCTTTTCCTGGATTATCACAAACAGGCGGAAGAACAACTGTTTTTTCATCAATTCCCTGATAATAGCAATGGTGTGTTTGTGGAGGTAAACCTAGGGATTCATCTCCATCTAATACAAAACCATCCTCTACAGTTTCTTCTTTAGACTCTTCTGCACCGGATTCGTAAGCAGGTTTTTTAGGGTTATTAAAAATCCAATAATTATCGGCACCACTTCTAGCAGTCATTTGACCAGAACCAAGAAGCGAGCCTCTAAGTATTCTTAAAACTCGATCTTGACCCAACTGACCTTCCTTCGGCTCATGTCTTCCGGTCAAAATTTTACGCCCGAACTCTATAAGTGTGTTCATCTTGAGTACCTAGTTAGGATAATATATAGATGCTAACATACTTATCACTATGTGTCTATCCGGACCAGCCATTCACTCTTTATCTGGTAAAGATTCTTTTAGTTTAGCATAGGCAATTCTAGCCTCATCCATTAGACTTTCTGAAAACTGTTTATCTTCCTCTTCTGTTTTTAAATAAGATTGATATTCATTTGCATAGCCATACACATATAAACAAATATTTCGTAGTGGCCCAAAAAATTCAAAGTTACAGCATCCTCTTGGAGATTTCATGTATAGACTAAAAATTTCAGAGTATAAATCAAAGTTTTTATTGATAATACGATCTAGATGATAGAGCATCACATGGTTTTGTGCTTCGATATCATCTTCATAAATATAAATATCTAATTCTTTAAATAATTGTATAGCTATCTGGTAACACTCTTCGCTTCGTAAATCCTCAGTGTCAATACTTGAAAAATCAAGTAACGACTCACAATAAATACCTTGATTAAGTATTTCATCACATAATTTATGTAATTCAAAAAAATCTACAATGCATCCACATCCTATCTCTGCAGAATACATCAGCAATTCATTTCTTAACTCTTCTAATTTTCTCATATCTAGATTGAGTATCTTGTTGTTATACACCTAGGATAGCAGGTATACATTAATTGGTCACTCAGTAGTGATAGTATTATAATGCCAAGTTGATAGATTTAATTATTTGTTGTTCTTGCTCTCAAAAGAGTCTAAAAAAATATGTACATACTTCAGTGATACTTGTGCCCTATATTCTTGTATTAATATTCAAAAAAAAGTATGATGATTTTTTTTTAGTCCCTAAGGGCTGTTTTATTACGATGTATCTTTTTTAGGATCTAGTTATGCGATTAAATATTACCAACGAACTTTTTATAAAAGAATTAGATGTGACTACTTTAATGGCTAAACAATTACTTGAATTTACTAGAGATAAAAAACTGTCTCGTCAAGAAAGTATAATATCTAAAGTTGAAGCTGGTTATGTATTGGATATTCCTATAGATTCATCACCCTCAAAACATTTTCATATATCTCAAAACACCTTGTTTTTTGATAAAACATGGATAGGTTCTATGGAAAGAGATCGACCAAACGTTTATCTTCGAAAAGATGCACTTGCAATTATAAAAAATTATACTCCTATCTTTTCATTTTATTCTGTCAAAGATCCTGTATTGCATACCAAAGAGATACAATCAGAAACTGCCCCTACATTTTCAATCGGAAAGTATGATCCATTACCTAAGAATAAATCTACAAAAAGAAGGGGGAAATCAGTGCTTGCCGCTCAGAACATGTTTGCCGAGCAAAACACAGTTGGAAATAAAAAAAATCAAGGGGACGATTTTAACGACATAAATTTAACGGTTAATTCACTATAACTTGTAAAGAGTTTAGATTTATCTAATTTAACTGATAGTAGATTTTTCTACCTTGCTTTGGATTATGTTAACAATATTCTACTTCTTTAAATCTTATTATTTTCAGATGTAGGTGGCCCGATAGTTCCGGGCCAATAAAATTAGGGATAGCCATAAAGTGACGATGACTATTATATTTATCTATTCTCATCAAGATCCTTATGAGGCATTGTGAGAGTTAGAGTTTACGAGAATTCCTAAAATTTATCATGTTCATGATTGGCTACAACATTAGCAGAATTTAAATTAAAACGCTTACAATCTTCATCATGTTCATGATTAGCCGTAAAATTTACAGAGTTTAAAGTTAAATCCTTAACATCTCCTTTATGCTCACCATTGGCTGCAATAGTTGCAGTGCTTACACCTAAACAAGTAACTCCCATTATTACTAAAGGTAAAATTATTGATTTTTTCATTTTCAACTCCATTTACTGTCTGAATAAAATACCTGCCAACTGCTTTCTTTAAGAACATTCTAAGCTTAGCACATGGTTAATAAATTTCAAGATAGACTATATTTATTCTGTTCTTGTCTTTTTTATGGATAATTCTGTCTAATGTAATGACGTTTATATCCACACACACAAAAAAACATAGGCACGATCTTGCTTTCAAGGTACAATAAGAGCCCTAGAAAACAACTTAAGAAGCACAGTGCCAGTTATTAACTCTCAATTTTCAAGCCAAATTATAAATATATTGAATGACTTAGATGATTTAGGAATTAAATGCTCGATTGCAGCAAAAAATGCAATAGCAAATTTTTATATACACCACTATACGCCCAAATTATGCACTAATAAACTTATGTATATAATCCTTGGGCTAGTCACACTCCATGATATAGCTGAAGATAAATTTAGCCCTATTGAGTGGGCATCAGCAGAGTTATTAAAATATCTTTATTTAAAAGACGAGCTTTCTTTAACTGACTTAAATTTAATAGCATATGCATTAAGTGACTTTCGCAATAATGGAGAAATATCCCCAAGCTTTGAGAATATGATTATTGAAGAAGATAATCTATCCGCATGGATGAGGGGATTTGTGGATTTTATTAAAGGTATTTCTTCATCTAGCAAATTACAAAACTATAAATCATCTGATACTATTATTTCCAGAAATTATAATGAAATATTATCTTTAGGTGATTATCAAGAATATCGCTTTGGTTACTATGAAAAACGGGGCTTGCGCAGAACTCAAGAAGACGCCCTTACTTGGGCTCCAATTGACGAGTCAGAACTGAATAAATTGACTAATCAAGAAATAGGAAAAAGATTGTGGACTACCTATCATAATCTTAATGAAATATGCACTGGTAATTATACAGGAACAACCGCATCAACAACCATATGTACTAGAGATGCTCTAATAACAGCTACTCTTTCAGATACAATAGCGTTTGCCATTGTGTATGAAGAAGGTAATGAGTTTGAAGTATATAGGCTAAACAAACTAATTCGTCATCCGAATGATAAAAGCGAAGAGAAACGCATTATAAAAGCCGGTGGGTTTGTTAAGAATGAAAGAGTACAAGGAGATTTATCTCCACCACGTGTTATTGGTGATAAAAAAATTACTGGGGTATGTGCAGATGCTGATATAGATATTTTTGATCTAAATCAATTTCCCAAGGCTCGCAAGATTCAATTAATTACAGCATGTGATGGATTTACCGAGCCTTTGGTTTATGAGCAAGAAAAGGAAGATACTAAAAGCAACTGCGAATATTTCCTTAGATGCTATCTTAATGCAATTGCTGCAAATGAAAAAAAGAGTTTATATGAAATAAAGGAACTTGATATAAGCAAGTTATTAGCAGAAAAAGCACTGCAAGAAGGATCTGAGGATAATATAAGTATCTCAGTACAAACTGTCCGTCAGGGACCTTTTTATTTTGTAGGTATGACTGGTATCTATGACGGTCATGGTGGACACACCGCCGCACATTTTGTTGCTGGTAATATTGTGGGTGAACTAAATACTCAGTTGCGATTAACCCAAGAAAATTATGATCAACAAAAAAATAGTGTAACTAGAAATATGGAAATATATAACCGGGATCATGATAGTGAAGAAGCTAACTTTAATTATAAATCACATACCCCTTAATCATATCCATCTCTTGATAAGTACCCAAAACAAAAAACACAATTAAGAGGACTAAAAAATCAGAATAAAAGCCTATTCTTGTACTTTAGAACGAGTCCCAACAGTTCCAAAGTATTCTCTCACGGCGAATAAGTAGCAGAGTAAACGCATGCTTAAATTGTTTCGTTTAAATGGTCTTTAACGAAAATTAGCTAAGCAACCTATTTTGGTACTCCAATTAAAACCAACCTGAGTTGCCACACCATGTTCGCAAAAACACTAAAAAATTATATCTATTTAAAATATCAGACAATTTTTTATATTATTATTACTTTCACAGTTATGCCGTGTTAAAATTCATGCTGTAATTTTGAGTGGTAAGTAGTTTTTATTCTCATGTGTGAGAGATTAATATCTTAGAGGTTATTTATGAAGAGCATTATAAAAGAAATAGAGAGTAGATTAACTCTCGGCACAAACCTAATGTTATCAGCAAGAGCAAAAGCTCTTGAAAATAATCCTGAGGCTATCAGTGATTTTCAACAGGCTATTGGCTTAAACCCTAACCTTGGTGAGAGTTTCACCAGTGATGACTGGCAATTTTTTTACGCAATGGCTAAACTGCATCACGCGCAACATAACTATGTTGATGCAATTAAATTTTTATCTTTTGTAATTCATATTAATCCTAATTTTTTTTCTGCCTATCAAGACCGTTATCGCTGTTATCGTGCGCAAGGCGAACATCAACTAGCTAATAATGACCTGAAGTATATCAATAGTCACGCCATCTTTAGAGGCGCATCAAAAGATGATTTGGTTGTGGGTGATAAAATAATAGGTTTTGGTCAGTTTGGTGAAGTTGCTAACGCTTTTTGGAAAGACATACCTGCAGCAATTAAAAAAATTAAAGGTCGTGAGATAGATGATGCTTTATATGAAGTGAGGTTGCAGGCATCCTTGTCACATTTTAATATTGTAAGGGTATTTACAACAAGTGCAGATCGAATGAATAATATTTATCTTGTTATGGAGCGTATGTCCTTCGATTTATGTGATATTTTGATGCGAGATGATCAAAAAAGTTTTTTATCTTTAAAAACGCGTATATCTATATTAAAAGATGTAGCAAAAGCACTGCAATATTTACATGGCTTGGGGGTTATTCATAAGGATATTAAGCCAGACAACATTATGCTTGATTCTCAAATGAATGCTAAAATTGGTGACTTTGGCCTTTCTCATAAAATTGGTGATAATCGACCCTTTAACATTTCTGGTACTGTAGGTTATTCTGCTCCTGAACTACATTATAATATACACACATTAAAAATAGATTATTACTCTTATGGAGTATTATTTTTAGTTACTATGATTGCAGCACTTCCAGGACTTCCTTATTCAAAGAATCGTATGATCGGATATATACGAAAAAACATTGATAATATTTCTTTTGATTTGCTTAGCGAGTTTGCCGACATAATATCCAAATATACCGCAAAAAATCCGGAAGAAAGAGAACCATCATTGGGTAAGCTGGTCGTTAAAATGGGCGTTTTTGAACAACAATGTCAGCCAGTAAATGAAAAGAAGTCATCCAAAAATTTAATAGTTACAGGTGGTGTGGTTAAAATGGAGGGCTGTGGATTGAAATTACATTCTGGCCCAGTAAATTTTTGGTCTAATGATGAGGAATCTAAAAGGTTGAGATCTAATATTGTGCCCTATCAAGGTTGTTCGCCACTACTTGGAGCTTGATTTCAAAAATATAATCGGCTCATGAATATGCATTTACAAACTCCTGGTAATATCACAGATAAATTTCCATATCTCTCTTTTTGCCAAAGCTTCGAATTAGCCTTTTCTTCACTTATAAGATGAGAAATAATTTTATTTTGATTTCACCACCTTTTGTTATCTTTATTTTTTTTATATAATTAAATCAATATGTTAGTGCTAGTTGTTGGATAATTTGGATTTCCTATAACTATTACCCTTATCATTTATTCGATTTTATCTAAGCTTAATTCGTAGAATTGATATGTATATATGAAATTTGTTTTAAGGTATTTCCAATAGATGTAAATTGTGGTTAATGAGCACCCTATACATGACGTAAAGAATTATAAAACCAAGGATTTGTGTATGCGAAATGCTAGTGAAATTTTCAACAAATTAGAGATTATATTACGTGAACAACGAGTAAGAGAAGCCAAAATTCTTGTCGGTATGGCACAAACAAAAGCAGTCCAAGGTGACCAAAGTGCTATAGATGATTATGAAGCCGCTTTTAAAATAAACCCTATGATAAACGTTGCTGCTGAATCAGAAGATGCTTTATTTTTTTATTCTATGGGTAAACTATATCAATCAAAAAACAATCAAATCCAAGCAATTAAAATGTTTTCTATCGCGATAAATTTACAACCTGAAATTTTGCTAGCATATCGTTTGCGCTATCGTGCGTATAAGATTACAGGCAATGAACTAGCAGCCAAACAAGACCTGATGATGATTAATCAATTGGCCACTTTTCAAGGGATATCAGATGATGATTTAATTGTTGGGAATGAAATAATAGGAAGTGGTAATTTTGGCCATGTTGTTGATTGTACTTGGAAAGGTCATCCTGCTGCGATAAAAAAAATACAAAACAAAGATCATTTTGAAGCGGAGTATGAAGCTAGGTTGCATGGTTCAGCATCTCACCCCAATATTGTGTCAGTTTTTGCATTAAAAATAGAACCGAATCAAAACATTTATATTATTATGGAAAGAATGTCATATGATTTGTTTAATTTATTGACAAGAAAAGATCAAAAAAGCTATCTATCTTTGGCACTACGTATTCACATAATAAAAGGAATTATTAGCGGGTTAGAATTTTTACATAGTAAGGGCTTCATCCATAGAGATATTAAACCAGACAACATCATGCTTAATGAAAAAATGGATGTTAAAATTGGTGATTTTGGGCTTGCTGCAAAGGTAGGAAGTAAGAGAGCTTATGATGCCGCAGGTTCAATAGGATATACAGCTCCAGAGGTTTACCGGGGTAAGAGTCAAATAAGATCAGATTATTATTCTTTTGGGTTTGTATTATATTCTATTTTGACATCATTTAGTCTTAGGATTCCTAATTATAAGGATAATTTAATTAAAGATATACAAGACAATATCGACGAAATTCCACCTAATCTGTCAAACATATTTTCTGTTGTTATTTTGAATTATACACTCAGTAAACCTGAGCTTAGAATTCCATCATTGAGGAATTTTTTCTACACTTTATCTGATATTGAAAAAAACCATAGCCTAGAATATCCGCCCAAAAGAAAGACCGAAATTAAAAATCCAAGGTTAATAACAGATAAAAATTGCGCGGTTGAAATGCAAGGACGTGGTTTAAAATTATTTTCAGGACCAGATGTTTTTTGGTCTAGTGATCCTCAAGGAAAAAAACTTCGCTCAAATACGGTACCATATTCATATTCTCCGTCACCATTAATAGGTTTGTAGAACATGGCAACCGCATCTTAACTTTAAACACTTATTCACTGAAAAATTTGTCATTGCGAGCATCGCGAAGAAGACCAGATCGATTCCTCATTAAAACGCTGATCTATTTTGCTTCGCAGTGCTCGCATTAAAGACATTTAAATTGAATTTACATCATAAGATGCGTTTGCCCTGGTTTGTATAATAACATTCCATAAGATACGATAATGACAAGAATCAATAATGTTTACATTAAAAACGTCTATACTTAAATATATCTAAATATGGAGGTTACAAATGCATAACAATTCCAAGGTTTCTTTAATAGCATCATTTACGATAATTGCATCTATAACCTTTGCTGATGCGCCTAGTAACTACTATGATCCTGCTGACCCTAAATTTACGATTATTAAGCCTCAAGACATAAAGTGGAAACAACTACCAAACATGCCAAAAGGAGCAGACTTTAGTCTTTTAGAGGGTAAACTAGACTTAGACCACCCATTTACAATTCGTATTTCTCTGCCGCCAAACACTAGAATGATACCTCATTATCATGTCACCGTGGAGCACATAGTTGTTTTGTCTGGAGTTTTATACACAAATTCAGGAGAAAACTTTACAACGAAGAATGGGCAAAGAATGCCTGCTGGAAGTTATGCCGTTTATCCACCAAAATTCAACCATTTTGTTTGGACAGGTAAAGAAGGCGCAGTTTTTCAAGTAAATGGTTACGGGATTAGTAGTAGGGAATATATAAATCCTAGCAAGAATAAATAATCATGAGGTAATAATAGGTACAGGGAAAAAAGATCAGCAGTTCCCGGCATTAAAAAATCTCTAGTAAACTAAAGGGTTTTAGGTGCATTTAGATTTATTTTTTCGTAAACTCCTTATGTGTGTCAACACCAATTTAAAATTGATCCCCCTAGTATAAGATCACTAACTTAAAATTGATCCCCCTTGGGTAAAATTTTTTAATTATTTATGTTGATTTATTATCCTCCTCTATAGCACTGACCACGCCAGCTTTAAATTTAT
>JARGPO010000062.1 GCA_029213075.1 Legionellaceae bacterium | reverse complement strand
CAGAAATTATGCCAAGTTAAATATTATGCGGAGTTCATCCGTTAACAAAATGGTTACTCGCTATAGTTGTAGTACCCAGAGCCATCATCAAAACCTAATGTAGAAAATATTACTCCGCATAATACAACTACACTTTCCTTTGTCTAAATACAAAGGAGACCACTCATGTTAGATCGTTATATAAAGGCGCCACACGCGGTTAAGCGTATGCATGCCAATTATTTTCATTATATTTTTGAGGACTATGTTTCTCATCTTCATCTACATGGCTATACACCTGACACCATCCGGTGCTATTGCCAAGCGCTAGAGCATTTTGGCTGTTGGCTTAAAAACAGCCAAATACCCAAGAGCTCTATTGGTCAAACGCAACTTCATGATTTTATAAAACACTTCATAAGCTGCCAATGCAATATTCCACGAACAAAAAGTATAAAAACAATTAGTGCTGCAATAAATCAATTGTTTAAAATAATTCCTCAAACAACTCAAGCTATACCATTAACTTCTGCTGAAAAGGGTATAAACAACATCACTCAGGGCTTCGTTGATTATCTGATTAATGTATGTGGTGTAGCGAGGAATACAATAATTTATCGTGAGCGATATATCCATGCCTTTCTGCAATATGTGCAGCTGCAAAAGCTATCACAGATTGAAAAAATTGTACCACAACAAATTATTTCATTTATCAAACAATTTTCGTCTCATTATGCAAGTGGAAGCATCGGCGTTGTTTCAACTTCTTTGCGTAGTTTTTTTAAGTATGCTGCATTATTGGGATATCAGGTTAAAAACTTATTAGGTACGGTTCCCGGTATCCCTAATTGGAGGTTATCTCAAGTACCAGAATTTCTCACTTCAATAGAAATCAATAAATTACTGAATATATTTGATCAACAAAAGGCTTCTGGTCAAAGAAATTATGCGATGGCGCGCTGTTTTACTGACTTAGGCCTCAGATGTTGTGAGGTGGCTGGCATAAAAATTAAGGACATAAACTGGCATGCTGGTATTTTAAATATCTGCAGAAGCAAGACGAAGCATACAGATCAATTACCTCTAACTAAATCACTGGGCGAAGCAATATCAAATTATTTGCTTAACGGCAGACCTAGCTCAAAATCTGAGTATATATTTGTTCATCATAGAGCACCACTTGGTGAAGCCGTTCGAACCGAAACAGTTAGGGCAGTGATTCGCCTTTCCTTTCAAAAAGCTGGATTTAATCCAGTCCCAAGCCCTCATATACTACGGCGTAGTTTTGCGACTCAGCTACTAAGTTCTGGTTCTTCCTTAAAGGAAATAGCAGATATTTTAGGGCACAAAAGCATTGATACGACCATGATTTATACGAAAGTGGATTTATTACACTTATCCCTTGTTGCTATGCCGTGGTTTGGAGGCTCTCATGAGTAATTTAAAAACAATGAAGCAGCGTGTCCAAGAATATTTATCTTATCGACGTTCATTAGGTTTTAAGCTCTTGGTGGAGGGGCAACAATTATTGCGATTTGCAGAGTTCGTAGATAATAAAAACCATTGTGGTCCAGTTACAGCAGAAATTGCTATCGAATGGTCACAATCGTCTAAAAAACCATCTCGATTCACATGGGCGCGTAGACTTGAAATCGTTACTTGTTTTGCAAAATATTGTAGTTCTATTGAGCCTGGGACACAAATTCCACCGAAAGGATTATTTGGCAAATCACACAGACGTGTAGCACCATATATCTTCACGACGATTGAAATTCAACAAATAGTAGACGCGACCAAACACCTGCTGCCCAAAAATAGTTTACGTCAAATAACCTTTCGTTATTTATTTACTTTATTGTACGTGACGGGACTTCGGATCTCTGAGGCGCTCAATTTATCGTGTGATGATGTGGATATTCAGAACAGAATCATACACATCAAGCAAACGAAATTTAATAAATCACGATTAGCACCAATAGATAGCAGTACAGCTATAGCGCTTTTTAATTATAGCAACCAGCGTGAGCGCCATGTATCGACCTCAACATTAAGAGCCTTCTTTGTTCTTGATAATGGAGAACCTATTAAGTTGCGTACAGCTCAATATGCTTTTTCTAAAATACGTCGTTTATTAAACATGGGCTCCAACCTGCAAGGCAGAGTACCAAGGATTTACGATCTTCGTCATACCTTTGTTTGTCATCGGATACTGGCATGGTACGAGCAAAAAATTGATGTCCAACAAAACCTACCTTATCTATCCACGTATCTTGGCCATGTAAAAGTATCAGATACGTATTGGTACATCACAGGGATTCCGGAGCTCATAAATATCGCCTCCGCATTATTTAACGATAATCCATTTCTAAAGGAGCAGCCATTATGAGTACTAGTTTATCATGCCTTGTACATGATTATTTTTATCAACGACTAATGAATCAAAGAGATTTAAGCCACAGGACCATCACTACCTATCGAGACGCCATAAAGCTCTTTTTATGCTTTGCAAAGGATCTTCTTGGCAAAAGAATCGATAAAATCCAATTAAGCGATTTAACTGTCAATGTAGTGCTAAAATTTTTAGACCATTTAGAAAGCGAACGAAAAAACTCTGTTCGAACAAGAAACAGTAGGTTGGCTGCTTTACGTTCTTTTATGCAATATGTTGGGTTAAGGGAACCAGAAATACTGCCTATAGTTGAACAGATCATGACTATTCCATCAAAAAAATTTAATCGGCCACTCATTAGATTTTTAACCCGAGAAGAAATGGATGCCATTATCAATGCACCATGTAGTGGTTCCTGGAGCGACCAACGAGACCGTGTTCTGTTTGCGACACTTTACAATACAGGCGCACGAGTATCGGAGATGATTAATATCTGTAGAAATGATGTTGATCTTTCTCGTTCAAAATCTATCCTACTGCATGGAAAAGGCCGTAAAGAACGCTCAGTTCCATTATGGCCAAGCACGATAATGTTATTAAAAAACTGGTGCAATAAAATTACTCTCTCTGAAAATGGGTTTTTATTTCCTAATCGTTATGGCGAGCAACTCACTCGGTCTGGTGTTGAGCACCGATTAGCAGTGGCGACAAAGATTGCATCAAAACGGATGTCTTCATTGAAGGATAAAAACGTGTCTCCTCATGTTATTAGGCATACCACTGCTATACATTTACTTCAATCAGGCGTTGATTTATCCGTTATCGCGTTATGGCTAGGACATGAGCAGATTACAACAACACATCACTACCTCGAGGCAGATATCACCATGAAAGAAGCAGCTCTTCAAAAGTTAGGTGATCCAAAAACAAGAATGGTTCGCTTTAAGCCTGATGCTAAATTATTAGCATTCCTCGATGCTCTATAAATTATGCGGAGCAAGATGAGCCTTTCAACGCTTTGTTGTTGGGCTCTAATGCGCCAATGAGAATGGTATCTCCGCATAATATTTAACTTGGCATAATTTCTACCGATAACAAAAGTCTTAATAGAACGCTCGCTTCTATTATTATCAATTTCTAAGCGACCATCTTTTGTATAGTTAATTAATGACTCCCAATGATTAGTTCTGCCATTTGCCCTAATTGATTATTCTATTTATCTTAATCCATTAGTAACCGCACTAGTTTCCTATGCTTTATTTTCACTTGATCAAATAGGTGTCTAGCTACAAAATCTTTTTTCAAAAGAGAGACTAAGTAACTTACCACTAGATGGAGTCTGTCAAGTCATTGAAGAAAACCTGATGGAAATATATAAGGATTCTCTATACAAAGAAAATAAAAGCCATAACTTCGAAAGAACTGGTGTAGAAGCGTGAAATGATTGTTATAATTTATAACAATCATTAATCTTCTCATCTGTCATTCGACCACAATGCAGATACAAAGCCGGATCAATAAGAACATAATTAGATAAGGCCTCTCGACCCAACAACATACGGTGTTTTAGAGGCTCTCTATTCGATAAAGTGAGCTCGATTGGCCACTCTCTAGAACCAAGCTGTAAAGTAGTTCTTATTACCGGACGTATTTCCTTTGAGCCATTTGAACTCATAATTGATCTCTCATCAATCATAAGTTGTTTACAAAAAATCATTAGATTGTCATTTCCTGGAATAGGATGAACTTCAAACTCCACCCAGGTTTGATTACCGATCTGAGACTTTTCTACATTAAAAGCATGTATTGATGAAGTCTTTGCGCCCGTATCAATTTTAGCCATTATAGCAGGAACAGATAAAGCAGGTAGTGCACACCACTCACTTCTACCAATTAACAACTTATCTTTAGAGTGCATATATTAATCCTTGGTTTCATTGACAAAAATATCTTTCATATATTCTAATTGCTCCTCAACCAAGTCTAACTTTTCAAATGTCGCAATATGATATAAAGCGGCTCCTGCATGAACTAATGGAATCTTGCTCTCACCAATTATTATCCCTGAGTTTGGAACTTTAATTTTTTGCTCATCAGTACTTGTAGGATTAGCAATTATACCAAGTAATTGACCTTTAATGACTTTATCTCCAAGCTTTTTCTTCGCTCTTAAAATACCACTAACCGGGCCACGTACCCAGTAGCTTGAATATGAAATAGTTGGCTCTATTTTTTTAGCCCTCCCAGAAAAAAGTGGATACATATTAAGTTCACTCATAACCCGTAGGATTCCATTGATGCCTGTTCTAATACAAAATTCATCAAAGCGAAGAGCCTCTCCAGCCTCATACAATAAGAAAGGAATACCAAGGTCATTGGCATACTGACGAAATGACCCATCTTTTAGGGATGAATGAAGAACGACAGGAACATTAAAAGCACAAGCCAAATCACGAATACATGGCATATCGAGGTTGCCCCGAATTTGTGGTAAATTGGTTCTATGATGAGATCCTGTATGAAGATCAATAACATGTGTTACATGTGCTAATATCTCTTGAGCAAGAATATTAGCTAAGCGAGAAGCTAATGATCCTGATTTACTGCCAGGAAAAGAGCGGTTTAAATCTCGACGATCCATCAAATATCGCTCTTGATATAAAAATCCATAAATATTCACTATTGGTATAGCAATAATGGTTCCTTTAAGCTTAGATAAAGAAATTTTCCTTAAAAGCCTCCTAATGATTTCTGTACCATTGATCTCATCTCCATGAATAGCCGCTGTAATACATAAAGTGGGTCCAGGATATTTCCCACGCAAAACATGAACAGGCATGGTCATTGGCGTCCAGTCATATAGCTTAGGCATTCCCAGATAAATAGTTTTTTTATGCCCTGGCTTTATTACCTCACCACCTATCACCAAGTCTTCCATTTTTTATCCTTGATATCTACTACGCGGACTAATTTGCTTAGCATTATTTTCAATGTGAGATATTATTTTTCCAGCAACATCTATTTTAGATGCTTTTTCAATACCTTCTAAGCCAGGTGAGGAGTTTATTTCCAAGACCAATGGCCCTCTATCAGAACGAAGTAGGTCAACTCCCGCCATATTCAAACCCATAATCTTAGCCGCTTTAACAGCAGCGTAACGCTCAGCTTTGGTGATTTTTACCAATTCAACCTGACCACCTTGATGAACATTAGCCCGAAATTCACCAGGTTCTGCAACTCTTTTCATCGCAGCAACAACTTTATCTCCAACAACAAAGCAACGAATATCTTCACCTTTGCTTTCCTTGATAAATTCTTGAATGATAATATTGGCATTAAGTCCCATTAAAGTTTGTACAACGCTCTGTGCTGCTTTTTTAGTTTCAGCCAAGACAACCCCTACACCCTGGGTACCTTCAAGTAATTTAATCACAAAAGGAGGAGCACCAACTATTGGAATAAGAGTTTCAATATCACTAGGAGAATGAGCAAAAGCTGTTACCGGCATATCAACATTCTTCATTGTTAAAAGTTGATGGGCTCGGAGCTTGTCTCTTGACCGAGTAATAGCTATTGATGGGTTTATAGTATAGATACCCATAGTTTCAAGCTGTCTGATAACCGCTGTGCCATAAAAAGTACGTCTAGCGCCTATCCGTGGAATAATTGCATCAAACCTCTCAAGCTCTTCACCTTGATAAAGAATAGATGTTTCCTTGGAAGTAATATTCATGCAGCAATGCAAATAGTCAATCACAGCAACATCATGACCCTTCTCAAGTGCCGCTTCTTTTAACCGCTTAGTTGAGTACAATGATTCATTTCGAGATAATATAGCTATTTTCACGACTATCACTCCTAGAATTAATACGCGTCTTAAATTATGAATATAGATAAATTGTAATCATTCATCCTAGTTGATAAATCTAAATATATCAATAAAATAGCAGACAAACGAATAAATAATTTAAACCTTAATATAAGTTGCTAGTATTGAAAATTTATTCGCAGAGACTAAAGATTACGGCCCAGTGGGCTATCCATTTCTGGTGTTATTTTTTGGTCACCATCTTCTCTAGATAACATATTAACCGGACCTGAAAACAATTTTAATCCAAATCCTTCCATTTTAACTGATTGATTTCTAGACGGTACAAGACTTGAAGATAATGCCAACTCAATATCACTAAATATATTTATAACTCCCGCTAATAATGGTAAACGTAAGCTTGGATCTTCATTCGTATAGTTCATTATAGTTTCAGCAATCTGTTCAAGTATGTCCTCAGGAATATCTTTCAATCGCCTTTTTATAGTTGTTTTTATTAGAGGCTTGTCTCTATAAAATTTGTGAGCAGCAGTCACCATAGTTACATAAAATAATACACCAAACGAATAATAGTCTGATTTCTTTTCACACTTCTGAAAGTAAACTTCTGGAGCAGCGTATCCTTTAGTTCCAACTTTTCTTTTAATTCTATCTTCAATTCTTTGAGAAAGGCCGAAATCGCTTATTTTCGCCTTCAAACCTTTACTAAGCATGATATTTCCTGGCTTAATATCCAAATTTATAACATCATGTTCATGTATATACTGCAAACCTCTTAACACACCTTTCAAAATAAAAATACGCATGTTTAATGTTAAAAATGGGCGTTTAACATCGTTATTAAGAACATATGATAAATCAGATGACATAAGCTCCATAACCAAATATACGTTAGATTTAGAATCTCGAAAAGTGAGTATAAGAAGAATAAAGCAGATCATTTAAAGCAGGATTAAATTACAACTCTAGATCTGTATGGCAATTATTGTGGTTATTTGTTGAAATTAACGTTGATTATCATGTAACTGGACTTGAAAAGGCATTTGGCAGTATTTTGGCTTTATTTTTTTAATCTGTTTTGATTTTCAAGATGAGCGTATTCCTGCGGTACTAAGACAACATTAAAATAATTAGCCTGTTCTATTCGATGTTATCAGTGAAACAAGTTCCGGTGGGCCCCGGATGGCGCAAGTAATCTAATCCACGCATATTGAATAGTATTTGTATCTTGAAACTCATCCACTAAAATAGCTTTAAAACGAGCTTAATAATGAGCGAGTAGGTCTTGATTGTCTCGAAGTAATTCATGTGCGCGTAGCATAAGCTCAGCAAAATCGACAACTCCTGCAGCTATAGATGCTTTTTCATATATGGAGCAGGTCAATTTTCATCAGAAAAGGTTCACTGTGAATGCTGTTGTGAACAACACCATAAGAATGGCCGAGTAGAATATTACCATCATATGTTGGGAGCAGTTCTTGTGCATCCAGATCACCGCGAGGTGAGTCGAAAAACGATTGCGAAAGAAATGCTGCCAAGCGCTTATTATCAGATTTGCGTCGAGAACACCCTCATCTTAAAGTACTGATTGTTGAGGATGGGTTAGCCTCAAATTTTCCGCACTTATCATTGCTCGATGCGTTAAATATGCAGTACGTTATTGGTGTTAAACCCGGTGACCACAAATACCTTTTTAACTGGATTAAAGACTTACCGCCCATGGTGCATCAATATACAGATGATATTGGTACTAATCATGAGTTTCACGCCTATACTGATG
>JARGPO010000070.1 GCA_029213075.1 Legionellaceae bacterium | reverse complement strand
CAGGGTATCTAGCCAGATTTATTTTAAAATTCCCTAGATGGTCCGAACAAGTCGGACCAAGTAGGCGGAGGTAGGGGAATATTGTGTTTTCAGCTGGTGGTAACAATTCACTAAAATTCTTGTTAGAGGATACCGCTACTATCCAATCCACTTTATTTAATATTGATCAAATGGACATGAATTTAGATTTTGATGATCTTGCCCTGTGCATGTGGGTGATCTAGTTGACGGAAAGAAGCTTTAAATGATAATTTAATAAACCGAAGATATTGAGTATTATGGACTGACTAGAAACATAAATATATTTAAATCCGTTCTATGTAACGCTAACTAATTGAAATGGAATCACACTTATGAAAAAATATTTAACATACCTTTCTTTCTTTCTTTCTTTCTTCCTTTTTTTAATCATTACATGTCAAAATGTTTCTGCTGGTACAGGACCTCTTTTTATCATTACTGAAAGTGGGGTGTCAGGAAATGCTAATGTTACCTTATGTTTAAATGCAAAAGGGCCATTGTCATGTCAAAAATATAATGTTTCATCTTTAACATTAGCCATAAATACCTCAATCCCAAATCGGACCTATCCAAATGTTGGTATTAAAGTCAATGGCTCTGCTTATAAAATTGCTAATCCAGGAGTCGAATGCACACAACTAAGCAATGGATACTGTTTATTTTCAACTAGTGGTTCATCCGCTCAAACTATAAATCTATCTTCAACAGAAGATCTATCAATTTCCCCCACAACTCTGCCCGATGGGGAAATTGGTACTATTTATAGTCAAACAGTCACTGCTAGCAATGGTCTTGCTCCATATACATATTCCATTTCATCAGGATCATTGCCAGCAGGGTTATCAATAAATGCATCCACGGGGGTGATTTCTGGGACACCTACAACTGAAAATACATATCAATTCACAGTAACAGCAACTGATACTGTGTCCGATAGTGTATCACGTAGCTATTCTGTAGAAATAACTACTCCTGCTATTCTTGGAGCACTTGGTGTTTGTACAGGAGGTGCAAGTGCTCGCCTTGATTGTACAGGTAATAGTGGTATAACTGGAAATTATACTACTACAGCTGGTAATTGCAGCTCTACCTACGTATCAGGGGATGCTCTGATGATTATTGTTGGCACTTGTGCTGGTCGTGGAACAAGGTTTGAGCTTAATGCACCAACTAATACGACGACACCTGTATGTGGCGGGGCTCTTCTACAGGACTCAAGAGTTCAAAACGTCTATGCTGCTGTCGGCGCGACTGGCTCGCTAATTGGCTGTCAAGTTGCGTTATGTACAGATGAAAACTGTACCACACAAACAGCGCCTTCAGCAGTTATTACCTCTTAATGCTGCTAGAATGACGTGTTTTATAGGCATATTTTTAATATGAAAAAAATATGCCTATTATTGTCCTTGTTAACCCCTCTTTCTGCATACAGCGAGGAGAAGAGGTGCGTGATTTTATTGCATGGCCTTGCAAGGACGCATTTTTCTATGTCATCAATTGAGTCTAGTCTTAAACGGCATCATTATTTGGTTGTTAACAAAAATTATCCATCCACCAGAAAATCAATTGATTATATTGCAAGTAATTATATCCAAGAAATGGTTGATGAGTGTCAGTCTCAAAAGTCGGATAAAATAATGTTTGTTACTCATTCTATGGGTGGGATTGTTTTGCAAAGATATTTGAAAAATCATAAAGTTAAAGAGCTATCTCATATTGTCATGTTAAGTCCGCCTAATCATGGCAGCCCTCTTGCAGACATGCTTTGTCATAACTGGTTTTATAAGACGATTATGGGTCCCTCTGGTCAAGAATTAACAACATATAATATGAGTAAAAATACTAATACTAGTAAATCATATCAAATAGGGATTATCGCTGGGAGTTATAATCTAAGCCCTTTTTCTAAATCCTTATTTCATGAGCAAAATGATGGAAAGGTCTCTGTTTCAAGTTCTAAAATGCTTGGCATGAAAGATTTTATTGTTATGCCGGTTAGCCATTCATTTATGATGAATAATTCAAAAGTTAAAAGACAAATATTATGTTTTTTAGAATATGGGAAATTCTGCAAACTTACATAAGTTGCGTAAGTTAAGTAAGTTTTGGCATGGTTTCTTTAGGGAGTAAAACCCACTACATAAAGCGCATAATGTAAACATAAAATGATTTCATTTCTCTTCCTTGTCATCGAGTTTTGGACTCAACGCCAAGCGTAGCATTTTAGTGGCTTTATTCACATAGGATAGGGTTCTTGAACAAGATTATTAAAAATTTGTATCAATTTATTCTTCGATGACCATCGGTTGAACTGTTAAAAATTGAATTCCAGCATCCAAATTCTGCTGGTAGGTCTTACTAATGGCAGCCAACTCTCATTCGATATAACATCTCATCAACCATCTTACAAAGATTAGGCTTGTCATAAATCTTATGCTGTAGCATGATTTCTCTCAGCTTTGACCAAAGCTCATCACTCTGCATAAGTCTAGGCATTGCAAACTCGTTTTTGTACTTGGTGTCAGAACCGTATATAACACGAGTTTTCTCTTATCAATCAATGTATTAGAGCTTTGTTGAAGAATAGGTTTTAATTTGACCACCTTCTGGATGCCTCGGACAAGCCGAGGCACGTAGGCGCTATGGATCAGTTGTCAACACGGCCTATTTTTCCATCAACTTATGAGGTTGACTTTCTATACGGCCTGATTGAGTTACTTCGATGTAATTAAGTTTTCTTTGTAGCTCACTAATAGTATTTGCACCTGCATAGGTTAGACCTGAGCGTAGACCGCCGATAATATCAGCAATAATTATATCGCTCATTTCTCTATATGGTACTTCGGTTGCAACGCCTTCTGCTGTTTTCCATTCGTGCATTTGCCCTAGAAATACTTCTTGTGCTTCGCGTGATGCCATACCACGGTATTCTTTAATTTGGCTGCCATCATCTTTAGTGATAATGTCTCCTGGAGTTGGCTCAGTGCCAGCAAGCATGCCACCTATCATGACAAAATCAGCACCAAACGCTATTGCTTTGACTATATCCCCAGCTGTGCGTAAACCGCCATCTGCTACAATAGAGCGATCTGTTCGTGAGCATTCCTGAATACATGTAAGCATCGGTACGCCAAAGCCTGTTTTAATTCTAGTGCTACAAACAGAACCGCCACCAATTCCAGCTTTTATGATATCAGCACCACAAGAAGAAAGGTAATCTGCGCCAGCATATGTCGCAACATTCCCTGCCATAATACAACGACTACCAACAATTTTGCGGAGATTTTTTAATGTCTTACCAACATACTTTGCATGAGCATGGGCAACATCAACGCAGAAATAATCCGCGCCAGCATCGCGTAATGCTTCAGCTCTTTCGAGCTCGGCTGTAGAGCAACCAATAGATGTAAATACTGGCCCTTGGCAAGCTTTAAATTGCGCAATATTTTCTTCGATGCTTAAAAACCTATGCAGTACACCGATTCCACCCTTACTATGCATGAAGTTAGCCATTTTACTTTCAGTTATAGTGTCCATATTTGAACTCATAACTGGAAGTTTTAATGAAAGCTTACCAAGGCGATCTGTAGATCCAATATCTACTATTCTCCTTGATTCATGATGGTTGTATGACGGTACAAGAAGGACATCGTCGAATGTAATTGCTTTTTGAGACATGGTTGCTCCTAAAATTAAATCTTAATTGATAGGGGATTATACTCTACAATTGATTCGCAGCATAATCCGCAAGTCTTGAACGCTCTCCTCTTGTTAGAGTTATATGCGCACTATGTTCCCAACTCTTGAATCTATCAACCGCAAATGTTAACCCCGAAGTCGTTTCTGATAGGTATGGGGTATCAATTTGTTTAATATCCCCTAAACATACAATTTTACTGCCAGGACCTGCCCTAGTTATTAAAGTTTTCATTTGTTTTGGGGTAAGATTTTGAGCTTCGTCAATAATTATGAATCTATTTAAAAATGTTCTCCCACGCATGTAATTTAGCGATCTGATCTTGATTTTATTTTTCAGGAGATCATCTGTTGCCCCGCGTCCAAAGCTACCACCTTCTTGCACGCCTTGAAGTACCTCTAAATTATCCATTAGGGCACCCATCCAAGGAGCCATTTTTTCTTCCTCACTTCCCGGTAAAAATCCAATGTCCTCTCCAACAGGGATTGTCACTCTAGTCATAATGATTTCATTGTAGCGACTGTCATCTAGTACTTGAGTAAGGCCTGCCGCAATAGTTAGTAGTGTTTTCCCTGTTCCAGCTGAGCCTTGGAGAGTTACAAAGTCTACATCTGGGTCTAATAATAAATTTAGGGCAAAATTTTGTTCACTATTTCTAGCTTTGATACCCCAGACGGTATGTTTATCAGCCATATAATCTTTAGCCATTTCAATCATGGCTTCGCCCGCTTCAACTTTTTTAACCACAGCCTTAAATTCACCATCTACGGTGCTTATACAATCATTTGGATGCCATTCAGTCGTTAAAGGGCCTTTAATTCGATAGAATGTTCGGCCATTTTCCTGCCATGAAGACATGTCTTTGGCATGTGAGTCCCAAAAATTATTTTCAAGAGTATGTGCGCCACTGTGGAGCAAGGTTACGTCATCTAACACTTGATCTGTGTAATAGTCTTCAGCAGGAACACCGAGGATTCCTGCTTTAATACGTAGATTAATATCTTTTGATACTATAATAATTTGTTTGTTGGTATGTTTTTTTTGGAGACTTAAAGCTGTGGCTAGTAAGGTGTTATCAACATTTAATCCGGGAAGTGAGATGGGTTGTTGTTGTTCAAATTCGTCAGTTTGGAAAAATATTTTTCCTCTACTGGTATCGTCACTGTTTTTTACTAAGTAACTTGGAATTGGCAGCCCTGCCATTATAGATTCATGTGAAGCATTATTCATTAACTCAACTAATGTTCGGTTAGTTTGTCGAACATTTCTGGCAACCTCAGATATACCGCTTTTATGTCGGTCTAGTTCTTCTAAAACAACCATTGGCAGATAGATATCATGTTCTTGAAAATGATAAATTGCGGCTGGGTCATGCATTAGAATGTTTGTGTCCAGAACAAATAGCTTTTGCTTCTTAATAGAGTTGTCCATGTTTTATTCTCCATCCTTACTTTGTATGCGGTTTATGCTATGATATCTTAATATTATATTTTCTGTAACTAGTAGGATGTATGCCCACCATTAAGAAAGATAGTGCCACGATTGTGGTGAATAAAAAAGCCCGGTTTGACTTTTTTATTGAAGAAGAGTTCGAAGCGGGTTTAGTTTTAGAGGGTTGGGAGATAAAAAGCTTGCGAGCTGTTAGAGTCAACCTTTCTGAAGCTCATGTTATTATTAAACATAGTGAGGCTTTTTTGCTAGGAGCACAAATTCAACCATTAGCAACGACTGCGGCCCATACTAATGCCGATCCTATTCGCACGCGTAAACTTTTACTCAATCGTCGGGAATTAAACAAGCTAATTGGTAGCGTTGAGCGCCAAGGATATACGTTAATCCCTGTTTCATTATACTGGAAGCGTAATAAGGTAAAAATGCGATTAGCCTTAGCTCGAGGTAAGAAGACTCATGATAAACGAGAGACAATCAAAGAACGAGATTGGCAGCGTGATAAATTAAGAGTTTTGAAAAAACATCTTTAAAGGGTTATTAAGGAGCTTAATATGTGCGGTATAATTGGGGCTATATCTAAGCGAGATATAAGTAAAATTTTACTAGAAGGTTTAAGGCGTCTTGAATACCGTGGCTATGATTCAGCTGGTATTGCCGTCATTGATAAAAACAATCAAGTTCAACGGATAAGATCTCAAGGCAAAGTGGAGTCTCTAGCTTCGGCTATGACATCTAGAGATATTTCTGGGACTATTGGGATTGCTCATACTCGTTGGGCAACGCATGGTGCCCCCTCCGAGCTAAATGCTCATCCTCATTTATCATGTGATGAAATTGCTATTGTACACAATGGAATCATTGAAAATCATGAGCAGTTGCGGATTAAGTTGAAAAAACTTGGTTATGAGTTTGTATCTGAAACTGATACGGAAGTTGCAGCGCATCTGATTCACCATCATTATCAACAAACAACTTCTCTTATTAGAGCAATTCAAGAAACAGCAAAAGAGATGCAAGGGGCTTTCTCGTTAGGTATTATTAATCAAAAGTCTCCAAATGAGTTAGTTGCTGTTCGCAAAGGTAGCCCATTAGTAGTGGGTATTGGAATAGATGAAAAATATATCTCCTCTGATGCACTAGCACTTAGATCTTTTGCCCAGTCGGTTATTTATTTAGAGGAAGGTGATAGTGTTCATCTAACCAATAATAGTTTGGAAATATTTAACGAAAATGGTGACACTGTTGAGCGTAAAATCAAGCATCTAAATGATGATTCTCAAGCTATTATCAAAGGCCAATATCGTCACTTCATGTTAAAAGAAATTTTTGAGCAAACTAAAGTTTTGGCTGACACGATGGAAGGTCGGATGGCGAGCCTCGCAGTTCTTAAAGCAAGCTTAGGTGACAAGGCTTTGGATTTATTAAGCCGGACCAAACAAATTCATATTGTTGCATGTGGAACTAGTTATCATGCTGGATTAATAGCTAAACACTGGTTTGAATCATTGGCAAATATTCCAACTCAAGTTGAAATTGCCAGTGAATATAGATACAGAGATGTAGTTGTTTGGGAAAACACATTATTTATGACTGTTTCGCAGTCAGGTGAGACGGCTGATACTCTAGCGGCTCTTAAAAAGGCTAAGGGTTGCGGATATATAGGTAATTTTGCCATTTGTAATGTTGCGAGGAGCTCTCTAGTTCATGAGTCAGATTGCGCCCTATTAACTCGGGCGGGTGTAGAAATTGGTGTTGCATCAACTAAAGCTTTCACGACTCAATTAGTTGGCTTTTTAATGCTCGCAACAGCTATGTGTAAAGACTCGCGAGGTCAAGAAGTTCTAAAACAACTACAAAGTCTGCCGGCTGGGTGTGAACGTGTCTTAAAAACTAATAATACAATAAAAGCTCTTGCACCAATGTTTGCAAATAAATCTAGTGCGTTATTTTTGGGGCGTGGAATGCACTTTCCTGTCGCTCTTGAAGGAGCTCTTAAACTTAAAGAAGTTTCGTATATCCATGCTGAAGCGTATCCTGCTGGTGAATTAAAGCATGGACCATTAGCATTAGTAGATAGTTCTATGCCAGTGATAGTTCTGGCTCCAAATGATGACTTAATTGATAAACTTAAGTCGAATTTATGTGAGGTAGATGCTCGTGGTGGGCAATTATTTGTATTTATTGATAGTACTCAATCCTTAGATATTGAAAATGTGCAATTAATTAAGATTCCATCTTGTGGTAAATGGGTTGATCCTATTATTTATACCATTTCCCAACAATTACTTGCCTATCATGTTGCTGTTTCTAAAGGTACTGATGTAGATCAGCCAAGAAATTTGGCTAAATCGGTAACCGTTGAGTGAGATTTTAATGATAAAAGAACAAAAGATTTTAGTTGAAAAAATTGCTAAGGAAATCAATGCTAGTGTTTCTCAAGTTGAAGCGGCAATCTCGCTTCTTGATGAAGGAGCTACTGTCCCATTTATTGCCCGTTATCGAAAAGAAAAAACGAATGGTTTAGATGATGGCAAGCTGCGAGCATTACACACGCGCTTAAAATATTTACGTGAACTAAATGAAAGACGAGAAGCTATAATACATAGCATTAGTGAGCAAAACCGTCTTACTGATGAACTTGAAAATTCTATATTAAATGCAGATAGTAAAATTCGTCTTGAAGATCTTTATCTTCCATATAGATTAAAACGTAGAACAAAAGCAAGCATTGCGCAGGAGTCTGGATTAGAGCCTTTGGCTAATTTATTACTTCAGGATTTAACTGTAGATATTGAAGCGTCAGCTGAAAAATATATTAATAAAGATTTGGGAGTTGAATCTGTAAGTGCTGCGGTTGAAGGCGCAAGGCAGATATTAATGGAGAGGTTTGCTGAGTCACCTGATTTACTAAAAAAAATGCGTGATCATTTTTGGAAGCACGGTGTTTTAAATACCACGACCATTAAAGGTAAAAAAGATGCTAACAAGAAATATGCAGATTATGTTAATTACGCGGAAAAAGTTAGTCAAATACCTTCTCATCGAGCACTAGCTGTATTTCGTGGGCGCAGTGATAATTCATTGAAAATATCTCTTAGTTTACCTGACAATGATGATTTTGGTGTTGAAAGTATTTTTAATTTTTTTAATATAGAAAAACAATCGACTAAGTGTTGCGATTGGCTAATTGAGACCGCTAAAAAGTCATGGTCTACTAAGTTATTTGCAAAAGTTGAAACAGCTATTTTTAAAAGATTACGTGATTTAGCGGATAGCGAGGCTATTCGAGTATTTTCTATTAATCTTCGTGATTTATTATTAGCTGCCCCGGCTGGTGGAGTTGTGACTTTAGGGCTTGACCCAGGTATTCGCACGGGTGTGAAAGTAGCCATTGTAGATAATACTGGTAAGCTTTTAGATCACTGCGTTCTCTTTCCATTTGGGATGCAAAATGAATGGCATCAATCGATAGCTATGCTTGCTAAGCTTACCGCTAAATACGATGTAAAATTAATTAGTATTGGTAATGGTACTGGATCTCGTGAAACAATTAGGCTCGTTAATGAACTAATTAAAATGTATCCTGATTTTAACCTTACAAAAGTATTAGTGAGTGAAGCTGGTGCGTCTGTCTACTCAGCGTCGGAGCTGGCGGCAAATGAGTTCCCTGACTTGGATGTTTCTATAAGAGGAGCGGTTTCAATAGCGAGACGTCTTCAAGACCCATTATCAGAACTAGTTAAAATAGATCCTAAATCAATAGGAGTTGGTCAGTATCAGCATGATGTCAATCAGACTAATCTTCAAGAAACATTAGAAGACGTAGTTGAAGATTGTGTGTGCTCGGTGGGGGTTGATATTAACTTGGCTTCAGTTAATCTTTTGAGTCGAGTTTGTGGATTAAATACTACTCTTGCAAAAAATATTGTTAAGTATCGAGATGAAAAAGGATTTTTTAAAGATAGAGAAGAGTTGAAAAAGGTAGGGCAAATGGGCCCAAAAACTTATCAACAGGCGGCTGGATTTTTGCGAATAAACAATGGGGATAACCCATTAGATTCATCAGGTGTTCATCCTGAATCCTATTTTGTTGTTGAAAAAATTCTTGCTGATAAGAAATTGCCTATTAAACAGGTAATTGGCAATAGCGATGTTTTATCGTCTATAAAAGCATCTGACTATACAACAGAAAACCTTGGAATACCATCTATTACTGACATATTAAAAGAGCTTCTGCAACCTGGTCGTGATCCTCGTCCAGAGTTTAAATTTGCATCTTTTAAAGAAGGAATAGAAGAGATTGCTGACTTGTATGTTGGGCTAGAACTTGAGGGTGTCGTGAGTAATGTCACAAACTTCGGTGCTTTTGTTGATATTGGTGTTCATCAAGATGGTTTGGTGCATATATCTTCTATGTCAAACAAGTTTGTTAGCGACCCACGTATGGTTGTTAAAGCCTTAGATATTGTCAAAGTTAAAGTGTTAGAAGTTGATAAAGATAGACGAAGAATTAGCTTAACAATGAACCTTGATGATAAAACAGTAGAGCCTACAAATAAAGTTGCTCGGTCTTCAAGTAAGAAAGTGAGCCCGACTAAAACCACACCAAAACCACAAAGTCACTCTTTATCTGGAAAAAAGAAAGCAAAGTCGCCACTAACTAGCACAAAACCTGTGTTTAATACCGCAATGGCTGATGCACTAACTAAATTAAAGAAAGGTGATGCATGAATACTGATGAGCGCGGGGAGTTAGCAATCCAAACTCTGGCTATGCCAAATACCACCAATGCTAGTGGGGATATATTTGGTGGATGGATAGTTTCACAAATGGATTTGGCATGCGGTGTTTTAGCAAAAAGAATATCTAAAGGGCGGGCAGCGACTGTTGCAATCACCTCACTGACTTTTTATAAGCCTGTATACGTGGGTAATCTTGTTTGTTGTTATGTTAAGTGCTTAAAGGTAGGTAAAACATCCATGACTTTTGCAGTTGAAGTTTGGACTGAGGCACTAACGCATAGCGCAAAGCAAGAAAAAGTAACCGCAGGAGAGATTGTATTTGTTGCGGTAGATAAAGAAGGAAAACCTAGAGAGGTTGAATCTACAGCATGAATTCTATGACTCAGTTACATTCTTGGATAAAAGAAATTGAAGGCTTCATTGATAGAAATGAAGACATTGATTCACATTGTTACACTGACTTTATCGAAAATCCAGATCTTGCCATACCAATAATTGATTGTATTAATGAACTTGATGAAGTAGAAGTAGAGTCTAACCCATCTTGTTATACGGCTTGTGTTTTTGTTTTAGATGTATGTGTTTCACAATTACAATCGGCAATTGAGAATGGTAATAAACATGCAAGCAAGACCCTCAATCAATTAATGTCACACATGGCAACTATCATAAACAATGCTGAGCATACGTTAAGTTTTTGGCTACCTATTTTAAATGCGTTTTATGAAGTAAACATTGAATTATCAGATGAATTAAAAGATGCATATTTTGTTCTTGCTAATGATGAAAGCGAGGTATCTGTTGGCGAGGAGCAGTCTCATTTAAGCTCTATTCGCGACTTAATTTTAGACTTATCTGACTTGTCTGTGTTTGATATTGCCGAAAATTTTTTTGCGCAAAGTAGTGCTATGCCGTCAGATTTTTTCATTGATTTAATCCTTGATCTATATAGCATCGAAGAAGGTCGGGAAATAGCTTTATTATCATTACTTCATCCTAAAGCAGAGGTCCGGGAAGTTGTTTTTGCGACTATGGAGTCTATTATCTCAACTATTACCTTGAGCCCAATATCGTTATCACGTTTGCAGATGATAAGGCTTTGGTATCCTGATGAATATCAGGATCAAATTGATGGTTGGATAAAGGTACAACGTAGGAAAGGAGTTGTTTTTCATCGAGAGAAATCTCATGCGAGCGTTGTTCAGATGCAAGCTAGTGAAGTAGATGGGGGCGGAGCTCAAGGTATTTTTATTCATACTCGCAAAAATAGAAAGAATAGGCTCTGTGGTTTACTATTAAAAGATCACATCGGTATAAAAGATGCGTGGATGACCCCTGTAATCTCAGCAACGGATGTTCGTCATTATTATAAAGAGGCATTTGATGATAGCCTGGTATTGCGTAAAATAGATATCGACTATTTAGTGATGCTTACTAATCATTTTTTATCGGTCATGATTGATAAAGGTAATATGCCAGACATACATCTATTAGAGATCCAAGAAGCACTGGGAATCCAGTTTTTACCAGAAAAAATAGATGTTGATGACATGATTCAGAAGCTTGGAGTATTAATTAGCCCGTTTACCCCTGATGTTGTTGAAGAGTCATTGAAACGATCTAAAAAATGGTTAAAGAATAAAAAATTCACTGAGTCATGGTTTATAGAGAGTGCATCTATCGATAAGCTTGTAAATCGTTGCTCTAGCTTTGAAGAAGGAGTTAAAATTTGTCAGTTAGACCAAGCCATCGAGGTTGTGATTACTGAGAATATGGAAACTCAGCGCGAACAATGGGTTTTTCATTTTTTATGGGTAGCGTTGTGGGCCAAGCTACAAACCAGAAAAAATGAAAAGTTGTGGGAAGATAGCTTCATAATTGCTTATTCGATATATTCTGGTAGAGAGCTTGCGAGTATTCCTATTTTAAAAGAGATTTCACGCCAGTCGGTTATTAATAGTATTAAAACCATGCAGGAACGAGGTACGCATTTGAGTGGTTAGGTTTTAAATTAGAGATTATTATTTTGTGGTTACCTATTATTGTGCAAATTAAAGAACTATACTTTCTTAACAATTATAATAAGAGAGTTATATTTCATGCCAGAAGTTTGTCAACCGGCCCCCCATAAAAATATTCATGTTAAACCATATGTTGTAGGAATCGGTGCTTCGGCAGGAGGTCTTGAGGCAATTGAAGAGTTTTTAAAAGAAATGCCTTTAACTGAGTCTATTGCTTATGTCGTTATTCAGCACTTGGATCCTACCCATGTAGCATTGTTGCCTGAATTATTACAGCTAGTCACACCAATGAAGGTGTATGAGGCTAAAAATTACATGAAAGTGAACGTCGATTGTGTGTACACTATTCCTTGTAATAAATATCTATCTATCCTCCATGATACATTAATTCTTATGGACCAACCAGAATCAAGAGGAGATAGGCTCGCCATTGATAATTTTTTCATATCTCTTGCTAATGATCAGAAAGAGCGTGCTGTAGGTATTCTTTTATCCGGAATGGGTTCCGATGGCACTGTAGGATTGCGAGCTATCAAAGAAAATGCCGGGCTTACTATAGTACAAAGACCTGACAAGGCAAAATTTGATGCAATGCCACAAAACGCCATTAATTCTGGACTCGCTGATATTGTTGCGGCAGCATCTGATATACCTAAGCATCTCATCGACCATATAAAACACTTTTCATTAGGCTTTCATGATGAGAATGATCATCTTTTAGATTTTAAATCAACGAATGGATTTGAGCAAATCGTCATTTTGTTGCGAGAACGGACTAATAATGACTTTTCTCTTTACAAGAAGAATACCATCTATCGTCGCATTGAGCGTCGCATGAGTGTAAACCAGATTCACACTCTACCTATATACGTCAAATATTTACAGAATAACCCCGATGAAATTGATCTTTTGTTCAAGGAGTTACTAATTGGTGTGACGAGTTTTTTTCGTGATCGGGAAGTATGGAGTATATTTAAGAGCAGCGCATTACCAACCTTGCTTGATAAACATCCTTTAAATAAGGTATTTCGTGGTTGGGTGCCTGCGTGTTCAACTGGAGAGGAAGCATATTCTTTGGCCATTATATTTCTTGAGTTAATGGCTGATCAAGAACCACAAAAACGTTTTACTATGCAGATATTTGCTACTGATATTGATGAAGATGCCATTCATTTTGCACGACAAGGAATTTATCCTGAAAGTATAAAAAATACTCTATCTAAAGAACTACTTGATCGGTATTTTGTCAAACAGGAAAATGGATACCAAGTACAAAAAATAGTCCGAGAAATGATTCTTTTTGCCACACAAAATATAATCATGGATCCCCCTTTCACCAAAATAGACATATTATCCTGCCGTAATCTTTTGATTTATTTAGGTCCGAATTTGCAGAAAAAGTTGTTTCCTATGTTTCACTACTCTCTAAATAATGGTGGTATTCTTTTCTTGGGTAATGCTGAAACGACTGGAGAATTTACTAATCTATTTGATCCATTAGATAAAAAATCACATATTTATTTTAAAATTTACGCAGACATCCCGTTTTTTAATATTGATCTTCCACAGAAGCTACTGCCGATAAGTACATCAATAGAAAAAGATAATCTTGGTTCCTTAAGTACGGCTTCAAAAGTATTTAATTTAAAATCATTAGCAGATCAAGTTATGTTGCAAGAATTTAGTCCCTCAGCTGTGTTAACAACTAAAGAGGGTGACATACTCTATATTAACGGCAGTACTAGTAAATATATGGAACCAGCATCAGGTAAAGCTAATTGGAATATTTTCGTGATGGCTAGAGATGGCTTGCGATACGAGATGAGTGTGGCTATGAGGAAGGCTCAGGAAGGATTAGAATCGGTGCATCTAAAAGGATTAATAGTTAATACCTTCGCTGGTATTAAAACTTTAAATTTGACAGTAAAAGTATTAACTACTCCTGCACCACTTAAAGATTTGGTGATGTTCGTGTTTCATGAGGTTGTTACACCGATTAAATCAACAAAGAGAAAGCCAGGAGATGCCAATAAGGTATTAATACAAGAACTAGACAAAGCACGAGAGCAAATTCAAACCATGCGTGAAGAAATGCTAAATTCGCAAGAAGCTCTGAAAGTTACTAATGAAGAATTACAAACAGCGAATGAAGAGTTGCAGTCTACTAATGAGGAGCTAACTACGTCTAAAGAAGAAATGCAATCATTAAATGAGGAGCTACAAACAGTTAATGTTGAATTGCAATCAAGAGTGGATGATTTATCTTGGGTAAATAATGACATGGAGAATCTTTTAAATAGCACACAAATCGCTACAGTATTCCTTGACAACAACCTAAAGGTGCGGCGATTTACACCCCATGTTTGTGAATTATTTAAGTTAATTGAGACCGATATCGGTCGTCCTTTATCCGATATTGTAACTAACCTTAATTATGAAAACTTACAACAGGATGCTTTAAAAGTTTTGAGTTCGTTGGTATTCATTGAGAAGAAAGTGACAACGAAAGATGACCATTGGTTTAAAGTCCGTATAATGCCTTACCGTACTCACGAATATATGATTAATGGTATCGTTATTACTTTCACTGATATTACAGAATCTAAAAATTTGGAAGAGAGATTACGTAGTCAAGGGGACTTATAATGATAAAGAAAAAATCTACATCTCCAGATGCAGAGGAGATTCGTAGAAAAGCTGAAGAAAAATTATCAAAACAATCTTCTCTTGAAACTGATAAAAATAAACTGCATGAATTAACTATTTATCAAATAGAACTTGAGATGCAAAATCAAGAATTACAAAAGTTACATGTAGAATCGGATAATTTATTAGAAAAGTATACGGAACTGTATGATTTTGCGCCCATTCCTTATCTCCTTATAGATAATAACACTACAATTCTCAATGCAAATAAAGCTGCAGAAAAAATTCTGAAAAATAATTGTCATAGTCTATCAAGTTTAAGGCTTGGTGTATTTGTCTCCGATGATTCAAGAACTTTTTTCAATACCTCTATTGATAAAGCATTTAAAAGCAAGATAAAAACAGAGTTTGAAGTGTCGTTTTTGATTAAAAAGGAATTATATACTTTTTTATTAAGTACAATAGTCGATAAAAGCAATAAAAACCTTCTGATAGCTGCTCAAGACATCACAAACCGCAAAAAAATGGAAGAAAATATTCGTATTTCGGCTATAGTATTTGAGTCTCAAGAAGCTATGGTTATTACGGATGCTGATCAGATTATTCTTCGAGTTAATCAATCTTTCACTAAAATTACGGGCTTTGGCGAGAAAGAGGCCATCGGAAAAAAACCAACTATGTTAAGTTCAGGTGAACAGCACAAGAGCTTTTATAAAGACATTTGGGACAACATCAGTAGTTTAGGTAGTTGGTCTGGCGAAATTAAGGAACGTCGCAAAAATGGCGAAATTTTTATTGCATACCTTATAATTACATCAGTTAAGAATAAGGATGGAAGTATTTGTAACTTTGTAGCCTCATTTTCTGATATGACGAGTAGTATAGTTGCGTCAAAAAAAATCATGAAGCTTGGCTTTTACGATTTTCTCACTGGCTTACCTAACCGCCGTTTATTCATGAACAGATTTAATCATTCTTTAGAAGTATATAAACGTAGACATCAGTATGGTGCACTGTTATTCATAGATCTTGATAATTTTAAGAATTTGAATGATACCCTGGGGCATGATATAGGGGATTTATTGTTGAAACAGGTTGCTAGTCGCCTGAAATACTGTACTAGAGGAAGAGATACTGTGGCACGTATTGGTGGTGATGAGTTTATGGTTATACTGGAAGATTTGAGTGAAAAAAAGGATGCTGCGGCGATGCAATCTTTATTAATAGTTCAAAGGATATTAAAAAAACTTTCTCAAGTCTATTCGCTTACTACACATCAGTATTATAACAGTGCAAGTATCGGGATTGTGATGTTTAATGATCAAGATTTAACATTAAAAGAGTTGATAAAACGTGCTGATATTGCTATGTATAATGCTAAAAATACGGGGAGAAACAAATTTGTCTTTTTTGAACAAGAAATGCAAGAGGTTATTAATTGTCATGTCCAGACAGAGAACGATTTAAGACTCGCTCTTGAAAACAAAGAATTAGAGCTATATTATCAAACACAGGTTGATCAATCAGGAGAGATCATAGGTGTTGAGGCTTTAATTCGCTGGAATCATCCAAAGACGGGTATAGTGTTACCATATGCCTTCATTCCATTAGCTGAAGACACTGACCTAATCTTAATGATTGGAGAACAGGTATTGGATATGGCTTGCTCGCAGATTAAAGCATGGAAGAAAGACCCTATGACTTGTAATCTTAACCTCTCTATCAATGTTAGTGTGAAACAATTTGAGAACAAAGATTTTGTGAAACAAGTCCAATCAGCCATACAACGTCACGCCATAAATCCAGCTTTACTTAAGATAGAATTAACAGAAAGTATGTTGATCAAAAATTTTAAAACAGTCCACAAGACTATGTCTACACTGTGTAAAATGGGTTTGAGGTTTGACTTGGATGATTTTGGTACTGGTTACTCTTCACTACAATACCTAAAACTATTACCACTATGCCAAATAAAAATCGACCTGTCATTTGTGAAGGATATCGTTACAGATAGTAATGACCAAGCGATATCTCATACTATTATCATGATGGCGAAAAATTTGGGTTTAGAAGTTATTGCTGAAGGTGTGGAAACAAAAGAACAGCAAAAGGTTCTTTTAGAAATTGGATGTCAACGTTATCAAGGTTACTTGTATGGTAAGCCGCTACCAATTAAGGAATTTGAAGAACTAATTCATAGGAGTATGAGGTAAGTTAATTGTCCAACAATCCCTAATATTACTTAAAAAAATCAGTAACTGAGTCTGCTGAATTTATTGTGTCTTTATAGCCTAGTTCGAATAAATATTTGGTAAATACTTTCTCAAACAACAAGAAACTTAATAAATCACCAGAATGACTTTTGGCGCCAAGCAAGTTTAGTAACATCCTGAGCAGGGCTGGCATAGTATCATAATTTGATTGAGCAATTTTCGATACATCGTCACTTGGCCTTAGATGAAGTATATCAACAGGAAGCCAAGGTGAGGAGCGCTTTTTCCAAATAGAAAGTTGCTCGGTTACATCATTCATTCTATTAATTAGCTCAATATCTCTATCTAAATTATCAAGAAAGATGCCATTAAGCATGCTACCTAAAACGTGAGCAAAACCAATGTCTCTAGTCTTTAATTGTTCAGGTTCATGAAAACCACGAAAATTTCTAGTGCCAATAACCATTATTTTTTGATATTTAAACTTTAATGCTCCCCGAAGTGGTGAGATTAAACCCATACCACCATCACCATAATGATCTCCTTCTATTTGTATGGTTGGGAAAAATAGTGGTAGGGCAGTTGATGCAAGAATATGTTCACTGTTCATACCAACCCTTTGGCTAATGTGCCGTGGGTAAAACCAATCATCAAAATGTGGTTGATGATGTTGATAGAATGATACAGTCTGTTGTGTTTCATAACAGTGACTGATAATTTCCATGGTTTCTAATTTGTTGGCCGCAATGTTTTCTTTAATTATGTCAAAGTTAATATTATTTTTTACAAACGAATGCAGTGGCATAGTGTCTAGAAGGTGCGTTGGCTGTGGACCTTTAATAAATAGGTGGCTTAGATTTCTTAGCAATGATTTACTAAGATCATAGTTTTTAGAACTAAAAATTTGGTCACAGTGAATTTCACTCCATAGGCTTTCAAGCTTATTGATTGCACCTGCAAAGTCGTCGGCATACTCAGCTAGAATAGAGCCATTAATACCGCCTACACTTACCCCACTTATCATGGTAAAAGGTATGGTTTTAGTTGCTACTATATGGTGCACAGCTTTAAGTACGCCAGCTTGATAAGCACCCCGTGCTCCACCTCCAGCAAGATATAAAGCATATTTAGTCATATTATTCAGTTAGTTAAACATTATATATAAAATATAGTTTATATAGGTAGTACATAGCAAGAGGATTCGACTCACATTACTTTATTTCTAAAATGTGGCTCAACTCTATAAACTAGTTTACCTATACTTCTAAGCTCAAAAGATACTCTTTAACAGGTCCAACCACCCTGTTCTCAATCATTTTATGATGCGTTAAGTCATAAACTCACTAGAAATTGCTAGAGATAGCACTTTAACCTATAATTTATGCTGAACAACCTTCCATTTGAGACCAAAATAAGCACCTTGGGCTCCAAATTTTCCTAATAACACTGGATATACGGGGGCAGCAAGTGCATCAATATAATTAACCCATAACCATCCTATATCCAAAGATAGTTCGCCCTGAGCTAACTGATGGGTATAAGCCAAGCCTATTTTACCATCTACTTCGGGAACAACTAGTGTATTATTGACATAACTTGTCAAATAGTTACCAACTCTTGACATGCTTGCTTGGTCCTTATGAGAGCCAGCTAACACCGCGACAGCTCCGTTGATATAAGCTGTTAAATGACTTTCAAAGTGATGAGTTAAATCTACGCCAACTCTTGGACCGAAACCATTGAAAGCAGGATGAAAATTAAATTGTCTAAATCCACTAACCCCAGAAAAATTCAATTGCCCGGAAAAGAACGTAGAATCAGCAACGCGAGCATATTGCGCACCAGCATGAATACGTACATTATCATTGGTAGCAAACTGAATGCGGTGACCATATTCTAGATTAACAGCATCCCATTGATTATTGATTTTAACAGTGGTATCTCCTGAAGACAGTGATGTTTGACCGTATATTGAAAAAGGAGCTGGCCAGTCGCCTGGTTGCTCAATATAGTGAGAGTCACTATCAGAATATCTTAAGCGATACCAGTTTATGCTCAGATCATTATCTTTCGTAAGATGATAGGTTCCTTCTAACTGAAAACCAAAGGAATATCCTGGGTTTAAACCAAGAGTGGAAACGAGAGAAGGGTCTTGTTCTGCAGCAGTATTTTTTGTCTGTAGCCCGTTATTGCCCACCTGGGTTTTAAGATATAGTGCGTGCCCACCAATAACCCAAGTTTTTGTTTCTTTGGAATCTATCGTTCCAGAAAACGCAGCACCATTATTTGCCATAATAAACGATGCTATAAGTATATTTTTTAGCTTAATCATCTAATTTCCTTATCATTGTTACGCTGGTTCTGGCCTGACATAAACAAGATACCTTGTTGCCGTCATAGTATTGACGAAAGAATCTAATAAAAATATAGCTAGCCGGCTTCTAAACATATCACCCATTCTAGATTGAATAATATTTCCATAGCCTAGCAATTTTCCGTTGGATCTAAGTCAAAGCTTATAGGATTATTTGGATTGCAGAGGATGGATTCTACCAGCGGCCATATGAGCTGTCTAGAGTAATTCTATCCCATATATTTCAAAAATATCAGTTACACACTAATATCTCAGCTATTGAAGGAGATTCCTCGCTACGCTCGGAATGATGCGCTACTTTTTAATGGGGCTGTCGTAATTACTAACTAAGAAGCATTGATGGATTTTTTGATTTCTCTTAAAATCTAGATCAATTGTTTCCTTGCTAATATCAATAAGGTTATATTGATTGGCAATGTTAGGGGATAATTTAAATTGTCGAAGGTTAGTTGAAAAGTATAAAACTCCATCTGTGTTTAATAGTTTCATTGCTGATTTAATAAGTTCTTCATGATCTCGTTGAATATCTAGAGTTTCACTCATACGTTTCGAGTTAGAAAAGCTTGGAGGATCTAAAAATATTACATCAAAACGATCTTTGGTTATTTTCAACCATTCCAAGCAGTCAAACTGTATGAATTGATGTTTTGAGTAGTCTAGTGAGTTTAATTTAAAGTTATCTGTCGCCCAGTTTAAATATGTGTTAGATAAATCAACGTTAGTAGTAATTGCTCCTGCTAGCGCTGCGTGAACACTTGCCGTGCCTGTGTAACAAAAACAATTTAAAAACTTAACTCCTGGATTTAGTTCGGCAAATTTCAATCGTAATAAGCGGTGGTCTAGAAATATGCCAGTATCTAAATAATCGTTAAGGTTAACATTAAAGCGAGCATTACCTTCAGAAATATTTAAATAATGGTTTTTTTCTGCTATTTTTTTATATTGCAAATCGCCTTTTTGTTTTTTGCGTTGCTTGTGAGAGATATTTTTTGGAGAAATACCTAAAACAGTGGGAGTAATATTTATAACATCTATACTGCGTTTTTCTGCTTGATGCTCTGGAATTGAAGAAGGGGCTTTATATTCTTGTAAAACCACATGGTCATTGTAAATATCAATCGCATAGGAATACTCTGGCAGATCAGCGTCGTAGACTCTATAACAAGAGATATTATTGCGCTTTGCCCATTTCTTTATGTGTTGATAATTCTTTTTAAGACGATTAGCAAACATTTCGGCATTTTGAGATAGCTTATATGAGCTATCGAAGGTTCGGTATTGATTTGTAGAATTTAACTCAAAGTAATAAAGTTTGCACTCTAAGGCGCCATTATATAACGTGTATTGCTTTGTTGCGCGCAGACCAATTGATCTTGCAAGTGTTTGATTAGATGTTAAGACATAAGCCTGCCATCCTTGAAAATTACTATGAAACTGTTGACCCATTTGTTGGTATAGTAATTCCAATTGCTTTTCATCACCTAGTCTTTCACCGTATGGAGGGTTACAAATTAGTAGACCATTAAAATCAGGAACTTGGGTGTTATTAGTGAAATCAAGAACCTCCCACTCTATCCAGTCAGAAACTCCAGCAAATTCAGCACATGATTTGGCCATTTGAATAGCCCGTTTATCTATGTCTGATCCTCTAAATTTAACTCTATCGCCAGGTTTTTTTACTTCCTGCATTGCATCTCTACAAATCTTGTCCCATAAGGTCTCATCATGTTGTAGCCAATGAATGAAAGATTGATCGTTACGCAAAAGACCTGGGGCAATATTGGCAGCCATTAGAGCGGCCTCAATGACAATTGTTCCTGATCCGCAAAATGGGTCGTAGAGGTTATAGTCTTTTTCAAGAAGACTCGGCCATTTTGCTCGCATTAACATGGCAGCCGCAACGTTTTCCTTGATAGGGGCAAGACCTTTCTCGGCTCTATATCCTCGTTGATGGAGACTATATCCAGTCATATCCAGGCTAACGGTTAGAGTGTCTTTGTTTAAGTAAGCATGGATTAATACTTCTGGGTTATTTTTATCGATTATTGGTCGGGTATTTGTTTGTTCGCGAAACACATCGACAACAGCATCTTTAACTAATTGTGCGCCAAACATTGAATTGTTTATTTCTTCTGATTCACCATGAAATTCGACAGCTATAGTTTTTTCAACATCAAATACTGACAACCAGTCATAAGAATGACAAAGGTTATAGATCATCTTTTGATTTAGTGCCTCACCGCTAAATAGTATCAACTGCACTCTATTTGCAATTCGTGACCACATACAAATTTTATATACTATTTCAAGGCAAGCTTCCCCAAAAACACCCTGCGGACTAACACGCGAAATAGTTAAGCCAAGAGCGCGCGCCTCATCTTCTAGTAGATATTCTAATCCTCTAGGGCAGCTAATGAAAATTGAAAATGTCATATAAAATCTCGTATATACCTAAATAGTGATTTGCTTGCACCAGTTGACTTATCCGCCTTTTTTTCGGTGACTGCTTTTTGAATTAGTTGTCTAAGGTGTTGAATATCTTTTGGTTGAAAGGTTTCGATAAAATCTGTTAGAGCGTCACGCCCTTCGTTGATTAGTTTTTCTCGCCATTTCTCAATCAGATGAAAATTAGCTGTTTGGGAGTTATTTGCTGCTTGCATTTCTCTATATTGCTTAATAATGCTTTCATAATCAGTGGCACGCATCCGCTTACCAATTAGCTGATACTGGCGCTTTAAAGCGCCATGACTTGTTATTGAACGAGCTTTGATAACTTCTGACTTAAGAGGCTCAGGTAGTTCTAATCTTTCTAACATTTCTGGTTTAAGATCTGCTAACTCTTTTCCAATGTTTTGTAAAGCAGTAGACTGGCGCTTAAGTTCCGATTTACTTGGTTCATCATCATTCACGTATTTATGCCGCCTTTTGTTCTAGCGGAGTAAGCTTCTCAGATTTTGAACTGAGATATGCTTTGCCTATCGCATAGATATTATAAATTAGGATGGTCAGTAGCAAAGAGTGTAGCCAGGAAACCGTAATATAGTTAAATATAGGTAGGACTATAAGAACTCCAATACAACCACCGAGCGTTAAAATTAGGGTTTTTTTCAACGGTATTTTATCCTGCTTCAAGAACATCATTGTTGTGAGAGGTTGTTGCATTGCGCCTGCTGCCATCATAATTGGGAACGCAACAATTGGTGACATTTCAAGAACAAACAACACCCCTTGAACTAAGGCAAATAATCCTGCCCCAGCCGAGCTCAATGCTCCACAGGCAATCATACCTACAAAGCCTGCGATTAGTTTCCATGAATGTAGTGCAATAGCGTCACCGCCAACAGGTAGGATATTGAGCTTCCGCGAAATTAATAGAACGGCAATTATGCTAAAGCATCCGACCATTGTTAAGCGAACGCTTTGTTTGTTTAACCGGCTCATAATACCACCGCCAATTATTCCACCAATACATGTGCCAGTAATTAGTACGATAAGTGTTGTAAGGTCAACCTCGACTACTTTAATAAAGAAAAAAGCTGATATAGCCCCAGGCAGAACTTGTGCACCGTTATTGGCTCCTGGTAATTCTTCGTCTTTGAAGGTTTTTAAAAGCTTAGCCAAGGCGGTATTAACAATAAAACTACCTACGCCAAGAGTGTCAGAAATGAAGGCTAAAACTCCACAACCAAATAATCTAATCTTTTCATTAAGACTAAGTTCTTCGGATGGGTTTTTTTTGTATTTATAGAGCATGCCCAGCATACAAATAAGTGTCAAGAAGACAATACAAGACATAAGAATTTTTATAGTCATACTCAATCTCTCAAATCAAACGTATATTGTACCTTCTTCGGGCAAATATTACAACCAATAAACAAAAACAAATAGGAACAGCCATACAACATCCACGAAATGCCAATACCAAGCAACAGCTTCAAAGGCAAAATGTCTTTCTGGTGTGAAGTGTCCAAGTATTGAGCGGACTAAAATAACAATTAGCATTATCGTGCCAATCGTAACATGTAATCCATGAAAGCCTGTTAGCATGAAGAATGTTGTACCATATATTCCAGCATCAAGAGTTAAGTTCATATCTGTGTAGGCATCATAGTACTCATGTGCTTGCAAGGCTAAGAAGCTAATACCTAGAAGAACGGTTAATAATAGTCCAATGACTAATTGTCGGCGTTTATTTAGTTTCAGAGCCCAATGTGCCCAAGTTACAGTTATCCCAGAAGTTAGAAGAATAACAGTGTTAATAGCCGCGAGACCCCATGCCCCCATGGATTCATATGCTCCAACAAAAACATTGTTATCAGGGTTTGTTAAAACTGGCCAAATAGCTTGGAAGTCAGGCCATAGAGTTAAGTGGGTCATTGGCCGTATCTCACCACCTAACTGTGGGACGACGAAATATCTAGTAGCAAAAAGTGCGCCAAAAAAAGCACCAAAGAAACAGACTTCTGAAAAGATGAACCAGCACATTCCCCAACGAAAAGAGTGGTCTACTTTTAAGTTATAGATACCTTTTTCATTTTCATAGATAACCTGGCCAAACCAGCCAAAAAACATGCTAAAAAGTATAAATAGACCGACAGTGAAAACATACGGGCCATACCAATCCGAGTGTAGCCAAGAACCAGCACCAACCAGAGTTGTTGTTAGGCCAATCGAACCTACTAAAGGCCAGTGGCTTGGTGAGGGGATATAATATCCGCTATGCGCTCCCATAAAATCTCCTAGTTTTGAACTCTGCTAGTTACATCAAATAATGTGTAAGCTAACGTAAGTGTTTTTACATTTTTTGGTAAATCTGTGTCCAGATGAAATAGTAGGGGCATGTCCATCGCTTCATGCCCTCCAAGTGTCTGCTGAGTAAAACAAAAACACTCGGTTTTTTTAATATATTTAGCAGCAATCCCTGGTGTAACACTTGGTATTGCTTGCACAGTCATCCTTCTATCGGTTTTATTTTCAGCATAAAACTCAAGTTTGGCTATTTCTCCAGGATGAACTTTAATTTTACGTGTTTTCGGATAGAAAGACCACGGAATGCCGCTATTATTAGTGGCAATAAACTCAACTACTACTTCTCTATCATCAGCAACCATTTTGTTTGGGTCGTAACTTACTGCTTCAAGGGTAACTTTACCATTAATTCCTAACGCTTTGCATAGGCTATTGTAAATTGGCACTAGTGCAAAGCCAAAGGCAAACATACCAATAACTAATACACTAAGAATACCAACTAATTTCACATGTTTTTTTTGCACAGTTTTTTAGCGCCTATTTGATAATCGGAGGCTTTTCAAAGCTATGATATGGAGGTGGAGATGTAAGAGTCCATTCAAGCCCCTCAGCACTTTCCCATACTTGCTTGCCAACTTTATCACCATGATGACGTACGGTGCGAAAAACGTTAATTAAAAACAGCAGTTGTGATAGCCCGAATATAAATGCGGCGACCGATGTAACTACGTTAAAATTAGTAAACTGTAATGCATAATCTGGAATGCGTCTTGGCATACCAGCTAAGCCAAGGAAGTGCATCGGGAAGAAAGTTAGATTCACAGAAATAACTGACAGCCAAAAATGCCATTTTCCCATACGCTCATTGTACATGTGACCAGTCCATTTTGGCAGCCAGTAGTATGTTGCTGAAAATAAGGCGAAAATTACGCCAGGAACAAGAACATAATGAAAATGGCCAACCACGAAATAGGTATCTTGATATTGATAATCAGCTGGAACTAGAGCGAGCATAATTCCTGTAAAGCCACCAATTGTAAATAAAATCACAAAGGCAATTGCAAATAGCATTGGTGTTTCAAATGTGAGAGATCCTTTGAACATTGTGCCAACCCAGTTAAATACTTTTATCCCGGTTGGTACAGCAATTAACATCGTTGTGTACATGAAAAATAACTCAGCTCCAAGTGGAACTCCCGTTGTAAACATGTGGTGAACCCAAACAACGAAAGATAAAACAGCAATAACCCCAACGGCATAAACCATGAACTTATAGCCAAATAGCTTTTTTCTGCTAAATGTTGGGATAACTTCAGATATAACTCCAAATGCAGGAAGAACAAGTACATAAACTTCAGGATGGCCAAAGAACCAGAAAATATGTTGAAATAATACTGGGTCTCCGCCGCCGGCTGCTTCAAAGAAGCTAGTACCAAAGTGTCTATCAGCCAACATCATGGTAACAGCGCCTGCTAAAACTGGCATAATTGCGATTAGTAGAAATGCAGTTATCAGCCAAGTCCAGACAAATAATGGCATCTTCATCATTGTCATGCCAGGAGCACGTAAGTTTAAGATTGTGGCAATAATGTTAATTGAGCCCATGATGGAAGATAGGCCCATTAAATGCACGGAAAAGATCATGAAATCAGTACTTGGTGGAGCAAATCTAGTCGATAGAGGAGCATACATTGTCCAACCAAAGTTTGGCCCGCCACCAGCATGAAACATTGTTGAAATAAGCAATCCAAAGGCGAATGGTAGGATCCAAAAGCTCCAGTTATTTAGGCGTGGAAGCGCCATGTCTGGTGCGCCAATCATCATTGGTATTTGCCAATTAGCCATGCCTGTAAATGCAGGCATAACAACCCCAAACAGCATCATAAGACCATGAAAAGTGGTCATTTGGTTAAAGAAGTTAGGATCAACAAAACGATGCCCAGGAACAATAAGCTCAGCACGAATAACCATTGCCATAGCCCCGGCAACAAAAAAGCTTGCTAGAGCTAGCCACAAGTATAAAGTACCAATATCCTTATGGTTTGTTGTAAAAAGCCAACGTTTAATAAAACCGAACACTCCCTTTCCTTGACCTGAACCGTGCTCTATATCTCCAGTAGTGTGTGCCTCACCGTAACTCATTGCAACCTCCCGGCTTGTGCTTTTTTAACCATTTTTGGTTTAACTTGTTTTTTGTTTCTAACTTCAGCGACTTGTTTTGGTTGAATTTCATCGTCGGTGTTATTGCCCCAAGCATTGCGCTCATAGGTTGCAATTGCCGCAATTTCAACATCGGTTAGTTGCTCTCCAAAAGGTTGCATAGCTGTACCAGGAACCCCATGCAAGATCATTTCTATATGTCTTGAAACAGGATGCCCAACTGCAACGGAACTATTTTTTAGAGCCGGAAACATTGGTGGTATGCCAGTGCCATCTGGTTGGTGGCATGCCGAACAAATTGTTTCATAGCGGTCTTTGCCAAGTTTCATTAGCTCAGAGCGGCTCATATCCGCGGGAATTGGTGTTTCTTTAATTACCCCAGGGGCGGATATTTTCGGTTGATTCTCAACCCATTTCACATATTCATCATTGCTAACTGCTTCAACTACAATTGGCATGAATCCGTGGTTTATTCCACAAAGCTCTGCACATTGACCCCGATAGGTACCAGGTTTTTCAATTTTGGCCCAAGCTTCATGCATAAACCCAGGAATAGCGTCACGCTTAACTCCAAGCTCTGGGACCCACCAAGAGTGAACAACATCACCTGATGTTACTAGGAATCTAATTTTTTTGTTAACAGGAAGAACCAATGGCTTATCAACTTCAAGAAGATACCATTGATTTTTTGGCTCCATATTTTGAATTTGGGCGAATGGAGTTGATAGTACGCTAAAGTAGCTAATTCCTTCATCTAAATATTGATACTGCCAGCGCCACTGATAGCCAACTATTTTAATTGTGACATCTGAATCAGAATCATCTTCCATATCCATCAAGACTGTAGTTGCTGGAATAGCCAATGCTACGAGAATTAGAAATGGTATAATTGTCCAAAGTACTTCTAATTTGTGATTTTCTGAGAAACTAGCAGCTTTGTGGCCTCTAGATTTACGATGATAGTATAATGAATAAAACATCACCCCAAATACGACAATTCCAATTGCTGCACAAACATAAATTGCTATCATGTGCAAACTGTACATGTCTTTGCTAAGTGGCGTTACACCACGATGCATATTCATCTGCCAATAATCAGCGGCAAATGCTGCTGGAGTACATATTAATGTCCACAGCATCATTAGCAATTTGCTGATTTTAAACTTATTTGGCATCACCATCCTCCATCTAAATAAATATTTTAAAGCTACCATAATATGTAATTACCGCTAGATTTTGATTGGCTAACGATATATTTGACTGCCTCGACTATTTCACCTGTTGAACAACTTTCACAACGACCATTTTTTGGGTGTTTCTCGCTATTGACAGTGTTTTTAACCAAAATATCAAAGTTTTGTTTGATTAATGGATCCCAGGCTTTTTTATCACCAATAACTGGAGCACCGTTCTTGCCATCTGTATGACATGTGCTGCAATGTGTTTCATATATTTCTTGACCACTCTTCACCGGCTTTTGCGATTTTTCTTTATTAAGACTCAACCGCTCTGATCTAGATAATGACTCATTAAGGATATAATCAACTGCAGAAACTATATCATTGTTTGAGCAAGTAACGCATGCACCCTTGATTGGCATGCTGTTATATCCATCAATCACATTTTTATAAAGACCAGATAAACCTGATGTTTTTAAGCGGTAGCGCCAGCTTTCACCATTGCCAATTATTGGTGCAGACATCTCACCATTTTGATGGCACTCAATACATGCACTTAGATAGACTTTCCTTCCACGCCGAAGAGAAGGTGGCTCATTTGATGCAGGAACACCTAAGTACTCATCGCTTTCGACAGTTTTAAGATAAGTGCTAATAGCGAGTTTATCTGATGAAGTTAAATATTTAAGGCTATTATGAATAACTTCAGCCATTGGTCCTGCAACTGGCCCACGATCATGTAGTAGATCACCTGATGAGAAGATATCCGCCACTTCTTGATGAGTTGCAGACTCTAGACCAAGTTTAGTGATATTAGGTGCCCAGTAGCCGTCAATAAATGCACCTGTTAAGTAATAACGCTTTTTGCTAGCACCCAGGGGGTTAAGAGGTGTATGGCACATGCTGCAATGTCCAAGACCGTCAACTATATATCTTCCTCTATTCCATGCTTCTGACTTGCTTTCGTCATGCAATGACTCCACTTGGTTGGGATAGAAAAACAATAAATTCCAACCAAGAAGTGTGAATCTTGCTCCGGGAACGCTAAATGGGAAAGGAAGAGGAGTGTTTTTTTGATGAACGGCTGGAATACTCATTAGGTATTCGTATAAATCTTCAGAGTCTTCAGGGGTTATATTTGCAAAATAGATGAAAGGAAATACTGGGAAGTAGTTTTGACCTTCAGGGTTTTTGCCATGTTTTAAAGCATTGTGAAAGTCTTCTTTGGTCCATTTACCAATCCCAGTTTCCATATCTGGGGTAATATTTGGGCTATAAAAGGTGCCGAACGGAGTGGCGATTGGTAGACCACCGGCATAGGCTGGAGTGCCTTTTTTGACATCTGTATGGCAGGAGATACAGTCACCCATTTTAGATAGGTACTCACCTCTTTCCACTTGCTGCTCATTGCTCGAGGAGCGAGGAGTAGTTGGTGGATAAGCCGGATAATATCCGTCAATAAGTTGTAGTGAAGATTTAGGAGCAGGGCTTTCTTCCGCAAATGATAGCGTAGAAAAAGTAGCTGCTAATACAATGACACATAAGCTCGCCATTACATTTCTTGAAAAACCGCCCACATACCCTCCTAGTAAAGATAAAGTTTGTATTTTATACCTGCAAGCGTATAACTTGCAATAATTGTTTATGCTAAGTAGTCTATCAGGACTTATGCAAAACTCAATCGTGAAGTAGAATTTTGTATAAGCGCCGTCTATTAAATTTTAATCGCTAAAGGAATCACCATGAGCTTCGTTCCCGCAATAGAATTATCAGAACTAAAAAAGAATAATCGTATGACGAAAGTTATAAATAATAGCAAGATACTTTTTATTTGGCACAATGATAAAGTACATGCTGTCCAGGCACAATGCCCACACCTAAAATTACCTCTAAAAAATGGTAAAGTTAATGATAAAAACGAATTAACTTGTCCTTTTCATCATAGTAGCTTCGATTTATGCACCGGAGATGTAAAATGTTGGTCAACCTTTCCTCCGGTTGTAGGTGATCTTTTGGGCAAAATATCTAAACCTAAAAATTTAAAAATATACCAAACTGAAATCAAGGGTGATCAAATTTTAGTAGGGGTTGATTGATAAAAGATGTAGTTATTTTAATGAGAAAATAGAAAGGGTCAATCGGTGTGTCGCCAATTGACCCAGTGGAATGACACATAGCAAGTCCAACCTCGCAGTACTAATATCTCAAAATACAGCGTGGTTGTCAATAAAATGGTGTGTATCTTCATGGATAATCAATAAAAAAACGATTCATCATTTCTTATCTAGTGAATAAATATACGATAATTGGTGCAATGTTACTTGTATAGCATCTATTGATATTATTTTGGAGTTAGAATCCTGATTTTACTTCAAAATGAGCTCTCTATTTTCATATTTATGGTTTGCGCCAGGGCAAGAGCACTAAAGTCTAAATTCACGACTATTTGATCAACATCAAACAAAGAAGGTTGGGTCTTTCCCTGATGGTGCTGCCTTAAGCGGCGTCATTAGGGCAGGGGGTATCCTCTAACAAGAATTTTAGTGAATTGTTACCACCAACTGAAAACACAATACCACCTCCCTCCGCCTAGATAGTCCGACTTGTTCGGACTATCTAGGAAATTTTAAAATAAATCTGGCTGGATACCCTGCATAAAGCAGAGTAAGTAGGGGGTAAGAGCAATCAATTAGTATCATTTCTTCCAAAAAGAAAATTACTGTCACTTTGTTGCTCTTGCGTTAAAAGAACAGCTTTATTTCTCTTATCCACTGCAGCTTGAAGAGCTTTTACTTGATTCATTGCTTTAGAAAACAACATGAATGTTCTGTGGTTTGGGTTGTCAAGTTATACATAATTTCTTCATAAAAAACAATTCATAGATTCTTAAATATTAGTTGATAACACTGGCATATTAATCTAGACCAGAGGATTTTTAACTAATTATACATTCATAACCATCAAATTTTTATTTTAGGATTTGTTTTGTACATGCCGAGTATATTATTTAATATAATTTGATTTTATTGTTTAGATATACCGGAGACTTCTTAAATAATAAATATGCAACCTTAATTAAGTTGTATCTTTCTTTTTTAGTATTTAACATCTGGGTAATTAAATCACAGGATATGCTTGATATATTTATTTTATGGGCAAGCATTGGAAGGATGATACGATTGAAACGGCCTATCCTTTGAATTAATCTAGCAAGTAATGCTCGAATAAGAATCCAAGCTTACTATTTGTCCATTATCTATTTTTATAAAATGAGAGCAGTTTTTAATCGTTGTTAATCTATGGGCGATTATGAAAATAGTGAGTTTTTTATCAAGGGAATTTAAAGTATCAATTATTTCTTGTTCGGTATTATTATCGAGTGCACTTGTTGCCTCATCAAAACATAAGACACTAGCATTTTTATAAAGAGCCCTTGCTATGCCAATGCGTTGTCTTTGTCCGCCACTTAAGCGAATACCGCGCTCACCAACGGTTGTTTGGTATTTTTTTTCAGATCTCATGATGAATTCATGGGCATTTGCTTGAATTGCTGCTTTTTGCACCCTATTGAAATCTATTTCTTCTAAACTGTTACCAAAAGCTATATTTTCAGCAATGGTTAAGTTTGCAAGGAAAATATTTTGCGGAACGTGCGCAATAGTTTTTTGCCATGCTCGTCTATTTTCAGAGCTAATTATTTTGTTATCAACCAATAGATTTCCGGTTGTCGGTTCGATAAGCCCCATTAAAATATCGAGGGCTGTACTTTTGCCACTCCCTGTAGAGCCTATAATTCCTACTCTAGCTCCCTTAGGAATCGTTAAATTTATTTTATTTAAAATTAAATGGCTATTTTTATGATATTGAAATGAGACGTCTTTAAGTTTAATTTCTTTTTGGAGATTAAGAGGAGGGGATTCTAGTTTATTTATATTATCTGGTAATTTTTGTTTCAATAGTTCTAGAACATCAAGTAATGCCGCCTTGTTACCTATAATCTCAGACCAATATCCATACATTTGTTGCATCAGAGGTAGGAGTCGCTGAGCACTAATAGCAAAAAAACCCAATGTAGGTAGTAGGTCAACAACACTATTAGTTTGGTAGCTAGAAACAAGTATAAATAATGCCACGAGAATTACGGCAAAGGTCTCTATAAAGTATCTAGGTGCTTGGCTGATAAACATATTCTCTGCGCGCGAGCTTTGTAATTGTTGAGCTGATAAACTATAAGCTTTTGAATAGTGCTCTTGTGTATTATCTAAAATCACATCACGAATAGCCCCAAGACCTTCTTGTAGACTTTTCATAACATCATTTTGTTTGCTAGCAATAATTTGCCCATTTTGGGACAGATTTTTTCTTGTTAGTAGAGCCATTATTCCATAGGCCGAAGTCATTATTAATCCCGCAACAATAGTTACTTGGGTGTTGACGTAGAGCATGGCGACAATGATTGCAGAAAATAAGATAAAAACGGTACCAAAAGTAACTAAAGAAACAATTACATTGGTTGTTGCAATAGATTTTTGCGCAATAGCACTGATTATATCACTGCTATTTCTTGAGATATGGACATGATATGGTTGATAGAGGGTTTTTTTATAAATATCAATACTTATATCAGTGCCGGTGGCATGAGCAACTTTTAGGCTGAATCTAATTAAAAGAAGCCTTAGAATGCCATTAATTAAAGCAAGAGATGCGAACGTAATTGTTAATGGGAGAATTAAGTCATTGGCTGTTTGTATTTTTAGATAATTAATTAACCCAGACATGAAGTGCGATGAAAAAATTTTTTCAGGGTTAATCACTACACCAATAAATGGTAGAATTGATGCCAGATAAACCACCTCGCTGATAGCTGAAACAATGGTTAAAGTTAATATGGCACATAATTGTTTACGTCTTTTATTACTAATAAAAGACCATAAACTTTGAAAGATTTTGAAGGTTTTTTTATCCACGGAGCATATTTTCCTAATTTGTTGACTAGCTATTCTTTACCATTTTCGAAATAGCTAATATTATTTCGCCGGCAATATTAATCTTGTGATTTAGTTCGAGATTGACCGTGTTCTTAGTTGTTATCAGAGTAACTTGATTTTTATCGCTATTAAAGCCTATATTTCCACCAACTTTATTAGCAACTATCATGTCTAATTTCTTAGAGTGAAGTTTCTTAGAGGCATTTTCGATAACATTCTCTGTTTCTGCTGCAAAACCAATATTAAGGGCTGATTTATTCGTTGCTACAACTTCTTTAATTATATCTGGGTTTTTAATTAGTTTAAGTGATAGTTCTTGAGAGTCTTCTTTTTTTAATTTTTGTTTAGATGGGTTTGCTAATGAGTAATCAGCTACTGCTGCTGTGCCAATAAATAACATATCTTTTTGTAACTTATCTAAGACTGCCTCTAGCATTTCATTTGCGCTAGTAACAGGAATCAAAGTTACACCCTCAGGGGCTTGAATTGTTGTTGGGCCACTAATTAATGTGACCTGAGCGCCAGCAAAGAGTGCCGCTTCGGCTAAAGCATAGCCCATTTTACCGGAGCTATGGTTTGTTATGCACCTGACCGGATCTATAGACTCCTGCGTTGGGCCGGCGGTCAATAAAATATTATGTCCTGATAAGGCGCCTTTTATATGGTTTAATCGCAGAGCATTAATTATTTGGTTGTATTCACATAGCCGCCCGAGACCATACTCCCCACAAGCTTGTATTCCAATATTAGGACCCACAACTTGCACACCTCTAGAAATTAAGGTTTTACAATTATCTTTAGTTGCTGGGTGCTCCCACATTGATTTGTTCATGGCAGGGCAAACTATTACCGGTGTATTCGCAACAAGATATATAGTTGATAAAAGGTCATCAGCAATTCCATGTGTCATCTTAGCTAAAAAGTTAGCACTCGCTGGTGCTATTAATAAATAGTCCGCCCAGCGCGCCAATTCAATATGACTCATTGCTTTTTCGGCTTTATGGTCAAAGGTTTCACATCTTACATCCTCACCGCTTAATGCTTGGAGGGTTAAAGCGGATACAAATTCTTTTGCCGACTGAGTTAGGACAACTCGAACTTGTGCACCTAAATTTTTGAGTTCACGGATAAGATATGTGGATTTATAGGCCGCAATTCCGCCGGTGATACCTAGTACTATTTTTTTATCTTTAAAATCTTGCATGAATATGGGCCAAAATTGAGAGCAATATGTTTAAGAAGAATTTTAACATTTATTCGACTTAGATGAGAAGTTAATAATATTTAAAAAGAAGAAAACCGTTATTTAAACACTATTGTATTAGGGTCTGTTGACCGTGGCACCCAATTGTTAACAGACCCTAATTTAATCTGGCGGTATGGTTAAGGCATTGTAAAGGTAGTGATATGCTTATATGTATGTCATAATTATCGAAAAATATTGAGCTATTACGCATAGCCTTGTTTCAAGTTCATCAATAAAAAGGAACATAATGAACCCAGTTATTTCATTACTACTACCGTCTCGAGGAAGAGCAGCACTTGTAGAGCGTCTGTTCGATAGTATTGTTGCTACAACCAGAAATTTAGATCAAATCGAGTTGATTTTATATTTAGATGACGATGATATTGGTAGCCATCATCTAGATAGTCAAAATATTGCTGTGACTAAGGTTATTGGTAGTCAACCATCTATGGGGGGCTATAACTCAGCCTGTCTAGCTTTGGCAAAAGGAAGTATTATTATCCTCATTAATGACGATGTGGTTATTCGGACGGTTGGTTGGGATGAGCAAGTAATAGAAATGGACGCTAAGTTTGAAGATAAAGTATATCTTGCTTACGCGAATGATTTATTTAAAAAGAACTGGTGTAGTTTTCCTATTTTATCTCGCAAAACTTGTGAGGAGCTAATTGAGCCCTATCCTGCCGATTATAAAGGGGCCTTTATTGACACTCATTTGTATGATGTTTTCAAGCGGGTCCAAAAGGCTGGGTTTGACAGAATATGTTACCTAGAAAAAGTTGTGTTTGAGCATCTGCACTATCGCACAGGTAAAGCAACGTTTGATGATACTTATAAAAAAAGAGGAAGGTTCAGTGATGACGCGGCTTTTGTCCAACTAGCAACTACTCGTCAATCAGGGGCTAATCGACTTATTTCTATAATCAAAGGCGAAGAGTTATCACCACAGACTGACCGCTCTGAAAGGCCTGAGTATACTCCAAGAGGCCTTTTTTCTGCTACTAAATATCTTTCTAAGCAATTTTTGTTTGATAAGAAGCTTCCGTTTAGATGGAGATTTTTTCTTTGGTATTGGTTTATTGGACGTTATATGGCAGCCGAAGGCTTGTTGTGGCCGCTTGTAAAAGCATAAAATGTCTGAAAATCTTAATATCTTGCTTGAAAAAGCAATTGCGCTTCAGCAAGATAATCAAATATCAGAAGCAATTGGAGTTTATCAACAATTATTAAAGATTGATCCAAATTATGTTGATGGTCTTCGCTATTTAGCTCTCTGTTATGTTCAAAGCGGTGAGAGTAACAAGGCGATTGCAACATTTCTACAAGCACTATCTTTAAAAAATGATCCTATTTTTCATATGAACTTAGGTAATATTTATAAAAGAATGCAAAATATAGAAAAAGCGGTTTATCATTATCAGCAGGCAATAGAAATTAATCCTAAGTATGCTAAGGCGCATAATAACCTGGCTGGTCTTTATGCCGGCCTTGGTAATTATAAACAAGCCTTAGTAGAGTATAAAGAAGCTCTCCACTCTGATCCAAGTTTTACTCTAGCCCATTTAAACTTGGGTATCTTGTTTTTTAAAAATCAACAAATTGTTGCAGCCGAAACTCAATTTAATAATGTGTTATCTCTCGATATAGACAATATAACAGCACAATTTTATCTGGGAATATTACTTCTTGGTAAAAATGAACTAGATCGCGCCGATATTTTATTTGAAAAGATATTATTAAAAGAGCCAGAGCATGTTGAAACATTAGTAAACTTAGGTGTTATTGCTTTAAAAAAGGGGAAGGATCAGTCGGCGATTGATTTTTTTACCAAGGCTCTTATTCTTGATGAAACTAATATAGAAGCTCGCAATAATCTTGCGGCTACGTTCATTCATAATGATCGTTATGAAAATGCTCTTATGTATTATGACCAGTTGTTAAAGGACAACCCTAACAATGTAGAATATTTATACAATACGGCTGTTGCTCAAATGGGTTTGGGTCATGTTGGCGATGCAGAAAAATTTTTTAATACTGTTTTAAATCTTGATAGTAAGCATTTTGGTGCATTAAGTAACTTGGCGGCAATCAAAATGCGTAGAGGGGATAAACAAGGTGCGTGTGTCTTGCTAGAAAGAGCTGTTGCGGTTAATCCTGATGAGAAGACCACTCAGTTTATGTTGGCGGCAATTAGTGAAAATCATCATAGTGATACGCCTTATTGTCCATCTTATGCCAATGATTTATTTAATCATTATGCTATGTACTATGAAAAGCATATGCAAGACACTCTACAATATAATATACCTAAAAAATTATGGGATGTTTTGCATCAACTAAATGTTAAGCAAGTAGATAAGGCGTTAGATCTAGGATGTGGTACAGGACTAAGTGGAGAGGTATTAAAAAACTTTTGTAGGCATTTAATCGGGGTTGATATTTCGCAAAAAATGCTTTCAATTGCCAATTCAAAAGACATTTTTGATAAATTAATTGAGGCTGAGGCTCTTACTTTTATCAAAGAAGACATAGAGATATATCAGTTAATAGTTGCAGCAGATGTCTTGCCATATTTTGCGAGCCTTGATGAGTTATTTATTAGCCTTAAACCAAGGCTTAGCCAGGATGGTTTTTTTATCTTTACAGCTGAAATTAGTGACAGTGAACCATGGGTTTTGCAAGAAACCATTCGTTACAGCCATAATCCTAATTATATTGGTGGACTATGTGAAAAGTATGGCTATAAAGTTGAGTATGAAGAGAAGACCATTGCTCGCAAACATGAAGACTCTAATCTGGAAGTAATGTTATATGTGATTTCATTTGATTAAAATTGTTCTTTTGTTATACTTAATTGTATATATTAAGTTATAGGAATTTAGTTATGGACGACGAGCACGCTATAAAATTAACCTCTCTTGCTAATGATAATAGGTTAGTGTCGAGCCTTGATAAGGCTCATACTGTTTTTACAATTGTTGAAGAAAACTTCGATAATATAGTTATTGATCCAGCTAAAAAAGCTTTGATTGCAACCACTACTCCAGAGAATATTCCCGGATGGGAGAGAAGCTGGAGTAATACTGAAAAATTGGAAATAGAAAAGTCAGGTTGTGAGGAGAAGTGTAGAGAACTCCAAAGAATGGGGAATGCTTCTAAACAAGACTTAGCCAAACTCGCTACAAATATGGATCGTTGCGTAAATGAAATGAGTCATCTAGTTACTCTTGCTGATTCGAGCAAACTTGCTTTTCAAGAAGTGGAAGGATTAATTAATGATTTTGAAGATATATTAGTTGATCTTTCTGTCAGCGGTATTACTACAGAAAAAAGTGAAGAATGGAAACAAAAGATTCAACTTATATTAGATGATCTTGGTAGAGCGTATGTAAGTTTAAAAAGAATACCTTCTTCAGTTCATTTTCTGCAAGGAGAGTTGCGAACGGTAGTTGATGGTGTCGCTGGCGTCTTTTTGTGTGCGCATACCCACCCAGATGAAGATTTTTTTAGTCAGCTGTCAGAAACTTTAGTTGAATATATTAACAAAAAACATGAAAAGGCCACCGGTATTTGTAGTTATCAAAAGCAAGCTTATGATGGTGTATATTCCTTTTTTGAGTCGTTTGCTTCTAAGGGAGAAAAACTTGCTGCGGCAGCTCAGCAAATGATTGATAGTTCAGAATCGATTTGTGCTAGAGCTCGAGATTTTCGTAAAGACACACCTAATGATTTAGACAAATAAATGCTACTTGGTCGAACAAGACGGACCAAGTAGCTGGGGGAGTATCTGTCAACTCCCCCAATGGATACCATAAATAATTCGCAGATAGGTGAACTACTAATTAAGGAGCATCATCCAAATATTTTTCAGCATCAAGAGCTGCCATACAGCCAAATCCAGCGGATGTAACAGCTTGTCGATATACATTATCAGCCACATCACCACAGGCAAAAACTCCAGGAATACTTGTCGCTGTCGCCATACCTTTTAAACCAGATTGAATGGTTAAATATCCTGATTGCATATCTAGTTGATCTGTAAATAAATCAGTATTAGGAGTATGACCAATGGCTATGAAAACACCATCTACTTTTATCTCAGATGTTTCATCGGTATGTTTATTTCTAAGTTTTGCACCTGACACTTTTATTTTGTCGCCTAGAACTTCATTAAGACTTGAATCCCATATTATTTTGATATTGCCATTTTTTTCTTTCTCAAATAATTTATCTTGAAGAATTTTCTCGGCTCTTAATGTATCACGTCGATGAACTAAGGTTACATTCGCAGCAATATTTGATAAATATAGCGCCTCTTCGACAGCCGTATTACCCCCACCAATTACACATACATCTTTATTGCGATAGAAAAATCCGTCGCAAGTGGCGCAAGCAGATACTCCTCGTCCTTTATATTTTTCCTCTGACTCCAATCCTAGGTATTGTGCTGATGCACCTGTGGCGATGATTAGAGAATCACAAGTATACGTTTCACTATCGCCTTGGAGAATAAAAGGGCGCTGTTTTAAATCAACTTTGGTTATATGATCGTTGATAATTGCGGTTTGAAATCTTTTTGCATGTTCCTGCATCCTATCCATAAGGGCTGGACCTTGTAACCCTTCTACATCCCCTGGCCAGTTATCAACATCAGTTGTGGTTGTAAGCTGTCCACCTACCTCCATTCCTGTGATAACTACAGGGTTTAAATTGGCTCGCGCGGCGTATATTGCAGCGGTGTATCCAGCTGGGCCTGAACCTAAAATAATTAATCTATGGTGATTTTGTGTATTCATTTTTATAAGTACTCGTTTATGATAGTATGCTAGATAATATGATAAAAAGAGAGTATTTAAAATAGCAATGAAAAAACCAAAATTATCTCAGGGGGGCATTAACGACAAAACAGCCTCAGTAAATTTTTTAGTTAAACACCTTCTAGAAGGTGGATTCATTCTTATTTTTAGCTTTTCAGCCTTTATTATTTTATCTCTTGTAACTTATAAAACTACTGATCCTGGTTGGTTGAACTCTAACTTTTCGATTGATAATGTTGCTAATTTTGGTGGTAAATTAGGTGCATATATTTCTGACTTGTTTTATTGGATCTTTGGGTATGCCGCTTTTTTATTGCCGGTATTGATTACTTATGCAGCCGGCGTTGTTTTATTAGAGCAACGTGCTTTTAGTAGTCTTAGTAAATTATCAATTGTGTTACGTAGTCTTGGCCTGTTGATGCTGTTAATTGGTTGTTGCGGATTTTTGAGTTTGCAAGTACGTGCTAATGCTTTAACCGGAATTCATTTGTCTGGGGGTATTTTTGGTCAATATATAGCTATTAATTTGAACAACGCCTTAAATTTATATGGGGCCTTATTGTTGTTGTTTTCTATGTTATTAGTTGGTTTAACTTGGTTAACGGGAATATCTTGGATAAAAATAATCGAGCTAGTTGGTTCTATATCTGTAGTTTTAGTTAAAAATATTTTTCAAAAAACAGTAATTGTAGTTAGAGGTATTTTTGGGTTTACCAAAGTCGCAGCAAGTTCTTTTGTAGGGAAAGTTTTAAATGTAGTTCGATTCATTAAAAACCGAAGAATACAAAATGCAATTAATAAAGAGGAAAAGAAAAAAGCCCAACCAGTTATAGTTAAAAAAGTTAAAAAGTCTAAGCTTGTACCAAAACCTCTAACTGAAATAACAAAGCCTGTGACGAAAGTTAAGGAATCAATACAAAAACGAGCAGCGACTTCGGGTAAGAAAAATACCAGTATCGAATTGCCAGAGTTGGGTTTGCTAGATAAAGGTCAGCCAGGAAAACCAATGGGCGGTTATTCCAATCAAGAGCTTGAAAGTTTATCTCGGCAGGTTGAACAAAACCTCTTGGATTTTGGTGTTAGCACGAGTGTGGTTGCGGTTCATCCAGGCCCTGTTATTACTAGATTTGAATTACAACTTGCAGCAGGAATTAAAGTAAGTCGACTATCTGCACTTGCCAAGGATTTGGCGCGTTCACTTTCTGTGACTAGTGTGCGAGTTGTTGAAATTATTCCTGGAAAAACAGTAGTTGGTATCGAGTTACCTAATCCCAATCGGGCAATGGTTAGGTTGTCGGAAGTTTTATCTTCAGATGTCTATAAAAAAGCACACTCACCCTTAACTTTAGCACTTGGGGTTGATATTGCTGGTTTCCCAATGGTTGTTGATCTAGCAAAAATGCCTCATCTTTTAGTGGCAGGAACAACGGGTTCGGGTAAGTCAGTAGGTATTAATGCAATGATTTTAAGTATACTTTTTCAAGCTACTCCTGAAAAAGTGAGATTGATTTTGGTTGATCCTAAAATGCTGGAGCTATCTGTCTATGATGGAATTCCACATTTGCTAACACCAGTTGTGACTGATATGCGTGAAGCCGCGAGCGCACTTCGTTGGTGTGTGGCTGAAATGGAGAGGCGTTATAAATTAATGGCGTCATTAGGAGTACGGAATTTGTCTGGTTATAACACTATGGTTATAGAGGCAAGGGATCGTGGTGAGCCATTATCTGACCCACTTTGGAAAAATGATAGTTCTACTGAAGAAAACGCACCTTTATTAGATGAGCTTCCATATATTGTCGTGGTTATCGATGAATTAGCCGACATGATGATGGTTGTTGGAAAAAAAGTTGAACAACTAATTGCGCGAATTGCACAAAAAGCACGGGCAGCTGGAATCCATCTTATCCTTGCAACGCAAAGGCCATCGGTTGATGTATTAACCGGGTTGATAAAATCAAATATTCCAACTCGTATTTCATTTCAAGTATCATCTAAAATTGATTCTAGGACCATCTTAGATCAGCAAGGAGCAGAGCAATTGCTTGGACATGGTGATATGTTGTTTTTGGCACCAGGTACTGGTACACCATTACGTGTGCATGGTGCTTTTGTTGAGGATCAAGAGGTACATAGAATTGCGAAAGCTTGTCGAGATCTAGGTGATCCAGATTATATAGATGTTATTTCACAAAATCTTGATGATAGTTCTGACGGTGATTCTACTCAAGAAAAGCAAAGTACGGAAGATTCAGACCCACTTTATGACCAAGTTGTTGAGTTTGTGGTGCAAACTAGAAAAGCTAGTATTTCATCAGTACAGCGCAGGTTTAAAATAGGCTATAATAGAGCAGCGAGATTGGTTGAAGAAATGGAACGTTCTGGCTTAGTTGGTCCATTAGAAGGTGGTTTTCGTGATGTATTAGTTCCATCAGGGGAATAGTCATGTTAAAAAAAATTTTGTTGTGGTCGTTGTTGTTGTGGACGCCTGTTCTATTGGCGGGTACAAGTGCTGATGAGCTACAAAAACGACTAAATGCAATTAAAACTATGCAAGCATCTTTTAAGCAAGTTGTTTCAGCAAAAAAACAAGATACAGCCAACTCATCTGGTAGTATGGCATTATCACGACCTAATCATTTTCGCTGGCAAACAAAAAAACCTATGCCTCAACTTCTAATAGCAGATGGTAAAAAGTTGTGGATGTATGATGAAGAATTAGAGCAGGTTTCTGTGCGTAAGCAAAGTAAGAATATAGGTGGCGCCGCAGCTATTTTTTTAGGTGATGATAATAATATCGTTCAGCGAGACTTTTATGTGACCATGAAAAAAAATAATAAAAAGGATTATTATGACTTGCGTGCCCGTGGTAGTAAGGCAAGCTTTGAAAGAGTTAAGTTGGTCTTTGATGGGGAAATGTTAAAGATAATTGAGCTCTACGATCAATTAGGTCAACATACGAAAGTCTATTTAGAAAAAGTTAAAATAAACTCTAAGTTATCGCCAAGTTTATTTGCTTTTATAGTACCTAAAGGAACAGATGTGGTGTCGCAATAAATGAAATTTAATTTTAGTAAACTTAAAAAAATCAGTTTAAATATAATAAAAAAATCATATTTAAGCCTTGTCGTTTTAATAGTTCTTTTTGCAATTATATTTAGCCTATTTCGGGCATTAACACCTTGGGTTAAGGAATATAAAACTGACGTAGAAAAACGCGTATCAGTTAAGCTTGGGCAACCTGTTACGATTCAAAGTCTTGAGACCAGTTGGTACTGGTTTCGACCTGTTTTGAAGTTAAATGATGTTAAAGTTTTATCTGAAGATAGTAAAACCTTACGTTTAAACAAGCTTTTAATTGGAATAGATCTTTGGGGTTCTCTTTGGAGTTGGCAAATTAAGCCAGGAATTTTGTATTTAGGAGATGTAAACTTAGTTGTACGACAAAAAGACGATCATTGGCAAGTTGATGGTTTGAAAGATCATAAACAAACCATGCATCTGAGTCAGCATGCATCTTCATCTGTTCTAGACTGGTTGTTATCTCAAGAGAGTGTGATTGTTAAGCATCTTGCTGCAGAGTTTTATCTTAAAGATGGAGTTAAAGTATCATTACAAGATTTCAATTTTAAAGCTGTCAATTCACATGGTCGTTATAAAATATATGGTGATGCTAAGTTAGATCAACAAAATCCAACCGAGGTATCAGTTGCAGCAGTTCTACAAATAAATCCTGACGATTTTAAGCAAATTAATGGAAAAGTCTATTTATCCTTACAAGATTTCATGCCTGGGCAATGGTTGAGGTTCCTACCAAAAATGCCTTATCAAGTAAATAAGGGTTTATGTAATTTAGATGCATGGTTTGATCTTAAAGACGGTAGTTTATCTAGCTTGCAAACGATTTTTAATTTTAAGAGTTTATCGTTGTTAGAGTTGTCTAGTTCAAAGACTCATAAGATTGAATCTTTCAAGGCAAATGTCGCATGGCGGAAGTTAAAATCAGGTTGGCAGGTTTTGGCTGATAATATTGATTTAGCTATAGATGGCGTAACTTGGCCTAAAAACAAGCTTTCTTTAGAATATAATAATGATATCTCCGGATATAATGTATTTATTGAAAGTTTGTTATTAGATTCTGCTTTAGCCGCAAATATTAGTTGGCCTGAGAAGATGCAAGACATATTAAAAATGCATCCTACAGGGGAGCTTCATAATACACAGTTGCATATTCGAGAAAATAAGCCTAGTTATGTTTTAACCAGATTCAGGGATTTGGGATGGAAAGGTAGGGAAAATATTCCAGCTGTTAGTAAAATATCAGGTGTTTTGTATTGGGAGCCAACAGAAGGTAGGTTGATACTCGACGGCGAAAAAACCACAGTTCTACCACATGATTTATCACCTATAACTTTTGATATATTCAACGCAGACTTATATTGGAAAGAGTTAAATAATGGATTTAGATTTAATTTAGATAGATTTGTCTTAAGCAACAATAGTTTAGTTGTAAGTGCGAATGGCGCTTTAGACAATTTTCGGCATTCTGATAGTAATATTCGGTTAGAGGCTGATTTCTCAGCAAAGAACGCTCGTAATTTACTAAAATATATACCCTCTGGGCATTTAAAACCTAAATTTGAGAAGTGGTTAAAGAATGATGTTAGGCGAATTGGTCATGCGAGTGGCCGTATGCTTATCAAAGGTAATTTAGATGATTTTCCGTTTGAAAATAAGAAAGGACAGTTTTTAGTTACGAGTCATGTTAGCGGTGTTGATATAGCAATTAACCCTTCTTGGCCCCTAAATAGAGATATTGACGCTGACTTGGAATTTAATAAGCGTTCTTTTGTAGCGAATGTTGATCAGGCAAACTTACAAGGTCTAGCAATTAATAAATTAAATTTAGTTGTTAATAATCTTGGTTTTGGTTCGGAGTCGTTATTAATTCACGGTGAGATTGAAGCTCCTGGTGATCAAATTAAAAATTATATTTATGCTACTCCTCTTAAAGATAGATTGGCTAGGTGGAAGACAATCGATATAGACGATCAATTTTTTGTAGATTTAAATCTGGATATACCTTTGTATCCTGAAAACGATCATGTTGCGGCACTTGGTGAGATGGTTTTTAGTGAGAATCCAGTTATTATAAATTTACCTTCATCTGAAATTAAGGTAGATGATGTTACTGGAGGTTTAAAGTTCAATGAATATGGATTAACTAGTGGTAATTTACGAGGTGTTTTAGATGGTTCTGCAGTTTCTTTGCAGGCGAGGTCATTGCTTACTCCTAAAGTGAGCACGGTTATTGCAGTTAATGGTGAAACAAGCGTTGAGTATTTGCAAAAAACTTTGAACTTACCGGCATTACAGCTATTTTCAGGCCATTCTAGTGTCTCTGGTTTATGGACACTGTATCCTGACGAAGCTGATTTGGATACTCTTCGCTTGAGCACAAACCTAGATGGTGTTGCAATTGATTTTCCTGAGCCATTAAAGAAGGCGAATACAGATATAGCACCTCTAGTGGCAGAGTTAGAATTTGGTGATAAAGGTAGGATTGACATGCATCTAAATTATAATCAAATATTAGATAGCAAGTTGTTATTTTCTACTGTAAATAAGGCCGTTGTATTTAATAAAGGAGAGTTACAGTTAGGAAGTACTCCGGCAAGTATACCAGTTAGTTCTGGCTTGAGAGTTGCTGGAGATATTAATACTGTAAGTGTTGAGAAATGGCATTCGGCGTTGTCGCAACTTCCAAGAGATGAGTCTTCTTTTTCATTAATGGATATATTGAGCTCTACTAATTTGCAAGTTAAAAATTTAGTCTTAGCTGGTCAGACTTATAAGCAACTAACAGTCGTTGCTCACAAGAAGGATAAAAAAAATTGGGCTTTAAATATTGCTCAAGAAAATCTTAAAGCACATCTTAATTATAACTTGCCTAGTAAGTTTTTAAGTGGAGATATTGATAATTTATATTTAAATTTTGATTTATCATCAAATAATAGTGAGTCAAAATGGAATGCATCTCCTGATGATTTACCAAACATGGATCTTAAGATAAAAGATTTTAGGGTTCAGAACTTTAAGATAGGAGAGCTTGAGTTTAAGAGCACTAGTACTAAAAAAGATTGGACTTTGAACTCGTTAGATATAAAGTCTTCTGATTATCATTTACAAGCAGAGGGAGCATGGAAATCTGTTGTTGGTAAAGATAGAACGGTCATGAGAGTCAATTTGCAAATAGATAATTTATGTAAAAGCTTAGAGAGGTTTCATATAACACCTGTCGTTCACTCACATCATGGGAATATTAACTTTGAAGGTGGTTGGAAAGGTACGATATATGATTATTCTATAAAGCATCTTATGGGTAATATGTCAGTGACGTTTAAAAGCGGTAGAATTAGTAATTTTGATAAAGATGTTGAAGAAAAATTAGGGTTAGGAAAACTACTGAGTATTTTAAGCCTGCAAACGATACCAAGGAGATTAAAGTTAGACTTTAGCGACTTGTCTCAAAATGGTTATAGTTTTGATATATTTAAGGGAACTTTCTTACTAAATAAAGGCGATATGAGCACAACGGACAGTTATATAGATGGTCCTGTAGCTTATGCGAAGATGACTGGCAATATAGACTTAAGTAAGCATTTGTATGATGTTAATTTGCGGATAACCCCATATATAACTGCTAGTTTACCGGTTGTTGCAACTATTGCTGGAGGTCCGATTGCCGGATTTGCTACTTGGGTTGCGAGTAGTATAATAAATAAAGGCATGCAAAATATTTCAGGTTATACATACAAAGTCTCTGGTCCGTGGTCAGATCCTGTTGTACAGCAAGTAAAAATTTATAAAAGAGAGCAATAGTGCTGATTGTTTTGTTATAAAAGCTTGTCTTCAAGTCATCTTTAGCATATTAATTGGTATAGATCTAACCATTTAGGGTTAAATTGATTTATCAGTTGGTTTTTTTTGTGTTAGTTTGTTTTTATGTTCATAAGTACTTCTAACTAAGTGTTTTTCCCATTTTTTCAAATTTCTGTGCGCAAGTATATTGCAGGTTAATAGTTAAGAAATTTGTATTTAATAGAGCATTTTCCTAGATGCCTCGAACAAGTCGAGGCACGTATAGCGCCCCCCATTAGCATGCAGACATATTTTTCAAAATATTTCCTATAGCTTGATCCAGCATCGCATCCCTGTCTTCAAAAAGGCTTATCCTAACCCCGCCTACTTGCCCTGACTTGTTCAGGGCATCCAGTCAAATTGATGTTTAAACTACTGGATGGCCCGAATAAATCGGGCCACGTAGGCAGGGACATATGTTGGTTACTCTA
>JARGPO010000055.1 GCA_029213075.1 Legionellaceae bacterium | reverse complement strand
GAGTTATCAAAGGATAATTCAGCAGAGTCATCGAATGAAAGGTTTATGTATCCGACATCTGGGCCTACATCAGATAATTCTCGACATAGACGCTTACCCAAACCAAAACCAGAACCTCAGTTAAAATTAGGAGAAGTTAATGGCGTTGTTGCATAAATAGTATAGTTTTAAAAAAAACGTAATAATTTAGCACAAACACCACCACTGCTGTTATTGTATCGATTATTTTCTTCGTTTGCCTGCCTCATGCCTAACAAACATAACGATAAATATCGCCACAAATTCAAGAAAGCAACTTACAAAGTAAAAAACTGGTCAAAATATAATGATGCGTTGCGAAATCGCGGGGATATTACGGTATGGTTTACAGAGGAAGCCATTCAGGCTTGGACCCCGGAGGGCACGGGCATGAAGGGGCGACCACAGACATACTCTAATTTAGCGATTGAGACCTGCCTATTTTTACGAGTGGTTTTTTCATTGCCGCTTCGTCAAACGGAAGGATTCGCTCGGTCATTAGTTCGTTTGATGGGGTTGAGTTTGGATGTTCCAGATTATTCAACGCTCTCTAGACGCAGTATCAACCTCGAGTTGAGTACGCTTGCGCAAACACTCAAACCAGGCAGTCATATTATTATTGATTCAACTGGATTGAAGGTCTATGGAAAGGACGAATGGCATCAAGACAAGCATGGCGTCAATGCACGGCGGACATGGCGTAAGCTTCATGTTGTTATTGATGAAAAGCATCAAATCATCGCCTATGATATCACGGACAATTCAAAAGGCGATCCAACTACTGCCGTGGATTTACTGGGTCAAATAGAGCACGCATTCAATGTGGTTATGGGTGATGGCGCTTACGATAGCGTTCAATTCACCCACGCCATTTTGAATCAACAGCCTGATGCGAGTATTGTTATTCCACCGCCATCAAATGTAGTTATTAGTCCGGATGGTAATACTCAACGTGATGATCACATCCGCTTACTCGATGAAGTCGGGCGTATAGCATGGCAAAAAGAAAATGATTATGGGCTACGGAGCCACGTTGAATTGTGCATGTTGCGATATAAGAAAATCATCGGGCCTAACATGAAAGCCAGGGAGATTCCGCAACAAAAAACAGAAGGCGGGATAGGTGTGCGTGTCTTAAATAGAATGACTTCGCTTGGGATGCCTGAGTCAGTCAAAGTGGCCTGAATAAAGACTGAAAGGCATGATTTCACCCGCTATCTTATTTATGCAACAACGCCGCATTTACTATTCCAGGCTCAATTATAGGAGCAACATATACAATTTACTCAGAAAAAAGTCGGTATGAGGATAATATGTTAACCACTCATAAGCTTAAAGCTACAGAAAGAAGGGAAGACGATGAATTAACCTCTAGTTATATTAAGGTCAGCAACTTAGTTGGATATCCAAATAGCGCACAATTAAGACGTCCAAGCCGAGATAAGGCCCAGTTAGTTCATACTGATAGCAACTATAGGTCATCAAATGACGGACAAGATGAGACAATAGAACCTGATTCATATTTTTCCCAAAGTATGTCAAGCAAAATAAGATAATTAGAACAAGGCCTATTAGGCTTCTGATACTCCGAAGTCATAGTCCATCACACAACACCATTAACTGGGCCAAATCGCCTAAAACTCCTTGGTTTGTGGACTGTGGTTTCTCTTACCTACACTTTAGAAAGGTTCTTAAAATCAGCTGATAAACTATCGGTTCTATGCTCATTCCACTTCGTACCTATATTCCACTGCGAGCCACAGCTGACCCATGGGTTAAATTATTTTTTTTTCTAACTTTCATATATAACTCCTCCTGTGGCTTTAAAATATTACAGCCTCCCATAACAAATACTTATTTATATAATCGGTTATTAGTTATAGCTCACATTTCGCAGCAACAGATATAAAAATTTCATTTTTTAAGATTGTAGAAAAATGAACGATAAGTCGATTGGCATACTCAATTTTAGGGAGTGTAACGTTTTTTCTGTAAATTAATGTTGGCTGGAAGCAGGCCATCAGTTAAACTTCAGTTTCTTAAGAAAGGAGTTTTAAGGATGGCCATGGGAGAAAATGATACAGGATTTTCATCATTATCAGAAGTACTTTTTGAAAAAGGATTAGAAGTCCTTGGAAGTGCAGTTGAAATTTCAATCAATGAAGCTATGAAAATAGAGAGAGACAAGCATCTTAACGCAAGATCTTATGAACGCACAGAATTGCGTTCTGGTTACGCTAATGGATTTAAAACTAAGCAATTGAATGCTAGACTTGGTGCATTAAACTTACACTCGATGATAGCCAGATACGCTGTCTACTTGATAATTTCTTGCTAGATATCTGCACCAAACTTAAATTTAATTGAGTAATAAATTCTTCACATAAGGATAACGGCTTCAAGCAAAACATCTTGTAAAATCAATCCATTGATTATTGAAACGGCAAACCTACAGACTATATCAATGAAAATCAATTTTTTAATAGAGTCAAGAACAAAAAAGTCGATCATCGAGTGGCAGTGTCAAAGATTAATTCTAATTGTTTGAAGTATGCAGCAATTAATCGTTTAGTTGAGCAACAACCTAGTTCTTTTCGTAAGATGCGAAGGTAATAGTCAATAGTTTTTACAGATAAATTCATATCTTTGGCTATTTCTTTAGCTGTTTTTCCATGTGCAGCATGTATCAGACATTGAGCGCGTTGTGGAGGTAAATGAAGTGGGATTCCTGTTTTCTGATGAGTAAGTATAACTTGATCTGGCTGAATTTTAGCACTAGATAACTTAGGTGCTATCGCATCAAAAGAGTTCTGACTCATTAAGCTTTCTAAGATTTCCACCGTTAGGGCTTGTTTTTCTTGCTTCATTTTAGGTTGATTGCATTCTTCTCTTAAAGAATCAGGAAAAAAACATTTGTCTAATTCAATTTTTTGAATGATTTCATCTGCCCGTTCTACAAAATACACTTTAAATTTTCTAAGAAAATCCAGTTGATTAATATAAAAGTGATTAATATCATGGTTTTCTGATGATGAATAAAAACATGTTATCTCTTGCATATGCTCATGACCATCATAAATCGAAATAGCATTACCATACCCAAGATTATTAGCGTCTTGCCACACTTTGTTATCTAAGTTTAACGCTGACAGACTTGCTCCTGGCAGAGTGAAGAGTTGCTCTGATAAATCTTTAGGTTGGTAGTTTCCTGAAAATAATTGATTGAAATAATTATTGGCGTGCTCATAGCGGGAAGTGATATTAATAAAAGAGTTATCTGGGTAAATTCGCATATAGAAAAACCCACTAATCCCTAGTTCTTGTAAAGGCTTAGTCATTTCAGCAACATGAGTCGTCATTGAAAAGTACTTAGCTAATGCGTGGTTAAACATTACACCCTTAATTTTTACAATAATGATACACATTTTGCACTTTATTACCTCAAATGTAAAGCTTCTGATGAAAAAACTACCTTTATATTTCTCCTCTCAAGAATCCCATCATTTTTATATGCTCAAGAAAAGATCTGTCCAGAGTGGTTGGTCTGCCAGCAGGGCAGGAGCATCAAAGTTTAAATTCCCAACACTTTTTCTCTATATTTATCATATAGGGCGGCTTTTCTTCTTTTCCGTGGCACAGAAAACTTCGAAGTCTCTTCTTTTTTTATTAAATTCAATGCGAGATGTCGCATAACAGTCATATTTTCAGCTGCCATCCCACGCCTAATTCTTGAGTCGTCTTCTTTAAATGTAACATCCAATACCCAATGTAACGAATTTTCCACGTGCCAATGCGATCGAATTGCATGACTAATTTTAG
>JARGPO010000049.1 GCA_029213075.1 Legionellaceae bacterium | reverse complement strand
ACCATCTAGATTCCCCTACCTCCGCCTACTTGGTCCGACTTGTTCGGACCATCTAGGGAATTTTAAAATAAATCTGGCTAGATACCCTGCATAAAGCAGGGTAAGTAGGGGGAGGGGGTAATGACGTCGCTTAATGCAGCGCAATTAGGCCAAGACCCAACCTATAAATTTTTCAGTCTAATGATTAGATAGTTTAACTTTGATGATCTTGCCCTGTTTGAAAACCTACGACATTTTGGTCAAGTTATAATGTGCCAACCGTGTGGATTAGCATTTTATATATAAAAAATGAAGCATTTGATTTACATTTGAACTTATATCTGTTACATTCGCGCTTTAATCTAACTGTTTTAGACGCAATATATATATAAAACAAACACCTGGAGGGGGAATTATGTTTTTAAATGGTATGAAATTTGATAAAGCAATGATCCAAAAAGCGGACATTGAAAAAACTTCTTTTAACTATATGAGAGCGCGTTGGAATGTTGCATACACATTACCTGACATTAAAAATAGCCGTCTTGGAATAGCATTTTTATATCCCGCAGCTCATATTTTGAAGTTGATCGTTAATGCCATTATATTAGCTGGCGCTCTTTTAAATAGACTATTCTCTGTTGTAGGTGGTAAAAAAGATAAAGATGAAGCTAATCTGATACTTAAATCTGTTGGACTAGCATTAATTTATAATGCTTTTAATATAGTTTTATCTTTTGTTTCAGCTATTTCTCGTTTAGCTGTTTCTTTTAAGACACAAGGAGATGAACTTGCAACAAATAACAATAACAAGGATGATTTTGTGCATGATAGCGCGCAAGATATTCTTCATTTATCAGAAGAAAATGGTTCTTTGATGAGAAATTTAGGGCTTTCCTAATCACCAGCAGGTGGGGTAAAAATCTTTACCCCACTCAACCTTTACATTTTAATTCCCATCTATAAAACCCCTAATGTAATTTTTTATACTATACTGAATTATACTAGTTCAAATTAGGGGCTATGAATGCAAAAGCAGGACTCTGACAATCAGTATTTAAAAATCAAAATGGGCAATCAGTTTATTTTATTTGCTTTAAATTTAGTTAAAATCGTTCTGCGTATGCCAGCTTTGCATGATATGCCAAATGAAACCGTGGGCTTTAAAGGAATGTTGAATTACCACGGAGTGAGCGTTCCTGTTTATAATCTAGGTGATTGGATTGGCATTGAGATTACTGAAGATATAGTTGATATCCCTTTGGTGCTTTGTGATTTAGATTCGCACTTGATTGGTTTTATGGTTTCGGACGTGCAGGAGGTGTTGTATTTGGAGGAAGATAAAATCCAAACACCAGACCTTTCGAATTTGCCTGATTTTGTTCAAGGTACTTTTGAAAATGAGCAGGAATCTATGTGGGTTGTATCTCTTCGACAAATGATAGCGATGAAGAGCAACTTAGTGGAAGATGCTCATGAATAAGCATTTATTAGATGCAATATTTAAATGGACATATGATACTTTTGGCGTAGTTGTTAAAGAAAATCAGCAAAGCATATTTGCAGCAAGGTTTGAAAAATATCTTCTAGAGAATAAAATAGATGAAAACTCGTTAAATATATCAACCCTATCAGAAAATAATAGTTTATCCCGAGCTATAGTTAATATCTTGACTATACCGGAGTCATATTTTTTCAGAGATGCTTCGTTATTTCTTGCTCTAGAAAAAAAATTTCTACCCGCGATTATTGAGAGAAAAAGACGAACAAACAACAAGTCTATTCATATTTGGAGTGCTGGTTGTGCTAGAGGTGAAGAAATAAGCTCTATAGCTATTTTACTGACATTACTTATTCCTGATATAAAAACTTGGGATATAAGCCTTGTTGGAACAGACATCTGTCAAAAGACCTTACAAGCTGCAAAATTAGCTGAGTACACAGAACTTTCACTACGAGCGACGGACGATGCTATAAAAAAAGATTATTTTACCCAAGATGAACATAGTTATAAATTAGTCGATTCAATAAAAAAAATGGTTGATTTCAAATACGGTAATATTCTCCAGCCGGTAATTTATGCCTCAACTATTTTCGATATTATTTTATGCCGGAATGTATTTATCTATTTAGATGATGATTCAATTAACAAAGCTTTGAATAACTTTAAAAAAAGCTTAGCCGATGATGGCATGCTATTTTTAGGATCTTCTGATTTTGTGCACCATCACTCGCAAAATGAGCTTGATTTGCACTTTGAAGATAGTGTGACTTACTTAACCAAGCCTACTAAGAAAAAAATTGAAATAGAAATTCCAGCTCCTTCCCCAAGTCCCAATCTGTCTTATACGTCTTTGCAAAAGAAACGTGGTGAAAAGCTACAAAAAATTCAAAAACTACTTGATGAGTGTAAGTTTAGAGACGCATTAGGGTTTATTGATGAAGAGTTAAAATTGCTGAATAGTAATTATCTGCTATATAGATATAAAGGAGAGGCACTAATTGGCTTGGGTGATAGCTTTTCTGCCAAAGAAGTTCTTGAAAAAGTAATTATGAAAAACTCGGTTGATGCGAAGAGTTACTTTTTATTGGCACTTTTAGAGATGAGAGATGATAAGAGTGTTGCTTTAAAGCACTTAGAAAAAGCAATCAGCATTCGTCCGTCATTTCCGGAAGCACACTATCATATTGCCCTATTGTTTTTTGGTTTGCAGCATAAAGAGCAAGGGTTGCGAGCCCTTAAAGATGCAAAAAAATATGCACAAGAGAGAAAAGATGAAATGTCAGTATTAGGTGGAAGTGGGAGTATGTCAGATTTACTTAAAATTATTGACAGGGAAATTAGGCATTATGAAGGAGAGTTAAAATGACGTTTAATAATCAAGATATTGATTTAAAAACATCAATTCTTGAGGAGCGAGCGAAAGAGTTTGCTAAAAAAATCAGTAAAGATATTCAAGAGAAAAAAGGATCATCCTTTTTAATTTTTGCTCTCGGACAAGATATGGGTGAAAAGTATGCTTTATCATATCAATATGTAGATAAGGTTGTTGCTTTGCCGACGCTGACACGTGTACCCGGGATTCCTAACGTTTTTCTTGGGGTTACCTATCATAATGCACAAATCTGGCCGGTAATTGATACCGATGTTTTACTTGGAATTTCGACAAATAAACTAGAGCAATCAGAGTATATAATCCTTCTTCGTGATGGTAAGAGTCGTTATGCTTTGACAGTTGATTATGTCTTTGGTCATGAGTATTTAGATCTTGAATCTTCTCTTACTCAAATTAATAGGGACAAAGAATCAGCAAGTAAATATGTTTTAGGAATATGTGGAACAGATATTTCTGTATTGAATGATAAAGCTGTAATAAATTTTCTAAATAATGTGCCTTTGGGCCAAAATAAATAATGAGGTGTTCAAATGGAATCGAACAGACAACATTCAACAACAAATGGCCTAACCAAGACCGGTAATTTTTTAACAGACCTTTTTCATGGTAATCAAGAGAAAAAATTGCATTTAATGGATGTTGAGGGTCAAGTTAAAGCAATAAATAAAGTTCAAGCGGTAATTGAGTTTAATATGGATGGAACTATCATTACTGCCAATGACAATTTTTTAAATTTAATGGGGTATGTTTTATCTGAGATTCAAGGTCAACACCACAGCATATTTGTTGAGGATAAGTATAAAGACAGTAGTGAGTATAAGGCATTTTGGGAGAAGCTTGGTCGTGGTGAGTTTGTAGAGGCAGAATTTTTTCGTCTAGGTAAGGATGGGAAAGAAGTTTGGCTTCAAGCATCTTATAATCCAATATTTGACTTAGATGGAAACCCTTGCAAAGTTGTTAAGTTTGCAACCGATATAACTAAGCAAAAACAAGAGCTATCTAATTATGAAGGTCAGCTATTAGCAATCAATAAATCACAAGCGGTAATTGAGTTTGATATGCAAGGCCGTATTATAACAGCCAATGATAATTTTTTAGATTTGATGGGGTATGTTTTATCAGAGGTTCAAGGGCATCATCATAGTATGTTTATTGATGAAGATTATAAAAATAGTTCTGAGTATAAACTTTTTTGGGAAAAATTAAACCGCGGAGAATTTGAGACGGCAGAGTTCTTGCGAATAGGTAAGGATGGTAAAAAAATATGGATCCAGGCATCTTATAATCCGATTCTAGATTTAAAAGGCAAGCCTTTTAAAGTTGTGAAATTTGCAACAGATATTACTCAAAAAAAAGAAGCTGAAGATAAAGTGAAATTATTGGCAGAAGAGTTGCAAGAGAAAATCAAAGAGTATAGTGCTTTTATTGGAGAAGTCTCATCTGGTGACCTAACCCGGACACTAGATATAACTGGAACAGATGACTTGGCTATGTTGGGTGGTCATTTAAATGATATGACAAGAGGATTGAGCGAGATTGCTAAAAATATAATAGCAGTGAGTGTGGAAATTGATTCGAATATGGATACATTAAATAAAACCGCATCAACACAAGCGAGTAGCGCTCTTGAACAAGCAACATCGGTCTCAGAAATAGGTAGTGTAATCGAGGAAATAACCCAAACATCCCAACAAACCCTAGATAAAGCCTCAGAACTTGGAAAGTCTGCTGAGCAAACACAATCAGAGGGCGAGAAAGGTAAAAAAGTAATAAATGAAGTTCTACAGGCTATGACGATCCTGCAAGAAAAAATGCATCAAATTTCTGAAACGATTCTTGGCTTAAGTGATAAGACACAGCAAGTTGGAGAAATAACATCGGCCGTCTCAGATATTGCTAAGCAATCTAAAATGTTAGCCTTAAATGCATCGATAGAAGCCGCGAAAGCAGGAGAAACCGGCAAAGGATTTGCTGTTGTTGCTGATGAAGTTAAGGATTTGGCTGAGCGTTCACAGGCAGCTACAGAAAAAGTTCAAAATATTCTTCAAGATATTCGTAAAACAGCCGAGCATGCTGTAATAGTTACTGAAGATGGCACAAAGAGTGTGGATGAAAATCTTCTTCAAGCTGAGTCTGCTGGAAGTATCGTAAATACACTTGGCGATGTGATTAAAGAAACAAGTATTGCAACGCAACAAATTGTTGCAGCAGTTCGTGAAGAGTCGGTTGGTATCTCACAGGTTGTGACTAGTATTCGTGAGATAGATAAAGGTGCTGCAGGCTTTAGTGAAGCGACAGAGTATACTAAAAAAACAGTTATCTCACTGAGTGAAGTTGCAGAGAGTTTAAAGGTTATTGCGAGTAAGTATAAAATTAAAAGTGATAAGTAGAGAGGGCTCGCTTAATGAATATCGATCCGAAGCTTTACAAAGTATTGCTTGAGACTTTTAAAAGTGAATTAACAGAACAGCATCAGTTGATGATTGATGCGTTGCTAGGTCTTGAAAAAGTAAAAACCAAAAAGAAACTACAAGACGAACTAGGCCTTTTATTTCGTATTTCACATAATTTAAAAGGAGCAGCAAAAAGCGTTGCGATTGATAAAATAGCGAGTGTTGCTCATGAGTTGGAGGATACTTTCGTTGTTTGGCGTGATGATAATATTCACCCAAGTAAGGAGCAAGTCAATGCTTGCTTGGAGCTTGCAGATGAAATGTTAAATGCTATGCAAGCTTCTGAAGATGGTATGACCTCTTCATCGTACACTAATGATGTTATGCTGCAAGTGCCTCTTCGTCGCGTTGAAAGAGTTAATGCAAAATTAGGCGAGCTTGGTATTTTCCAGCTGCGCTTATCTAATTGGGCTCATAAAATCAAAGAAATTTCTAATTTATTTCATCATGTTGAGGGTGATATGCCCGATAAATTAGCAAGCATTGGCACTAATTTAAACGGTATTCTTGATAGCATAGATAAATTATCAGGGGAGTTTTCTAGAGATTTGTTTGTGCTGCAACAAGAAGGCCGAAAAATGCGACTATTATCTATAGAGCATGTATTATCGCCTTTAAAAAGAACAGTCCATGAGCTGGTGGAAAGTTTAGATAAACAAGTAGAGTTGAAACTAGAAGGTGGCTCGGTTGAAGTTGATAAGTCAATTTTAGATATGTTAAAAACCCCTCTACAGCATTTGGTGAGAAATGCTATAGCGCATGGTATTGAAGATACTGATATTAGAAAAAAATTAAATAAATCAATTCCGGCGATGCTTACAATTGCTGTTTCTAATGAGGCTGGAGAAATTAAACTTAGGCTTTCAGATGATGGTCAAGGTATTAACGTTAAGAAGTTAAAAAAACTAGCTTTAGATAAAAAACTATATACACAAACTGAGTTAGATGAAATGAGCGATAAAGAGGCTCTAAAACTTGTTTTTCACTCGGGAATTTCAACAGCTGAGACAGTTTCAGAGTTATCAGGACGAGGGGTTGGACTTGACGCTGTATTTGAAGATGTTAAGCGTATGCGCGGCACAATTGATGTTGATAGTGAAGATGGGGCCGGTTGTTCTTTTACGTTAACTCTGCCACTTGCTTTTGTTAGTTCGCGGGGATTATTTGTTCGCTCTCAGAACAACACTTATATGCTACCAACAATGTCTTTAGAAAGCCTGTATGAAATTCGTAGCGACTCTTTAAAGCGTGTTGATAATCAGTTTGTTAAAATTGTTAATGATGTGCCAATTGCAGTGTATAGCTTGGCTGCACTATTGGGGGTGGGTGATAACACCTGGGATACTAAAAAAGATAATGATGGAATTTTAATAGGCGATACTCATAAACAAATTATTATTATGGTTGATGAAATTGTACAAGAACACGACTGTGTTTTAAAGCCACTCCCTTTCCCACTAGATGATTTAAACTATTTCTCTGGAGCTACTTTATCAGAGACTGGGGAGTTGGTCTTGGTGTTGAACGTTATCAATTTGCTAAAAGAGTCTTTGCATAAAGATACTATTAGCTTAAAGACGGAGGTTCGCCCAATAAAACAAGAGGTATTGGTTGCAAAAGATGCGGCCCGGGTAATGGTTGTTGATGATGCTCTGACTACGAGAACATTATCTATAAATGCTTTACAAGCCGCCGGATTTGATACTATTGATGCAGATAATGGCCAAAAAGCCTGGGATATGTTACAACAAAATGAAATTGATTGTGTGGTAACAGATGTTGAAATGCCAGTGCTTGATGGGTTGGAGTTAACAAGGATGATTAAATCAGATGAAAAATTAAATAGCTTGCCTGTTGTTATAGTTTCATCACATGATAAAGACGAGGACAAAGAAAAAGGTTTGAAAGTTGGAGCAAGTGCTTATTTAATAAAAAATGATTTTGATACTAGATCCTTAATTAACATGATTGAGTCGCTATTATGAATATACAAAAAATTAGAGTATTAGTAGTTGATGATTCGGAAGTAATGCGTATCTTGATAAGTTCTATCTTAAAAAAAGAATCAGACTTTGAAATAGTTGGAACTGCGGAAAATGGTGATCAAGCTTTTGAGATGACCAAAAAACTACGTCCGGATATTATTACTATGGATTTGATGATGCCGGTTAAAAACGGCTTTGAGGCAACCAAACTGATAATGTCTGAGTGTCCTACCCCTATTATTATTTTAAGCTCATTAATTGGTAGCAAAGAAGAGACAGAGTCAGCGGTTCATGCCCTCTCTCTTGGTGCTCTGCAAGTACTAGCAAAAGACTTTGATGGCTCTAAATATGGATTTGAAGAGCGTCAAAAAAACTTCGTTGAAAATATAAGAACTCTTCATGCGGTTAAAGTTGTGCGTAGATATGTAACCGTAGATGAAACACCGAATTTGCCTAAAGAGGATAAAAAAAATTATCCAGCAGACGTTGTTGCAATTGGCTTATCTACGGGTGGCCCTGAGGCTATAGAGATAATTGCCAAGAATTTGGATGACGACTATCCGGTGCCAATTGTAGTCGTATTGCACATATCCCCAGGTTTTATAGGAGGTCTTGTAAGTTTATTACAGAAAAAAACTACTTTAAAGGTATCGGTTGCATCTAATAATGAGGAGCTATTACCAGGCCATTTATATTTTGCAGCAGATAACTATAATTTGCTCCTTAAAAAAGTTGGATCAAAATGTTTAGCAGTCTTAGATGATACTATTCAAGGTGAAAGATTTAAGCCCTCTATAACAAGATTATTTGAATCTGTGGCTAAACAGTTTCCAGATAGAGCGATTGGGGGTATATTAACAGGAATGGGTTCGGATGGTTCAAAGGGCTTGCTCGATATGAGAGAAGCCGGATGTTTTACTTTTTCACAATCGGCCAGGACTTGTGTTGTGGCTGGTATGCCTAGTGAGGCTAAAAAGATTGGCGCAGTAACGAGGGAAGTAGACTTGAAAAATATTGCGAGTTTTCTTAAAAATCTTGTATAGATACAGGGAGATAGTATTGTGGATAAAAAAATATTAGTGATTGATGATAGTGCAACAGCCCGAATGTTATTTAAGGTTTGTTTGCAAGCTATTGAAGGTTATGAGTTGATACAAGCAAGCACCTGGCAGGATGCCTTAGAAATAGCCAAGAAAGAAGATTTAGAATTGGTGGTGTTTGACTATAACATGCCAGATAAGGTTGGGCCTGAGGTCGCGGTTATGATGAGAGACGCGGGTGTTAAGGCTCCATTTGCTTTAATGACCGCTAATACCCAAGATCATGTGATAGAAGAGGTTGAGGATTTAGGGTTCATTCATGTAATGGAAAAGCCTGTTTCTGCGGAAATGGTACAAATAATGTTGGATAAATTATGAGAGTTTTTAGTGATGAGCAAAAGGATGTGTTGCTTGAGGTTTGCAATATTGGGATGAGTAAGTCAGCCAAGCAATTATCGGTATTGCTAAACGGTCCAGTATTGTTAGCAACACCTGAAATTGAATTGGTGGATTTTGATCATTTGTCCAAATATGTTATGGGTGATACGAATGATGTTATCAGCATGGTTCATCAAGAGTTAACTAGAGACTTTACTGGTAATGTAGTGCTACTTTTGAAGAGAGATTATACTCAGTTTCTACTTGAGCAAGTTGTTGGAGAAATACCAACAAACTTGAGTGATAAGGAAAAACGCTCTTGTGAAAAAGAGGCGATGTTAGAAATTGGTAATATTCTTATCTCCTCTTGTACAACCGCAATTGCTAATATGTTTTCTAAAAAAGTAGCCCTTACGGTTCCAAGTTATGCAGAGGGAAAATTTCAGGCATTGCTAGATGATGAAAGAAATAATTTTCAAGAAGTTGATACGCAAGTTGTTATTATTCTTTCTACAACACTTTCGACCAAACGAGGTGACTTTTCTGGAAGATTAATGTTGTTATTGTCATCTGAAACTATTAACAAAATTTTAGAAGTAATTAATGATATGGTTTAGAATTTAAGGTATCTATGAAAAAATTTGATAGTGATTTTTATCTCGAGGTAATAATGACTTTGCCAGTCGGCATTTTTTTGATAGATGACGCTCATAAAATATGTGAGTGGAATAATTGGCTTGTCACTAAAACAGGTGTTTCGAGAAAAGATGCCATGGGTCAAGATCTTGAGAGTTTGGTACCAGGAATTTGCACCTCTCGCTTTAAGTTTGCTCTTGAACAAGTAATTAATCAGCAGCATCCACAGGTTTTATCGCAATTATTAAATAGTTACCTAATACCTATTCCTCTAACTGAAGATGAATCTGATGATGAAGATGAGTATATGCAGCAAGCAGTTTCGTTGTTCCCTATTGCCAATGGCGATAAAACTTGTGCGTTAGTAACTATTATCGATGTAACGGAAAGTTATCAACAAAGAAAGATTTTTCTAAATGCTGCAAAAAGGTTTGAATTAAATAGTATTCATGATCAACTAACAGGATTTTATAATCGACGCTATCTTTGGGAGTATTTAGAGTCGGAATTATCAAAGTCTGTGCGTGAGCACTTCACTATTATTTGCACGGTTTTTGATCTTGATCATTTTAAGCAAGTTAATGATGAACTGGGTCATAAAGCAGGGGATGAAGTACTATGCTCATTCGCAAGTCTTGTGAAAAAAAACACACGATCGTGTGATACCGTCTTTCGCTATGGTGGTGAAGAATTTATTATTATATCAACTAATGTCAAACTGAAAGATGCTGCATTATTGGGTGAGCGAATTATAAAGAAAATGGCTACTAAAAAACAACATGGTTCAATTAAAAGAATTGTGACTTGTAGTGCTGGATTTGCAGTTTCTGTGCCTTTAAATCCAGTAGAAAAACCTGAGTTTCTTGTTGGCATGGCTGATGAGCAATTATATAAAGCTAAAAACTCTGGGCGAAACAAGATTTGTGGTAAGTCTAATGTTGGTGAAGAAACAGATAGTGAAGCTATTGATCTTGGTATTCTTGAGAAAGCAGTTGCTGGAAATATTGAAATGCAAGAGGAGCTTCTAGGTGCGTTTGTTGGTGAGTTAATTGAACAAAAACCCTTATTTGTTAAGGCATTTTCTGATGAGGATGCAAAACTTATGAAGTTATTATTACATAGGTTAAAGTCCTCAGCTCAAACTGTTGGTGCTATTTCATTATCCATAGCCAGTAAAGAAATAGAGCGTTATGCTTATGCTGCAAATATTAAATCAGCCGTATCCTTTGAAGCAGATTTTTTCAATATCTTTTATACAACCTTAAAGTATGCTGAAGACTATTTAGAGAAATTGAGGGAAAAATTGCAAATGGCTAAGAAGAAAGACTCTAATTCATAGATATATAATTATATTGGCGTCGGAATCTTTTTATCTGTTAGTAACATAATATGTCTCTAGATTAGAATATAAATAAAAGGAGTATTATACGTGACCAATAATACTAATACAGGGCAAGAAAACTTTATGCTTGCGGCTTTGATATGTTTATCTTCTGGGTTGTTTTTTATGTATGAATTTCATCAATTAAGTTTGATGAACCAATTAAATGAAGTGTTACGAGATGAGTTTCAAGTTTCATCTTTGAGGATAAGTAGGCTCTCGAATGCTTTCTCACTTGGTAATATTTTATTTTTATTACCAGCGGGTATTATACTCGACAGATATTCCACAAAAAAAATTATATTAATAACTCTTTTTATCTCATTAATAGGAGCATTTGGTATATCACAATCGGCATCTTTTTTCTTAACTGCTTTTTTCAGAGGGTTAACGGGAATTGGTAATGCTTTTTGTTTGGCTGCTGGAATATTGTTGGTTTCTAGATGGATTGCTGATACGCACAGAGCTCTTTTTATCGGACTATTAGTAACCATGGCATATTGTGGGGGGATCTTAAGTGGAGATCCTTTTGTATATTTGATGGATAATTTTGGTTGGCGAAATGCTTTATTAATTGACGCTATTTTTGGAACTATAATTTGGCTTTGGTTATTAATCATTATAAAAGACAGTCCTGATCCTAATTATTATTTAAATATAAATAAATCCAAGACTAGTATATTTTCTGGTTTGAAGTGTGCGGCATCTAACTCGCAAAACTGGTTGGCTGGTACGTATGTTGCATTAATAAATTTACCAATAATGGTGTATGGAGCTGTATGGGGAATTAGTTATCTTGAGAGTGTCTATAAATTAAATGCATCGAGTGCGAGTGAAGTTATATCAATGTTTTTTATTGGCGCTATTATAGGTTGCCCATTATCTGGTTGGGTATCTGATAAAATTTCACGAAGAAAGCCTGTAATGTATTTGGGGTGTATTGGTTCTATTGTGGTTTTCATCCCGCTTGTACTGGGTGTTGCATTATCATATGCAAATTTATGTTGTATGTTTTTCTGTATGGGTCTTCTTTGTGGTACCCAAATTGTTGGTTACTCAATTATTTCTGAAATTAATAAGTCTGATGCTATTGCTAAGGGTACATCCATTGCAACGTTTCTTGTTATGTTTTTAGGAGCCGCTGTTAGTGGTATGTATGGAGCGCTACTAGATAAATCCATTATTACCTCTCATATGGTCGGTGAGTATTCATCTGCAGCTTATAAAAATGCGGGTATTATTTTTCCTGTATGGGCGATAGTTGCACTCATCCTTGTTTTTTTTATAAAAGAAACATATTGTCGTAGTGTAAAAGAATAAGGTGTAACCCATGTATAAGGGCGTAATATTTGATTGTGATTGGGTTATTATTAACAGTGAAATTATGCATATGAATTCATAATGAAGATTATTTCTGACGCCCTGCTTTTCTTTATTTAAAATCAACCTATACTTAAATTATGCTCTGAAATATTTCATTACAAGGATGTTATTTTAATGAAAAGAAATAAAGTAAGTACTGGTATACAAGGACTAGACAAAATTTTAAATGGGGGATACTTAGAACATTGCCCTACTTTAATTAAAGGAGGACCAGGTTGTGGTAAGACCGTTTTTACTCTTTTTTTTGCTAAAGCGCGAGTAAAAGATAATTGCCCCGTAGTTTATGTTACTTGTGATGAATCAGGTGATAGCATTTTATCTCATATGGACTCTTTTGGTCTTGAAGGTAGTAATATGGTTTCAGAGAACATGCTGAAAATATTAGATTTACGACCAGTTTTTGATGATGAGGTTTATGGGGAGTTTGATTTAAGTGCCGTATTGCTTCGCATAGAGCAGGCAGCAAAGAAAATAGGGGCTAAATCACTTGTTATTGATTCTCTGCAGTCTCTTTTGTTAGGATTTGAAGGTTATGATGCTCAAGTTGATCTTTTAAAGATATTTAATTGGGCTCGAAAGCATGATATTACCATCTTAACAACTATAGCCGATGATTCGTCTAATTTAAATACCAATATCTATGAAGAGTACATTGTAGATTGCGCCATTGAACTTAAACAGCAGTTATCCAATAATCTAATGACTCGCTATTTGCGTATAGTAAAGTTGCGTGGCTCAGCCCATGGTAGTAATAATTTTCCATTTTCCATTTTTAGCAAGGGTATTTTTCTCTTCCCAATTACCGACACAACGTTAAAAACAAATTTTATAAATGAATACATAAGCACAGGTATAAAAAAGCTTGATAAGATGCTTGGTGGCAAAGGCATACGAGTAGGCTCACCAATTATGTTTAGCGGGCGATCTGGAACAGCTAAAAGCCTGTTTTCGGCAATCTTTGCTGGCTCCTCTGCTGCAGCAGGAAAAAAAACATTAATTTTATCGTTTGAGGAGTCTCCCGAGGACTTTATTAACCATGCTAAGTCAATCAATATTAATCTTTCACCTCATATTAAGACCGGAATGTTGGAAATAAAGTCGCATCGTTCTGTTCAGATGGGGTTAGAAGATCATTTTATTTCTATACTTGAGTTAAATGAACGAGAAAACTTTGAAGTTATTATTATTGATCCAATATCATCCCTTCTTGATCTGGGATCGGAAATAGATATAAAAATGATGTTTATACGTTTTATTACTTACATGAAGACCAAACAAATTACGCTATTTTTTAATGAGTTATTAAAGGATAAAAGTAAAGAAAAAAGTCAATTAGGACTATCTAGTTTAACTGATTCTTGGGTTAGGCTAAAAGCTATTGAAAGTAATGGTGAATTTAATCGTATGATCTACGTTGTAAAATCTCGAGGTGAAAAAACTTCAAATCAGATTAAGGAGTTTATCATTACTAGTCGTGGAATTGAGATTGAGGATCCATATGTAGGTGAACATGAAATGGTGTTTGGCACAAAAAAGGCATCATGCATTCTTGTAGATCAAAGAAATAAAGAGTTAAAAGAAAGAAAGATTGAACAGCTAACTGATGATATTAAGGCTATTGAAGAAGAGATGTCGGCTCGTCATGCAGCGGAAAAACTTGTATATATATCCCGTAAAAATAAATTAATGTTAGAAGTAAGTATTTTGAAAAATGAATTGTCTCAAAATATAGCTCAGCGTAAGTCAAAAATACTTATGAGGGACAGTGATGAAAAAAATTAAAATCACACTTTATGTCATAGGAGAAAGCCCAATATCAAGACGTGCTATTAAAAACTTAAAGTTACTAGTTGATTCTGAAAAGAATAAAACTAAGTTTGAGGTCAATATTATTGACTTAATTGAACATGAAGGGCTTGCAGAAAAAATGAAAATTATAGCAACTCCTCTCTTGCTTAAAGAGCTACCTGAACCAATGAGACGCATTATTGGTGATTTATCTGATACAGATAAAGTTAAGACTTACATTGAGTTGCTATAGAAATATGAAGACTCCTAATAATTTAAAAAGTGTAATCGATGCACTATCTCAGGGGGTGTTAGTTCTTGATGATGAGGGTCACGTGGTTTTTGCGAATCACAAGGCTTGTGTCTTATTTGATAAATCCTTAAAACAAATTATTGGCTCATACTTCACCTATCCTATAGCCGCGAACGAAACGCAGGAAATTGAAATTCTCGGGGCTAGTAATAAAACTTTGATTGCTGAAATGTCTGTTAAAAGATGTTTGTGGCAAAATAAATCAGCATGGATTGTATCTCTCAATGATATAAGCGAGAGAAAAGAGAAAGAAATCTTATCTGAAATAGTATTTACAGGATTTAATGCCGCTCACGAAGGTATTATTATAACTAATTCTAAAGGAAGAATTGAGTTTGTAAATCCTGCTTATATTAAAATTTCAGGATATTTAGAAGAGGAATTAATTGGCCAAAACCCTAGAATTCTTAAGTCTTATTTGCATGATGATTTGTTTTACAAACAGTTATGGAAAAATCTTGAAAATAACGGGTGTTGGTTTGGAACTATTGAGGATAGGCGTAAGAGTGGAGAGTTATTTAGTGTTCTTATCAATATTTCTGCAATTAAAAATACTGATGGTTATGTTACTAATTACATAGGTTTTTTTAATGATTTAACAGAGTTGAAAAATCAAGAAAAGCAACTTCAATACTCAATTGAGCATGATAGCTTAACTGGACTACCAAATTTTTATTTTTTAATTAAAAAACTTCAGGAGTTAATGAATAATCATGGCGAGCTAGACAAAAATATAATTCTTCTGGCTATATCTATAGAGAAAGAAAAGAATGAATCATCTTTTGAGAAGGATAGCTCCGAACTTGAGCTGCAAATGATTAAAAATGTTTCGGAAAGACTTAAAAAATTGTCGAGAAATAAAATATTCTTGGCAAGAACTGGTTTGAGAGAATTTATTTTAGTCTATTCTGGAGAGTCAAAATCAACAATTTTTAATGATTTTTCTCAAAATGTTTTAAAAAAGGTTTCTCAACCGTTTGTTTATGATAATCAAAATTTTTTAATTAAAGGGAATATTGGAATTTCAATTTTTAATAAGGGCGCCTTAAGTGCAGAGGACTTTATACATCAATCTGAGCAAGCTTGCTTTAGAGCGAGAAAAATTGGGTTGAATAGAATTGCATATTATGATGTCAATGAAGAGATAAAATCTTTAAAGTTTGATAGGAATATTGAGGATCTTGGACAAGCAATTAAAGATGATAATCTTAGGGTATATTACCAACCAAAAGTAAACTTAACTACGGGAAAAATTATTGGAGTTGAGGCGCTGATGCGCTGGCAGATTCCTGGTGGAGAATTACGGTTACCAAAAGATTTTTTATATGATGTAGGTGCGCATCCTATTTCACTAAAATTGGGTCATTGGCTTTTAAATACTGTTTTAATGCAGATGGAAGTTCTTCATCATAATAAAATACCGATGGTTAGCATAAATGTCAGCTCCTATGAAATTCAAGATAAAAACTTTGCTATGCAAGTTATCAATGCATTTAAAAATCACCCAAACATTCCAAGGGAATGTATTACATTTGAAATTCTTGAAACTGAACTTATTGAACACGTGAGTGTTGCCAAAAAATTAATTCATGATATGAAAGCCATAGGGGTTAGATTCTCTATTGATGATTATGGAACTGGATACTCATCTCTAACTTATATAAAAGAATTAGATGTTCATCAGATAAAGATTGATCAAAGTTTTATTCGTAATATTTTGGAGTATCCAGAAGATCTGGCAATTTTAAAAACGACGATTGATCTATGTCGTTATTTGAAAAAAGAAGTTATTGCTGAAGGAGTTGAAACCCCTCTTCATGCAAATTTGTTAATGAATTTAGGTTGTGATCTTATACAAGGATATGCAATCGCAAAACCAATGCCTCTTGATGAATTGACTAAATGGACAAATAGTTGGCATATGAATCCAGGATGGTTAAGTTCTGTCTATAAAAAGTCGATAATTGATGATTTTATTAGTGTGGTATTAACTCATTATACCGAGTTGAAATTGATAACTAGTTATACAAAGATAGGCTCGGTTTCACGACCGGAATATCATTTACATTGCCCTCTCGAAAAGTGGATGATTGACCAACAATCCTTGTTTTTAGATGCAAAGAGCTTTAAAAAAATCTGCCAATTACATAAAAAAACACATGCTATCGCAAGAACTATTTACGATTTCATCCAAATAGGAAATATTAATAGTGCAAAACACCTGCTTATTGAGTTTGATAATGAAAGTAGAGAGTTTTTCAGGCAATTAATGACTGATATTTTTGGACCTAGAAATTGAAAGGTTTTAATTAGAATTAAAAGCTTCTTGATATGAACTAAATGTTACTTTTGGGTTTCACAATCTATCTATGCAATATTATGATAAGAAGTATATTATACTGATAAATAATAGGGTCTGTTAACAATTGGTGCCACGGCCAAAAACCATGCTAATTTGTGCTAAATTAGCCTGATTTTTGACTCGCGCACCCAATTGTCAACAGACCCTAGAAAGAGAGCAAAATATTTTTATGTATTCATTATTAGGGGGTAACGATGCAGGTGTTTTTTTCTTACCTGGGCTATAGTTGTACTTTTTCTTGTGTTTTTTATAAAAGAAACATATTGTCGTAGCATACAAGAATAAGGTGTCATCCATGTATAAGGCTGTAATTTTCGATTGTGATGGTGTTATTATTAACAGTGAAATTATGCATATGAATTCATCTAATGAAGCTTATTCTGATTTTGGGATTAGTTTTCACAAAGGTGAGTACTTTGCTGAATATAATGGTATTCCTGATCGGGATAAATTAAAAAAGAAGATTCTAAATTCTAATATAAATATTTCAGATAGAGATATAAGTTTGATGCTTGAGATGAAGAAAAGAGCATATATTAAAATTTTGTCTAATATGAAAGAGTTGCCATTTATGCCCGGAGTTAAAGAGTATATTAGGTTTTTATTTAATCAAGGAAAATCCTTGGGAGTTTGTAGTGGCTCGACTGGTGAGGAAGTTAATTTAGTATTGGAAAGGCTTGGCAATGGTGAGTTTTTAAAGTATTTTACAACAGTCGTTTCTATTGACGACGTTGAAAAAGGCAAGCCTGATCCAGAGGGGTATGCCTTGGCTTGCAAAAATGTTGGTCAAAAAACTAGTGATTGCCTTGCAATTGAAGATTCTCCTTCGGGTATTATGTCGGCCAGAAAAGCAGGGCTTGATGTTTATGGAATTCTTAGCACACATAGTGCTGAGCAATTAAGTCAGGCAAAAAAATTATTTAAAGATTTTAACGATATAGATATGAGTTGAGGCTTTAAGGATTTTGCATCTAACTATGTAACGGTAGTTATTGGGTAGATATTATTTATTATTGGTGTTGCAGTTATGAAGTTAGTACATATCTTTTATCAAGAAAAATCAGAACATTTTATCAATGATGGGAATTTGTTTCTTTGGATAGAGTCTAGTGAAGTTATTACGGAAAAATATTTTTACCCTTATCAGCTTAGCAAAGATAAGCTATTAGATTGGTATCAATCTAATATTGATGTTGAAACTAATACAATTACAGTTGAAGGCTACTTGCCTTGTAGTCTGCAATCTAAGCCTATACCTTCTCCGCTTATTTGTAATTATTGTGATATTGAAGAAACATCTCATACATCACTAAATTCCTTTTATCTTTATGCAATTGAGATTGATTCACCATTATCAATATTAAAGTCATTAAGTTTTCTACAGAACTATTTAGATGAAGATATTAAATTGGCTGATGACACTAAGTTTTGGATTCAAGTAGGTTTAGAGTTATCCAGTGTTATAAATAATGATCAATATATACCGGCCATTGTTGCAACTAAAGATAAGTCCAAAATTAAATATTATAATAAATGGCAGACTCTTTCATATGATTTTGATAAAAAATTAAAGGCACTCGCACAAGCGATGCCTTTTTCAGGTTGTCTTTCTGGACAGAGTTTAGTTGACCGATTTTCTGTGTTAAAGAATTTCAGTGAATCTACCTTAAATAAAATTGTATTAACAACAGCCTTTAGTAATAAATTATATAAAGATTGTAAAGATACACTCGTTGAAAAAATACTAAACAAATCAGCATCTGATATTACTGAAGAAGAATATATAAAATGGCTTACTTGGAAAAATAATCTGTCACATGAGCAATATGGATCTTCCTTTAATGTTTGTATTCGTTTGAATAGCGCTACTAATAATGAGAGTGATGATTGGTCTCTTGAAATTTTAATGCAGTCACATAAAGATCCATCTCATATTGTGTCCATCAGTGATTACTTTACAACAAAATCTACCAAAGTAGCACTTAATGAGAAGATGTTTGGTTTTTCTATAGAAAAAGGACTGCTTTTGCAGTTAGGACTTGCTTGTAGAATCTATCCAAAATTAGAAGAGATCTTTTCATCTAATCTGACTAATTCAATTATCGATATTGATACAGAAGATGCCTATCAGTTTTTAAAAGAGGATGCTTGGACTCTTAAAGCAAGTGGGTACAGAATTATTGTGCCTTCATGGTGGTCATCTAAAGGGCGGGTAAAAGCAAAAATTAAAATGAAGGCGTCGAAATCTAGCCAATCCGATAGTGATAACTCGACAGGATATTTTGATGCTAGCAACTTGGCTCGCTTTGATTATAAGCTTGCAATGGGTGAACATGAGGTGAGCCCTCTCGAATGGCAAGCTCTATTAGACTCAAAAACAGATCTTGTCTACTTTCGTGGCCAATGGGTGGAAATTGATACCTCTGAAATGGAGAAAATGCAAAAACTCATTGAGACACAAATAAGAGATAAAGCAACCGGTAGTTTGAAGGATTTATTAGTTACCTCATCAGATTCTGATGTTTTTGATCTGGAACTAGATACGGTAATGGAGGGGCTCTTATCTAAGCTTAATAATAAAGACACAATAGATTTAGAAAAGCAGCCAAATAGTTTACAAGCAACGCTCAGGCCTTATCAATTAAGAGGTCTCTCATGGCTTTCTAATCTCGAAAATATGGGACTTAACCCTTGTCTTGCTGATGACATGGGGCTTGGTAAAACTATGCAAGTCATAGCATTATTACTGTCAAATCCTAAAGATAAACCAGCACTTCTTATTGCGCCTACTTCAGTTGTTGGTAATTGGCTTCGTGAAATGAATAGATTTGCGCCTTCGCTTAAAGCAACTATTCATCATGGGGCAAAAAGGAAAGATGAGAAGGATTTTTCAGCTCATGTTGGAAGTTTTGATGTGGTTATTACTTCATATGGAACAATTAGAAGAGATAAAAAGTTATTTAATGATTATCACTGGTCAAGACTGATACTCGATGAGGCACATAATATAAAAAACCCACTGGCAGCACAAACTAAAATTATTTGTAAAATTCCATCATCTTCTCGTATTGCTATTACAGGAACACCAGTTGAGAATAGGTTATTAGATTTGTGGTCTATTTTCGATTTTTTAAATCCTGGATTTTTAGGTTCAAGAAGTTCTTTTAAAAATACCTTTGAGTATCCAATACAAAAAGATAGTTGTCCTAAAAAAACGAAGGTACTAAAAAATCTTGTTGAACCGTTTATTTTAAGAAGACTTAAGACGGATAAAAATATTATCCAAGATCTCCCTGATAAGATTGAGCAGAAAGTATACTGCGAATTAAGTCAAGAGCAAGCTTTAATTTACCAGTCAATTGTTGATGATATTACTCAAGAGCTAACCAAATCAGAAGACTTGACAAAACGAAGCGCAATTATTCTTTCATCCCTTCTTAAACTAAAACAATGTTGTAACCATCCGGCTCAAGTATTACAAGATAACTCAGAGTTTAGTTTGTCACGTTCAGTGAAGTTACAGCGATTAGCAGAGATGACTAAAGAAATTATCAGCAATGGTGAAAGTTTGTTGATTTTTAGTCAATTTACCGATATTTGCGAATCCATAAATAAAATGTTGAAAACAGAGTTTGGGTTGCAAACTTATTATTTGCATGGAGGTACATCTCGTAAAAAACGTGAGACAATGATTAATGATTTTCAAGATGAACATTCAAAGCCAGCTGTTTTTATTTTGTCTCTAAAAGCAGGTGGTGTTGGTATCACACTTACAAAAGCCAATCATGTTATTCACTTTGATAGGTGGTGGAATCCTGCCATAGAAAACCAAGCAACTGATAGGGCGTATCGTATTGGACAGCAAAAAACGGTATTTGCCTATAAATATATTACTATGGGCACCATTGAAGAAAAAATAGATAAAATGCTTGAAGATAAGAAGCGCGTTGCAGGTTTGGTGGTTGGTAGTGATGAGTCTTGGTTATCAAAGCTTGACTCAAAATCATTTATTGACTTAATTAATCTCAGCAAAGTCTATAGTGAGAAAGAATATGAAGCATCATAAAACCTGGTGGGGTGAGTCATTTGTATTAGCTCTGGAAGGGTTTATAGATCCAGGTCGACTTACCCGAGGACGTGCTTATCGAACTGATAATCGAATTTTGGAATTTCATCAAAATGATAATCATGTACAGGCTACTATTCGGGGTAATATCAATCCATATTTTGGTGTAGATGAAGAACCTAGATATCAAGTTGATATTAAATTTAACGCCATTTCAAAAATACAATGGCAAGATGCAATTCAACAAATTAGTAATAATGCTAGTTGGTTATCAAAATTGATGCTAAATGAAATCCCTGATAATATCGATGACGCTTTTTCATCCACAGATTATTTGCTTCCAAAAAGTTATGATGATGTAGATGCGAGTTGTAGTTGCCCAGACTGGGATAATCCATGTAAGCATATTGCCGGTGTTTATTACCGAATAGCCAATATACTAGATAGTGATCCGATGTTACTTTTTAGTTTGCGTGGTATCTCTTCAGACCAATTAATCCTTGAATTGAAGCAAACTGAACTCGGTAGTGCTTTTTCGGAATTTTTATCGTCTCCAGAAGAGACACATGTCGTTTTAGAAGATAGATATTACCCAAAAATCACCGACTTACAACAAAAGACGTTGACATCCCAGACATCGTTTTGGGAGATGGGTACAACTAATGAAGTTGATACGGAGCCTGCGTATGAGAATAAAGTTGTTGCGGCTTTAGTTAAAAAGCAGGGGGATTTTCCGCCATTTTGGAATAGACATAATTCATTTATAGTCTTTATGGAGAGTTTTTATGATTTAGTTAGACGTAAAAACAAAAAAATTATATAACGAAAGACACACACTCATGCGTTTGGACCGCTCTATCTATGCAATGTTATGATTAAACGTTATGATACTGAGAAATAATAGGAAGGTATAAAAGGATTTTTATGTATTCATTTTTTAACTCAACTTTGCTCACGCTACTCTTATTGGGATCGCAAGTTAGTATTGGCGGCACGATGGGTAAAATTGAATTACCAAAGCCTTATGATGGCTTTTATTTTGGTGCGAGTTTTGGTATTTCTGATCTCATGTTGCGTGAGTCCACACCTATTTCTGATTCTGTACTTAATTTAAGTTCTACTGGAGCCGTAGGTGGTGGTTTAGTTGGCTATGATTATACTCTTTCTAATCGATTTAAGCTTGGTTTAGAAGGATTTGTTTATGGTAGAGGTTTAAACGTATCAGCAGATCGGAAATATGGTCACAATCCTTCTTACCGTGCAAAGTCACGATATAATGCTGGATTTAGGCTTCTACCTGGTTATGAGATTGCGAAAGAAACAGTTGGATATGCTTTGATTGGTTATTCTAATGGACATTTTAGTATTAGTGATAATGGTTTCAATGGTTTTATCGATGAGAAATTTAATAAAAGTGGTGTGCAATCTGGACTAGGTGTTAAAGCCGCAATTAGTCAGCGTTTTTCTATTCGTGGCGAGGTTTTATATACAGCTTATTCATCGAAAACTAGCAACGGCTTATCGAGCACGATTCCACAAGTTGCGCAAATATATCACAATCGCTTTTCCACCTTAGAAGGTGATTTAACGCTTGTTTATAAATTTATATAGAGGATTCAAACATGGGTAAGTTTTTACGAGCGCTGCTAAAAAAAATCGCAATCTTAGTCTTGTGCTTGAATACACAATTATTATTTGCTGAAAATGTTGATACAACATTTTCATTGCTTAAATACAGAGGTTTTTATGTAGGTGGTGATATAGGCCTTGCTAACTTAATGGATTCAGAATCGCACGGAATTTTGCCAGAATCACATCAGCTTGGGGCAACGGGTATTATTGGAGGTGTATTATTTGGTTATGATTACGCGGTTGCTAAAAATTGGATGTTTGGTATGGAAGGATTTTTTAATGCCAATGGCTTAAATATGATGATTCAACGCTCACCATACTCGTATAAACAAAAATCTAGATATAATTTTGGATTTCGTGTGCTGCCTAAATATTTACTTACAGATGACATAGATGCGCACTTGATTTTAGGCTATACAACGGCACGCTTTAATATCCATGATAATGGGGTTTATGGAACGCTCTATCCGGGAAGCTTCAATTTAAGTGGTTTTCAAGGAGGATTTGGTTTTAATACAGCTATTACGTTCAATTTATTTGTTCGATTAGACGCTATATATGCAAGTTATACTAGCAGGTCTTATATGGGAATTGGTAGTAATCTTAGCCCGAGTATTAATCAAGTGTATTATAATAAATTTAGTAGTTTAGAAGGAACTCTTTCGTTGATTTATAAGTTTGGCTAGATGTTAGGGTCTGTTGACAATTGGTGCTAAATCATCCTGATTTTTGACTCGCGCACCCAATTGTCAACAGAACCTATTATATTTTATAATTTTTAGGTACAAGAGGTATAAATTATGATTGAATTAACAGATTACAATTCTGTTTGGGATGAAAAATTTTTATTATTAAAAAATGAATTACTTTTATCTTGTAAGGATTTGATCGTTGATATTCAACATATTGGTTCAACTTCTATTTACGGTATGAAAGCTAAAGATATTGTTGATATTCAGTGCTCTATTCGTTCATTTGATGAAATAAAATTAATAAAAACTAAGCTCGAATCAATTGGTTTTGAAATGATTGAGGATATCAAACAAGATCACGTGCCATTTAAAGATAAGGATTATTTTAGTCCAGAATGGGAAAAGCGGTTTTTTAAAGGTTCTTTTCAAAACCAAGCATATAATCTTCATATTCGCCTTGTTGACAGTTTAAATTGGAAATTCGCTCTAAGTTTTAGAGATTTTTTATCTGAAAATCACAAAGCGAAGTATGCTTTTATGCAAGTGAAAGAGCGCTTAGCTGAATCAGGCGTTGATAAGTATGCATATTGTATTTTAAAAGATAGTATTATTGATTTGATGTCACTTCAGTTTGCTAGAGGTTAAGAGGTAAATGTTTTATTAATCATTATAAGCTACGATTACGCACTAGAAATACAGTTAATAATATGAGAGAGGTCAAAAGAACACCTGCTAAAATTATTAATAATGCATTAAAGGGGTTAGATGAAAGGTACCCCATTATCACAACGCTTAATGTGGCAATGCCCATATTAACAAAGCTCATCATTGAGGAAGCGCTGGCTTTATCTTCAATAGCATTGGAGGACATATAAGAACCTCCTGCAAATAAATAAGAGCTACAACAATAAAGTACACATGTCGTGAGAAAAAACCAAAATACTGACGGGCTTTCGACATAAAACATGCTGACTAAACTCAGAAGAGCCGTAAATGTTCCAACATAGCCGATACCGATGACATTAATCACGGAAAAGCGTTGCATCAATACTCGTGCGGATAATCCACCAATAAGCATACCAATGATGTTGATAGTATTCCAGTAACCATATTGAGCGGCAGATAAGTGTAGAAATTGATTTGCAATTTGTGGTGCGGCTGCGGAGTAGCAATAGCCAATTGCAGAGCAAGCCCCCCAAATTATAGAAAAGACTAGCAATTTGAAAGAGCGTAAAGCATGGCCATAGTCACGTAGTAGGGTTTGAATATGGAATGATTTCGGTTTAATTAGTGTTTCGCTAAAAACACAAGTGCCCATTCGCATAAGAAGGCCATGCAGGAGTAGAAAGACAAAACATCCTTGCCATTGTGTATATTGGGTAATAATACCACCGATGAGAACGGCAAAACCAACTCCTAATGCAAATGATAAAATAGAATAAGCCATAGCTGTTTTACGTTGATCTTCTGGCAACCATTCATTAATCAACATAAAGGTACAGGTAAGGCCTGCTGCAGATCCTAGTCCTGTGATGAATCGCCCTACTAAAAGCAAAGAATAATGAGGATAAAAACTTGCAAACAGACAAAATATGAGACCAATTAGATTTATATTCAATCCCCATTTCAGTGCGCCCAAGCGACCATAAACATTGGCTATAGGACCATATAGTAATTGCCCTATCACATATCCTATTAGAAAGGAGGATACGATCCATTCAACTTTGCCTGCGTTTAAGGAAAAAGTGTGCTCTATATTTGAGAGGCCTGGGGTTATCATTGAGGCTGATACGGATGCAATCGAGATATAGCTAAGCAGCCAAGTCATTGTTAGTTTAGATTTATGATTCATGACACTATTTTGTATTGGTAGTTTATACATTAAAACTTATAAATTACCAATAGTCCACTGCGATTTTTAATGGTTCTTATCCATAACCAATCTAGAGATGATAAGTAGCATAATAGGGTTTTGGTTTCCTGTAATGCTTTAACGCCTAGTTGGGATATATACGCTAGAGGAGAGATAAATATGATAAATGCTACTGACCGTTCAGATGGATTAGCAGAAATAATGTTAGATGCGATTAGAAATTTAGATAGGCCTATATCTATAATGCCACCCGGCACTATATGTTTGCCCCAGATACTCTCTACTTAACTCACTTTTCCACCACATGCTCTACTTAACCCGCTTTATGCGGGTTATCTATTTAAAATGAATGTTAATAGCGTTACTGTATTCATAACATGTGTAGATAATCCGCATAAAGCGGAGTAAGTAGGGGTCGTTGGATGGAAAATAAAAAGTGAGAATCTCTCAGACATAAAGCAGGGCAAGATCATCAAAGTTAAATTATCTAATCGTTAGACTGAAAAATTTATAGGTTGGGTCTTGGCCTAATAGCGCTGCATTAAGCGACGTCATTACCCCCTCCCCCCTACTTACCCTGCTTTATGCAGGGTATCAGCCAGATTTATTTTAAAATTCCCTAGATGGTCCGAACAAGTCGGACCAAGTAGGCGGAGGTAGGGGAATATTGTGTTTTCAGCTGGTGGTAACAATTCACTAAAATTCTTGTTAGAGGATACCCCTACTATCCAATCCACTTTATTTAATATTGATCAAA
>JARGPO010000019.1 GCA_029213075.1 Legionellaceae bacterium | reverse complement strand
TTAAACATCAATTTGACTGGATGCCCTGAACAAGTCAGGGCAAGTAGGCGGGGTTAGGATAAGCTTTTTTGAAGACAGGGATGCGATGCTGGATCAAGCTATAGGAAATATCTTGAAAAATATGTCTGCATGCTAATGGGTGGCGCTATATGAGTTTTGTTCTGTAATCTCAGGTGGAGATCTATCTTCATTATTGTGGTCAACGCCAGTATCCTCATTATCAAATAATAACAAACTTTTTGACCTTACGCTGTGATTAAAAGCCTTCTTGATAACACATTCCTTACCAAATCCCAAACCTAGTGATGCTATAGAACCAATCAAAACTACAGGTAGAAAAATAAACTGCATACCTGGTACAAATGTAGCAACAATAAGTAAACCAACCATAGTTGTAGTTACACATAATTTTAAAATACTAAGAATCTTGGCTAGCATTGGTACCTGTATACTTGGGCAAGTTAGCTCCTTATTAGTTTCATAAACTCCACAGGCAATTGAAATTACTCCTAAAACAGGTAATATAGATTGAAGAACGAGAACTGCAGGAAGTAATACTGGTAGAATTGTAGCAGATAGTATTGCCATAATTTGTACGGAAATTCCGATAGCTACCATCAAAAACATCGATAGTGATAATAACTTTTCGGTTCTGCTTGGCTTTAACTTTGGTTGCCATAACTCCAAAACTTTTATCTTTGCATCAAAAATTAGTTTTTCAGGTAAGTTTTCAATAAGATATTCATATAACAATTGATCTTTCAATATTTTACTTTTATTCAATAAATTAAAATCGTCTTTTTCATAAAATTCACAAATTTTATCTTGTAAATTAACTTCATCTGTTTTTATGTTTGTAATCAGATATTCAATAGCAAATTGATCTGAAACAACATCTAACTTATGCGACTCTTGATAAAAATATATTCCTAAAGCGATTAAGGGCACAAATCCAGTCCAAAATAACGCCGTAGAGATTGCAATTAAAGAAGGACTCATTCCTGTGATTGAGCTCATTCGGACAGCAAAATTAGCAAAATCGTGACCATGACTTGCGTTTTCTCGAAGAGCTGAGTTTGACATACAAGCCGCAGATATTGCATATGAGGCTTCAATTAAGCTATTTTCTAAGCCAAAAATAATTAATGCCAAAGCCATTCTAGGGTGTTTCTTTCTAATTGACATACCTGCAGATACAAATAAAGTATTTACAAACAATCCTGGCACAGAGCCAGCTATAGAAATCCAGGCGCTTCGGCCATCAACACCAAGATAGTTACCAATCCCGTTTGGTTGCACAGCACTTGTTCTGCTTGTTGTTCCAGATACACCGTTATCAGAGTGTGGAACAAACATCCATGAAAAAAACTCTTTTATACCTGATGCTGGAGTTTGAGCATGCTCCATCCGGTGAAACTGATCAAATCCTGCAACCCAATACGTTGGTCCTGAACCTGAAGGATAACTAGATGTCAGTCCTATTCCTAGTAAACCATGACCTACGACTTCGTGAAGAGCAACACTCGCACCCGTGCTTAAACATATCCATGGCCCCATAACACCACTTGCTGCCGCAAGAATTGTCCCAAGCGCTTTATTCCTGGATTTAATTTTTGACTTTCTATGTTTACTAATTAAATATTGGTTAGGCATAGGATATTAGTTCAAGCAAAGAATACATTGTATCATGTTTGTGCAAATACACAAGCATTTTGAACTATATTTAACCTAATAGATCTTCCTAGTTAAATTGGATTAGCTAGGAAGATATTGTCACTTATTTATGATGATGTGTGATTGTTTTCTTTAAGCTTTTCAGAAAGAAGATGAACAACTAATGCGTACTGAGGGCTGCGATTATAGTGGGTAATAACATAAAAATTAGAATACGCAAGCCAATATTCTTGACCACTTTTAGTTTCTAATTCAATCAATCCAGCTTTGCTTGGGTGCTTCATTCTACTTAAAGCAGGCTTAACACCTGAAGATAAGATATCTGTAAATGTATATCCGGGAGCTCTAGTGTTAATTGATAGATTTTTATATGCATCACCGCTTACTTTAGCTATTTCGGCCACCTCAGCGGTATTTTTCCAGCCATTTTTCACAAAATAATTAGCAACACTGTAAATCACGTCTTGATTCTTATTCATTAAGTCAGCCTGACCCTTTTTTCCTTGAGAATCAATAGCATAAAATCTATAACTGCTTGGCATAAATTGCGGTATTCCAATAGCCCCAGCATATGAACCATAATACTTGGTTGCGGGCACGTTTTGCTCACGACAAAGCAATAAATACTCACGCAATTCTTTTGTGAAGAACTTAGACCTTTTAGGGTAGTTAAAAGCAAGGGTTGTTAATGAATCGAGAACTCTATATTTTCCTTTATGCTTACCATAAAGTGTTTCAACACCAATTATCGCAACTATAATATCAGCTGGAACCCCGTATTTTTTTTCTACTTCAGTAAGTGTTTTTTGATTCTCATGCCAAAAAGAAACGCCTTCATTAATTCTATTTTTAGTTAAGAATAATCCTTTGTATGCATCCCAAGACTTTTTCTCATAAGGCCTATCCATTGCTTCTATGATTTTAGGCTGAAACTTAGCTTCATTAAGAACAGCTGTTAATTTTTTCCTATCAAACTTGTGATTCTCAACCATGTCGTCTATAAATAATTGTACTTCTTTCCATTGAGACAAAGCATCTTCAGCGTAAACTACGAATGGATGAAGAAGTATTAATGTAACAAGACATATTTTTTTAAAATAAGACATATTAATCCTTAACTAATCTAGGGCTACAATAACACAAAAAACATTTAAAACTCAAAGGATATTCACGCATCACCACCAAATTCATTTATAAATTGACTGTAGGTGGCCATTTTAATATAGTTCAGTTAACAGCGGATAGATTAATCAACATAATAGGAACAGCTAATGAGTGAAAAAGAAGCCAGCCTAGTAATAGATGGGCAAGAGAGCATCAAATTACCGATATACACACCAACCATAGGCAGAGAAGTAATCGATATAGGTAAACTTGGAACAACCAATCGATTTACTTTTGATCCTGGATTTATGTCGACAGCCTCTTGTGAATCTAAGATAACTTATATTGATGGCGAAAATGGCATTTTACTTTATCGTGGCTATCCAATAGAACAATTAGCTAGCAAAAAATCATTTTTAGACGTTTGCTACTTATTACTAAATGGAGAATTACCAAATCAAAACGATCAAACTAACTTCCAAGACTTAGTATACAACCATACTATGGTACATCAGCAAATGTATCAGTTTTTAAATGGGTTTCGTCGTGATGCTCATCCTATGGCAATAATGGTTGGGATTGTTGGTGCATTGTCTGCCTTCTACCATGATTCGATGGATTTAAACAATGAAGCAGATAGATACACATCCGCTATTCGACTAATTGCAAAAATGCCTACCCTTGCTGCAATGACATACAAATATTCAACTGGTATGCCATATATGTATCCACAAAACAAAATGTCATACTCAGAGAATTTCCTGCATATGATGTTTGGATTTCCAACTGAAGATACGACTCCTGATCCAGTTTTAGTTGAAGCGATGGATACTATCTTAATTCTACACGCAGATCATGAGCAAAACGCATCTACATCAACAGTTAGGCTTGCAGGTTCAACTGGGGCTAATCCTTTTGCATGTATTTCTGCTGGAATTGGTGCTCTATGGGGGCCTGCTCATGGTGGTGCAAATGAAGCTTGCCTGAATATGTTGCGGCAAATTGGCGATATAAATAAAATTGATGAATACATTAAACGTGCTAAAGATAAAAATGACCCATTTAGATTAATGGGCTTTGGGCACCGAGTATATAAGAACTACGATCCTCGAGCTAAAGTTATGCGCGAGACTTGTCATAAAGTTTTAAATGCCGTTGGCGCAAAGGATGACCCTCTCTTTAAATTGGCCATGAAATTAGAGCAAATTGCTCTAGAAGATGACTATTTTATAGAGAAAAAACTCTATCCAAATGTTGATTTCTATTCAGGATTAACTTTAAGTGCAATTGGTATTCCATCTAATATGTTTACTGTAATTTTCGCGCTGGCTCGCACAGTTGGCTGGATTTCTCATTGGATGGAAATGACTTCTGGACCTTTAAAAATTGGCCGACCTCGCCAACTTTATACCGGACATACTAAGCGTGACGTTGTATGATCTAGTTATTATCGGTGGTGGCATCAATGGCTGTGGTTGCGCAGCTGATGCCGCCATGCGAGGATTATCTGTTATGCTTTGCGAGCAAGATGACATAGCATCAAAGACTTCCTCAAGCAGCTCTAAACTTATTCATGGTGGGCTACGCTATTTAGAAAGTTTTGACTTTAAGCTTGTATCTAAATCTCTAAATGAGCAACAAACTTTAATTCAAATCGCACCGCACCTTATTCATCCTCTAGCATTTATCTTAGCAAACTCAAAAAATAGCCGTTCTATGTTGTGGATTAAATTGGGTCTATATATCTATGACCATCTCAGCAGTAAAAACACCCTTCCAAATAACCATTATATTAAACGTGTAAAATTTCCAAAATATTTTAAGCCATTGCGTTCTAATATTAAAAATGGATTTATGTACTATGACTGTAGAACTGATGATGCACGCTTAACAATTGTTAATGCAATTCAAGCTAAAAAACACGGTGCTAATATCCAACCGAATAGTCAATTAATTGCAAGCGAAGTTATTGATGGAATTTGGAATTTAACCATAAAATCTAAAAAAAATGGCACTTATAAAGTATTTGCAAAATCGGTAATTAACGCTACTGGACCTTGGATTAAACCTATAGATTCAATTCTTAAAATCAAATCGGAAATAAAAATGTCTTTAGTAAAAGGCAGTCATATAGTTACAAAAAAATTATATGAGGGTGAGCACGCCTACTTATTACAAAATACAGATAAAAGAATCATATTTGTAATACCTTATAACGGCTATACAATGATTGGTACAACCGAACAAGATTACAATCACAAGGTTGATGAGATAAAGATCGACGAAGCTGAAATAATCTATTTATTAAAAATAGTTAATAGTTATTTCAATACTAATATTTGTAGAGATGAGATTATTTCTACATGGAGTGGTATCAGACCTCTTCTTGCAGATAAAAATAAAGGAGTATCAAAGTTAAGTCGAGACTACCTCCTACAATATGCAAACTCCCCTGCCCCAGTAATATCTATTTATGGTGGTAAAATAACCACATACAGAGATTTATCAGAACAAGCAATAGATAAACTAAAGTGTGTGTTTAAAGAGATTGAGAGGTCTAAAACCAAAGATATGTTATTACCGGGAGCTGAATTTGAAAACATGCAATGTGCATCTTATCAAAAATTTGCAAAGAAAAAGTATCACTGGCTTGATAAGCAAATATTATCCCACTATCTTGCAACATACGGAACATTAACTGAAAATATTTTAAAATCTTGTGTTAACAAACAGGATCTAGGAAAGATGTTTAGCAAAATATTGTATCAAGTAGAAGTTGACTATCTAATTTCTGAAGAGTGGGCTACAACCAGTGAAGATGTACTTTGGAGAAGAACCAAGCTTGGCCTACAATTAAATACAGCAGAGCAAGATAATTTAAATCAATATATTCTAGAACACCAAACTTTGGATGAGTTATGTTAGAGGAAATCAGTATTAGTTTAGGGATAATAGTTGAACAAACAAAATTAAACTTTCCATACTTATTAAAAATATTCATGGTTATGTGGGGAGTTTTTTATATCAATTTATTTCTTGGTAAGAAACTATTATATTTAGGGATAATACCAAGAAGTTTATTTGGAATACCTGGCATAGTATGCGCACCTTTTTTACATGCTGATTTTAATCATTTATTTTTTAATACTATTCCATTAATTGTCTTGAGTAATTTCATACTAATCGATGGAGTTGAGTACTTTATTCAAGTTTCAATATACATAACATTATTAAGCGGAATAATGACCTGGCTATTTGCCAAACCTGGAATTCACGTTGGAGCAAGCAGTGTAATTACTGGCTACTGGGCATTATTAGTGAGTAACATTTATCAGCAAGCTACAATTGTATCTATTATCCTTGGTGTTATTTGTATCTATTATTTTGCCGGTATATTCCTATCAATTTTCCCAGGCAAAAAAGGAGTTTCTTGGGAGGGCCATTTATTTGGGTTATTCTCAGGAGCAATAGTTGCTTATTATTTTTAGTAATAGACAAATATTTGACAATAAATTAGTTGCACGTATAATATTTACTTCTATATATATCAAAAATTTAAATATGAATTACCCAACCGATTTGCCATCTAGCGCTCACTTCGCACAAGATAAGGACTCTCAATTAACAACTGATATGCTAGAACTTGGCGATATAATTAATAGGCTTTTAGGGACAATTATTAATATTCCCTTATACACTATTATAAATAGCATAATTGAACTTCTTAAGGTTGCATTTGTACTAATTTCATATTTGACTAAATTCACTCTAACTTTATTTGATATATTAAATAACAATCCTCAACAACTCATAATTAAACTGCCATCTTTTTTACTTGATATTGCTACCCATTTATTAAAATTTGGGTGGCTGGTTTTAAACTCTATTCTAAAGGTTGCTTTCTCTCCCCTATATGGATTGTTTCAAGGCTTTGAGCTTGGTTTGACTGGAATATATGACAGATATGATGACTCATTCTTGTTGTTAAGATGTACGTTAACGATTATGATTGAAGAGATATCAAAGAAACCTTATTCGCAACAAACCTTTGACTTATATAAGAAACTAGATAATAAAAATACTTTTTTCAGTGGCTTATTGAACAGAAAATATTTATTATATGCGCTTAGTCAGTATGAAATAAACGATATAAAATCGGTCCAATTGTTAACTGATGAAGAAATAAAAAATTGTGACCAAATAGATGAACCTAACTTCAAAACATTATTCCAACAATACCAAAACCTACATTCCAGGCTTAAAGAAACTGAAGATTGCCCTATTTCATTAGAGCCAATAAACAAACATACTGTAGTTCTTGTAAAACAAGAATATAAGAGTAATGGATCAACGCAAGTACAACCGGGTACATCTTATGTATTTAACCAAGACTCTCTAATTAATTACTATAAATCTGAATGTAGAAAACACCCTTATAGGAACGATGATTTAGAAGACGCAGAAAATGGTTTTTACGTGTATCATCCTCTTTTTGATGACAACAACCAAATAATTAGTCTCGAGCTTGCATTCCTAGCAAACAAAATTAGAGAAACTAGCCCGCATTTACTTTCAAAACAAAGTTTAAGGGAGCGTAGACTTTCTTATTTAGATAGAGCTCGTCTAGATAAAAAACCAACTCCGGTGGATGATGAAGGTGTACACCTTAAGCATTCATAATTAAAACCAATATTTAGAATCACCAACGAGTTGAGTAACAGCTGAACTATCGGTATACTACGAAATATTTTTTGAAGATAGAATCTGATTTAACAATGTTTTCTTTTCCTAAGTCGCAAAGTAATAAACAACGAGTAGGCAAGTTATATGGCAGCGCCCTTCCTCTTTCTCTAGCCAAATATTGCGAGCAGACAAAAGGAATAAAACTAATAATTACTAAAGATAACCTCACAGCGGGTCAGATGATGACTGAGCTTGAGTTTTTCTTAGAAAATTCACCTACCAAACCAGAAATATTATTGTTCCCAGACTGGGAAACTCTTCCATACGATCAGTTTTCTCCTCATCAAGACATAATCTCTGAAAGATTATATGTTTTAAGTCGTCTTTCTCAAGCTAAAAATGCTATCGTCATAACAGCAACCAGCACATTAATGCATCGAATTTGTCCTCATGACTTTTTAAAGCAAAACAGCTTGATTTTAAAATGCGGTCAAACCTTAAACATTGAAAATTTTCGAGATGACCTACAAAAAGCTGGTTACTATCATGTAAATACTGTCTTAGAACACGGTGAGTTTTCAAAAAGAGGCTCCATACTAGACCTATATCCAATGGGTAGTGAATTACCATTTAGGATAGAGTTATTTGATGATGAAATAGAGAGCTTAAGATCATTTGACCCAGACACCCAACGCACTGTATCTAAACTTCAAGATATAACCATTCTACCTGCACGCGAGTTTCCACTGAATCAAAAAAGTATTTCGCTTTTCAGGCAATCATTTAGAGATAAATTCAGTGTTAACCCAACACAATGCTCAATCTATGAAGCGGTGAGCAATAATCAATTTACCAATGGTATTGAGTACTATTTACCTTTATTTTTTGAAAAAACAGCGACTATCTTTGACTATTTACCCAAAGATGCGAGCGTTTGCCGTATTGAAAATACTCATGAATATGCTGATAAATTTTGGGATGAATTAGTACAAAGGTATGATCAGCTACAGGGTAATATATCTCGCCCTATCCTTAAACCAGATGAGTGCTTTGTAAAAGCCGATGAACTATTAGAAAGTGCTAATCAGTTTACTCAAGTATCTTTTTATCACAATTCTATTTTAGAAAAAAGTAACAATCATAATTTTAATACAGAAGAGCCACCATCACTTCCAGTAGATAGAAAAAGTCAAGCGCCTCTGCATAATTTAAGTAAATACATTAGCGAATCATCTAATCGTTTTTTAATAATTGCTGAAAGTATCGGTCGTCAAGAAATGCTTTTAGAAATGCTAAGACAAAGTAATATTTCTGCTAAACAACAAACGTCCTGGCAATCATTTATCCATGATGACTCAAAAACAAACATATGTGTTGGCGCATTAATGTATGGCGCCGAGATACCTGAACAATCAATTTCTATCATCAATGAATCGCAATTATTTGGCGAACAAATTACAAGCAGCAGAAAAAAATCAAGTTCCAAGACCGTAAATCCAGATGTAATTATTAAAGACTTAGCAGAGCTTAGTATTGGAGCTCCAGTTGTTCATATTCAATTTGGGGTTGGTCGCTATCAAGGTTTGCAAACTTTTGATAGTGATACAAATGAGTTTTTAATATTAACCTATGCAAATGAAGATAAAATTTATGTTCCTGTGACTTCATTACACTTAATTAGCAGATATACAGGAGCAGATAGCGATCACGCCCCTCTTCACCGCTTAGGTAGCGATCAATGGCAAAAAGAAAAAAATAAAGCCTTTGAAAAAGTAAATGATGTTGCAATTGAATTATTAGAAATATATGCAAAAAGAGAGGCAAGCAAAGGATTTAAATATGATTTTCATGCAATTGATTACCAACGATTTGCGAGTGGCTTTATTTTTAGTGAAACACCAGATCAAACAGATGCTATTAATGAGATAATTAAAGATATGCAGTCAACAAAACCAATGGACCGTCTAATCTGTGGTGACGTTGGTTTTGGTAAAACAGAAGTTGCAATGAGAGCAGCATATCTTGCTGCTCAAAATGGCAAACAAGTTTGTATTCTAGCTCCAACCACCCTTCTAGCTGGTCAACATTTTGAGACTTTTCGAGAAAGATTTGTAGATTTTCCTATTACTGTAGACTTATTATCTAGATTTAGGAGCGCAAAAGAATCAACTAAAATTGTTAAGTCTCTAGCCAATGGTCAAATTGATATAATAATAGGCACTCATAAATTATTTCAAAAAAATATAGAATTTAAGAATTTAGGCTTACTAATAATTGATGAAGAACATCGCTTTGGTGTAAAACAAAAAGAACATATGAAAACCCTACGTGCTCAAGTAGATGTTTTATGCATGACCGCGACCCCTATTCCACGAACCCTAAATATGTCGATGGCTGGTATTAGAGATATTTCTTTAATAGCTTCGCCGCCAGCTAAAAGATTAGCTATTAAGACATTCTGGCAGGAAAGAAATAACGGGACTATTCGAGAGGCAATTCTTAGAGAGATTCTTCGTGGCGGACAAGTTTTCTTTCTACACAATAATGTCCAAACTATTGAGAAAACTTGTCTAGATATACAAGAGTTGGTACCAGAGGCCAACATTCGTAATGCTCATGGGCAAATGAAAGAAACAGATCTCGAAAGGATTATGTCTGACTTCTACCATAATAGATTTAATGTTCTTGTCTGTACAACTATTATTGAGACAGGCATAGATATCCCAACTGCAAACACTATTATTATTGATAGAGCTGATAAATTTGGTCTTGCCCAACTCCATCAATTACGCGGCCGGGTTGGAAGATCCCATCACCAAGCATATGCCTATCTCATGACTCCAAATGAAAAATTGCTTACATCTGATTCTAAAAAAAGATTAGAGGCAATTGTATCATTTGAAAACTTAGGAGCAGGATTCACCCTAGCAACTATGGATATGGAAATACGGGGTGCTGGTGAGTTATTAGGTGATGGTCAAAGCGGTAATATGCACGCAATTGGCTTTAGTCTATATATGGAAATGCTCGACAAAGCTGTTAATGATTTAAAATCAGGCAAAACCCCTGAGCTTGCATATCCTATGAATAATGGCCCAGAAATTGACTTAAGAATGCCAGCAATCATACCTGATGATTATATATCTGATGTACACGTAAGACTTATTATGTATAAAAGAATTGCCAATGCTACAGACAAATCTCAGCTTAAAGATCTGCAAGTAGAATTAATAGATCGCTATGGTTTGCTACCAATCCAACTAAAGCTATTATGCAAGTTAACAGAGCTTAAGTTTTTAGCGGCAAAAATGGGAATTAATAAAATATATGCATCAACTGATAAAGGTAGCATAGAGTTCTCTGAAACCCCAAACATCAACTCAGTTGAACTAATAAAACTTATTCAGCTTAAAAGTACTCGTTATAAACTAGAAGGACCAACAAAACTACGGTTTAACCTAGACAATCCAGCTCACGAAGAGAGAATTAAAGATATAAATAACTTGCTGGTCCAGCTTTCAAATTAAATGAGTCTATATTTGTCTAATTAATTAAGTTTATCATAGGTATAACATTATTAATGATCGATAGAAACTGAAGGATGTAGACAACTAAAACAATACCAACTAAAAGATTAAGTATCCTAGTAATAATTGGCGCCATTGGAATAAACCGACAGACAAACCAAAGAACAACACCAAATAAAACAATTACAGCAAACAAATTAAGTAGTCCAGCGCTCATAATGTTTTTCTCATAAAGTGAATACACATATAATCTTAGCTTATAAATTATCAATAGCAAAGTTTCACTTACTAACTAAATCACCCATATGGAATGGTCAACATTGCATCTTTATGTTAAAATATTTTATTTTATAATGAGTTGATTTGTAATGAGAATCCTAGTTATTGAAGATAATAAGAAAACATCCTCTTATCTGGCTAAGGCTCTTCAGGAGAGTTTTTTTTCAGTAGATGTGGCCCACGATGGTGTTACAGGCTTACATCTTGCGACAGAGTTTAATTACTCGGTAATTATTCTTGATATTATGTTACCCCAAATGGACGGGTTTACTCTATTAGATAAAATTAAAAGTATAAAACCCAGTACTCCCATTATATTTTTAACTGCAAAAGATAGCATAGATGATCGCGTTCGAGGTCTTAATTCTGGGGCAGATGACTATTTAATTAAACCATTTGCTTTTTCAGAGTTACTAGCACGTATCCAATCCATTCTTAGGCGTAACACAAATCAGGCAAATACAATTATTAAAATATTAGATTTAACAATAGATATGGACAAACATAAAGTACATAGAAATAATAAACAAATTCAACTATCCGCTAAAGAATATATGCTACTTAAACTATTAGCACTAAATACAGAAAAGGTTTTATCTAGAACCTATATAGCTGAGCAGATCTGGGATATGCATTTTGATTGTGATACCAACATTATTGATGTAGCCATTAAAAGACTCAGAGATAAAATAGATAAGAATTTTGATAGGGAACTAATTCATGCTGTTAGAGGAGTAGGATATGTTTTGGAAGATCGTTAGTTCTCTTAAATTAAGATCTATTTCTAGTAAATTAATATTGCTTTACTCTTTGTCAACAACAAGCATGTTTGCCATCGCAGCACTAATTTTCTTCTCCAAAATAGCAAGGTTTTCTGAGAGTCTCGACCCATTTCAATCAAAATATCTATTATCATTTTGTTCATATACATTGTTCTTTATCTTAATGATAGTCGGTTTTTTATCAGTTGTATTAGCATATATTGTTACAAGAAATGGGTTAAAAAAAATTAAAGAGTTTGAGCAGACCATAAAAAAAATCAACTCAAGTTCTCTACACCAAAGAATTAATTTAAAATCACTACCCAAAGAGTTGAAGCAAATGGGGGAAAAATTCAACAAAATGATCGAGCAACTAGAGAATTCATTTGCACAATTAAATCAATTTTCATCCGATATTGCGCACGAATTACGTACTCCTCTTAACAATCTCATGGGAGTAACAGAACTTGCTCTATCAACAAAGCAAAAAAACGTGGATTATCAAAATATACTAGTATCACAAATGGAGGAATATCAGCACTTACAAAAGCTGATTGAAATCCTTTTTTTCTTGGCGCGCTCTGATCAAGGTCAACTATCACTTGAAAAAGAAAGTTTTGAAATTAAACAAATATTAAAATCCCTTATCGATTTTTTTCAAATTGCCGCCGATGAACAAGAAATAACTCTTAATATTTCCGGTAATGCAGTATTACATGCAGATAAAAACCTGATAAAAAGAGCAATAAGCAATCTTATAACTAACTCTTTAAGATATAGCCCCGCTAAAAGTCACATAGATATCAGTGTAGAAAAACTTAAACACACAACTATTATTGTGGTCAAAGATAACGGCATAGGAATTAAGAGTGAGGACTTGCCTAAAGTATTTGATAGATGTTATAGCGCAGATACCACCCGCACCTCAAATAATCTTGGATTAGGGTTAACCTTGGTGAAATCTATTATGAATCTACATAATGGCCATATTGAACTACAAAGCGAATCAAACATTGGGACTGTAGCAACTCTACATATCCCTAATTAATTTTTAACTTTTATTTATTACTAGGGCGTATTGACAATTGGTCCCCAGCGCCTACGTGCCTCCGCTTGTCCGAGGCACGTAGGCGCTGGGGACCAATTGTCAACCAATGGCATTCGGTTAAGCATTAGCAGTAGAACCTCCATTCCCATTTCTCCACTTACTAATTGGTTTTAGTGATTTCCTTGGAACATGTCTTCCTGGCCTTATTTTTTGTCGTAACTTAGAAATGC
>JARGPO010000060.1 GCA_029213075.1 Legionellaceae bacterium | reverse complement strand
ATGCGACATCTCGTATTGAATTTAATAAAAAAAGAAGAGACTTCGAAGTTTTCTGTGCCACGGAAAAGAAGAAAAGCCGCCCTATATGATAAATATAGAGAAAAAGTGTTGGGAATTTAAACTTTGATGCTCCTGCCCTGCGGTTCAATTTAGACATATCTTAATACTAATAATTTTGATACTTATCTATATATTACTTAGTTAATATATATTTAAGAAGTTTTAACATACTCTATTGAGTAATAAATATTGAAATGATAAAGTTCCAGCGAATGCAAGTTTTGTATTTTTAGCTTTGACAAGGAGGTTTTGTGGGACAAGAAATAATGGAGTATGACTTTCTAATTATTGGTGCCGGTCCTGCGGGATTATCTGCGGCGATTCATTTAAAACAATTAGCTGCCAAAGAAAATAGAGAAATTAGCGTTTGTGTGCTTGAAAAAGGCTCGGCAGTTGGCGCTCATACATTATCAGGAGCCGTACTTGAACCACGAACGTTAAAAGAGCTATTACCAGACACCTGGAAGCAAGCTCCATTGTATAGTGAAGTTCAACAAGATTCATTCTATTATTTAACTAAAACAAAATCATTTAAGCTACCAACACCAAAACCAATGGCCAATGATGGTAACTATATAATTAGTTTAGGTGAGCTAGTTAAATTTCTTGCTAAGCAAGCAGAAGATCTGGGCTGTGAAATTTATGCAGGATTTTCTGCTGCGGACATAATATTCGATGAAGATAGCGCTGTTATTGGTGTCGTAACAGGTGAGATGGGCGTTGATAAAAACAATGTGAAATCACCAAACTATCAGCCAGGGATGCATATTCATGCGAAACAAACCTTGTTTTCTGAGGGGTGTCGTGGTCAATTAAGTCAAAAAATAATTCATAAATTTGACTTAAAACAAAATAGTTGTCCGCAAACTTACGCGCTAGGATTAAAAGAAATATGGGAAATACCCAAAGAAATGCACGAGCCTGGTAATGTTACCCACACTGTCGGATGGCCATTAGATAGCGCCACTTATGGTGGCAGTTTTATTTATCACTTGCCAAATAATAAAATAGCCTTAGGCTTTGTAATTGGTCTTGATTATAAAAACCCCTGGTTAAATACTTTTTCAGAATTTCAGCGTTTTAAGACCCACCCTCTTGTATCCAAACTATTAGCAAATGGAACGCGAATCTCATATGGCGCAAGAGCTCTAAATGAAGGTGGACTTCAATCAATTCCAAAATTAAGCTTTCCTGGGGGAGTACTGATTGGAGATAGCGCTGGATTTCTTAATGTCGCTAAAATAAAAGGTATTCATACGGCTATGCATTCAGGAATGGTTGCAGCAAAAACAAGCTTCGACTTAATTAAAACAGATTTATCTGTAAATGTTGAATATGAAATAGCTATGCAAAAATCTTGGGTCTTTGATGAATTATATAAAGTTAGAAATATTCGTCCTGGATTTAGATTTGGTCTAATAGCTGGTCTTGTAAATGCTGGTTTTGAAACTTATATCTCCAAAGGTAAAAGCCCTTGGACTTTAAAAAATCATGCTGACTTCAAACAAACTAAAAAATCTAATAAAGCCAATAAAATCACTTACCCTAAGCCAGACGGAATTTTAACTTTTGATATTTTATCATCTGTTTATTTATCCAATACGTTTCATGAAGAAAATCAACCCTGTCACTTAAAACTAAGAGACAAGTCATTAGCAATGACTATCAATTATAAAGAATATTCCTCACCAGAAACAAGATATTGTCCAGCAGGAGTATATGAAATAGTCGATGGTGATAATGGTCCAAAACTACAAATCAATGCTCAAAACTGCTTACACTGTAAAACATGCGATATAAAAGACCCAAAGCAAAATATTGTTTGGACTGCACCTGAAGGCGGTGGTGGACCAAATTATATTGAAATGTAGACATGTTCATAGGCCTAAGATATTGCTAGTGTTAGGTGTTTAGGTATAAAATGCTCGGCTAATAGTAATGTTGTTATCAGGTTTATTTATGAATAAAGTTTTCTCAGTAAAAAACTGTCTGGGTGGAAAAGTCGAGGCAGGTGAAGAAGTTACTGTAAAAGGATGGGTTAAAACAAGACGAGACTCTAAAGCTGGGATATCGTTTATTAATCTACATGATGGCTCATGCCACTCTCCTATTCAATTAGTTGCTTCGAAAGATTTGGCAAACTATGAAAGTGAAATCCTACAGTTAACGGCTGGATGCTCAATAATTGCCAATGGCGTGTTAGTTGCATCACAGGGTAAAGGTCAAAATTTTGAAATACAAGTTCAATCGGTAGAAGTCGTTGGTTTCGTACAAAACCCAGATACTTACCCTATTTCTGCAAAGCGCCATACTTTAGAGTATTTACGCGAGGTAGCTCATCTTAGACCAAGAACTAACACTATAGGCGCTGTTGCCAGAATAAGAAACTGTATCTCACAGGCTATTCATAGATTTTATCATGAACAAGGTTTTCTTTGGATCCAAACGCCAATAATTACATCAAATAATTGTGAAGGTGCCGGTGACTTATTTAAAGTTAGTACTTTAGAGCTTGCAAACCAAGCGCCAGAGAATGATTTTTTTGGTAAGGAAACATACCTCACAGTTTCAGGACAGCTAAATGCAGAAGCCTTTTGTCTTGCTTTATCTAAAGTTTATACATTTGGTCCTACATTTCGCGCTGAAAACTCAAACACTAGTCGTCATTTAGCTGAGTTTTGGATGGTTGAGCCTGAAGTAGCTTTCGCAGATTTAGCGGATATATGTGATTTAAGCCAAGATTTTTTACGTTATGTTTGTAAGGCAGTATTAAACGAGCAGCACGAAGACATGGTTTTCTTTGATAAGTTTGTAAGCCCTGGAATAATTGACAGAATAGAGCTAATGGCAAAGACTGATTTTGAAGTGATGACCTACACTAAAGCCATTAGTATCTTAGAAAAATCTGATAAGAATTTTGAATACCCTGTAAGCTGGGGACTAGACTTACAATCTGAGCATGAGCGTTATCTTGCAGAAGAACTATGTAGCAAACCAGTAATAATTACTGACTACCCAAAAGAGATAAAAAGTTTTTACATGCGGTTAAATGATGATAATAAAACAGTTGCCGCAATGGATGTTATTGCTCCTGGTATTGGGGAGATAATTGGTGGTAGTCAACGTGAGGAAAGACTAGATTATCTAGAAAAGAAAATGAGTGAGGAAAATCTAGATAAAGAAAGATATGATTGGTACCTAGATCTAAGAAGATATGGAACAGTACCACATGCTGGCTTTGGGCTAGGTCTTGACCGTTTAGTTAGCTATGTAACAGGGGTTAGTAATGTTAGAGATGTTATCCCCTTTCCAAGAACTCCAGGGCACGCTAACTACTAAAATAACCTATCTGACAGCATCAGCCCCTAGACCACCCGGACAAGCCGTGTGGCGTAGGTATTAATAAGCCATGTATCGGTACATATTAATATGTGTATAGCACCACCCATTAGTCAGCTGACATATTTTTTGTAGAGTAACCAACATATGTCCCTGCCTACGTGGCCCGATTTATTCGGGCCATCCAGTAGTTTAAACATCAATTTGACTGGATGCCCTGAACAAGTCAGGGCAAGTAAGCAGGGTTAGGATAAGCCTTTTTGAAGACAGGGATGCGATGCTGGATCAAGCTATAGGAAATATCTTGAAAAATATGTCTGCATGCTAATGGGTGGCGCTATAGATAGTAGCTCTGACTTAATCGAGCAATTACCATTTTTAGAATTGGTGCCTGTTAGATAAGATTTGAGCTACTACACTTTACAATCTTTACATACCCTTCCTAATTCCTTCTGCTAGATTTAATAAACCTACTTTATGTTCTTCAGAACCTCTTAACGTTTAAGATGGTTTTGGGTCTATTTTAAAATTCGCACCGATATTTTTATCATTTTCCCGGCAAAACATATCATACTTAAAAGACTTTAAACAGGTTCTTAGTTATTGCAACAGGGCAAGATCATCAAAGTTAAACTATCTAATCATTAGACTGAAAAGTTTATAGGTTGGGTCTTGGCCTAATAGCGCTGCATTAAGCGACGTCATTACCCCCTCCCCCTACTTACCCTGCTTTATGCAGGGTATCTAGCCAGATTTATTTTAAAATTCCCTAGATGGTCCGAACAAGTCGGACCATCTAGGCGGAGGTAGGGGAATATTGTGTTTTCAGCTGGTGGTAACAATTGTCAACAGACCCTAATAACTTGTCACATTCAGTAAATTATTTATCGCTTTGAGCTGAAGGACG
>JARGPO010000059.1 GCA_029213075.1 Legionellaceae bacterium | reverse complement strand
ATGCGACATCTCGTATTGAATTTAATAAAAAAAGAAGAGACTTCGAAGTTTTCTGTGCCACGGAAAAGAAGAAAAGCCGCCCTATATGATAAATATAGAGAAAAAGTGTTGGGAATTTAAACTTTGATGCTCCTGCCCTGCTTGAAAAACAACGAAAAGACACAGATGAAGTTAAGTGCTATACTAGAATTTTATTGTTTTCCATATCAAGGATTCCTAATAAGTATCACAACAAAATAGCATCATTATTACAAACAAATTTAGATGAAATAGAAAACTATGAAAAAATTAATTTTTCACTTGATTTATTAAATTCACTTCTCCCATATATTTTGAATATAGAAGCCCTCAGTATCTTCCAAGCAATAAAAAGGACTATAAATAGCCATTTCAGACAAATAGCATTAAAGATATTAGGTTCATTCGCCAAGTATTCATATTCAATTGTATATCATGAAGAGCTTAAAAGAATAGCTATGGAAAATATCACACATGAAAACTATATGATTGGTTCCAATTCTATAAATATTTTAGCCAATATAGCAATCTTTTCTGTAGGTGATATTCAACCAGAGTTAGTCAGTGGAGCTCTTATACTTTTAGATGATTTACACAGCAGTAACTCTAATGACTCCCTCAAAATACTTATTGATTTAATCGTTAAAAGTGAGTCTTACCGTCAAAAATAGCTGAGTACTTTAGGGAAAGGTCAATTAATGGTATACAACAACATATTTTAAAACTGATGATGGATTGCTATGAGCATTACCCAGCCCCTGAAGTTAATGATATAAGTGATGAAGAAAGAGCACCCTCTATTATATCAACTAAAACAAAAAAACTTTTTTTTAAGCCAAAACCAGATACAACTTCTAATGCTGAAGAAAAAGAGGAGTCTTTTTCTATCCAAAGATAGATTTTTCCACTGTTATCTCACCTAAAAATAAACAACTACTGTAATGAAATGGATCCATTCCCCTAACATTCGGCTTCGTAATGAGCCATGATTAGATTGTTACATTTAATCAAACAAGGAGACGGGTCCATGAACGAGATTACTATATTAGGCATTGATTAGGCAAAGAATACTTTTCAATTAATCGGGGTAGATAAACACCACAAGGTTGTCATGAAGCGTCGATGCCATAGAGAAAAGTTAGTAGGGATTGTCACAAAACTACCAGCTTGTACAATATTAATGGAGTCGTGCGGTACATCAAACTACTGGGGTAGGCGATTTCAGGAAATGGGACATGCCCCTAAATTAATTAGCCCACAACATGTTACGCCGTATGTTGCGAACCATAAAAATGATTATAAAGATACGGAAGCAATTATTGAGGTTGGTACGAGACCACGCACTAAATTTGTACAAATAAAAACAATCGAACAGCAAGATATTCAGAGCATTCATAGAGTAAGAGAACTGTTTGTGAATAATCGTATCTGCTTGAGCAATCAAATTAGAGGTTTAATTGATTCAAAGCGGATATAACGCCCTAGTTCACATAGTTGACTATTCGTCATCGCATCTTCAAGTAAATAAAGAAGAGATGCTTTTGCGTCATGATTTAATTTAAAAGTGGGATCGATATTTTGATATAAAAAATAAAAACGCTCAATATAATCAATGCACTTATCACGAGATAAAACATATTTGTTGTTAGTAGAGGACTGCCTTTTATCCATAAAATCAGCAACGACGTCTTTTGAATTTTGATCCAAAATCAAACCAAAAAATGCGTTCTTAAGCCAAGACCATTTATCCTGAAATGATTTTTGACTATAACCTACTAGTTGTTTCTCAAAGAAAGTGGCTTTGGCATCATTAAATGATATGTCCGAAATAGGCCTGTAGAATAAGTTTGTTAATAGAAGATTAGTGTTTCCCATACAAATAAAGGTATCAAAACCAATGGCTGTTTAATTTTTCAGCATAATACAGCTTCTAAATTTTAAGTACAAATATATAGTTATAAACTATCAAACTAATATCTCAACTGATATAATTTTCCTAAAAAGCGGTGAATTACTAATGACTGATGCAAAGCCACCATTACCAATGTTTGATTCATTAGAACATATTGACAAAGCCATTGTTAAAAAATCCGTCCACGCCAAAATAAACGACGATGATTTCTACCACTCCCTAGCTTTTTTAAAATGTTATAAAGGTAGTGTTGGAACTTTTAACTCATATCGTCGAGAAGTAGAGCGTGTTTTGCAGTGGTCTTGTAATATAGCCAATATGTCTTTAAAGCAAATAAAAAGAGCTGATATTGAAGATTATATTAAGTTTTGTCAAAATCCACCCAAATCATGGATTGGTATAAAAAAAGCCCCTAGATTTATAGAAAGAAACGGCGAGAGAGTTCCAAATCCTGAGTGGCGCCCTTTTGTTGCCACAATTTCAAAAGCAAGTCATCGACTTGGTAGAAAAGTTGATATTGATGATTTCAACCTATCTCAAGGTGCAATTAAAGAATTATTCGCAATATTAAGTACTTATTTTAACTACTTGATTCAAGAAGAGTATATGTTTATGAATCCAGTAGCTCTAATAAGACAAAAAAGTAAATTTATTCGAAAACAGCAAAGTCAAACTCAAATTCGCCGACTCACAAGCCTACAATGGGAATATGTAATAGAAACAGCAGCAGAAATGGCTGTTAAAAATCCTGATAAATATGAACGGACCCTATTTATTATGACGGCCTTATACTGCATGTATCTTAGGATATCAGAGCTAGCAGCAAGTGAGCGCTGGACTCCTAAAATGTGTGATTTTTATCGAGATCGAGATGGCAACTGGTGGTTTAAAACTGTCGGTAAAGGTAATAAAGAACGGCAAATAGCGGTTAGTAATAAAATGCTTGATTGCTTAACTCATTATCGCCTCCATCTTGGATTGACCGCCCTACCCTCTTTGGTCGATAAAACTCCCCTTCTTATGAAAAGCAAAGGCAAAGGTGCAATTACAAGCACAACATATATACGTGAGATAGTTCAAAACTGTTTTGACGCCGGCATACTACAACTTGAAAAAGACGGTCACCATGAAGAGGCCGAATCTTTAATTGAGGCGACCGTTCATTGGTTGCGGCATACAGGTATTTCTGATGATGTACAACACAGACCAAGAGAGCATGTTCGGGATGACGCTGGCCACAGTTCAAGTGCGACGACCGACAAGTATATTGATGTAGAGCTAAGAGAAAGGCACCTATCAGCAAAGAACAAACCTATATTTCTTGATAAGTAGCGAACATAATCATATAAAGTGACTAATTTATCTGGGTGATACAGTTAACCAAGCGTATATACTATCTTGTTAAACGCCATATACATTATGATATTCACGTATTTTTTCTACTAATACATCATCATTTCTTGCTTCTAAATAGTTAATTATATCAAAAAGGTTAATAATTGAGATTACCTCGATTCCCTGCTCCTTAATGTCGGCAATAGCAGAGTTATTATTTTGACCTTTTTCACATCTATTAAGCGCAATTGCAACACCAGATATCTCACCACCATTGGCATTAATTAAGTCTTGTGACTCCCGAAATGCTGTGCCAGCAGTAATCACATCATCGATAACAACAGTTTTTCCAACTAATGGAGACCCTATAAGTTTGCCACCTTCACCGTGATCTTTTACTTCTTTTCTATTAAAAGTAACAGTCGAATTAATACCTTGTTCAGCAAGCGCTATAGCCGTTGCCGTGCCTAATGGTAATCCTTTATATGCAGGGCCAAAAAGATGCTGAAACTCAACCTTACTCGAGATTAAAGCCTCAGCATAAAATTTTCCTAATTCCTGAAGTGCAGTCCCAGTGTAAAAAAGTCCCGCATTAAAAAAGTAAGGGCTAATTCGTCCTGATTTTAAAGTAAAACTACCGAACTTTAGAGCATCACAGTCAATAGCTAGTTTAATAAAATCTTCTTTCATCAGATCCAATCCTTAACTGGTAAAAAGTCGGTATAAAGTCTAGCCTCTTTCGTTCCGGGCTCAGGATGCCAATTATATTCCCAATTAACTTTTGGCGGTAGAGACATTAAAATAGACTCTGCTCTTCCATTTGATTGTAAACCAAATAATGTTCCTCTGTCATAAACTAAGTTGTATTCAACATACCTGCCGCGTCGATATAACTGAAATTTCTTTTCTCTTTCTGTGAAATTTAATGCTTTCCTTCTAATAACGATTGGTGCATATGCTTTAATAAAGTGATCACCGATACTCTTCATTAGTCCAAAACTATGCTCAAAACTTTCAGCATTATAATCATCAAAAAATAACCCTCCAACACCTCTGGCTTCAGAGCGGTGTTTTATATAAAAGTACTCATCACACCACTTTTTAAATTGAGAATAAATATTATCTCCGAATGGTTCACAAGCATCTTTTGATGTTTGATGCCAGTGCACACAATCTTCCTCAAAACCATAGTATGGAGTCAAATCAAAACCTCCTCCAAACCACCAAATTGGCGGTTGGCCTTCTTTTTCAGCTAAGAAAAACCGAACGTTGGCATGACTAGTTGGGATGTATGGGTTATCTGGATGCAAAACAAGAGATACGCCAACTGCACTAAATGAACAACCCTCAAGTTGTGGTCGGCTATTATTTGCAGATGGGGGTAAGTTTGCACCTGAAACATGTGAGAAATTTACACCGGCTTTTTCAAAAATACTACCGTTTTGTAGAGTTCTAGTAAGACCACCTCCACCGGCGTCTCTAGTCCATGCATCCTCAACAAATTTTGCACCAACATCAATTTGTTCCAACTCGTTGCAAATAGAGTTTTGCAATCCCAATAAGTAACGTTTAACCAAATCAAGAGCATCTTGTGGTAGTACTGGTAAATCCATAGTCATATCCAAGCCTTTAAAATTCAGGTATAATAGTTTGTAAAATACTCAAACCTAATAACACACCTTGTCTAATAAATTAACTGAACTTTCTATAGCACCTATGATCGACTGGACATATAGTCACTTTAGAATGTTCATGCGTATTATAGCACCTAAAGCTTTACTATATACAGAAATGCAAACTCCAGATGCAATTTCTCATAATCCACAGCGTTCTTTGTATTTCAATAAATCAGAAAGTCCTCTGGCAATGCAGCTTGGAGGAGGGGATAAGCAAAAACTAACTACAGCTGCGATTGCTGCTGAAGAAAATGGGTATTCGGAAATCAACTTAAATCTTGGGTGTCCAAGCGACAGAGTACAGTCTGGAAGTTTCGGAGCCTGTTTAATGGCTGAACCAGAAAAGGTCGCTGATTGTATTGTTGCCATGAAAAATGCCGTGAAAATTCCAGTTACAGCAAAAACAAGAATTGGCATTGATAACAATGATAGCTACGAACACTTCTCAAACTTTTCTCACACATTAATAGATGCAGGATGCGACAAACTTATTGTTCATGCAAGAAAGGCTTGGTTAAAAGGTTTAAGTCCTAAACAAAATCGTACAATCCCTCCAGTTAACTATGATTTTGTTTATAAAATAAAACAAGAACTGCCCCATATTCCAGTAATAATTAATGGGGATATCAAAACTGTTGATGATATAAAGGCCCATTTACAACATGTAGATGGAGTAATGCTAGGACGGCTAGCCTACCAAAATCCCTACGCACTTACTGAAATCCATAATTATATGTATCCAAATCATCCAATATTATCTAGACTACAGATAATGAATGCATATTTTGATTATCTCACTTCAATAGACTTTAATAATATATCAACAAGCCTCCTTCTAAAGCCATTGTATAACCTTTTACATGGGCAACCAGGAGCTAGAATGTGGAAGGCAAATCTCATGGAAATCCAACAATCAAGGGAAATAGCCAAGCTAGTAGATTCCTTCGAAGTGCTATGATTGCCAAAAACATCAAGATACAATTTTCTAAAAAAATAACAAGTAGTATCATATTGCGCGTTTTTTTAGTAAAATACCTTCCTCGGATTTTTATCGGATAGAAATATTGAATATTAAATCATATATTTATTCATGTTTGTTTTCTATTATATTAGCTACTACGTACTCTAGTTATTCCTTTGCAGAGGAAAAACCTAATAATGTCTGGGATGTTCTGCGTAGTCAATTTACTCTAAATCACGAAACCTCCCAACCTGAAGTTCAAAAACAAATCCGCTGGATAATGGCACACCCTGAATATATTAAAAAACTATCCAAGTCTGAACCATACATGTACCTTATTATTAGTGAAATAAAAAAACGTAATCTACCCGGTGAGCTAGCTTTAATGCCAATGATTGAGAGTACATACAACCCTTTTGCACATTCATCGGTTGGAGCCTCTGGACTATGGCAAATTATGCCAAGAACAGGCCGAGACCTCGGATTAAAACAAAATTGGTGGTCAGACTCAAGACGAGGAGTAAGCTCTTCAACACGCGCCGCTCTAACGCATTTAACTTATTTAAATCGATTCTTTAATGGTAACTGGATTTTGGCAATAGCCGCTTATGATGCTGGTGAAGGGACAACGGCTAGAAGCGTTCGTCGCTCTAAAACAAATAATAAAAAAGCACATTTTTGGTCGCTTCGCCTACCAAGAGAAACCAAAGAGTATGTTCCTAAGCTACTTGCGTTGGCTGCTGTTGTAAAAAACCCACAAAAATTTAATATTAAACTACCTCACATCGAACACAAACCATATTTTCAGGAAGTTAATATTGGCAGTCAAATTGATTTGGAAAATGCCGCCAAGCTCGCTGAGATCCCATACCAATCCTTACTTAAGATAAATCCTGAATACAACCGTTGGGCAACATCTCCATACTTACCATATAAGCTTTTAATCCCTATCCTCAAGGTAGATAAATTCAAAAAAAATCTAGCTAGCATACCAATTAGCAAAAGAATAACTTGGTCACGGTATAAAGTAGCAGCTGGTGACAACTTAAGAACTATCGCTCAAAAATATAATACTAGTACACGTTTGATTAAGGAACTTAATAAACTAAAGACAAGCTCAATTAGAAATGAGCAATATTTACTGGTGCCAAAGCCAAAAACAAATAATACTAACCAAGTTAGAATAGCCACATCTCAAAATACTCCTAACTTTGTCACTCCTAAACATTACAAAGTTGTCCATATTGTTAGTAATACTGATACTTATAGCTCCCTACAAACTAAATATAACATCTCTGATGAGCAACTACTCCAGTGGAATGAAAAGTTATCTCTAACCGGAAAACTATTGCCTGGTCAATCTATTATTATCTGGAAGCAAACCCCGGCCCCAAAATTATACACTGTTCAGAATGGAGATAGTTTAAGCGAAATAGCATATGACAACAATAAACGCATTAGTGAAATAGAACAACTCAACCCTGGATTGAAAAAAAATAATATAAAACCTGGGCAGTTAATAAAACTTAGTTAAGTGTATACTTGCGAAGTATGAGATCGTGACGTATTATCAAATTGTAGTGTTGTAAAATAAAACACAGCACTCCACTCCTAGTAACGACATTAATCAAAATAAGGATAGGTATCATGATTAAGAAATTTTTATCAATGTCAGCATTCGTGCTTGCATTTCTATTGGTCCAGTCTCCTGTTGCAATGGCAGGGCACTGTGGATGTGAAATGGGTAAAAAAATGCATGAAATGATGGCTAAGTTAGATCTAAACAAGGAACAACAAGACAAGATAAAAGGTATCATGGACAAGCATAAAGAAGGAATGAAAGTTAAACATGATGAACTACATGATGTTCGTATGCTAGCTAATACAGCCTTTAACGAAGACAAAATGACTGAATCTAAAGTTGACGAGTTTGTAAATAAAGAAACACAAATCGTTGGTGAAATGATGAAGTGCAGAATGATGGAGAGATTTGAAGTTTCTCAAGTTCTAACTCCTGAACAAAAAAAGAAACTACATGCTATGATGGATAAATGGAAAGCTGATCATAAAGATAAAAAATGTGATCATAAGCCTGGACCAGGACCACATGATGGACCAGGTCTTTAATTTTCAAGTCTATCTTCGATTAATCCACACCTGAAATTGATATCTCAGTGTGGATTAATCACAAATTACCAAATCATCATCAAATATTTATCATCTCACAGAAATATTCTAGATTTATATTCAAAATATAAGGTAACATAGCTATTTTACTATGAGCTGCAAATAATCATACTTTCGCAAACTCGTTTAAATTTATAGATAAAGGGTAAAGAGCAATGGAAAATGCATCCTCCTATATAGAAAAATCCCAGCTAGCAACACAAAATCCCCTCAAGTACTGGGAAGATGAAGCCTTAGAGAATATTTCTTGGATATCTAAGTGGAGTGAAATATTTAAGGGAGAGTTTGCTGAAGGAAGTGGCAGATGGTTTGTAGGCGCAACTCTCAACGCTTGTTACAATTGTGTTGATAGACACTTAAAAGATAACTCTGAAAAAAATGCGATTCTTTGGGAAGGTAATAATCCCGAAGATAGTAAATGCTTAACCTACTCTGAACTACATCAAGAAATATGCAAGTTTTCTAATGTTTTAAAGTCTCTAGGAGTTAAAAAAGGCGATAGGGTTTGCATATACATGCCAATGATTCCTGAAGCTATTATCGCAATGCTATCTTGTGCTCGGATTGGTGCTATTCACTCCGTAGTATTTGCAGGCTTTTCAGCAGAAGCATTAAGTTCTAGAATACTTGATTCTAACTGTAGTTTAGTAATTACCGCTGACTCAAGCGTACGAGGCGAAAAATCAATTTTATTAAAAGATAGTGTAGATAAAGCTTTAGAAGATTGCCCTTGTGTTAAAGATGTTGTCGTAGTTCAATATACCAATCATCCAATTAAATGGAAAAAAGATAGGGACATTTGGTATCATCAGGCCTGCGAAAAAGCGAGCTCATTTTGTGAAGTAGAACCAATGCTCGCAACAGACCCACTATTTATTCTATACACATCAGGTTCAACCGGGAAACCAAAAGGCGTCTTACACACAACCGGTGGTTATATGGTTCATGTGGCAACTACTTTCAAACAGGTTTTTAATTATAACCAGGAAGACGTTTATTGGTGTGGTGCAGATATTGGTTGGATAACTGGTCATTCATATATTGTTTATGGGCCAATGGCCAATTGTGCAACCACTATCATTTTTGATGGTGTACCAAACTTTCCAACATACTCTAGATATTGGGAGATAATAGATAAATATCAGGTAAATCAATTCTATACATCTCCAACAGCACTACGTTCTCTTAGAAGCGTTGGAGATGAATATGTTAATAATTCTTCTAGAAAAAGCTTAAAGCTATTGGGAGTTGTAGGAGAACCGCTAAACCCAGATGTTTGGGAATGGTTTTATAATGTCATAGGTGAAAAACGTTGCCCTATTATAAATACATGGTGGCAAACAGAAACTGGTGGAATAATGCTAACCCCTCCTCCAAAACTAAACTCAATATCTAAAGGATCAGCAGGCGTGCCGGTTTTAGGGGTAGAGCCTGAAATTGTAAATGATAATGGTGTTTCTGTATTACATACTAACCAAGTGGGTCACTTGGTAATAAAAAATCCTTGGCCTGGTATGATGCAAACAATCTATGGCGACAACGAGAGATTTGTTAATACATACTTCAAAGAGATTCCTGGGTTTTATTATACTGGCGATGGAGCATACACCGACACATATGGTAACTATTGTATTACAGGAAGAAATGATGATGTTATAAAAGTATCTGGCCACCGAATTGGCACAGAAGAGCTTGAAAGTGCATTTGTTTCTCATCCAGATGTTGCTGAGGCGGCAGTTGTTGGAGTTCCACACCCAATAAAAGGTGAATCAATTTATGCCTTTGTAACCCTCAAATCAGATGTTGAAGAAACTATTGTTCTAAATAAAGAATTAATACAATATATTAGAGATAAAATCGGGCCATTTGCAATGCCAGAAGTTATTCAATGGACCGCTTCCCTTCCTAAAACAAGATCTGGTAAAATAATGCGAAGGATTTTAAAGAAAATAGCTAATAAGCAATTTGATAATCTAGGTGATATATCTACTCTTGCTGATGAAACTGTTGTTCTGCAAATAATAAAGGATATAAAATGAACCAAAAGGTTTTTATCAATAGAACTTTAAACATGAAGAAAATCAAATATATTGGTTTTGACATGGATCACACTATTATTCGCTACAATAGCGAAAAATTTGAAAGCAGCGTCTACGATTTTGTAGTTAATTATCTTATTTCAAGCAAGCATTACCCTCAATCGATAGCCAATCTAGAGTTTAAGTTTGATAATGCAATACGAGGTTCAGTTGTAGACACCAGCAATGGTAATATTCTTAAACTGAGTAGATATGGAGCAATCAGACAGAGTTATCACGGTATATGGCCAATTCACTTTAATGAGCAAAAACAGATATACCGCAGTACCTATGTAGATTTAAATGATCCAAACTATATTGCAATTGATACAGCATTCTCAATTGCTTTTTGTGTTTTATTTGGTCAGCTGGTTGATTTTAAAGATACAAATCCACAATCTTTACCTAGTTATGAAACAATGGCCTTTGATATTTTATATTCTGTAGATAAAATTCACGCTGATGGAAGATTAAAGCAACACATAAGCGAGAACTTACCTGAATATGTTATGCACGATCCGGATGTTGTTTCTGGTCTTCTAAAATTCAAAGAACATGGAAAAAAAATATTTGTACTGACTAATTCTGACTATCATTACACAAAGCTAATGCTAGATTATGCTATAAATCCATTTCTACCTTCAGGTGAAACCTGGCAATCTCTTTTCGAGTTTACGATTACCTTATCAAATAAACCAAGATTTTTTTATGATAATCTAAAGTTCCTGAATGTAGATCCAAATACTGGGCAAATGACAAACCTTAACGGTCCAGTTATACCAGGAATCTATCAAGGTGGTAACGCCAAGCAATTCACAAATGATTTATCCTTAAATGGTGATGAGATATTATACATAGGCGATCATATATATGGAGACATTTTAAGACTTAAAAAAGACTGTAATTGGCGAACTGCCTTGGTTGTTGAAGAGCTAGGAGCGGAAATTACTGGACAAATAAAATCTCGACCAATTGAAGATAAAATAGTAAGCTCAATGGATATGAAAAAAGAGTTAGAACAAAAACTTATTGAAATCCAAGCAGATACTGCAAACCAAGAAAAAAAGCAAGAAACACAAAAACTACAAGACTCTATTCAAGATATAGACAAAAAAGTCGCTGCCCTTATAAAAGAGCAAAAAACATACTTTAATCCAACTTGGGGAAGAATTTTTAGAGCTGGGGCTGAAGAAAGTTATTTTGCCTATCAAGTAGAGAGATATGCTTGCATCTATATGGAAAAACTATCAGACTTACTAGAATTATCACCTTTAACATATTTTAGAGCAAATAGAAGACGGTTAGCCCATGACCCACAATGAACTAGCATTAGAAATTAAAGACCTATACAAAACCTACTCTAACGGAGTTATTGCTTTAAAAGGCATTAATTTATCAGTAAAAAAAGGTGATTTTTTTGCATTACTTGGTGCAAATGGCGCCGGTAAATCAACAACAATTGGACTTGTAAGCTCGCTTTTAACTAAAACCTCTGGCGATATAATTATCAATGGCCACAATTTAGAAAATAATTCAGAGTTAGCAAAAAAATCCCTTGGAATTGTTCCTCAAGAAATAAATCTTAATGTTTTTGAAACATGTGAACAGGTTCTCACATCTCAAGCGGGATATTATGGGATCCCTTTAAAAATAGCGACTCCTAGAGCATCAGTACTATTAAAACAACTAGGACTTTGGGATAAAAGACATAATATTATTCGCCATTTATCTGGAGGAATGAAAAGAAGATTGATGATTGCTAGAGCTTTGATGCATAACCCATCATTATTAATTCTAGATGAACCAACAGCTGGTGTTGACATTGAAATTAGACGCAGTATGTGGGAATTCTTAACTAAGACTAATGATGAAGGTACAACAATAATTCTCACCACTCATTACCTTGAAGAAGCAGAGCAAATGTGTAAGAACATTGCAATTATAGATAAGGGTAATTTGGTAGAAAACACAACCATGAAAAAGTTGCTACAATCACTTCAGCATCAAACACTAATTTTTAATACCGCCGAATCAATAAGTATTCTACCAGATTTAAAACCTTTTACTGGCGTGAAAATAGACTCGAACACTATAGAGCTACGTATCGACAATAAGTACTCATTAAATGACGTATTTAATATGTTTAATAAGAATGGGATTATGGTGCATAGCGTGCGCAATAAAACCAACCGACTAGAAGAACTATTTATGGATATGATTACTAAAAATGAAATATAAGCTGCAAGCGGTTGCTCTTGCAACCCATCTACAACACGAACTTAATCGTATGTATAGAATACCACTTCAAGTATTTCTACCCTCAATGATAACCACGTTAATATATTTCTTGGTTTTTGGTGCAATAATTGGTGAGAGGATTGGATTGCTTGAAGGTGTTAGTTACAGTTTATACATAACACCGGGGTTGATTATGATAGCTGTAACAACAAATTCATACTCTAATGCATCTTCCTCGTTATACACTGCAAGATTTCAGCGTAGTGTTGAGGAACTGTTAGTTAGCCCCATGCATCAAAGTATATTTTTAATGGGCTATGTAATTGGTGGTATTGTAAGAGGAGTTGTAGTTGCCTTAATAGTCTTAGCAGTTTCGGCGATGTTTGTTGATATGAATTTTAGTAGACTACCGCTCACTTTGTTAGTAATAATAATCTTTTCGAGCTTATTTGCACTAGCAGGATTCACGAATGGCATGCTAGCTAAAACTTTTGACGACGTTTCGATAATACCAACATTTGTACTATCACCTTTAACATACCTTGGTGGCGTATTTTATTCGATTGATATGCTGCCGGGAATTTGGCATAAAATCGCCCTTTTAAACCCTATTTACTATATGGTTGATGCTTTGAGATACGCGATGATAGGAACTAGCAGTGCCAATATATACATTTCTATGACGTTTATATGTGGTTTGATAGTGTTGGCTATTGCATTAAATATGTTCTTATTGAAAAAAGGCGTAGGCATAAGAGATTAGATTTACAATTGGCAGATTGCCAGATCAAAGTAAGAGCCTGTTGTATCATTAATTTCTTGCATAGAATATGCTTCAAACAACCTAACACTAACACCATGATGACCAAGCTGTATTTTTGGAACAATGCCAGAGTAACTGCTCATTTTTATCAATATCAGATGGTAGTTGATTCTTGCCGACAATGACTTAGTATAAAACCCGTTCTGGAGAAACACTTGTTCAAACTCTGCATTTTCACGTAATATAGCTAAATAAACACTGACTGTTTCACGGAGTATTTTTAAACTATCTAACCACTTTTGAATATTATGTTGGCGAACAGAAAAACCTCCTTCTAACCAAAAGAAAAGTTGAGGTGCTTGAGACTCATAATCATCGTCTTGGGAAGACTGCGAATATCTAATCGATTGAATAAAAGGGTCTGTGTGAATCTTCTCGCCAAACCTTCCAGCCAAGTGACTTAAAACCTGTAACTGTACAAATAACCTAGCATAAAGACTATTAGAAATATTTGTTTGAGATTTGTTGACAAGATGCTCTATTCTAGCAAACTCTTTAATAAAACGACTTTTCAACTCTGGTTTCTCAACTATTTTAATAATATCTATTAAATTTTTAAGTGCAGAATGATGAATAATTGGATCGGATGATGAGCAAGAAGATTCAATGTTTTTAAAAAGTCTCTCTAACTTAAGACAGACTTTTGGCAAGAAGTGAACTGGTAATTGATATGTTAATTTATCATCTTGCATAATATCGTCAGCCATTTGCACAATTAATATAAGACTAACATATCCAATAGCTAGCTACAATTTTGTATCAGTGACTTTATTTCTATAAAATGAGTTAGGTAAATGCGTTTACCCTGCAGGGCAGGAGCATCAAAGTTTAAATTCCCAACACTTTTTCTCTATATTTATCATATAGGGCGGCTTTTCTTCTTTTCCGTGGCACAGAAAACTTCGAAGTCTCTTCTTTTTTTATTAAATTCAATACGAGATGTCGCAT
>JARGPO010000056.1 GCA_029213075.1 Legionellaceae bacterium | reverse complement strand
ACCTCTGACTCGCGGATCAGGCAAATCACCGAAATAATCTATCAAATTGCTGGACATCAAATAACCCTCACTTAAAAACGTGAGGCTATTTGATCATAAATCAATGTTATTTAAAAGATTTTGGTGATCTTTCCCTGGTTTTTCAAGAAAGTTAATAGCATTTTTAGCAATAAAATCTAATTGATCTTCACTAAGAAGAGGTACCCAAGCGATAGTTGGGTCTTCATCACGTTTATAAAAAGATCCCCAGTATTTTAACAAAGAGTTCATCATATCATCTGATATTTCAACAGAAGATTTGTTTAGTTTATGCACATAAAATAAGGCGCTTAATTTGTGACTAGGGGTTGAAGTAGGGGATTGGATCGCCTTTTTAATAGCATAGTTGGAAATTTAATACTATTTTCATCACTAATGTTTTTTAGTACTGTTAATATACCAACTCTTTGGAAGCTTTTATCAATAAGAGTTCCTGTTTGAATTATTTCCTTGTTTGATAGATATGAAAGTTGCGTAGCTTTTAGCTCGTATGGGAGTTTCTTCATTATTCTTTATAAACTTTAATGGTGTTGAAATAGTGTTCATATCAGGGTGGTGGCCTTTTTTAAACCAATATAGGTAAAAAAGTTAACCGCAAGATATTTCGGATATTCTATTACAAACAGCATTTAACATATCCCATCCTTCAGATTGAACTTTAGCAAGGGCTTGATAATCAACTTCACGTAGATCACGTAATAACTCTAATCCCATTGTGGAGTGATGCTCATCAACTTCCGCGTGAATTTTAAAGTAATCTGTTTCATCATATTTGACCATTATATTATGAGCTTTAACAAAAAATATATTTGCACTTGCTTCTAACACTAAGTGTACTAATAGTGTTTTTTCTGCGTTATCAAGGGTTAGCATCTTCCAAGAAAACCAACAAGAGCAAGCATCTAGAATTGGATCCCAGAAGGGTGCCTTTTGGTTTCTATCACGTAGAAGAGAAATATCATGTCCAAATTCCTCCTCTAAATGCTCTCGGGCTATTTTCAAATACTGATTTTCTTCATTTAATGTTGAGCGCAGCATGACGGTTTTTTGAAAGTAATTAGAAAAGACTTGAATGCAATCAAGCAGAAGGGCTCTAGATTTTGAATTATCTATATTTGTACTTTGAATTAACTCCATTAAAGGGCTCTTGTTAAATGCATCAACATAAGTTTTGTTTTTGGATAAGATATAATCTAAGTCAATCTGTTTATTTGTCATTTTATATCCTTATTAAATCATTAAATTAATTATAGACATAAAATTTAAAAAAAAACTTAATGAGTTTAATTTAACCTCCTTGTGTTGATAAATTGATTTAACTGTGTTAAAATATTTCTTTTCGTACTAATGGGAGCAGCAATGAAAAGATTATTTGAAGAAATGAGTTTAGATAAAATGAATCAAGATGACTTAGCAAAACCTAAGTTGGCTAGGCAAATATCAATTTCGTATATGCATAATGGCGTATCAACTAATGTAGATCCAATGGCTGTGAAAAACAAAAAATTACGTGCTGAGTATTCACGAAGCTTTAAAGAAATGTATGGATATACATATGGTGATCCTGATAAAGCCACACCTGTAGAATCTAAAAGTAATATAGAAGAAGGGATGACGTCTTTAAAACTAGGCTCGTGATAACTAGTTGGTATTGTGCATAATAAAATTAATTTAAAGTTAATTGCTATGCACGAAAATCACACTGAAATACGGCCCCTACAATACCCGTGATTATCGCAATAACCACGGGTATTGGGCCTGCTTTCAGACATATTCTGATATATTTCACATGTCTTATCTTTTATTTGTTATACTTTATATCTCATTCAAGGCGCTAATCTAGTCGCCCCAACCTCTTTTAGCATTGTTTTTGCTGACGACCTTTTACATGCTTTATATTTAATGCACTTATTTATGTGGTTTAGTTAGTAGCATATTTATGGTTTAAATAATTGGCAACAGCTATAATTCCCATTGCTTCACCACCAGCCGGCTTTCCAGGACTAGAAGAAAGATTCCATGCCATTATATCAAAATGAGCCCATTTAACATCATTTGAGATGTAGTTGTCTAAAAATAATGCTGCAGTTATCGCGCCACCATAAGATGAGGCTGCCGAATTAGTCATATCGGCAACTGTTGATTCAAGTAATGATTTGTAATCTGCAAATAAAGGCATACGACAGATTGGATCACGAGTTTGTTCAGCAGCCTTTAAAATATCTGTCGCAAGTTTATCATCGTTAGAAAACATTGCCGATATCTCGGTTCCAACAGCAATTCTTGCGGCGCCAGTGAGAGTTGCAAAGTCAATTAGTAATTCTGGATTATCTTCACATGCTAATACCATTGCGTCAGCTAGAACTAGGCGCCCTTCCGCATCTGTGTTGTCTATTTCAACTGTCATACCATTGCGCATTGTTAGGACGTCACCTGGGCGATATGCATTATTTGATATACTATTTTCAACGGCCGGAATAAAAACTTTTAAATATACAGGTAATTCTTCCATCATAATCCATTTGGCAAGGCCAATAACATTGGCTGCTCCACCCATATCTTTTTTCATTATTCGCATACCATTTGCAGGCTTTATATCTAATCCCCCAGAATCAAAGCATACACCTTTACCAACTAAAGATATTTTAGGGTGATTTGGGTTTCCCCATGTTAAAGATAGTAATCTCGGTTCAGATTCAGATGCTCGGCCAACAGCGTGAATAGCTGGAAAGTTATTATCTATAAGTTCTTGCCCCACCCATTCTTTAAATTTTGCATCATGATCTTTGGATAGTTGTTTAACCGTTTCAGATAATTCTTTTGGCCCCATAACGTTTGTTGGTAGGTTAATTAAATCTCTAACCAAAAAAATACTTCGAGCTATATTGGTTACACTTTTATAATCTTTTTCTGATACAAGTAAAACTCTAGGTTCACATTTAGATTCTTTGAATTTTAAAAACTTATATTGCGCTCGTGACCAGATAATTAATGCCTCTTCAGAGATGCTCTTATCAAAAGCGTAGTGGCCAGCAGGTATTTTAGTGACAATTTGGGCAATTGCCCGGGAGTCATGTTGTTCTCCTAGCCCTACATAGATTGACTCTAGAAGGCCACTTTCATCCATTATTATCGCAATTTCTCCACTTTCTCCCTGAAACTTCTGGGCATTAAGAATAGCCTTTGTTCTTGTATTCAATGATGAGTTATTCTTGTATTCATCCTTCGTTAAAAGGTATATAGTTTTTGAGTTATATTGATTATAAGAATAGAAAATTTCTGCTTGCATATATTTTACCCCTTAAATTGGCCCCTAAAATGGGAAATTCTTATGCCACTAGTCCATAAAGCTACAACATATATGGTAAATGCAGAGCACACATGCATTATTAATATACTAATTCTGTGCAGCCTAGTCATATTCATCCAATAGTCAACATCACCTTGCACGAAATACAAGTAACAAACAATTAGTGTGTTTGCAAAAATAAGTCGCATAATAAATTTTAACCAGCCAGGTCTTTGTTTATATATTCCGCGGTTAACTAATAAATATAATAATGTTCCACAGTTTACATAGCCAGCTATTGATGATGCCAGCGTTAGGCCTGCGTGAGCCATGGGAATAAAGAATATAGCGCAAAGAATGGAGTTAACAATCATAGCTATAACCCCTACTTTAACAGGGGTTTTAATATTTTGCTTTGCATAAAATCCAGAGGCTAATACTTTGACCATCATAAAAGCAGGAACACCAATGCTTAAAGTTATTAAACTTTTCTTGGTTTGTAGGACGTCAATAACAGTAAATTTACCGTATGCAAAAAAACTAGCTATGATTGGCATGGAAAAAAACATTAGTCCAAAGGCTGCTGGTACACCTATTAATAATAACAATCTAATTGCCCAGTCAAGAGCTTTTGAAAAATTCTCAGGGCTTTGTTCGGCATGTTTTCTAGATAGGTGCGGCAGGATTACTGTCGCAATTGCAACACCAAAAACCCCAAGAGGAAAATCTGTGAGTCTGTCTGTATAATATAGCCATGTAACGCTACTTACCTTTAAAAAAGAGGCAAATATTGTATCTATCATTAAGTTTATTTGGGATACAGATACCCCAAATAAAGCCGGTACCATAAGCTTTAGCACCCTTTTCACTCCTTCATCTTTGAAGAATATTTTTGGAGCCACCATTAACTTGTGTCTGCATAAAAAAGGAATTTGAAATAATAGTTGGGCAACCCCTGCTATTAATACACCCCAAGCTAATGCTATGACAGGCGAGTTAAAGTGAGGACTAAGATATATTGCACATAAAATCATACTTAAGTTTAATAAAACTGGGGTAAATGCTGGTACACCAAAATAACCATATGTATTTAATATGGCACCAGCCATGGCTGTTAGTGAAATTAGCATTAAATACGGGAAGGTAATTCTTAACATATGAGTTGCAAGTGTTGAACGAACAGAATCATCACCAAATCCAGGTGCAAATATAAATATAACAATTGGTGCAGCAACGATACCAACTATAGTTACAAGTGATAAAACAGAACTCATGCTTCCGGCTATTCTTGATAAAAAACTTCGGACATCATCCCCACTTTTAGTTTTTTGATACTCAGCCAGCACAGGCACAAATGCTTGTGCAAAAGCTCCCTCTGCAAATAACCTTCGCATAAAATTGGGGATTTTAAATGCAATATAAAATGCATCCATCCCGGCTTGTGCGCCAAACATTTGCGCAATAACCATATCTCTAACAAATCCTAGGATTCTTGACATAAATGTCATGATCGAAACTAGAGTAGTGGATCGTAATAAACTTTGTTTTTTCAAAATAAACACCCTTTTAAGTCAAACACAATAATAATTGATATCTAGCAATACTGCTAGCTTGACAAATTTAATAAAATTGTGCATGATAGCTCAAATAATTAGGTAAGATTTAAAAGTGGAGAAAAGAAGTGGCAAATATTAAATCAGCAATCAAACGTGCTCGTCAAAACGTTAAATTACGTCATCATAATGCAAGTGCACGTTCTAAGTTTCGTACTTATGTAAAAAACGTACTAAAAGCTGTTGCATCTGGAGATGTACAAGCCGCTAAAGATGCTTATGCTTCTGCGCAACCAGTAATCGATAAAGCAACTAGTAAAGGCATTATTCATAAGAATAAAGCATCAAGAATTAAAAGTCGTCTAAGTGCTCGTGTTAAGGCTATGGCTGCTTAAAACAGAGTTTTTGTCGCTCTAAGTCAGAAAGCATCCGAGCCAGTTAATTCTGGTTCGGATTTTTTATATCTAAATTATATTAGGGTTAGTGTTTTCATCGCGAATGCATAAGCATCTGATTGTTTGGTGCACATAATATCTAATTCATCATCATTATCAATTATTTCTGGCGCAAGATATTCCTGAACGCTACCAACTGTTTTTTCAACAGAATTATCTAACCGGCAAGATAATCCAAAATCACATAAATACATGGTGTTGTTATCTTTATCCCAAACAAAGTTTTCATGTTTTATATCACGGTGTAAGTAGTTTTTGTGTATAGAGTTTATTAGTTGAGATGCTTGCTTCATCATATAGAGGCGAATTTTGATATCTTCAATATTATTTTATGTCTTAACTTTTTTCGATAGACGTACAGATAAGTCTTGTTCTTTTTTTCTCGTCAAAAAATAGATTTATGATATTTTGATTTAGTATTAAAAAAAGGATAGTATATTTCAATATTTTTTTAGTAAAACATCTCGTTAATGCAAGGAGTGCATATGAAACATCGATTGTTAATTTCTGCTGGATTACTTAGTCTTTTAACAAACCAAGCCATGGCAGGAAGCATGGGGAAAGTTAAAGACTGGAATTGGGTAGGAACTGTTAGCGCAGGTGCTTTTTGGGCAGAAGCTGGTGATTCACAATCAATTTTATTATCTCCGGGAATTGAAAAAATGTATGCAGCTAGAAGATCTACTAATGTTTTAGCCGCAGGCGAGTTATTTTTAGGAATACAAAAAGTATTATCAACCGAGTGGCTTGGACAATTTGGATTTGCTACGGCCGCAACTGGTTATGCTGATCTTCAAGGCCAAATATGGGACGATGCTGACTCACAATTTAATAACTTCAACTATCAATATAGAGTACGAAACACAAGAGTTTCGTTGAAAGGAAAGCTGATTGCTGATAAAGGTTTTTGGGCTATGCCTTGGGTAAGTGCAAGTGTCGGTGTAGGTTTTAACCGCGCAAATGGATTTAGTAATACTCCATTAATAGCAGAGGCCGTTACTAACCCCAGATTTAGTGACAATACGCAAACTGCTTTTACATACACAGTTGGTCTTGGATTACAAAAAGCGATTAATAAACATTGGCAGACAGGCGTAGGCTATGAATTTGCTGATTGGGGTAAGAGTACCCTTGGTAGAGCTCCAGGACAAACACTAAACTCAGGGCCAAGTGTAAGCAATATATACACTAATGGTGTTTTATTGAATATTACGTACATTGCCTAAGGATCTGAATATGAAGAAAATTAATTTTTTTAAAAAAACTATCACAGGGTTGTTGGTATTTTTAGTAGCCTCTATAGCTCAAGCAGCGACTCCATTATGGACTATTACTCCCCTAACAGACACCATAGTTGAAATTCCTGATGGTGGAAGCAAAACGGTTGCATATCAGGTAACCAATAAGTCAAGAAAAACTCACACACTAAGTATGACTCCTATACCTGGAGTAACTCAAGTTACATCTGCTAGAAACTGTGGAAGTACATTCACTTTGTCCTACCAGGAGTCATGTACTTTAACCTTGATTGTGAGCGACAGTGCTTTTGCTGGGCCAATTGGTCCTAATGTTTGTTCTCAAGGGAATAAATTGCAATGCTACACAGCAGGTTTTGGAAGTGAATTAACAGTTATTAGAGGAGGACATACCGTAGGTGGTAATGTTACTGGTTTAACTGGTACTGTGGTTTTACGAAATAACGGTACTAACCCCACAACCATTAGCTCAGATGGTACATTTACATTTTCAAAACCAATTGCTGAAGGTAGTACTTATGATGTTACCGTTTTTAGCCAACCTTCCGGGCAGACATGTAGCGTAGCTAATGGTTCTGGAACAATGGGATCTAGTAATGTAACGAATGTCATAGTAACTTGCTCTGCTGATTCATACACCGTAGGGGGCAGCGTTACTGGCCTCTCAGGATCTGTGACCTTACAAAATAATGGCGCTAATTCTACAATAGTTACTTCAGATGGGTCCTTTACCTTCTCATCACCAATTGCAGAAGGTAGCACCTATGCGGTTACCGTGTCGAGCCAACCATCAGGTCAAACTTGTAGCGTAGCTAATGGTTCTGGAACAATGGGATCTAGTAATGTAACCAACGTCACTGTAACATGTGCTACAAACTCATACACAGTAGGTGGGAGCGTTTCAGGTCTATCAGGGTCCGTGACCTTACAAAATAATGGCGCCAATTCTACAATAGTTACCTCAGATGGGTCCTTTACTTTCTCAACAACAATTGCAGAGGGTAGCACCTATGCAGTCACCGTGTCGAGTCAACCATCAGGTCAAACATGTACTGTAACCAATGGTACTGGCACTATGGGCAGTAGTGATGTGACAAATGTAGCTGTTAGTTGTGTTGATGTTACCCCTACTACTTTATCTGTTCCCACAACAGGTATTATTCCAGTAAATGATGGCACAGTTAACTTTGTTGTAACCAATACTGGTTCAGCTATTGCTACTGGCGTTTCGGCCACCCTTCCTGGAGGTTGGACTGGAGTAACACAAGTTTCAAGTGATTGTGACAGTATCGCCGTAGGTGGTAGTTGTAATCTAGTACTTTCCTCAACAAAGCCTTATGTTGCACAAGGAAGTATAACTATTACCGGTGATAATATTACCTCACCACCAACAACGGCTTTTGCATTTTCTATGTCTGATTACTTAGTATTTGCTGTACCAACTGCTTCTACAGCAATTGTAGTACCAACTAGTGATACAACTGGTTCTCCAAAAGAGTGGGATAGTAGTGGTAATTGTTTAAATTCAACAACAGGTTGTACGCAAACCAATGCTTCATCAATATATCTTGGTTCTTATCTAAATAGTCTTGGTAATACCTATATGATTATTTCTGGAGCTTCGGCCATAGGAACTCAAGCGGCAACTGGTGGTAACGCGGCGGCACTTTGTTATAACATTACCTCTGATAATAGCGGTTCAGGCTTGACACAAGGTACGTGGTTCTTACCAGCCATCTGTCAAATAGGAACTTATGATTCATCACTAACAGGTCACAATGCTGGTTGCAACTCCAATATAGCAAATATTGAGACCAATCTCTTTGATTTAGGATTTCTTTCAAACCTAACGTCCACAGTTACGTATTGGAGTTCTACAGAAGAAAGTTCATATGAATCTTTTTACCAATACTTCTCTGCACCAATAGGCAACTCTCAGGACTACGTCACTAAAGATGTTTCAGCAGGGGTGCGTTGTGTTCGGATATTCAATTATTAATCAATTTATAAATTTCCCAAGGCCGCAATTCTGCGGCCTTTTTTGTTTTTGAAGCACAATCATGAAAGCGGATAAAACGTTATGCTCTTAACTGTTAAAGGCTACAACTTTAACAGCCCAAGAGACATGCTTTGGGAAGAAATTTAGTCCGTTAAATGATATCGACTGAATAAAGCACATAATGACCTATACTTGAATATAAAAACAAATAAAATTCATTTTAATAGGGAGATTAACATGACAACACAACAAATAATGAGTTTAGTTGGAAAGGTTGAAGTTATAAGCAAGAATGAGCATGCTAGACTTGCCTGCGGAATGTGGTCATTAAAATAATATGTATTGGTAGTATTACCAAAGAAAAACGTTAGATTATTTGGCGGTCTATTTGGTAGTACTTCTGTATCAGGCTCCAAAAGCACCAACAATAAAATTACTTATAATTAATAGGTTTTGAGTACTAAATTTGAGTGTTGAATGCCTAAAGGAGCCTGTGTTTTTATATTTGCTCTTCGCCACAAAGTCCTAACTCCATTTGTTATGCTTGAAGCATAATCATGTTGTATCTGTGATAATTTTCATTGCATAAGTCTACCAAATATAGCCGCTATACTTACATATCGTCTTTTAAATAATATTTTCTAATGGTTGAACATAAAAAATTTTGTTAAAATACCAAATGTATTGGGATTATGGAGTTATAATGGACGATTATCTTTATTGTATTAAAAGACCAGATATTGAAAACACTGAAGAACCTGAAAAAAACAGAATTATCCCATCATTAGAGTCAGGAAAAATAATATATTTTCCAGATTACTCATTTATTCCATCTGAAAATGAAAATGTATTGTTGTCTGAGTCAATCTTGCATAAAAGATCAAAAAATATCAGTTATAACTACCAGAATAATCGATTGTCTGGTCAAGTAAAGTCTAGAGATTTAAATGCTAATTTGCAAAAATTCATGCATCGATATGCCATGTATACCAAGCATTTAGTAGACACTCTAATTCCAGACTACAGTTCCTATCTTATATGGGGGCGAACAAGCTACCGCCCTGCTCAGGTTAAAGGAAGAATTAGCTCTAAACGTAAAGATGATACACGGATACATGTTGATGCTTTTCCTTCGACCCCGGTTAAAGGCCTAAGAATATTTAGAATATTTTGTAATGTAAATCCATATGGTGAACCACGAAAGTGGCAAGTTGGTGAACCATTTAGTAATGTTTTACAAACTTTTGCCCGCAACTTACCAAAATATAGTAATACCAAGGCGAATTTACTAAACTTGGTAGGTGCGACCAAATCTAAGCGTAGCGCATATGATCATTATATGTTGCATATGCATGACTCGATGAAACTAGATGATCAATACCAAAAAAATCTTAATAAAGAAACCTTTGATTTTCCTCCGAATAGTACTTGGATGGTGTTTACAGACCAAGTGTCGCACGCGGCGTTAGGCGGACAATTTTTGCTTGAGCAAACTTTTTATTTGCCAGTTGAGCATATGCATAACCCAGACTTGTCGCCATTAAAGCAACTAGAAGCCACCGGTATGGTTTAACTAAAAGTTGCAGTTATTATTTTTATACCAGGGTCAACGCATCTTATGCTGTAAATTTAACTCAAATGCTCGCAATGACAAATTATTCAGTGAAAAAGTGTTCTAAATTAAGATGAGGTTGCCCTGATTTTTATACATACAAAAACTACTGCCTTTGAATTTCATGCTATTATTGAGTGTTTTTTTAATGTACTGTATGATGCATGACATCTTAAATCATAGAATTACAGACCTGTAATTAGGAGTTGCGTATGTCATTATCAAACAAACAAGAGTTGCAGGAATATTATTTTAAATTACCATGGTATAAAAAATTACTAGCGCCGTGGTGGTTAGGATATAATCTCAATAAAAAAAATGTAACAGATAACGAAATATATAAAGCGTACTTATATACTCAAAAGTCAGTGTTCTGGAATTTTTACACCTGGATGTTCCCAGAAATTGTATCTTTTGCGAGCTCACAAGCAATGAGAGATTATTTATCTCCCGCTAAACTTACAAAAGGTAGTTATGGAGTTAGATCAACACTGATAAATAGCGATTTGGGAGATAGATTGCAGAATAGAAGTTTGAGTCCAATTATGGAAGAGCTAGGTGATGAGGAAGTAGATTTAGACGTAACTCACGCTGCGAACACCGGGTTGATCAATTCAACCCTAGGCCAACCAATTACTGTAACTCAACCAAATACAGACACTGAAGTTTTATTTCTTTCGTTTTCTCAGGTTTTTATTGAAAAGCATAAAGATAAACACCCTACTAGCTATTGGATAGATTTTCAAACAAGCATTACCCTATTAGCTAAGTCTGATTTTACTAAATCATTTCAATTATTTGTAGATAAAACAGATATTATATACACCTATCTTAGTTTACTTGAGGGTAGTTATAATGATGCTCAGAAAGTAGTTAAGTTAAAGTCTCCAACTGTAATGCTTCGAGCTTTAATGGAACTATTTCGTCTTGGTATATTGAAAGAAATAACTGATTTAGCTTATTTAAAGACACAGTTTCTTTATGATGATAAAGCTCAAAAACATATCTTCTTGCATAACTTACCTGAGATCTTTTCTATATGGTTTGGTAATAAAGAGTTAATAAACCTTTGGGAAAGACTAGGTCCCCAAACCTTTAATAGACAGCAATATTTCTATTTATTTAGAGCATGCCACAATATTTTAGAGAAGAACTCAGATGATGGGTTGAATAAGATTAGATTGTTCTTAAGAGATAATCTGCAAATTGTTTTGTTTAGTCCTAAAGTTATGGAGTTAGATAGTAGTGATTCAAGGGCTAGGTATTTTGCGAGGTTGCCACAGAAAACTAATTCGTTAAGCATTAGCAATATAACCTTAAACATAGACAAGCTAATTGAATTGTTTTTTCAACTACCTCAGGATATTGTGTATTTTAATGTTTATAGTAAGGATCTAGCCTATAAAGTTGACAATATCATTGCTCATCAAATTATACTTACTTCTTTTGAAATAAACCATATTGATGATTGTGATAAATTACAGTTTTCATTTGCTATTAATGAATCAAGATTGTCTAAATTGACCTCGGTATTAGAGAGATATAACAATCCCCTGGCTAACTTGGCATGTGGGCTGTTATTGCTAGGTAAAATTGGAAATACTCTCAATCCAAGTGATGGACAAAATTTACCTGCATACTTAGAAAAAAGAAGTCATGCAGCGATTGATTTCTTAGAAAAAGTTTTACATGATAGCTCTTCAAGAGTATCAATAATTTACTCCTCTTGTAGTAATTTAACATTATTACTGGAACAAAGTTTTAGGCTTGATCTTTTGGGTGCGAGTTGTGATCGAGTCGTTAATCTAGCTAATGAATTATTATTAGTTCTTAGAGAAAACTCAGAATTTAAATCAGTAAAGAGACGATTGACTAAAGCGCAGTCTATCCCTGACGAGTTGGTTTATGGAGCAAGGAATAAGCTGAGTTTTTATGCGTCTAATGGCCCTATACTAATAAAAAGAAGCGACGATATTCAAGAAAGAGATGAATTAACTTTTGGATAAGTGTATAACTGCATTTACAAATGCAGTGGGTATATAACGGATGATGTGCGCCACAAAAAACACTTGTGTTTTTTTTATGTGTCTCATGGTATATTTTGAACTTATATCTATAATGATGAATATTTATGAAAATATACTGTGGTTGCAGCCTTTGGCTAGAATTAAATCAAGACGGTCTTTTAACCTCGACTTTCACTGAGGATCAAGATAACGCTGAGTTATTAAAGTCAAGGTTATGCATCAGTGTTAACACTCCTTTAGGAATACAGTATTTTCTTTTAAGTGATTTCATAATAAATGAACGTAAAGTTATTGGTAACCTAGATATTTATCTTCCACTGGGCGGAGATCTTAATCGTATAAATGTTTTAGTTGGAAAAATCAGGCTAAATCTAGATGGAGCATATCAACATACTTTGATTCAGGAAATAGGAGTTCCTGAGTTGCGAGCTGACATATATGGTATTTTACCACAACAATTGACTACTCTATCTGCTATAAATGATGGAAAGTTTCTCAAACCTACAACAGACCTGCATACTCATTTTTCTGGGGCTATAACGGCTAATATGCTTATAGAGGCTCTTTTCAAGAGAGTAGAATTAAATGCATCTGCAAGCAGTACTAGTTCTATTCCTTATTTGAGTATTTATTTAGAAAAGGTCGGTATAAATGTAACAAGTCTACCTGTTGCCTTAGACAAAAGTGGGCAAATTAAGGAGGGATATGTTGATATATCTCCTCTAGTTGAGAGAGATGATTGTTTAAGAAAGTTTAAAAAGCTTTTACATATTCCGGCAAACAAAAGAATTATTTTTGACCAAATGGAGGAGTACTATTGTTACAGAGGTGTATTCATTCAAGATGTTGAATTGCTAGAGTTTTTCCTTAATAAATTAGCAGATGATTATAAAGAACAAGGTATTAACTATGTTGAAATATCGTTTGCGAAAGTAGCAAAAACAAGTTATTTACGAGTTATTCATGAAGTTCTTCCAAGTATTGAAGATAGAACAGGTGTTAAAATAAGATTTTTAGCGATGCTTGCTAGAACCGCTTCAAAGGAAATGAGGGAACTACAAGTTCAAAAATACGAGCAAATTTCATTAAGCAGTCCATATGTTGTAGGAATAGATTTATTATCTGCAGAGATAAATTCTAGTTATACTTTTTACCCTGAACTAAAATATATTGCCAGTAAATATCCAGGTAAAGTAATTAGAGTTCATGCTGGTGAAACTTCATATCATATAGAAAATGTTAGATCTATAGCTCGTTTGGCTCAAAAATATCCTGATGTACCATTTAGAATTGGGCATGGAACTTACGGAGTAAGTGTTGAGGCTATTACTGATTTACAAAGATGCAAAAATATAATTATTGAAGTAAATATGGTCTCAAATGTTGCTCTAAATATGCATGACTGCCAAGAAGATCATCCGATAGATGATTATATTAAAGCTAAAATACCGGTTGTTTTAGGGAGTGATGGTCACGGTTTGTATCAGTCTCGAGGAATTGACCTGGTAAAGCTTTTGACATATAGATACTCATCAGAAGAGCTCGTTGAATTTGTTCATGATCTTCATGTTCAAGAAAGAAAACATATCGACTATATTGATAAAGTATTTATATATGCTCTACTACCAAAACTAAAGAAATTTCAATATTTACTAAGTTCTGAGGATGTACGTACGGATGACTATATCAATATCTTAGACCAATTAAGATTGATAAATTATAATGATATAGATATTCATTCTCTAAATTCACGAGTTTTTATTTTAAATTTATATCATAAGATAACTCAAAATAAACTATTACATAGCTTTTTTATTGATAATGTAATTCTAGGTGAAGATGTAAGAACCTCATACAGACGAATTGCCGATGAGAAAAAGACTCTGGATATGCAAGCTAAGAATTATTATAAAAACATATCCAGAGGTGTCGATAAAAAAATCAATAAGTCGTTTGGTTTTTTGCCTGAGCATGATGTCGCTTCCAATTTTTCAGTCGTCCCAACCACCAATAGCTTCAATTTAGCTAAAACTCCTATTATGTTAACAGGATTTATTCCGTCATCCTTAGATACTAGCTATGTAGCTATAGATAAAATAAGGGATGTGATTGCATCAATAAAGACCTTACTAGAGATACTAAGCTGTGAAGATTACTATTTTGTAACTACGGGCATGGATATCGGGGTGCAAAAAGTAGTTCACCATTTGGTTGATGAATACAATAAAACGCCTTCCTCTCAGGGTTGTTTTGAACTTATCGCATATGTACCAAATAATGTTAAAGTAGAAGATTTATCCTCATCATTAACAAATATTATTGTTTTAGATGACATTAATAGTATTTATAAGATTTATAAATATTTTATGAAGCTTGCAGTAGAAAAGAGTCTTATATCAATTCATTTTGGTGATGGTATGTGGAATAGAGACTTATCACATGCAATTAGTGAGGTTTTAGAAGAATCAGGTAACTTAGGTAAAGAGTCCAGATCAGCGCGTTTAACAAGAGTTTTTAGTGATCATAAGGATTGTGTGGCTGAGTCAAAAACTATTGATGTAATTGTTAAGTCATTAGGAGATATTTGTACAAGTAGTTATGAGCACCTCTACGTTGATTTTTTACATAATACTAATGCTATTCCTGATGATATAGTCATAGCAATGTATGGAAGATTCCATCCATCTAGCGTAGAAGAAATGGTTGCTATGGTATTTCTTTCATTAGACACGAAACCTATGGAAGAAATATCTTTTACTAAAGAGCAACAAGATAGTGCTATTGTTGCATTAACAACTTGTTTTAGAATGCTTTATTCTGGATTTGTTCATTGGTCTAGTCATAAAGGATTAGTTGTTAAGCATATTCAGTCAGCTCTTCTTTTAACTCAGCCAATACAAGAAATACTAATAAGTATGACCCTTGAAATATGGCAAGGATCAGTTAAAGGAATTAGTGATAAAAATGTATCCTCATCATTGGATAGACAAGGAGAGGTTGTCAGGGACAACTTATTGCCACATGCCTATCACCGCCGTTCAAGTTTTTTTAATTCAAAAGGCTATAATATTTATAATATTCCTCTTGGTGATAAAGCTGCATTTAGATTGAGTAGAGAGGGAGCATCTCGTAGAAATTTAACTGATATAGAAGAATTAGCCATTCAGGCTGTTTTGGAAGAGCAACTTCGAAAACGGAAATTTAAAAAATCAATAGAACTTAAATATACAACAATACTAATTCTGGATGGTAAAAATACGTTTGATGGTAAAGAAAAGGCATACATCAATGATTGTATGAGATTACTAAGTTATTTGAATCGCTTATATATTAGAAGTCGTGACTATACAGATCTAAAGAGTATGATTTTTTATAATATAAAGTCTACTGATTTACAACAACACTTTAGTGATTTCCTAATGAATATAACAAATGTTTATAATGAAATTGAACTTATTGACAATGGTTACTTTGATTTAAAAACCATTCATTCTATTTTAGATGCTTTTGTTCAAAACTGTACTGGTGAATATACATTTGAGGCTATCAGGGATTTCCTAAATGATTTAGAGGTATCTCAACAAGAGTTAGTTGCTAATCATATGCAGTATTTTGAAGAGCATGTTCTAAAATATATTGAAGCGCATATGAACAGCGAAAATGAATACTCAGTAAAAAGTACTTATATTGCTAGTAGGTTACTTAAAACCGGTATATGTTTTGACAATATTCAAAATGATCTTGTTAGCAACGGGTTTAGTTATAAAGCATTAAGTCATGGTGAGCCTGGAACTTTAGGGTTTTATTATAACGACGAAAAAGTTTTGGATGTTTTTTGGGGAGACGATAGATTTTATCCAACAAGAGTTGTAAATGATGTTCAAATTTATAAAAAACATCGAGTTTTAGATGATTCACCATGGGGAAGCAGGAATGATTTAATAGAGAGCGATTTTGAGTATATACTCGATAAGAGAGATAATTTTGTTCGGAGATATACTTATCGATTTATAAGACCAACTGAAAGAATGCATTTGGTTAAAATGAGCTCGGATGCAATTACTCCCAAAGAAGCCTCTTCTTCATTTACATCAATAGAGGGAAATATAGATAGCAAAAAATATTTTGTTCCTCATTTGAATAAAACAAATGATGAGATGCTTCAAAATGCCTTAGCAGAAGAACTTGGTGAGCTTTCATTGAATAGAATGGGAACCTATAGATTTGTAACCTCTGGTCAATCTGGATTTAAATATGATGTAAGAGCAAATAATGACACTCTCTTTTTAAGGCACGCAAGCCTTTTTGTGCCAATAGAGTCATCTAAATCTAGATATTGGCAAGGTGGTGGAGTTATAAAAATAGATCTAACGAAAGTTGATAAAAATGATATTCGTTGTCAGTATAAGACTAAATCAAGAGCTAATATGGACCAAAATAAATCTGTGCTTTCAGGGGTTTATAATAAAAAAACAATAACTGGGAGTGAGCATCCATTTGATGAAAAGTTAGCAGTTGAACTTGAATCGCAGTTAAATAAAGCTCGTAGAAGTGCAATTAGAAACAGAGAGACACATCTTTCTAAAGTTCCATTAGATGCTGTTGTTGGATGGAAGCCCTACCCCCAATATCCTGTATGGATGCAGAGAGAAGATATTACTATGCCAATTATCTTAATTGGCAGTTCGTATTTATCAGAATATCCAACTTTTGAAAGTGATGGTTACTTAAAAATGGATGATAAAACATTTCAACCAAGCTGGTATTTAGCAAGAGAAATAGATAGTTATCCAATTGATCGAGGATATGGATATTTTATTAATTGTTTAAAGCACAAATTAGGACCAAGCTTTAATGAAGATATATTAAGCTCAATTGTTATTAATACAAACTATGCTAAAAAGTATATTGATAAAAAGAGTAATGAATCTATTGATAGCTTGGCAAGAGTGATTTTTGAACACATAATGACTAAAGTAGGTCAATGTTCGGTCCTTCTGGATGTGAAATCTCTTAATTATATCATTGATAAGTCACTCACAAGTTGGGAAATTAGGTCAGATAATTATCATATATATTCAAGCACGATATCTATGGCATTTTATATGACCCCTGAAAATACTGTTGTTTCAAATAAGCACTCAAGCGATGATTGTGAAGACTGTAAGCTCACTTGAAATTACATGCCTGAATAAGACCTCATAGAACCTGTTTAAATCTTTTTAAGCATGATATGATTTACCGGGAAAGATATAAAATATCGGTGAGATTTCAAAATTCGTACCGTACAAAAAACAAGGATGTTGAGATGCGCCGTTCACACCCAACCGATATTAGTCGTAAATAATTTACAGGCCCAAAAACTTTGAAAGAAAGATAAACACAAGTTTGCAAATGGTAGTTCTTGCGTTCTTAACTTTATTCCTTAAAAGACTTTAAACAGGTTCTACGAGATGGACTAAGTGTCAATGGCGTATCTTGAATTAACTCTGGTTTGTTGGCCTTAAAGGTACACCCTGACGGTGTAATATTTACACAAAACCATTGGCAATCTTCATTATTTGCACGCATAGAGTTAAACTAAAACCCAGAATGTTGCGTTAAAAACAGCTCTTCCAATTTAGTCGAATTTCGATTTAAAATTTTATTTCTATGAGGGTAACGACCAAATTGCTTCACAATATTGAAATGCTGTTTTTCAAATTCAAGTGATTGCTCCAAACCAGGAGTTGCAAATAACTCTAATGCTTGTTCATGTATTTGAAATGATTCGCTATGCATAAATGGCATATATAGAAAAGGACGTTCAGAAAGAGATAACTGCTTATCAAAGGACTTACGAATAGCCTCTTGAGATAATATAATAGCCATTCCATCGTATGCAAAACTTTTAGAGATGCCTCTAAACATATTTCTTGAAAACTGATCAATAACAATAATTTCTGCCAAACTTCCAGAAGCCGTTTCCCGCCATTTTGACAATTCTCCCAAAACAGCACGTTCGTGAATAATAGAGAATCTATTTCTTATATCAAGATCAACAGAATCATTTTTTTCCCACCATTGTTCTGGAGCAAGTTCTTTAAACCAAAAATTTAATATTTCATTATAATCCATATTTATCACCAGTTAGATAAAAACACATTGTTTATAAAGGGTTATTTTACCCCTACTAAATTAAAATGAAAGGGATTTTAATATATTTCAGGGACGAGGATTTTCCTGTGAGGAGTTTATCTGTGGTTCAATCGTTTTATTGTCCCTGCTATATGCTATAGATAAGTTCTGAACGCTATTTGTTTGTTTGGAGTACTCTTCTTCACTTAATTTCAATTGCTCTTGCATTTTTCCTATTATATTCTTTGCAACAAAGTGCGAAGCCTCATATCCAGCATGACCGTCATATATTCCAAGCATGCCTGTAAACTTAAAGCCACTGCCATTATCTCTTATAGTTTGCACAGATATTGATATATTATCTTGTGAACCATTCTGATATGCATCATTTGCGAGAGCCTGGGAAGTGCTCATATTTTTTCCTCTAACTAATTTTAAGCGAGCTTTTAAATATTGTTCATAATCCTCTTTAGTTGGGGTATGTTTATTATGTTTTTTTCTCGGATATATTAAAGGCTCTGTAAACCCATCACAAACAGTTATAACCTCAATAGTCTCTGCATGCGAGTATTTAGTTAAATCAAAAATATTTATATCTGCATCTGGGCATCTTCCTGTAATAGAGCCATCACCAATAGAGCGAGGAGTGGCCAATACTCCTTCAACTCTATTATGAACCACAAATCCATTTGCTTCTTTTATACGTCGTTGCTCATCTTTATCACTTGGATTTCTAATTTTATCACAGAGCATATGAACATCTGTCGAACCATCTTTATTAGTTATAACAGCAAAAGCAATTGTATCTGAAAGAGTTGCCGTAATTAGAGAGTCTTTTGTACAAACTGTTGTTGAAGCAGTTGTGCCTGCATCTTGGCCCGTATTTTGAAACTCTTCATCGAGGTCCTGATAAGCAGTCCAGAGTCTATGCCCTATTTCCTCGCTACTATGCGCAGAAAGCTTATTGCTTTTAATTTCTTTCCAAACAAGAGCGTCTTCTTGATTTACTCTATGTCCCTGCATTTCATAATACTCAAAACCACTCTTTGCATAGTTACCCTCAGTTTTAATTTTGCTGTTGTCTGCTGAAATTATCCCAAACATATCTTTATGTGATTTTTCTCTGTAGAATATTTGTTCTAATATAATTATTAAAGCAGAGATCCAATAGGATGAATTAGTATTGTTATATAACATTTCCATTGTATTTTGAGGTACTGTATTTTTTTCATTAATACTTTTTAATACTTCTGATATAATAAATAAATCACCAATCGTGAAAATTTTATTTTCATCATATAAAAAATCAAGAAGATCTTGCTTGTTAGGATATTCTGTATCATCAAGATTGTTAATTGTTGCAAGGCCTCGTAAAATATTAAGCATTACATCTGGACTGACTCTCGAGCGAAAATGTCTATCAAAAAAACATACTATTTTATCTAAGCTTTCAGTATCAAATCGTAGATCAATATCTTCCAGAGCATTTTCTATAGCAATACGTTTGCTGGAACTGATTTTTCCTACCATACAAATCCAATTTAATATTTCACTAATTTAAATATAGATAATTAATTTGTTTATTCAAGTATTTGACATATAGAAATTAAACCAAGTGGTTAATTAGTTAATTTTTAATATTCAAAATCAGGGTGCTACCATGTTTTAGACCACCATCAACCTTATGCCAATAAGAGTTACAAAGTTTCTTAGTTTTAACAAAGACATTTTTATTACCAGCCCTCTTGTAGTACCTAATATACCCTTTATATTTCTTATATCCTCGAGACTGAATACCAGCCCAAATTCTCATATTTAGATCTTTACCTTCTCCACAATTATATTCTAAAAGTATGTCTGTTTTTTTACTCCAATAATTTCCTTTTAAATTAATATCTACTTGTCTGCCATCTGCAGGTATATACTCAGCAATTTTTGTACCAAGTTGTAATTTGCCACTTAAAATAGTAGCTCTAGTAAGATTACAGCTATTATTCCCAACATTTATTAGTCCAATTTTAAAATCACTAAAACAAGAAGAAAAAATAATATTTGGACATATAAATAGACAAAATAGAAATATGCATCGATATATCTTCATAGTTTGTCTCGAGAAAGAAAGATTAGCATTAAATTTATTGTAGGTCATAACTACATTGGCTGCCAATTTCATGCCTATTATTACTTGTTCTGTTTTTCTGAAGATATGAAACTATCAAACCTTTGAGTTAATATTTTGTAATATTTTTGTGGTTTCGTAGTTATTTGCTTCTTGTGCGAGAATCAAAGGAGTTTTGTTTTCCATGTCTAGTGGGGAAGGATTCTTTGATGCGCCTAGACATAGATTTAACATATCTCGAGTGCTGTAGCGTGCGGCATAATGTAGAGGGGTACGAAGCATGGCATCAGTTTGTTCTGCGACATCATCTATATTTAATAATTGCTTAGCAATTTCTAACTGGTTGTTAAGTATTGCTGTATGAATTAAAAAGTGGCAGTGATTATTAGAATATGTAGCGATACTTGGATTTTCTTTCAGCATTGGCGTAAGTATATCCATAAGGCCATTTTTTACAATCAAATGGAAAATAGTATCACCACTTCTATCTTTATGCGTTAAGGATTCAGGGTCGCTAGCTGCTAATATTATAAAAACTCTCTTCTTCCGAGTAATAAGGGCGTCCTCATGAATGGCTGGAATTAGTAAGGCAGTGAATATGGGTGTTTGTTGGTTATTATTGGTTTTCATTGGGTCAGAACCTTTTTCTAAAAGTATTCTAGTTGTATTAACTTGCCCATGAATTGCTGCTAGATGTAATGGAGTTAGGCTTTTTGGGTCTTGCTTATTCCAGATTTGTTTTGATAGACTTAGTGAGGACAAATAAACATCATATCCGTGATATGCTGCATATTGGATAGCATTTTGTTTCTGAAAATCATCAACTTCTTTTTCTATATTTTTTGGAATATTAGCTAGAAAATTATCTATAAAATCTTTAGATAAGGCAATGTATTTATTATAAGATTCTTCGGTATCCTCATGATAATTAATATCATGGGAAATATTATCACTACACCATTTACTGATAGCATTAAGGTTTTTAGTATTATAAGTATTCGGATTTATACCTAGTTCAGTAAACACTGCTTCGGCAGATTTATTTGCCATGATTTGTCTCCTTACTTTACATTCGCCTATTATTATTTCTGTTTTCATCTGTTTCATCGTCATCTTGTTGACTACTTTTATCGTCTTGCTGAGCGCTTTTATATTGTGATGTTACTTTTTTACTGGCATCAACTCTATTAAAAATAGTCCATCGGCTAATAGAACCTGCATTTTCATGTTCCTGCTTATTGCGACGAGTTTTAATTATTTTGTCTTGAATCTGTTCGGCATGAGGATTTTCTTCCTCGAGACTGGATTCTTGGATATTTTCTAAATTATGTTCTAGTTTTATCTTTTGTAAAGTCATCAATGCTTCTTGCATGGAAGGCCTTTCATCCGGATTTGTTTTAGTTAAATCTCTAATTAGTTGCGCTATTTGCACACCGGCAGGTGTTTGAAAGCATGCCCTATCATATGTAAATTTACCAGGGTTTTTGGTCATATATACATATAAATTTTTTCCATACATCCAAGAGTTCATTTTATCGCTAGAATATGAGGAGCCTTTCATTTCTGGAGTTGTATACCCAGGAGTACCTATTAGTTTATGCCTTTCATAGTTATCCCTACCAGTAGCATCTTTTGTAATCAGACCATTTTCTGTTGAGATAAAAGGCTTGGTGTCAGCTATTGAAAGTTGTCCATCTTTAATCAACCAGTTTGTAAGCTTAGAATCTGTCGTGGCGGCATCTTCTTCGGATAAAGAAATAAACATTTCACCCATTTGAGAGAAAAAAACTAGAGCGGTTCTCTCTACTTCTTCAGTAGCTGTAAGTTTTTTTCTATATTGGAGAAGATTGCCGTCTGGATAAAAATCTGTTAACAAAATTGTACTTGTTCTTCCTTGGCAGCTAATCTGTCTTTCCCCATCGACAGATGTTAAATATTTGTTGAAGTCGCTCTGTCTTAGTCGATCTTCAACCGTTTTTGTATATCCCATCCTATCTTCAAATTTAAATATGAATTCTTCTAACCCATCTTGGGAGGTAATTCGGAAATTTAAGGAGTTGGAGCCACCTTCGAACACAAAACTATTTCTAGTGAAAAAATCTTGAAACTCTGCATACCCAGGTTCATGAGGTAGGATTAAATTAGCTAAGGTAGAACCCTCAAGGTCACTACGCTCTATAATTAAATTGTAGGCTAGTCTTTCTATATATTCTGCTGGCATAACCTCTAACATTATTGCGAGCTTCTGCCGCTCGGTTCTGGATTGGTAATCTCCTGATGGATTGAATATTTGATCTAGTTCTCTTATCTTTCCACTTTCACTCATTATAGAATCAGAAAGTGTATGATGAATAACTTTGGAGTAATTAGTGTAAAAAACCAGATCACTAGGTGTATTGTGTTCGATTGCCATTTTTAGTTCATTTATTTTTGTTAATAGAGATCTTTTATTTTGTAAATCTTCTTCACTGTTATATTGTTTAATGTATCCATTTATTTCACCAACAAATACATTTATGTCTTGAATCCATAATTGTGTGGTGTCTTCGTCTTGATCACTAAAAAAATCACCAATAACTTCAATTGATTTAATACGAGACATTTGTGCATGAACGGTGTTAGATGATGGGGTTAGAGTGGTGTTTTTGAGATGTTCAATTTTGTTTTCAACTGCTTCAATAACTTCAGATCTATTTGATGTATTAGGTAATCGTAAATGTTTAATTAAATATAATTGTGCATTTTCAGAGTCATCATCTGTATATGGATCGAGGTTGCTGGTAGAATCTTGTTGTTCCCTAATATAAACTTTAAGAGCGAATTCTAGGCGTTGCAGCTCTTCTCCTTTGTCTTCAATAGAGAGATGTCTTTTTGTATCTGCTACTAAATCTCCTGCAGAAAAAGCTAGATCAGGCATTAAACCACCCCATATTAAACTGCGTTAACTATATACAGTATAGAACATGCAAAGTATTTGTGCTTTATGGGCTATATGTTTCGATAGAAAAATTTTAAGCATAAGAGCGCCAATTAAAACTATACGTTATAATTATTTATAAGATTCTTTACAAATAAAGGTATAATTATGCAAAAAGCAATATTTGCTGCGGGCTGTTTCTGGGGGGTAGAGCACATATTTCGTCAGGTTAATGGTGTTATTTCCGTTAAGGTTGGTTATACAGGAGGTCATCTAATTAACCCTACTTACAGTTTAGTTTGCCATGGTGATAGCGGTCATGCTGAAGCAGTTATAATAGATTTTGAGCCAGATATTGTATCTTATGAAACACTAGTAAAGATATTCTTCCTAAACCACACACCAACCAGCTTTAATAAGCAAGGAGCAGATGTTGGCAGTCAATATCGTAGCGCCATTTTTTATAACGATACCGAGCAGCAACAAAGTGCAGAGAAAATAAAGTCAGAACTTGATAATTCAGGGCAGTTTGACGCACCTATTGTAACGGAAATCTCACCAGCAACGGTTTTCTATGCGGCAGAAGAGTATCATCAGCGCTATTTTGAGAAAAATGGTGTACAAGGATGTGACCTAAAGCGCTAAATTAGGGAGTATTAATAATTTAATAAAATTTGAATTGTGTACAATCCTAACGGAACTTTCTGTGCAGTTCTGGTCAACTAAAGTTGGACACTTTTAGATTTCTTTTTTCATAGGCCACCGGTGTTACATCACCTAACGTAGTATGTAGCCGGTCATGATTGTAGTAACGGATATATTTTTGAACATCGATTTTCATTGACTCCCTCGTTAAGTGAATTACTTTGAGCAGCCACTCATTCTTTAAACTACCAAAAAATCGTTCAACCACAGCATTATCCCAACACGCTCCTTTGCTGCTCATTGATGCTTTGATCGCGTGTTGTTTTAGCAACTTCTTAAATTGCTTACCCGTGTACTGCGACCCTCTGTCACTATGAAAAATAAGGTCGCCTTGAGGTTGACGAAGGTTGATGGCCATTTGCATTGCCTTAATAACAAGTTCTGCTGTCATGTGTTTGTTTATGCACCACCCGATAATCTTACGAGAATGTAAGTCCATCACGATCGCTAAATAACACCAACCCTCACGGGTTCTGAGGTAGGTCACATCTCCAGCCCATACGGTATTCGGCAATTTAGGGTCGAACTTCATATTCAACAGGTTATCAGCCACAGAATCACTATGCTTGCGTTTGGTTGTCACCTTATACGCCAATCGCTGAATTACCTTCAGTCTATGAGTTTTCATAATATTACGCACCTTAGTCCGTGAAATACGAATACCTTCTGAAGCGAGCTTCTTAACCAGCTGGCGCGAACCAAGGCTCCCTCGACTGGCATTAAATAGCTCTTTTATACGCCTGTGCAACCTAAACTCTTCTTGTGTAATCACCTTGGCTTTACGTTTACTTCGGTGATACCAGCTGCTGCGTGACAAGCTAAGAGCATTGCAAATACGTGTTACTGGATATTGGCCTTCTAAGCCTCTATGGAGTTGCTGCATTGCTTTTTTACTCCTAGCTACTTCATTTCCTTGGCAAAGAAGGCTGACGCCTTTTTTAGTATTTCTTTCTCCATACGCAGATTTTCAACTTCTTTTCGAAGCGCTAAGAGTTCAGTATGTTCCTCTTCACTTAATGCTTCTGGTGAATTGCTTGCTTCAATCTTATTTTTCCAATTATAGATAAGTTTTACGTTAACACCTACGGCATCAGCTGCTTGCTGCGGAGTATAATGTTGTTCAAGAACCAGGGATACAGCATCCTTCTTAAACTCTTCTGGGTAACGCTTGTAATCGCGTTTTTTCTCTGTCATAAGCACCTCTGTTAGTATGTATATTTTCTCTAACAAAAGTGTCCAATTCAATTAGACCAGAACATTTTGACACCGGCGTCATTTTGTATTTTATTTGCAATACTTAATGTGTCAATTAAAACATCTTCATTTAATACCAAGGCAGGGGTTGTTATTTCTTTAATATGTTTTTGTATTGATTTTACAGCTTATTTATCATTTAGAGACATAATGAAAATCCTTTTTAAGTTAATAGCATGTAATCTTTGCAGGTTATAAATATATTAGACTACAAAGTGAAATTTTTCATTTTCACACTCAGCTTCCGCGTGAGAAAATTAAATATTTCTATATGTTCTATTTTAAATAAATCCATGTTAAATTTTTATATTAATTTTAGTCTGTATTTAATATAAAATGGAGTTAATACAAAATGTCTTCAAATCTAAAAAATAAAGCCCCTATAGTTATTAGTCTAGTAGCAAGTTTCATCCATTCATCATATGCTGGAACTATGGGAGACGAACCTATCAAACCTCATGGTAATGCATATATAGGAGGATTTGGCGGGGCGGGAACTTTGTCTAGTATTAACACATCTCAAGAAGGAACATCCTTGTTATCTGAGGCGAGCGGAGGACCACTAGAGGTTGAAGCAAAAGGAACATTTAAGTCGCAATCAGCATGGCTGGCTGGCGGGCATGTTGGCTATAGATTTTCTGAGCAACATCTAAATTATTTTCCAAAGAGCTTGAGTGTTTCTCCCGCAACTGAATTAGAAGCTTATTATGTTGGGGGAGTTAAGTTAACCTCACAAAACCTTGTTAATCAAACACCGAGACTTGCAGAACATAAATTTACAGTTACCCTACCACAATCAACTACACTGTTCTTAATTAATGCCGTCTTAAATTTCAATCACATGAATTATAGCAAATATCGTCCTTATTTAGGTTTGGGGTTCGGTGGAGCTATTGTATCTATTTCAAATGCAAACTCCGTACAAACAGTGCCAGCAGAAGACTATAATCATTTTAGTGCTAATACAAATGACACAGCCTCTGTTGTTGCTTTTCAACCAAAAGTTGGTGTTCATATTGATCTGAATAAAACTACAAATGTATTTCTTGAGTATAGATTTGTTTACGTAAGCAGTACTAGCTATACATTTGGCTCCACTACTTTTTCAGGAGAGCATTCAGCCACAACAAACTGGCGTGTTCCTGTGTCATCTCAGCGCTATAACTTTTTTACAGCCGGTATTCAATATGACATCTAAACCTAGTTCTTATCCTAACATTCTTTGTCATGTACCTGACAAAGAAAGTGAGATATTAAGTAGAGATGAGAAGTTCATAACAATAACTTAGGATAAAAGCAATCATGTGCTTGTAATATGATTCGTCAAAAAAACATATTACAAGCTGTTGTTGCTATAATTGTTTATTTTCAAAGTTTTAGTCACTGGGATAACGCACAGGGCAGGAGCATCAAAGTTTAAATTCCCAACACTTTTTCTCTATATTTATCATATAGGGCGGCTTTTCTTCTTTTCCGTGGCACAGAAAACTTCGAAGTCTCTTCTTTTTTTATTAAATTCAATACGAGATGTCGCAT
>JARGPO010000004.1 GCA_029213075.1 Legionellaceae bacterium | reverse complement strand
ATTTGCCCAAATTTCAGCTTGAGTTCGTTAAATAGAGCTGGCTATTCGCCTCACTCAAGTTAAAATTTGTGCTAAATTATCCTGATTTTTGACTCGCGCACCCAATTGTCAACAGACCCTAGTGAAGAGGATTTTAGGGATAATTTAATATCCCTAGAACAACCCAAACACAGTTACGCCTCTTTAACATCCACGTTATTTTGCGTTAATACTAACAACTCGCGAATAACAACAAAAAACATAGTAAAGGTTAATACATTAGATGATTTTAAATTACCTAATATATAATTCCATCTATTAATCTTGCTAATATTACGTTCTGACCATTCATTTAAGTAGACCCTAAATTCTTTCCTAGATGGTTTTCCGCTGATAATATTTAACGTGAGTTGACGCTGGTGCCAATCAAAATCATCACGTAGAGACTCACGAGACAAAGACTCCCAATGATTTTCAGTCGTATGGATTATAATTTCATTTCTAATCCAAGATAAATTCAAAAACTCTCCAACTTGAAAATATGCCTTAGCTGCTGCAGATATTTTCACTTTTGACCTTTGAGATATTTCAACAATGTCAAGAGCTGGGAACAATAACTTAGCAGATGTTATCTCATGCGCCGTATCTTCAGGTATACCAAGACTGACATAACTATTGAAATTCTCATGATAGCGATCCTTCATATCAGTATCGATACACTCAACTAATACTTTCTTTAACTCTCGAACATCAGCTCGATATTTGTTAATGGTTTTTTCAATATCAAGATTAGAATCTTGAGAACGCAACAACCAACGTACAAATCTTCTAAGAAGACGCATATACACAATCATTATCTGAGTTTGATCTTTTGCCGAAACAGTATGATCTAACCCATCAATCTGTCTCCAAACCGAGTCCATATCCATTATTTCACGAGCAATGATATAACATCTAGCAATATCTTCAACAGAAGAACTGGTTTCATCCTGAACTCTAAAAATAAAACTAAAGCTCATTTCACTTAAAATAATATTACTAATTCTAGTCGCAATAATTTCTCTTTTAAGAGGATGCTCCTCCATGTGTTGAACATATTTCTTTCGTAGTGGTTTTGGAAAATAATCTACTAACACTCTCTTTAAATAAGGATCTTCAGGAAGAGAGGACTCAAGTAAGGACTCTTTTAACAAAGTCTTACAATAACATAGCAACACGGCTATTTCTGAGCTAGTTAAACCTTTACCTTCAAGCTTACGATCCATTAGTGTTTTTCTATTCGGTAGAAACTCTAATTTTCGATCTATTTTTCCAGATGCCTGAAACTCATCTAATAATCTAATATGTAGCTCTACCGATCTCAATGCTTGAAAAACTGATAGGTTAATAGAGCGAGTTTGCATATAGTTCTCTCGCAACACAAGACTTGCTATCTCATCAGTCATTTCATTTAGTAGACTATTGCGTTTTTTTAGTGTTAATTCACTACTCAAAACCGCACAGTTTAGCAATATCTTAGTATTAACTTCTTTATCTGAACAACTAACTCCAGCCGAGTTATCAATAAAGTCAGTATAAATTAGACCATTATTTAATGCATATTCAACTCTTCCTAACTGAGTTAGTCCTAAGTTTCCACCTTCAACAACTGATCTACAAGCAAGTTCATTACCATTTACGCGAATAATATCATTTGCTCTATCGCCAGCATCTAATGCAGTTTCATTTGTAGATTTTACAAATGTTCCAATACCTGCACTCCATAATAAATCAACTTTAGTTTGTAGAATTATCTTAATGAAGGCATTTGGCTCAATTTTAGATTGTTTCAAATTAAATAGTTTCTGCATTTGTGGGCTTAGAGGTATTGATTTTGCATTTCGACTAAATACTCCACCACCCTCTGAAATTAATTGTCTATCATAATCATCCCAACTTGAACTAGCTAAATTAAATATGCGCTTCCTCTCAGCAAAGCTAGAAGATGGATCTGGAGTTGGATCTACAAAAACATGCATATGATTAAATGCAGCAACTAATTGAATATGCTTTGATAGCAACATACCATTTCCAAATACATCACCAGCCATATCTCCAATACCAATCACTGTGAAATTGGTTTTATTAATGTCTATTCCTCGTTCATAAAAATGACGGCGTACTGACTCCCAAGCACCCCTGGCTGTAATACCCATTTTTTTATGATCGTATCCAACTGAACCGCCTGAGGCAAAAGCATCTCCCATCCAAAAGCCATATTCAACAGATATAGCATTTGCTATATCTGAAAATGTTGCTGTCCCTTTATCTGCAGCAACTACCAAATAAGGATCATCTTCGTCATAACAAACGACAAAAGGAGGATTAACTAATTTAGACTGTTCATAATTGTCAGTTATATCCAGTAATCCACGCATAAACTGTTTATAACAAGAAATTCCCTCTGCTAGAATTTCATCCCTTTTAGAATTAGGACCAAATACTTTCTTAATAACAAACCCACCCTTTGCACCATTTGGAACAATAACTGCATTTTTTACTTGCTGGGCTTTCATTAATCCTAATATTTCTGTACGAAAATCCTCTCTTCTGTCTGACCAACGTAAACCACCTCTTGCAACCTTGCTACAGCGCAAATGTACGGCTTCAAACTTAGGTGAGTATACAAAGATTTCATACATCGGGTATGGCTTTGGAACTCCAGGGATATCTTTGCTGTTTAACTTTATAGAAATATAGTTTTTATGCTTTCCATGAGCATCTATTTGATAATAATTAGTCCTAAGAGTTGCTTTTATAGCTGCGATATACTGACGAACTATCTTATCTTCATCAAGGTTTGTGACCTCTTCTAAGTCATTTTCAATATCACAGACCAATTTATCAAAAGTCGCATCTCTGGTTTCTAATGGTTCTGGATCAAATCTTATCTCAAATAATCTAACTATTTTTTTAGAAATTAAAGTGTGCTTAGCCAATGATTGCTCAATGTATTCCTGACTAAAGGTAAAACCTATTTGTTTAAAATACTTGGCGTACATACGTAGAATAACAACTTGTCTGCTATTTAATCCTGCGGCTATGACAAGTTGATTAAAGCCATCATTTTCAGCATCTCCAAACCAAACCCTTGAAAAAGCATTTTGAAACAACTCTTTAATTTCGTCTATGTTTACGAGAGACCCATCACCATAATGCATAGAAAAGTCATTAATCCACACCACTTTATCATCTGCAAATTTAATAACATACGGACGCTCACTAATAGCACGCAAACCTAAATTTTCAATAATTGGTAGAGCATCTGATAATGGCAAGGTCGTATCACGTTGATATATTTTAAGCCTAAAATCCTCTGTGGATTCATTTAATGGTCGATAAAAGTTAATAACAAGGGTGTTTTTTTCCAGTAGTTCCTCTATGTGCTTAATATCTAGCAATGCCGATTTTGGTGGAAAACTAGCTGTGTATACAGTAGGAAAAGCGTATTTATATCGACTATATAAATAATTAGCTTTTTCCTCTCCGTATGCACCAAACAATAGATTTTGTAAATCATCAGACCACGACCTACCAGCCTCAATTAACTGTTTTTCAATAGCTTTATAATTAAAATCAACTTTACTTTTTGGATCAATTCTCACCATAAAATGAATACGTGCAAGCACTGATTCGCTAAAGTATGTTGAATAATTAATATCTATCGCATTAAACTTTTCTTGTATTATCTTTTGCATTGTCCTACGAAGCTCGGTATTAAACAGATCTTTCGGAACATACACCAAACAAGATATAAATCTATGATATAAGTCTAGACGACAAAACAACCTGATGTTTCTACGCTCTTGCATATGAAAGATACCCATAGAAATATCAAGTAGATCCTCATCAGATCCTTGAATCAAATCATCTCTAGGCAATGTTTCAATAATATTGAGCAACACCCGACCAGCATGACTTCTTAAGCTTAAATTGGATTTTTTAACGATGGCTGCAACTTTATGACGTAGAAAAGGAATGTGTTTTGGGTTTGTATTGTATGCCTCGGATGTATATAAACCTAAAATCCGTCGCTCACCAACTACTTCACCCTTACTATTAAAGCGTTTTACCCCAATATAATCTGTATGTGTACCTCTATGCACACTGGATACTGTGTTGGTTTTAGATACAACTAGTATCTGCTGGGATAACATAAGCTCTCTGGCCTCAGGAGTCATATCAGCAATCGGTAGAGGACGCGTAGGGTTTAGCTCCTCTCTCAAAACACCATAACTTGTATCTTTAACAGCTTGTAGAACAACATTATTATTTTGATGAACTAATTTATAGTCACGAATACCAAGCAATGTAAAATGATGATCTTCTATCCAATGCAAAAACTCTTTGGTTTCTTGAACCTCATTTTGATCAAGAGTAGGCGGAGCATAATCTAACTCTTTAATAATATCAGTAACCTGGCTACGCATATCAGGCCAATCATCAACCACAGCGGTGTTCATCTGCAAAGCCATAGCAAACTGCTCGTGAAGACTCTTTAAAACATCAGGATCAGTCTGCCTGTCTATTTGAATAAAAATTGGTGCCTCTATTATAGCTTTAGAATCAAGCTCACAATTTTTATCATGTATTTCGGTAATAAGTCCTTTTGCATTTCGCAATATACAGATACCACCCATATGAACAACTAGATGAAGGGATGATTCTAATCTATTAATTACTATCCTCAATGAATCAATTAAGAAAGGTCGATCCTTGCAAATTACTTCAACAACAGTGTGAGTTGTCTTCCAACCATCTTTTTTCTCTGTTGGATTATAAATACGTATTTTAGTCTCATTTGGCTCTCTTTTTTCTACAAAACTCCAAAAGTTTAGAGCCGCACCATACAAATCATCCACACCCCAATCATTCAAATCATCGATGGAAATAGTGCCAAAAAATTGGCTAACAAACTCAGCGCACAACTTGTATTTTTTATCACCTAATTTTTCTTTAAGCCTATCAGTAACCGACCCAATTATAACATCTTTGTCCTGCTCAAATTTATGAGACATCTAAATACTCCACATGCATTCACTGAAAAATATATTAAAATTTATTATTTACAACTTGGCATTATTTGATCAACAAGGCAATCAAGAACCTTTTAAGTCATAATTAAAACAAAAAAACAAACCATTATACTAATATTCAACCTATTTATTCCATTATACAGGTACGTGTCCCAATTTTAACCCAATTTGCCAGTTCAACGATATCTTTATTACGCATTCTAATACATCCTCGCGAACCAGGCACACCTAATTTTGTTGTATCTGGGGTGCCATGAATATAGATATACCTAGCTAAACTGTCTATGTTTCCACCTTTATTCAACCCAGGTTCAATACCATCTAACTGCAATATTCTTGTTAAAATCCAATCCCTTTTTGCATATGATTTGGCAAGGTCTTCGTTGTATATCTCTCCTGTAAATCTTCGAGCAACAAAAACGCTATTTATCTCATTTTCAAGGCCAATTATACTATGTATTACATGCCATCCTCTAGGAGTGCATTCACTATTTTGTAATTCCCCCAAGCCATTTTTTCCTGTAGACACAGAATATGTCATGAATAGTTCTTCGTTTTCATAACAGTGCATGACTTGGGACTTGGTATCAATTTTTATTAATTGCTCACTCATAATCTTTATTCACAGATCCCAATGGTTTTAATATTCATAAATTCAAGGAAACCCTCTTTTGATAACTCTCGACCAAAACCAGATTTTTTTATTCCACCAAATGGTAATAATGGATTTGATGATGTCATAGAATTAACATAACAACTACCAGCCTCAATCTCATTAATAGCTAAGTACTCACCTCTTTCAAGATCTTGAGTAAATATGGCCGAACTTAATCCAAATCTGCTTTGATTTGCCAAGTTAATAGCACTACTTTCATCAGTAGCCGATATTATAGCTAAAACTGGACCAAAAATCTCATCATCAAATGCTGGCATACCTGGTTTTACATTAGTTAATATTGTCGGAGGATAATAAAATCCTCTTCCTTTGGGAATTACGCCTCCCAAAAGCAGATTAGCCCCACAATCAATACTCTCTAAGACTTGCTTATGAACCAAGTCTCTTAAGTCTGCGCGTGCCAATGGACCGCATTGAGTATTTTCATCAAAAGGATTACCGACCTTATATTCTTTAACTAAGTTTTCAATTTTAAGTACTAATTTATCAAATATTTCCTCTACTGCAATTATACGCTTCGCAGAAATACAAACCTGACCGCTATTACTTAAACGTGATTTTACAATATTTTTTGCCGCATTATCCAGTTCAGCATCTTTGAGTACAATATATGGATCACTTCCACCTAACTCTAAAACTGATTTTTTAAGATGACTCGATGCATTAGTAGAAATAGAAGCACCTGCCTTCTCGCTACCTGTAAGAGTAACACCAGCTATCTTATCGTTAGCAATAACTTCTGCAGCAAGATCAGTATCAATTATAAAGTTCTGAAAAATATCTTTTGGAAATGATACCTGTTTAAATAAAGAAGCAATTGCATTAGCACAACCAAATACATTCGGAGCATGCTTTAAGATAACAACATTACCAGCCATGATATTTGGAGCTAAGAATCTAAACACCTGCCAAAAAGGGAAATTCCACGGCATAATCGCAAATAAAACACCGAGTGGTTGATAACAAACCATACTCTTTTTCATGTTAGTTTTAATTATTTCTGGTTTTAAATATTCCTCAGCACAATTTGCATAATGCTGAACTACCAATGCGCACTTTTCAATCTCAAGCCTACCAAGAGAAATTGGCTTACCCATCTCTTGTGCTATCAAACCGGCAAGTTCGTCCTTTCTTTCTATTAATTTATCCGCAATACTAAGCATAAATTTTTTACGCTCAGCTACATCTTTTTTTCTCCATAATTTAAATGCTAAATGAGCATCTTCTATTTTTTGGGATACCTCAGCCGATGACATGGCTGTATATGAATTAATTACTTCCCCTGTATCTGGATTAATTGTGTTAAATTTCATTGATTTTCCCTTTTGTATTGTATTTTACAGAGATTTTGTCTTAAAATATCAATAAGCATATCCTGATTATACAATAACTATGAACCCATATATAAAACTTATTACTACAATTATAGCAAGCATACTCAGTATGACAATTGCATATGGTAAAAGTACTTCTCATTTTCCAAAAGGATGTGAGGTTACAGGATTTGGATATAGCCAAAAATTCCTGATTCTAAATGAAACTGGTGATCAATCTTATTATTTAATTCAAAACCATTCAAACAAACAAATTGAAATGGAGCATTTTGAAAAAGAGCCTGATGTATTTATGAGTCCTAAACTACAAAGTAAAATTGGGCCATCACGTTGGGCGGCATTTGCCTCTGATGTTAGCAATACATATTTTAGCTGCTTTACTTATGAAGGTGGTGAAAAGGTTACGATTCAGTGTAGTGATGTTCTAGAAGTTTGCCAATATCCTAGGGTGAAGTTTGCTCTTAGCAATATGGGTAACTACTGGGTATCAACTAATAAATATCAAAGCCAAGTAATTAAAGATTCCATTAAAAAAGGTATATTTCTACGTTGGTAAAAAAGGATAAAGAACATGGCTAAAGTACCATCATCAATGTTGCCAATAGGCACATTAGCACCAAATTTTTTATTAACTGATACAATCAGTGATAAACAATTCAATCTAGATAAATTATCTGGTAAAGTTGCAACTGTTGTTTGTTTTATTTGCAACCACTGCCCTTATGTCAAGCATGTAATTGCAGAGCTACCACGACTTGCAAATGACTACGAGTCTAAAGGGGTTGGTTTCATTGCTATTAATTCGAATGATATAACCAAATATCCTGATGATTCCCCTGAGAATATGCGTAAATTTGCTGAAGAGAATGCGCTATCATTTCCATATCTTTTTGATGAAACCCAAGAAGTAGCATTAGCTTATCAAGCAAAGTGCACACCAGACTTTTATGTTTTCGATAGTAAAAATCAACTAGTTTATAGAGGTCAACTAGATGACTCAAGATTAGGCAACAATATTCGTGTATCTGGTAACTCGATTAGATCCGCTCTAAATAACTTAATTGAGGGAAAACTTATATCAGAAGATCAAAGACCAAGCCTTGGTTGTAGCATAAAATGGAAAGATTAATTTAAATAAATTTTATATTTTAAATTTCATGCATATAGCACAGCCCATTAGTCAGCGGACATATTTTTTTATAGAGTAACCAACATATGTCCCTGCCTACGTGGCCCGATTTATTCGGGCCATCCAGTAGTTTAAACATCAATTTGACTGGATGCCCTGAACAAGTCAGGGCAAGTAGGCGGGGTTAGGATAAGC
>JARGPO010000069.1 GCA_029213075.1 Legionellaceae bacterium | reverse complement strand
AGAACTAAGAATTGTGTCGTAATAATTCTCTTTCTAATCTGCCAAACCTTGTCAAAATCCGAGCACTGCTTTTCTATAACTGATAAGTAGGGAGTCCATAACTCTTGCATAAATCATCCAATCCTTTAGAAAATATCGATGTCTAATTATTAAAATACGCATATCATACCATCATTAGTCACTTAACCGAATGCCATTGACTGTCAACACTCCCTAGTGTGATTGTTATAATCGCACAGAATATTCAGAGGGAATTTCTGGGTTTTTTGCTTCTTACAAGTTAGATTAATTTCATGTCGAAAATAACTATATTTATCACTGGCGAATAGATCTTCAAGTTTTTTACAGCCTATCTTAGTGTTTCCTTGAGTAAATTTCATTCTGGGCACCTTTGGTCGAGATGACGGGTTGGTGGTCGAAATGATGTTGGCAATGGTCGTGAAATTAGGGTGTTAAATCTGAGGTAAGATTCAACCCATAAGGTTTATCATAAATATTTTGATGCACATCATCTTTGTGTCGACTGTTTATTAAAGATAATCTTTGGTCTTCTTTAAATGAAAAACGCTCAATTGCGGGTGCTTTTCCTTTATTTGGCTCTGAACCTTGGCTTTTAGGTGATTTTCCCTTAAGTAATTCGTCTACCGTTTCTCTAACAAAATAATCTAGATTCGAATAAGATTGTTCCAGATTCTTTGCAAATTCTTTCGAATCTTCCTTAAGCATTTCTTTCAGTATCTGAATTTTGTGTGGCAAAATAGTTTTCATTCGAACTAATGATTGACGGTTTATTTTATCGTTACTTTTTTCATAAGGATTATATTCCTCTTCAAGTAACATTGTGTAGGCTTCTGCTACTGCTGGGAAGTTCTGATCTTGCTTTGTTTTATCCGGATGATTCTTTAAAAGAGCGCTTCTTCGCAATTTTTTTATTTCAGAAGATGTTATCGTTTCACCCATACTCGCATTTCTTCCTAAGACTCCTAGCGCGTATTGTGTTATATCAGATGTAAGTATAAAGCTATCTTTATAGTTTATATTTGGTTCTGTTTTAACAAGCGTTTCAGTGTCAAATAATGTTGATAAAGTATTAGATGAGGATTCTGTAATATTTTCTCTTTCGAGACTATTATTATTTATATGGCCGTAATTTACATGATTACTTGATTGATCGGTAACATGGAAATTTAGTAATCCTTTAAGCATATTAAAAGTTTTAATGAACCACTTCTCTTTATATCTACCGTATTTTGAACTAAATTGGCAGCCTAGTCTTCGCATTGCTATAAATAAATCTTTTGATTGTAAATTGTCTACAAAGTACTTGTTTTTAATTTCCTGTTTAGAAGCATTGAAATTATTAAAATGAAAGTCAGAATAGAGGGCGGCCAGTGAATATGTGTTTTTTCTATAGTTATTGATATTAAAAATCCAACATAAATTTCTAAAAACAAACCCAGACTTTTCCATGCCACTTTGTTGTTGTATAAGTTTGTTTTGATAAATATCTTTTTCTTTTAACCAAACGACTTCTTGCCAGAGGCTATTATTACTATCTTTTGTTTTATATAGACCCCAAACTGAACTATAAGATAGTTGTTTAAGATATTGTTCTTTAAGAAAAATAGTAGCCAACTTTAAATACTCGCTCTTAATTCTATCTCGAAAATGATTCGTAGTTTTTGATACAGACCATTTTAAAGAAATAATTATACAGATTGTTTGTATATAGTCAACCTTGGTATATTATCAGGGCAAGAGAATCAAAGTCTAAATTAATGGCTATTTGATCGATATTAACCAAGCTAGGTTGGGCCAAGACCTAATGGTGCTGCATTAAGCGTCGTCGTTAGGGCAGGAGGTATCCTCTAACAAGAATTTTAGTGACCAACTGAAAACACAATACTTCCCTACCTCCGCCTACTTAGTCCGACTTGTTCGGACTATCTAGGGAATTTAAAAATAAATCTGGCTAGATACCCTGCATAAAGCAGGGTAAGTAGGAGTAGGGGGTAATGACGACGCTTAATGCAGCACCATTAGGCCAAGACCCATCCTATAAATTTTTCAGTCTAACGGTTATAGAGTTTAACTTTGATGATCTTACCCTGGGTGTGTTATAAATATTATAGATATAGGTTCTCAATGCTATAATCCCAAATTTATAACTCCTAAGGCTCCCTATCTTTTACTATCAGATTTATAGGGTTCTCATCTATTCAGAGCTAAGTTTCAGTATTAAATTTTCAAACTTTCGTCTGTTCTCACCCCAGTGGATAATATGCTTACCAGAAGGGAATGAATAAAATCGACAGTATCTCTTATTTTTATAACATGCTGACTTTATATTTTTATACGAAACACGGTTGTCATCAACAGCCACAACTACACTGTATGGACGACTAATATAACTTAGGTCTTTGCGGTTTTCTAAATCAAACTTATACATGTCTAGTAGCGCTGGAACATTAACATACTTAAAGGATTTTTCTTGTGAAAATTTTTCTCTCGCGGTCTCATCTCCACTGGCATAACTAGGATATCCACAACCGAGAATTTCATAGTTACAATAATCTCGCCATTTGCTATATGTTTTAGCAACATATCTTGCTAATAAGGTGTTTGATTTTATATGGAATGCCGGAGCATAGAGGATTAAATTAACATTTTTAGGAATTTTTTTATCATAAGCAAGTTTTGCAAGTAAAGCGCCTCCATAAGACATACCAACCACAGTTACTTTTTTGTATTTTTTAGATAATATCTGTATGGATTGCTTTATGAATTCAAGCTGTATTTGGTTGTCAGATTGAGATATAGATTGGAGATCTCGACCGCAAAATGGTAATAGAGGAGCATAAATATCACTCAAGGATCTTTTCTGAATATCTTTAATCATCCCTGTAAAAATAGCTGGAGAATCACTAAAACCGTGAATGAATAATATTGCTCTTCGCATACCATGTTGAACTGCTATAGATTGTAAGCCATTAACGACACCGTCCTTGTCTCTAGAGTACATGTTCTCTACCCGCTTATCTGCAATTTTATCTAAGTAAATACTAGAAAATTCAAATATACAGAATATAAAAATAGTCAGTGTTAGAATCACTAAAAATATATTTTTATTTTTCTTTTCCATTATCAGTAAATAATCCTTATTGTTCTGATGATTCGGTATTACCAGGATCCTCTAGGCTTAAAAAACCAGTTTTAAAGTCATAAGCAAAAATTTCGGCATAACGCCCCCAGTCAATCATGGTTCTTAATACTCGATTGGACTCTTCTTCGCTTAGATAGTCTTCAAGCTTGCTTAAAAACCTCTCTTCAGAAACTCTGTGTCCGCTTTTTTCATCCAGTACCCGTCGAATATACCTTGCTAACGGGACTTTATCTAATAGCCTTTCAGCAAATAAAAGTTTCCTTTCTTGTAGATCTGCCTCAGAAAAGTTCTTTCCTAAATCACTGAGATAAATACCCCCATCAAGTATTTCTGCAAACCCTAATATTTCAATTGTTTCGATAATAGGAAATAAATCATCTACATTCATTGCTAACTCATCAGCCAATTCCGGCAACTCAACTTTTTCACCAACAGAAGTTAGAGTTTCGATTAGTCCTGATAACTCAGATGGCTCAACATCTGGAAGGCGGTAACCAAGGCCAATTTGAGGTGCTCGGTATGCGTGAGTAGATTTTCCTTCTGATGCTGAAATCATTAATGTGTAGATGCGATTAACTAAGTGACGAAACTCAGGTGACTCTGGATCTCTTGGTTGCGGGAGAGTAACTGGTATATTTGCTCGAACAGATCCTGGGTCACTGCCTAAAATAACAATTCTATCAGCAAGCATCGCCGCTTCTTCAATATTGTGAGTTACCAGTAAAATACTATTCGTGTTGGTTTTCTTCTCTTGCCATATTTCGAGTAAGTCTGATTTTAAATTCTCAGCGGTTAATACATCTAGAGCAGAAAAAGGCTCATCCATTAATAATACATCTGGATTAACGACCAATGCTCGTGCAAAACCAACCCTTTGACACATCCCACCTGATAACTCTTTTGGATAAGCTGATTCAAATCCATCAAGGCCAATAATGTCAATTGTATCGATTGCTCGTTGTCGTCTTGCGGCGCGACCAACACCCATAGCCTCTAATCCAAGTTCTACATTTTCTAATACCGTTAACCATGGCATTAACGCAAATGATTGAAAAACCATAGCAATTCCTGGAACAGGACGATCTACTACTTTTCCTCGATAGGTTACTAAGCCACTACTTGGCGAGACAAGACCAGAAATAAGCCTTAATAAAGTAGATTTTCCAGAGCCAGACTTACCCAATAAAGCAACAATTTCGCCTTTTTGCAATTTAAAACTTACGTCTTTTAGTACGTTTAAATCTTGGGCTGCAGTTTTCTTATAAGCTTTACTTAGGTTTTCAATAGAAATAATAGTTTCAGGCATATTATCCTCAATTAAAATTAAAACGTTTTTGGGCCAGAATATATAAAGGGCGCCATAAAAGATGGTTAAATAATAAAACATAAATACACATCATGGCAGTACCTAAAGCTATTTTAGGGAAATTACCATCCACAGCATTTGCTTGAATATATTCCCCAAGACCTGTTGCTGTTAATTTTGTTTGCCCCCAGCTCACAGCCTCCGCGACAATACTTGCATTCCAGGCACCGCCCGCGGCAGTAATTGCACCAGTAATATAAAAAGGAAATATACTAGGTAGAGCAAGCCTTTTCCACCACTGCCAACCTTTTACACCAAAGTTGTCAGCAACAAGACTCAAGTCTCGAGGAATGAGTGATGCCCCTGCTATTATATTGAATAAAATATACCACTGGGTTCCTAAAATCATTAATGGTGTGAGCCAAATTTCAGAGTTTAATTTAAAGTTCACAATGGCAATTACAAATAAAGGGTAAAATAGATTAACTGGAAATGCGGCAACAAGTTGGATGATTGGCTGAATCTTTTGAGTCCAATAGGGCCTTTGTCCAATCCAAACGCCCACAGGCACCCAAACCATAGAACTTAATATAATTAATAAAATTACCCTAATTCCTGTAGCACCACCAAGTAAGAAAACATGGATGATTTCTCTAACATCTAATTTTTCTAAAACATAAGTAAGTAAAAAATATCCAGAGCAGCCTAACGTAATGATTAATATAGCGTTCCAGATAATATCTGTATGCCGGTTTTGAGATTTTTCATAACTAGCGGCAGGTTTGGGCTTCACGACTTTCATTCTAAAGCCATTAATTACCAAGTTTTTAGTTATTGATAAACCAGTATCAAATCTCTCCATTAGCGGACTTTTTCGGATTAGATTTATTAACCAAGATTGATATTCATCTCCATCTGGCGAGGGGTCTATTTTAAATTTTTCAGACCATGCTATTAAAGGTCTAAATAGTAGCTGATTATAAATGAGGATGACTAATACCATTGCGATGATTGCATAAATTAACGCCCGCATATTATTGCCTTCGATTGCTAAGGCAATATATGAGCCAATACCCGGTAGGCGAATGTCTTGATGAGATACTACTATCGCCTCAGACAATACCACAAAAAACCAACTAGCGGACATTGAAATCATAAGGTTCCATAATAGTCCTGACATAGAACAAGGTATTTCAACTTTCCAAAAATATTGCCAAGCTGATAGCTGATTTATCATTGATGCTTCACGTATATCATCAGGAATAGATTTTAGAGACTGATAGAAACTAAAAGTTATATTCCATACTTGTGATACAAATATAGCAAAAATAGATGCACATTCTGGGCCCAGAAGACTGTTTGGGAATAAGTGAATAAAGCCTGTAACAGTAATTGCTAGAAAACTTAAGACAGGAACCGATTGTAAAACATCTATAGCGGGGATGATAATCTGCTCAGCACGTTTGCTTTTAGCGGCCAGTGTGCCAACAATAAAGGTAAATATAATGGATACCCCAAGAGCGATAAACATTCTTAAAACGGTTCTAAGAGCATATTCTGGTAGTTTAAATGGTGATAAAGAAATAGGAAGAGGCTCTCCTATTGAGTAAGGAATCATCATCTTGCTGCCGGTGTAGCTTAAGAAAAATAACACGGCGACAACTAAAATTAAGACTAAAAAATCCCAGCGATTAAATAGCCTACTGACACTGTCGCTGTTATTAAAATAAAAGTGATTTTGACTCATTAAACCTCTCCCCATCTCAGGCAAATTTATGCTATACTTTTACGAGTTTACACACTAAGTTTCAGTGCAGTATGCCTGGTTTAGTATTAGAGGTTAACTGCATTATCAGTCGATTATAACAGAAAAATCATTGAATGGTTCTGTAATAAGCTTAGGGAATCCTATGAATATAAAAAAATCAAAAAAAACTTTCATAAATAGATGTTCTTTATTAGGGGTTGTTTTTTTTATTGGTAGTCTGTTTATGGCTAACGCATTTGCCGAGCCGAGTAAAACCAAGCTTGCAGTTTGGGTTAGTGAGACGGCTGTTTTTACATATACCTTTGATTTTAAAAACTTTGTAAAACAACAAAAAGAAATCGCTAAATATTTTACTGCCGATGGTTGGATAGGTTATAGCAAAGCCCTGATTGAATCAAAGCTGCCCGAGGACGTTAAAAAAAACTCATATTACGTTAGCTCTATACCAACTATGCCGCCGACAATAAAAAAAATTGGTGATAATAGATGGGAAGGCACAGTGAACTTGCTGGTTATATACAAAAACCCAGTATATAAGCAAAAACAGAATTTAAAAGTAGTAATATATTTCGAAAAATCCGAAAAATTAGGCGTAAATGGTTTTGCAGTATCGAGTATGAAGTCTATAGTTACAGAACCACCTTGTCGTTGTTCAAAAGCTACAGCATTAGTGGCAATAGTATAATTTAGGAGCCGACATGTTAAGAAGAACCCCGCTATACGATCAACATATATCCGCAAATGCGAAAATGACCGATTTCTACGGTTGGGATATGCCTTTGAATTATGGATCTCAATTAAATGAACACAACGCTGTGAGAAATAGCGCTGGTATGTTTGATGTTTCACACATGACCGTTGTTGATATTCTAGGAGCCGGAGATAGACTTTTTTTACGAAAAATACTAACTAACGACGTTGATTTATTAACACATGCTGGTCGAGCTTTGTATACTTGTATGTGTAATGAGCACGGCGGCATTATAGATGATTTGATAGTCTATCAAAGAAGCCCTGATAATTATCGGTTAGTATTGAACTCATCAACAAGAGATCGAGATCTAGCTTGGTTACGTCAACATATATTAGGATTTTCATCTGGTTTGCAAGAGCGAACGGATCTCGCGATGATTGCTGTACAAGGTCCAGATGCAATTAAAATAACTATGGATATTCTACCGCCATCGCATGCGGATGCAATTTCAACTTTAGCCAATTTTGAGTGCGTTGAGCCGGATGGATGCTTCTACGCTAGAACTGGTTATACTGGTGAAGATGGCCTTGAGATAATGATGCCCGTCGATAAAATAGCATCACTGTGGGAGAAGTTGTCTGAAGCTGGAGTTCACCCGTGTGGACTTGCTGCTCGAGATACCTTACGTTTGGAAGCTGGTATGTTGTTATTTGGACAAGATATGGATGAAACGACAACCCCCTTAGAATCAGGATTGAGCTGGGTTGTGAAATTAAAACCTCCAGAGCGAGACTTTATTGGTATGGGAGCGCTGATGTCGCAAAAGCAGCATGGCTTGCAACGGAAATTAGTTGGGTTAACTTTGGAAGACAAAGGGGTGATGCGCACAGGCCAAAGGGTTGTAGTTGCTGGACAGGCGGATGGGGTTATTACTAGTGGAACCTTTTCGCCAACCCTTAAAAAATCTATTGCTCTTGCTAGAGTCCCTGTTCAGGTTGACGACCGTGTTTTGGTTGATATTCGTGGGAGATTAGTATCAGCCAGTGTGGGAAAACCTAAATTTATATAATATTTTAAAATAGTAAGATGCTATTTTTTAAATAGAAGAAAAGGATAAAATTATGAGCAATTTAAGATATTCTAAAAATCATGAGTGGTTGCAAACAGATACAGATGAAATGTCGGTTGGGATCACTAATCATGCACAAGACTTGTTGGGTGATATGGTATATGTTGAACTACCAGCTGTGGGCAGAGAAGTTAGCGTTGGTGAAGAAATAGGCGTTTTAGAGTCGGTAAAAGCCGCATCAGATTTCTACGCTCCTATTAGTGGAGTTATTGTGGACATTAATCAAGCCGTATCAGAAGACCCATCATTACTAAATTCAGATCCATATGGGGCTGGGTGGCTTGTAAAAATTAAAGCGCAAACATCAGAAAAGGCTTTTGAAGAAATAAATGACCTTCTTAAAGAAGATCAATACTTAAGTGAAGTTTCAGAGGACCTCTAATTATGCCATTTATTCCGCATACAAAAGATGATATTCAGCAAATGCTTGAAAGCGTCAATGCCTCGAGTATTGATTCTTTATTTAATGAAATTCCTAAATCATTACAGTTAGACTCTTTTAAAAATTTGCCAGAAGGTCTTAATGAAATGGATATGCTTGCTTTAGCTGAAAAATTAGCTAAGCAAAATACATTAGGCACTTGTTTTATAGGAGCTGGTAGCTATGAACATCATATTCCAGCAGCAGTGTGGGATATTGCATCTAGAGGCGAATTCTTAACTTCTTATACACCATACCAATCAGAAGTAAGCCAGGGTAGTTTGCAGTTAGTATACGAGTTTCAAACAATGATAGCTGAGCTTACCGGAATGGATGTTGCTAATGCATCTATGTACGATGGCGCATCCGCTCTTGCTGAAGCCATCTTAATGGCTATTAGGATAAACAAAAAAAGTAATTCTAAGCGAGTGCTAGTTGCAGGAACAGTACATCCTTTTTTTCAAGAAACGATTAAAACTATAGTTTGCAATCAACATATAGAAATTATTACTCTGCCATTCGATAAAGAGCAAGGAACAATTTCTCTAGATACATTAGATAAATATCACGATGAAGATATTGCGGCTCTAGTTATTGTGCAACCCAATTTCTTTGGATGTCTAGAATTGGTCGATGATTTAACAAATTGGGCGCAATCGCATGATGTTATTAGTATTGCTTGTGTAAATCCAACTGCATTGGCATTATTTGAGCCACCTAGTCATTGGGGTGACAAAGGGGTTGATATAGTTTGTGGTGAGGGACAGCCACTAGGCGCGCCAATGGCCTCTGGCGGACCTTATTTTGGCTTTTTTAGCACAAAAATGGAGTACGTTCGGCAAATGCCAGGTCGAATAATAGGTCAAACTTGCGACGCAGACGGTAATATTGGCTATACCTTAACTCTTCAAGCTCGAGAGCAACATATTCGACGGGCCAAAGCTACCTCTAACATTTGTACAAACCAAGGTTTATTGGTAACTGTCGCAACAATTCATATGAGTCTTCTTGGAGCTGATGGATTATTACAAGTTGCTAAATCTTGTCATCACAATACCCACTTACTAGTGGATGAATTAACTAAAATACCCGGAGTGGATTTGGTGTTTGCAGCTCCTTTTTTCCATGAAGCTTTAATAAAACTATCAAAGCCTGCGTCAGAAGCATTAAAATATTTAAATGAGAATGGTATTTTGGGTGGCTATCAAGTTTCAGAACACTATAAAGAACTCGATAATACTATTTTAGTTTGTGCGACTGAAAAAAGGAGTAAAGAAGAGATCTCTCTATTTGCAGAAACACTAAAAAACTATATGTCTATATGAGGTGAAAAATGTTTATTGTTCAATTAACATATAAAGTAGAGATAGGCGAGGTTGAAAAATATCAGCAAGCTCATCGAGAATTTTTAGATTATTATTATAAACTTGGTTTGATTCTTGCGTCTGGTCCAATGAATCCACGTACAGGCGGGATTATTATAGCCTTAACACAAGACCGAGAATATCTTGAGTCAATCTTAATACAAGATCCTTTTCATCTAGCGGAAATCAGTGATTATCAACTTATAGAATTTACACCAGTAAATCATCGTGAGGAAATTAAAAGCCTTATCAAAGATACCGAGGGCAATCTATGCTAATATTTGAAGTTTCTAAATCTGAACGTCAAGCAACAGCGCAGGCGCCGCAAAATGTTGATAGTCCTTATACTATTCCCGAGCATTTGCTAAGAAAGCAAAAGCCACGGTTGCCATCATGCTCTGAGTTACAAGTGGTTCGGCACTTCACAAACCTATCTAAAAAGAATTACTCAATTGATACAAATTTTTATCCTTTGGGTTCTTGTACTATGAAGTATAACCCTCGTGGTGTTCATAAGGCGGCATCACTACCTGGTTTTATTAATCGTCATCCATTAACACCTGTCTCTTCAAGTCAGGGCTTTATGCAGGCTATGTATGATTTACAGGAATGTCTTATTGAAATAACTGGCATGCACAAGATTTCTTTAACTCCTATGGCTGGATCTCAAGGAGAGCTTGCTGGTGTTGCTATGATAAGAGCCTATCATCAATCTCGTGGAGATTCATTACGTGATGAAATGCTAATCCCTGATGCGGCTCATGGCACAAATCCTGCTTCAGCGGTAATTTGTGGATATAAAACTGTTAACCTCACAACTGGAGTTGATGGTGAGATTGATATCGATGAGCTGAAGAGTAAGTTAGGACCTAAAACGGCAGGAATAATGCTTACAAACCCATCTACACTGGGCTTGTTCATGCGTCAAATCAAAGAAATAGCGGAGCTTGTTCATGAAGCTGGAGGATTACTTTATTATGATGGAGCTAATCTAAATGCTATTTTAGGAAAAGTTCGCCCTGGTGATATGGGTTTTGATGTTATGCATTTAAATCTACATAAAACTTTCGCAACTCCACATGGGGGTGGCGGTCCTGGTTCGGGACCAATAGCCGTTGGTAAGTTGCTTGAGCCATATTTGCCTATGCCTATTGTTATAAAGAAAGATAACCTACTTCAGTTTGCTGAAAAAAATGATTACCCACACAGTATTGGCCGTTTGTCTTGCTTTATGGGTAACGCAGGTATATTGCTTCGAGCCTACTTCTACATTAGGAGCCTAGGTGAGGAAGGTTTGTTACGCGTTTCAAAGTTTGCAACATTGAATGCTAATTATTTGTTAAAAGAATTAATTAAAGTAGGTTATACCCCTGCTTATCCAGGACGGATGGCCAGCCATGAATTTATTTTGACCTTGAATCAAGAAAAAAAGAAATATGGTATAACTGCGATGGACTTTGCAAAAAGAATTCTTGATTATGGTTGTCATGCTCCTACCACCTACTTTCCATTAATAGTGCCCGAATGTTTTCTTATTGAGCCTACAGAGACTGAGACAAAAGAAGAGTTGGATAACTTTGTAGAGGTAATGGGTAAAATACATAAGGAAGCTCGGGAAAACCCAGAAATATTACGGAGCGCACCGCTAAAGCAAGAGCTAGGAAGGTTGGATGATGTTAAAGCAGCCAGGGAACTAAATCTAAATTATTATTATAACTCAGATAATTCTAAAAAAAGTTAAGCCAGGGCAAGATCATCAAAGTTAAACTATCTAATCATTAGACTGAAAAATTTATAGGTTGGGTCTTGGCCTAATAGAGCTGCATTAAGCGACGTCATTACCCCCTCCCCCTACTTACCCTGCTTTATGCAGGGTATCTAGCCAGATTTATTTTAAAATTCCCTAGATGGTCCGAACAAGTCGGACCAAGTAGGCGGAGGTAGGGGAATCTAGATGGTCCGAACAAGTCGGACTAAGTAGGCGGAGGTAGGGGAAT
>JARGPO010000037.1 GCA_029213075.1 Legionellaceae bacterium | reverse complement strand
TACGACCTCTGACTCGCGGATCAGGCAAATCACCGAAATAATCTATCAAATTGCTGGACATCAAATAACCCTCACTTAAAAACGTGAGGCTATTTGATCATAAATCAATGTTATTTAAAAGATTTTGGTGATCTTTCCCTGAATTGAACCGTAATGATTTGCATTTTCATCAAATACCAGCTATTAATTTACTAATTAGGAATTTAAGGAATATTATATGGACACGCCATTAATCTACTCATTTGGTTTATCTCAATTATTTGGATTATTTCTTTTAATCATCGGAGTGGTATTCTTAAGTAGGCAACAATACTATCGAGATGTTTTTGCTAATACTAAACCCAATAATCCAATAATTATGCTCACAGCCATATTCGGTCTTTTTTTAGGTATAGTATTTACCGGAACTCACAACATAATTGTTTTTGAGCGCAGATCAATTGTAACAATCCTTAGCTGGCTAGTATTAATTAACTCAATATGTTGGTTAATGCTGCCAGAAAAAATGTTACGATTAACGCAAAAAATAATGACTGGTAGTGGTTACACTATAGTATCTCTAATTATATCCTTAAGTGGTTTTTGGCTTCTAATTAGAGGAAGCGAGATATTTATTATGAAAAATGCCTAGGGTTCTGCTTTCTTAAACTCTGGCAAAGTTAAACAGTAGTCGTTAATATCACTAATTAGTGGGTAATCATTTAACGAAAAGTCAAATCTTTTTGCGTTGTATACTTGCGGTATAAGACATATATCAGCCAATGTAATTTTATCCCCAAAACAAACAAGTTTTTCTCTAGGTAGTTTGGATAACTGAAGTTCAAATGAATCAAAACCATTTTTTAGCCACTTGTGATACCAGGATATTTTTTGTTCATCAGAAACTTTAAGCTCTTTAACTAGAGTTTGAAGTACGCGCAAGTTATTTAAGGGATGAACCTCGCATGCAATAATCAAGGCGAGGCTTCTAACTTGTGCTCTATAAAATGAGTCTAGAGGTAGAAATTTAGGTTCCGGATGTATTTCATCTAAGTAGTCAATAATTGCCAAGGATTGATTGATAATGCCATCATTAGTTTCTAATGATGGCACCAATTCCTGTGGATTAATTGCGCGATATGAGTCTGAGTGCTGTTCACCGCCGTTATTGACAAGGTGAACAGGAATTACATCATATTGAACATTTTTAATGTTCAGCGCAATCCTAACTCTATAACTACACGATGAACGGAAATAATCATAAAGTTTCACAGTTTTCCTTATACTCTACTATTTCTTGATCGATTGTACCAAAAATATTATTATCTTCATGATCGCGCATTTCAATTCTAATATTATCACCAAAATTCATAAATCCAGTTTTAAACTCACCGTCGTTAATCTTCTCAAGCATTCTTTTTTCTACAATACAGGAAGAACCTTTACTTCTATCTTTGTTAGAGACAGTACCAGAACCAATGATAGTTCCAGATGTTAACTCCCTTGTTCTTGCTGCATGAGCTATTAGTTGTGGAAATGAGAAGATCATATCATCTTTAGCATTTGGCTCACCAAATAGCTTGTTATTTAGATAGCTTTTTAGAGGTAGGTTAATACGCTCACCATCCCAAGATGTAGATAATTCATCTGGAGTAACAGCTACAGGAGAAAAACTGCTCGCAGGCTTTGCTTGTAGAAAACCAAATCCCTTTGCAACTTCACTCAAAGCCAAATTACGTAGTGATACATCATTGACTAACATTAATAACTTAATATGAGATGCAGCTTTTTCTGCATTTATTCCCATTGGTACGTCATTTGTTATAACAGCAATTTCTGCTTCAAAATCGATGCCATATGCTTCATCAGCAACTTCTATGTTATCTCTCGGTCCAATAAACTTATCTGAGCCACCTTGATACATTAATGGATCGTGCCAGAAGTTCTCAGGCATTTCCACACCACGTGACTTGCGCACTAGCTCAACGTGATTAACATAGGCGCTTCCATCTAACCATTGATAGGCACGAGGAAAAGGTGAGTCACATTCTTCAGGTTTAAACGTGAAAGCTCCCTCTAACTCAATTGTATTAAGCTGTTGATAAATTTCATTTAATCTTTTCGAAACCACATCCCAGTTTTCAATTGCTGTTTGCATGTTTTTAGCAATATGAGTGACTCGAATAGCTTTAGTTAGCGCTTTGTTTACAACACATAACTCACCATCTTTTCCTGATTTTAGACTGGCTAATTTCATAATGTACCTCTTTTTATCTGATCTCTTTCAATAGCTTCGAATAACGCTTGGAAATTTCCTTCACCAAATCCCTGATTACCTTTGCGTTGAATTATTTCAAAAAACACTGGACCAAAGACATTTTCAGTGAAAATTTGCAGTAACAATCCGTGTTTTGGATCTTTTTCACCATCTGTTAGGAGACTTAGTTCTTGAAGTTGTGAAAGAGGTTCGGTGTGCCAAGGAATTCTATCATTAATCATTTCATAATAAGTATCTGGAACGTCAAGGAAGCCTACTCCTTGGTCTCTAAGCTTGCGAACAGTTGAGTAGATGTCATCTGTGGATAATGCGATATGTTGTATTCCTTCACCGCTATATTCATTCAAGAATTCTTCTATTTGAGACTTATCATCTTTAGACTCATTTAATGGGATTTTAATTTTATCACAAGGGCTGCTTAAAGCACGGCTAATTAGGCCGGTTAGTTTACCAACAATGTTAAAAAATCTTATTTCACGGAAATTAAAGATTGATTCGTAAAATTCAGCCCATTTATCCATGTTGCCACGATAGACATTATGAGTTAAATGGTCGATGTGTATGAGGCCACAGTTGCTATCAATATTTTGATTATCGCTATTAATATCCCATTGACCATTAAATGGTTGATTTTTATCATCTACAAAATAAATAACACTTCCACCAATTGCCTCAATTGCATGAAGGTGATGTTTGATGCTTGATTTGTCATGAAATTCTGTTGCTCCTTTGCTAATAGCATGCTCAAAGGCAGATTTTGCATCAGCAACCTTAAAGCCCATTGCACAAGCACCTGCACCATGAGTCTTTGAATGTTCAAATGCTTGGGAATCAGTAGTTGTGTTGACTATAAACTCAATGTCACCTTGCTTATACAGGATAATTGCGCCATTTGCATGAGTTGCTGATTTAGCAAACCCCATTTCTGTAAATTGGCGATCTAAAATGCTAGTATCCTGGCTAGAAAATTCAAGAAAAGCAAAACCATCTAACCCACATGGGTTCTCATATTCCGTTGTCATGTTTAATTACTCCTAAATAAAAAAATTTTTAAGCTTTTTTCCGAACTAAAAATAAGCCATCAGCAACCGTTAGCAAACTAATATCAACTCTGTCATCATCTTGAATTATTTTATTAAGCCTGCGAATTTCACGTGTTTGTGCCATATTATCGTCAGAAACTACAACCTTCCCCTCCCAAAATATATTATCAATTGCAATGATGCCGCTTGGGCTAATTAGCTCCAGCGCATGTTCGTAGTAATATACATAATTGGTTTTATCTGCGTCAATGAAAATAAAATCAAATTTACCTTTATATTCTTCATTGCTCATTTCTGATAGAGTTTTTAGTGCCGGTCCAATTCTAAGTTCAATCTTATTCTCTTGGCCAGCTTCTTTCCAAAATTTACGGGATTCTTTAGTCCAATTTTCACTAATATCACAAGTAATAAGACGGCCATCATCAGGTAGTGCAAGTGACATTGCTAATGCACTATATCCAGTAAAAGTTCCCAGCTCTAATATATATTTTGCATTAATTGATTTAATTAAAAACTGCATAAATTGTGCTTGTTCAGGAGATACCTGCATATTTGCTAATGGTAGTTTTGCCGTTTCTGACCTAAGATTCGACAAAACAGGGTGTTCACGCAAAGAAACATCAACCAAATAATCATATAGCTTATTAGTGACGTTAGTCAGTTTCATGACTATTCTGCTAATATTTCTTGAGCAATGATATCAACGATTTCACTTGTAGGAATGTTTTCCTTCGTTGATCTAGCAAAAATATTAGTTAGTGATTCGCTGATGTTATCAATTTGACCATGCACAATTTCTTCGTTGGTATGGTAATATTTTCCACAAGCAAATATTACTCCACCCGCATTTATGACGTAGTCCGGAGCATATAAAATTCCTTTCTCATGAATTCTTTTTCCATGATATGTATGAGCAAGCTGGTTGTTTGCAGCCCCGGCAATAATTGTTGTTTGAAACTCCTCAATACTAACATCGTTAATAATAGCTCCCAGAGCGCAAGGAGAAAAAACATCACAAGGAACTTTATGAATATCATTGGTAGATACTATAGATGCTCCAAATTCATCGGCAACAGCTTTTGCTCTTTCAGGATTTAGATCGGCAACTGTTAGTTTTGCACCACGTTCATGTAAGTATCCTGCAAGTAAAAATCCAACATGACCTAGCCCTTGAATTGCAATATGTAATCCTTGGAGATTACTTTTGTTTAATTTAAATGCAACGGCTGCTTCAATGCCTCTTAATATACCACGAGATGTAGAATAAGCTGGATCACCATGATGGGCCGTTGAACTTGCAACATAATTAGTATGTTTAGCGATTATATCCATGTCTTGTAATTCGGTACCGCTATCTAATGCTGTAATGTATTGGCCGTTTAATTCTTCAACAAACTTACCAAATGCATGGAAATAACCTTCACGATTATAATTCTGTTTAGGTTTTAGAATTACAGATTTTCCACCACCTAGTGGAAGGTTCGCAATTGCTGATTTATAACTCATGCCGCGGGCAAGACGCATGACATCATATAGTGCTGCATTAGAACTTGGATATTCAATAAAACGACAACCACCAAGTGATGGACCAAGTTTTGTGTTATGAATGGCAATTATAGCTTTCATGCCTGTTTCTCTATCAATTTTGCAATGAATATCACCAAATTGATGATCCATAGCATACTCTAAAAAATCAGTTTGATCATTTGTTGCTTCTGCTTTATCGGTTGTCATCATTAAAAACACTCCTGAATATTTTTTTTGATAAGTTATAAACTTATTTCAGAATTAAATCAATTACATATGAATTTAGTTTTTTATATTCATATTCCATATGACATTTTTATGTTAAAGTTTAATGCGTATAAACCAATGGTAGTACTAACTTAGCCATGTATTTGTTTTATAATTAGCCGTCATCTTTATTGGTAAATAAAATTATGTTTATAACAGATAAAGTAATAGGACATCGCGGTGCTTCAGCTTATGCACCTGAAAACACCCTAGAGTCTTTCGATAAAGCTCGTGAACTAGGCTGCAGATGCATAGAATTTGATGTTGTTCAAAGTTCTGATGGTGAGTTATTTATCTTTCATGACAAAATGCTTAATCGCACAACTAATGGGGTTGGAAAAGTTTCTGGTGTACCATCATCTTATCTAAAGTCACTAGACGCAGGTGCTTGGTTTTCTGGTAAGTTTTGCGGTGTTAAAATTCCAACTTTCAAAGATGCTATTTTGTGGTTAGATAAAAATAACATGCAAGGCAATATTGAAATTAAACCAGCTCATGGTTATGTGTTGCAAACAACAAAAGCAGTTGTTTCACATATAGAAAAATACTGGCCAAATGGCAAATTATTTCCTTTGGTATCAAGTTTAAATTATGAGGCGCTACTTTTGTGTCATAAATTAAATCCAAGACTACCACTTGGTTTATTGTTAGATACTTGGCCTGATAACTGGCTTGAATTAGCTAAGAGAATTAAATGTACCTCTATTAATCTTAGCAAACAAATAGCGACTAAAAAAAGAGTCGCGGAAATTATAAATAATGGTTTTCAAGTATATATATACACCGTAAATCGTCGCATGATAGCAAAGAAATATTTGAATTGGGGGGTTGGAGGGGTTTTTAGTGATCATCCTGATTTGTTAATAAAAATAGATTGGATATCTTTTTTAAAAAATAAGTATAGGTATGCGTTGCATATATTTAAAAATAGACGCTATGTCTTTGAATCATAATTTAGATAATATATAGATATAGTTAACATAGGGAAATGTGTATGACTTTGTATTTAATTGTAGGTGGAATATCACTTATTTTATTTATTTACCTGTTATTTGTTATATGTAAGCCGGAATATTTTTAATGTTGTTAAGCAATATAGGAATATTTCAAGTTATATTATACTTGCTTGCCGTTTTAGCTTTTGTAAAGCCATTAGGTTTGTTTATGGCAAAAGTCTATTCTGGAGATAAGCTTGCCCTGGATAAAATTTTAAAGCCTCTAGAAAATTTAATTTATAGGTTGTGTGGAATTGATACCAGTCAAGAAATGAGTTGGAAACAATATTTATTTGCAGTTTTGATTTTTAATTTTTTTGGATTTGGTTTTACATACCTTATTTTGCAACTCCAAGGGGTATTATTATTTAATCCTCAGCATCTTGAAGCAGTCTCGCCTCTATTGTCTTTTAATACCGCTGCAAGTTATGTTACCAATGCCGATTGGCAATCTTATAGCGGTGAGACGACTATGAGTTACCTAACCCAGATGTTGGCATTAACGAGCCAGAATTTTTTATCTGCAGCTACCGGAATGTCAATTTTGGTTGCTTTTATTCGTGGTCTTACTAAGTATGAAAGCAGAGGCTTAGGTAACTTTTGGGTTGATACTGTTCGCGGCACCTTATATATTTTTATTCCTCTCTCAATTGTTCTTGCTATATTTCTCGTGTCTCAAGGAGTCATTCAAAGCTTACAAGCAAATCAAGAAGTATTAACATTAGAATCAACCGCCACTCATTCACTACAAACAACACAAACCATACCCCTTGGTCCTGTGGCTTCCCAAGTTGCAATAAAACAACTGGGCAGTAATGGCGGAGGGTTTTTTAATACAAATTCTGCTCACCCGTTTGAAAACCCAACTCCCTTGACTAATTTTATTGAAATGCTTGCGATATTACTCGTTCCATCAGCATGTTGTTATATGTATGGGATGCTAGTTGGTGATAAGCGCCAAGGATGGTCTATATTGATTGCCATGTACTTAATATTTACACCATGCTTGATTGTAGCGATTTTAGCAGAACAACATGGTAATCAAGCATTATTAAATCTTGGTGTTGAGCAAAATTTGGGTGGCATTGCCAATATGGAAGGGAAAGAAACTAGGTTTGGGATTGTTAGCTCCGTAATTTGGTCTTTAGCTGCAACGGCAACATCAAATGGTTCTGTAAACTCGATGCTTGACTCATATACTCCAATTGGTGGTCTAATTCCTCTGTGGATGATGAATTTAAGTGAAATTATTTTTGGAGGAGTAGGTAACGGTCTTTATAATATGTTGTTAATAGTTTTATTTTCAGTGTTTATCGGTGGATTAATGGTTGGAAGGACTCCTGAGTATTTAGGAAAAAAAATAGAGCCATTTGAAATTAAAATGGCATCTTTTGCGATAATTATTCTACCACTTTTTGTCTTAATTACTTCTGCGGTTGCTTTGTCAATACCAGAAGGACTAAAAGCACTTGGAAATCCAAAAGAGCATGGGTTGACTGAAATGTTATATGGTTTTACATCTATGGTTAAAAACAATGGCAGTTCTTTTGCTGGGCTTGAAACCAATACTCCTTTTTTTAATATACTAGGTGGTATTGTTATATTGATAGGTAGATATTTTGTAATAATTCCAGTTCTTGCAGTTGCTGGTTCTTTAGTAAAGAAGAAATTAATTCCCTCTAGTTCTGGAACTCTAGCAACTCATACATCATTATTTACAGTGCTGTTAATTAGTGTGGCAATCATTTTAGGAGCGCTATCATTTTTACCAGTATTATCTTTGGGACCAATCATTGAACAATTAAACCTTACGGATAAGTATGCGCAATAAAATTACAAAACCAGTCGATTTTAATTTCCAGTTAATATATTTAGCTGTTTTTAGGGCGTTTATAAAATTTCTTCCGCAACATCAAATTAGAAACCCCATAATGTTTACTGTATATATTGGCTCAATTTTAATATCAGCTTTATATGTTCAATCAGTCATGATAGGTAGTGAAAATAACTCTTTATTTATTTTAGCAATTTGTTTGAGCTTATGGTTTACCTTGTTATGTGCAAACTTTGCCGAAAGTATGGCTGAGGGTCGAGGTATGGCACAAGCAAGAACTTTAAAGAAAAATCGCCATGAAATGTTAGCGAAAAAATTAAACTCTCCATCTAAAGATGCAAAACAAACTTTGGTTAATGCTTGGGAGCTTAAGTGTGGTGATATTGTTTTAGTTGAAGAGTCTGATTTAATTCCTAGCGATGGTACTGTTATATCTGGGATTGCCTCTGTTAATGAAAGTGCAATAACTGGTGAGAGTGCTCCTGTTATAAGAGAAAGCGGTGGTGATCGTAGCGCTGTTACTGGTGGAACATTGGTTCTTTCAGATTGGTTAATCATTAAAATAACCTCTAATCCAGGTGAAACATTTTTAGATAAAATGATAAGCCTTGTTGAAGGGGCTAAACGAGTTAAAACACCAAACGAAATATCTTTGACAATTCTTCTTGCAGCAATGACAATAATTTTTTTAGTTGTGAGCGCAACTCTTCTACCTTTTGCGCTATATGGTGTTTCAGGTGATGCTCGTGGCAGCGTAATCAGTATAACAATTTTGACAGCATTATTTGTATGCTTAGCACCAACGACGATTGGTGGTTTATTATCTGCTATTGGTATAGCTGGAATAGATAGAATGATTCAGGCAAATGTTATTGCCATGTCTGGTCATGCGATTGAGGCAGCTGGTGACGTAGATGTTTTGTTGTTAGATAAAACAGGCACAATAACTTTAGGAGATAGAAAGGCTATTAACTTTATTCCAGCTGATAGGGTTGGTCTTGAAGAGTTGGTAGATGCAGCTCAGATGTCTTCACTTGCTGATGAAACACCAGAAGGTAGAAGTATTGTTGTACTAGCCAAAGAAAAATATGGATTTCGTAGTCGAGATATGACAACACTTCAGGCAACATTTATACCATATACAGCTCAAACAAGAATGAGCGGCGCAAATTTGCCAGGTAGACAAATAAGAAAAGGGGCCGCGGCAGTTATTGAGAAATACATTAAAGAGCAGGGTGGTTATTTACCTGATAATGTTCGAGAAAATATAAACTTAATTTCTAAAAAAGGTGGAACTGCTTTAGTTGTCGCTGAAAATAAAAAAATTCTTGGGGTTGTGCACCTTAAGGATGTAATCAAAGGAGGTATCAAAGAAAGATTTGCCAAACTTCGTAAAATGGGTATAAAAACCATTATGGTAACGGGTGATAACCCTCTAACTGCAGCTTCAATAGCAGCAGAAGCTGGGGTAGATGATTTTTTTGCCAATGCTACGCCTGAGGACAAACTTAAACTTATAAAACTACTTCAAGATCAAGGTAATTTAGTTGCTATGGCAGGAGATGGTACAAATGATGCTCCGGCTCTTGCGCAGTCTAATGTTGCTCTAGCTATGAATACCGGAACCCAAGAGGCAAAGGAAGCTGGAAATTTAATAGACTTAGATTCAAACCCAACAAAGTTAATTGAAATTGTTGAGATAGGAAAGCAATTATTAATTACTAGAGGATCTCTCACAACATTTAGTATTTCCAGTGATATTGCTAAATATTTTGCTATATTGCCAGCGGCTTTTATTACTACATATCCAGCATTAAATTCTCTTAATATTATGAGTCTAGCAACGCCTAAAAGTGCAATTTTATCCACGGTTATCTTTAATGCCTTAAATATTATTTTCCTTATTCCAATTGCTTTGTCTGGTGTAAAATATAAACATGTTGGAGCCTCTCAACTATTAAAAAATAATCTCATTACTTATGCCTTAGGTGGTTTGTTATTACCATTTGTAGGGATAAAAGCCTTAGATTTAATTATTTCGAGGATAATATAAATGCGGCAAATAAAAAGTGGTTTGTTATTGCTACTATTACTAACGTTTATCACCGGGATAATTTATCCATTATCTATTACGTTAATTGCCAAGTATATATTTCCTGCAAAAGCAAATGGTAGCCTAATAAAAGCTCATGGCAAGGTTGTCGGCTCAAAATTAATTGGGCAGAATTTTACATCAACCAGATACTTCTGGGGAAGACCATCAGCAACACCTAGTCATCCATATAATGGCCAAGAATCAAAAGGTTCAAATATTGGTCCGTCTAACCCTCTTTTGGTACGTTCAGTAGTGCAGAGGATTGAATTAATTAACAAATCAAGTCAGCAAGACAATGTACTTATCCCAGTAGATTTAGTAACAACATCTGGAAGTGGACTTGATCCAGATATTAGCCCAAATTCCGCATTTTATCAGAGCGTACGAATTGCTAAATCTCGAGGTATTAGCCTAGATATAGTCAATCAACTTATAGAAAATAATATTCAAAAAAGAGAGTTTGGAATATTTGGTGAACCCAGAGTGAATGTTTTATCTTTAAACATTGCATTAGATAAATTAGGAGATAATAATGCATAGTGGCAGAAAAACCCCTGAAGATTCATTAAAAATGGTTCAAGATGATGAGCAAAAATCAAAACGAGGAAAATTAAAAATATATCTTGGTGCTGCGCCTGGCGTGGGTAAAACTTACGCAATGTTGCATGATGCATATGAAAGTAGAAAAAAAAATCTCGATGTGGTTATTGGTATAGTCGAATCACATGGTCGTGAAGTTATTGACTCTATGATCCAGAAACTTACCATTATTCCAAGACAAGAAATATCCTATCATGATAAAAAATATCTTGAATTCGATTTAGATGCTACATTACAAAGAGCTCCTGGGTTGGTTTTAGTTGATGAGATGGCGCACACAAATATTAGTGGTTTGCGACACTCTAAGCGTTGGCAAGATATTAAAGAGTTGTTGGATAGGGGCATAGATGTATATACAACTCTAAATGTTCAGCATATAGAAAGTCTAAAAGATGATGTCGCACAGATAATTCATGCACCAATTCAAGAGACTGTACCGGACTTCATGTTAGAGTGCGCAGACACAATTGAATTAGTTGATCTGCCGGTCGATGATTTATTAAAAAGATTATATGACGGTAAAATATATATACCAGAGCAATTAGAGCATGCTGTTGATAATTATTTTCGAAAGGGAAACTTAATTGCCCTTCGAGAGCTTGCACTAAGAGCAACAGCCGCACATGTTGAAACAGAGGTCTTATCTTATAGAAAGTCAGAGGGTATTGAGGAGATTTGGCCAACAAGAGACAATATTTTAGTTTGTGTAAGTTCTAGTTCTGAGTCATTAAAAATTATACGCACGGCAAAAAGAATGGTAACTAGTTTGCAAGCAGATTGGTCTGCTGTATACGTGGATGTTCCGCACCCATTTTCATTAAAACAAAAACGAAATAATGCGATACACAATTTACGACTAGCTCAACAGCTTGGTGCAGATACTCATGTTTTGATAGGGAATAATATTGTCAAAGAAATTCTACAGTATGCGCATGATAATAATGTAACTCAAATTATTGTTTGGAAAGATGTCACTAGTAAATGGAGAAACTTATTTAGACATCATCCAGCAGATAGAATTTTGGCAAAATCGAATGAAATAAACGTATCTATAATTACTGGAAACACCCCACAGAAAACTACTGACAACTATCAGCTTAAAAAGTTTAAGTGGAAGTACTATTATATGTCTTTTGGAGTATTCTCCATTGCGACATTAATAAACTGGTTAATCGCACCATTTTCAGAAACTAGTAATTTAATCATGATATATCTACTTGGCGTAGCAATAGTTGCATCCTTTGGATATATCGGTCCATCAATATTCACATCTATAATTAGCGTTCTAGTATTTGACTTTTTATTTTTGGAGCCGCTAAATAGTTATGCGGTTTTAGATTTAAACCATGTATTTACATTGGCAGTTATGCTTATAATTACAAATATTATAAGTTATTTGACTTTGTCTAAACATCGCGAGGCAAAGCTTGCAAATCAGATTCAAAAACAAACAAGAGAGCTATATTCTTTTAGTAAGCAATTATTATCAACTTATGGAGTCGATGATTTACTTTCACTTGGTTCGTCCTATATTGCTGATATATTCAAAGCTGAAGTTCGAGCTTTTATACCTAATAAAGATAATATTGAAATTAGAGAAAATGGTATTTTTTCACCCATTTCCGATCCTAAAGAGCAGAGTATTGCCCAATGGGTGTATGAGATTGGTCAACCAGCTGGCTATGGAACCGATACTTTGTCATCAACGGATGCTTTGTACTTACCCTTGTTATCGTCTAAGAAATCTATTGGTGTTTTAAAAATAAGGCCAAAAGATAAATCTTTGTATTCCCCTGAACAAATGGTGCTTTTAGAGTCATGTGTCCATCAATTAACATTGTCGTTAGAAGTAGACAGACTACAAGAGCAATTTCATCAAAAAGAGCTTTCCAGTAAAATTGAGTCGGCTAGAGAATCACTGTTAAAAACAATATCTTTTCACTTAAATCATCCCTTAAATGCAATTTTAAAGACCATTCGCTCAATACCTGACAAACAAAAAACCATTGATCGTTCGATCTTGAGTCATGAGCTAAATAAAGTAAGTCTAATTAATAATAATATCTTGCAAATTATTGGGTTTGAAACCCAATCAATACAACTAAATAAAAAACAAGTAGCCATTGTTGACTTAATTAATTTAGCAGTGAATGGTTTGCAACGTAGGTTCGAAAATAAAAAGATTAATATTCATGCACCTCTAAAGCCCATTTATATCTTTGCCGATAGTATTTTTTTAAAAAAGGTTTTTGATAACTTACTTGATAATGCTTACAAATTTTCTCCAATAAACTCTGAAGTTGATATTTATATAAAAGTTGAGATGGGGAAAATAAATATTCGAATTGAAAATATTGCAGAAGAGATTCCAGAGGATGAAGTTAATCAATTTTTTGAGAAATTTTATCGAGGTAAAACGCTATCTTATGAAGATGGATTAGGTATCGGCCTAACTATATGCCAAGTTATTGTAGAGGCGCACGATGGGCAAATTTGGGCTGAGATTGTTCAGGATAAAGGGGTAATAGCTTTTAGTGTTGTATTACCAATTAATAGTTAGTATAAATTTTTTAGTTTTTATCGAAGTAGGAGTTAGATTATGCACAATTGGATTAAAGAGCTTAAAATGGAGAAACATATTGAAGGTGGATATTTTTCATCTTTTTATAAATCTCAGCAAAAAGTATTACCAGTAACTGACAACCATAAAATAAGCTCTTCTTTAACTGATTTAATAAACCTGCGTTTGGCAGGGACATCTATTTATTTTTTACTAGAAAAAGATGATTTTTCTGCGTGGCATAAGTTAAAGTCAGATGAAATCTGGCACTATTATGACGGGAATAGTGTGATAAATATTCATACAATTAATCAAAACGGTGAATATAATGTATATAAGCTTGGTCATCCGCGTCTTGACCCAGGTGCAAGATTTCAAGTGGTTGTTGAAAACGGTATCTGGTTCGCTGCTGATTTGCAGACAAAATCTTCTTTTGGTCTGGTAGGGTGTAGTGTATCACCAGGTTTTGAATATCAAGACTTTATATTGGCAGATAGTGAAAAACTAGCCCATAAGTATCCAAAGCACTCAAAGATTATCAGAATGTTCACACGTGATAGAATAAGCGCTGAGTTGAATAATTAATGTTAAAGTTATCTTTGTGCATAACTTTTTGTTAGGGGTGATTAGTCAAATTGTATTAGAAAATCTCATTACCAGGTAAGTCATTGATATGTATGATTATTTTTATTGTTTTGCCTGGTTTTGGATATCGATATTTATCCACAGAATCTGTGGATAATCTTGTGTATATGTAGTGGAAATCACTAAAAACATAGCATTTTACATTTCTGATCTATAACTCCACAATTAGCGCTTAGCAAGAATCACTCAAAAACATTATAATTTCATCATATAATAATCCACTCCATAGGTTATTGTGGCTACCATTATCTATTTTTAGTATTTTTTTGGGTTCATTTGCTTGTTTAAAGACAATTAGTCCGTCTGAAAAGGGAACGACCTCATCATGTTTACCATGTGCGATATACAATGGGGATCTAACTGCGCTAATTTTGTCTAGTGAATTAAACTTATCCCAAGGTTTTATCCATATCCAGGGATAGTGATGTCTAGCCAAATTAGTCATTGATGTAAATGGAGATTGTAGTATCACGGAGCAAACTTTGTTTTCAGATGCGAGATGTGTGGCTACGGCTGTGCCAAGGGATTCTCCATAGATAACAATTTTGTTTGATGGAATGTTATGTTCATTTAAAAACTGTAGGGCAGCTCGACCGTCTTCAAATAATCCTTGTTCACTAGGAGAGCCTTTATTTCCTCCATAGCCGCGATAATCTAACAGCAAAACCCCAAACCCAGAATCAAGAAACTTCCTAGCCCATGGCATTCTATGGCCAATATGACCTGCATTTCCATGTAAAAACAATATAGTTGGCATGCCATTTTCGGAGGGCTTATACCATGCATTGAGTTTAATTCTATCTTTAGTTATTACTGAGATCTCATGCATATCAGTGGCATGGTACTCGTATAGCTCAGGTTTTTGTTTATCTGGAAAATAGATAAAATTTCTTTGTAGCAAGTATAGTAGTGCAAAAATAATAACTAAGCATATACTAAAAATAAGAATAAATTGTTTAATCATTTTTAATCTCACATTGTTACGAGTTGCTTTTATCAACATATTGAGAATAGCATACAATCAGAGGTTTGCGAGACTTATGAAATTTGAGTCAATAAGGGAAAATAAGCTTGATTTGTTTGAAAAATAATTTAAAAAATTGATTTAATATATCAACATAAGATAATTGTGACGCACAAAACATTAAAATAAATCAAATACAATATGTTAAACATAGTTGAACTTAAAGATATAGAAGAAGTCTCTGCTCTAAGAGAAAAAATTATCGATGTCTATTGGCAGCGTGCTGGGGAAATAGATGATATACAAAGAAATATATTATCAGGGTACTTGTATACATGGATGGATAGTGAAAATCCAGAAAAAATTATTTCTGCACTTGATGTAGGTGATGATATAAAAGAGAAGTTTAAAGGGTATTCTAGACTCCCATTTTTAAGTACTGAGCTAGAAGATGAAGCAAGGTCTCTAAGAGCTGCTACTATTGCAGCTATTGGGGTCACGTTCCTACACTGGTTAAGTTGCATAAGAAGGGAGTTGATTTAAACAAAAGTTATGCGCATGGTTTGACTCCATCGCATATTGCTTGCATGTTTAGCCATGATCATGTTATTACAGCACTCCATAATTTAGGAATAAACCTAGAATTAGGTGATAAATATAAAATGACACCAGCATTTTATGCCGCTTCTAGCGGTAGGCTTATGGAGCTTTGTGCCCTTAATGCTGCCGGTGTTGATTTGAATAAGGGAATCTTTGAAAATGGTAGAACTCCTTTGCATGAAGCTGTTAGAAAAAATCGTGTTGATGCTGTGAAATTACTTTGCGAACTTGGTGCTAATCCAGAACTAAAAGAAGGAATTTACGGATCCTCCCCCATACATTTTTCTGCAGAACTAGGGCTTGAGGAAATTATACGCTATTTTATTTCGCAAAATGTGAATGTACATTCTGTAACTACATCTGGTGAAACTACTATATATGTTGCTGCTAAAAACAATCGCCCTGAGTTAATAAGTATATTTAATGATGCTGGAGTTGACATAAATAAAGGAGATAAAGATGGTGATACGCCAGCATTTATAGCTGCTTACAAAGGGTGTTTTAATGCATTAAAGCGACTAAAGCGCTTTAAGCGCAGACTTATCTAAGGCAAATAAAGAAGGCATATCACCTGCAGATATTTCTGCATCACAAAAACATACAGAAATATCTAGATGGATTAGAGCTAATACAGCATCAAATTTTGTCTCGAGAATGCGTTCACAACGTTTACATACACGAGTTTGTGGAGGTCAATCTCCAGAGCCAAAAGCATCCGAAAACAGTGGTACTTTTTGGAGAAAGAAAGGTGAGTCTAAGGGTGGTGATGAAGAGCTCCCTGAAATATCAGGTTCAAAACATTTTAGGAGGTGAGCTTATATTTCAACAACCATTACTTCTAAGTATTTTAGAATCAATTGCAAATTCACCACTAAAGTATCAAAGAGGGCAGGTTAGTTTTATTTTAATAGTTTATATAAGAACAACCAACCTGAGTCCATTGATTCAGGGCAAACCTGTCTTAATTTTGAGTGTTTATTTGCAATAAACCTCACAACTACGACACTTAGATTTTATTTTGGTCATAAAGTGCGGTTGCCCTGCCCATTGATTTAATATACAAAAGTATCAATAAATTGCTAGGTATAATATATGCAATTACCAATGATAACGCATCTTATGCGAGCCAATTCAACTCAAGTGTCGTCATTGCGAGCATCGCGAAGCAAACCAGATCGGTGTTTTAATGAGAAATCGATCTGGGCTTCGCCATGCTCGCAATGACAAATTTTTCAGTGAATGAACGTTCAAAATTAAGACAAGATTGCCCGATATAATTACATTATACGGCATTCTTCCTTCTGATCTAATGTATTACTATCCTTTAAATAGTCTCTTGCTGTTTTACCACTGTTATCAGTTATTGAAGGATCTATTCCTGCGGTATTCATTAAAATATCGTAAATAATTTGATTGCCAGTTCTAGTAGTATATTCAGCTGCAACATGTAGAGCAGTTTTTCCTGATTTTAGACCCTTTGAGTTTATGTTATCAACTACTTTAACTAAAGTTATAAAATCCCAAAAATTCCCATGATGAATAGAGTTACGAAGAGTAGCCGCAAATACTTTTTGTCTTTCTGTAAGATCTGTAGGAATAGGTGTATGTGGCGATGAATATTCTGATATATATTTTCTAATTAAAGAGTGATAAACATTAGAAGAGTTAGTGGACTGCGATAATGTGTCAACATCTTCAAATGCGGATGCTATACCTTCATTCATTTCAGCAGACTTTTTATGTATCGTTTGCAAGAAATTGTCTTGATTTGTTAAAATCAAACGTCTGAATGCATCATCTGGACACTTTTTAATTAACTGTTCACCTTTAATGGTAGTTTGCAGGAGAACTAGTCTTAAAAAAGAACACTTTAATTCTCTATCTAAGACTATACCACGAACCATTAACTTACCTAGAGATTTGAGTTGTGTATCAGAGAAGTGATTAGCTAGCTTTTTTAACTCGATATTATCTTCAACCCAATTAGGAAAATCTCTTTCAATTGGATTGGATAGCTCTTTTGCAAGGCCCATAAACTGTTTAAATGTCATTTGCGTATTGTTCAGCAATTCACGAGCATCTTGGCCCTGTAAATTTGCTAGTATAGGAGGAATAGAGCTCAACTTAGAAATAGCCGTACTGTTTCCACTCATCAAGTCTCTTATATTTTCAGAAGATAGTAGTTGAACAAGATTATCCATCTCATCATAAGAACTTACTTCTGTTTCAATTTTTTTACATAACAGCGGTCCTAGCCAACTCATTACTAAAGATGGGTTACCAAGACTTTGTTGTGATACAGTTGATTCTATAAGTTGTAATTGTTGAGCTATTATATCTGAAAAAGTTAGATCACCAGAACGTAGCATTGTCTGTAAATCTGGGTGATTTATCATCATTAAAATAGATTCAAACAACGATGCAATAAACATATCATCTATTTTTTTACTACTAATTAGTCTAGGAATCTCAGAAGTATTAATTTCGCGCCATTGTTCATCAGTAAACTTTTCTGAATATGCTTTTACGTATTGATTGTTAGTCCATGGATATAACTGTACAAGCTCAGACTGTTTCATAATTACCTCATCATTTGAAAAAGAGGAAAATATCATCAAAAAAAACAAAATGCAAACATTTAATCGCGTTTGCATGGCAACAGCATCTTATGACCAAAATAAAATCTAAATGTGTCGTTGCAAATAAATGTTCAAAATTTAGATGCAGTTGCCCAGGTTGCTTTTGTAACTCTTACCTTTGTCATTCAGAGGGGTTAGGGAGTATGGGCAACACGTAAAAAATCAGTTCTCCTCGGGATTGACGTGGTTGATAATTTGTCATGTTTACACAGAAGAGTAAGATTAAATTTTATTGATGTCACACTCTCGTGTAATTGTTTTTAGAGTATTTATGTCCCCTATACTACGAAGTACTCGATATATATTATTATCAATTGATGCGAATCCATCCCTACTAAGACCTTTAGTGCGGTTATCCTGTAGTGTTTTACGCAAAGACTCAGTTTTCTCACATTCGAAACTTACTGGATTTTTATTGTATTCTTCTTGCAGCCCTTTAATTTTACGATCATAAAAAGTTACCTTTTTAATAAGCTCATCTTTAGTATACTTATAATTTTGTTTGGTTGGTTTTTTTACCCATTTTTGATGTAAAATAGAATACACCCCACCAGTTACTCTGTCTTTATCTGGAACAATAGAAATTTGGAGTTTAGTGCTTAGAATCTCAGCATTTAGAGTAGCTCGAGAAAGCTTGCTTTTAGTTTGAAAATACTCTTTAAGAAAAGCCTTGCTACACTGGCATTTACTAGTATCTATAATAAGGTGAATATCAGCATCTGATGAAGTCGTGTAGTTGTAATTTGATAAACTACCCACAAAGTCGGAATCTTTTAATTTCAGGCAAGGTATTTTCTTCTTAAGCCCTGAGAAATACCACATTGACAGATTGTATAATTTGTTTTGTACGGAAGGTATCATTTTTTGTTGTTGCCAATAAGTCTTGTTTAGCTCATTATTGGCTTGCATAGCATTGTCAACAGCTTCAGATATTAATTTGTCACGACTCACAACGGAATTTAATTTCGACTCAGGCATCCCATACACGGTACCTGTTATTGCAAGTATACCAATAGTAAATAGTAATTTTATTCCCATAAGACACCTCTGAGATTATTATTTACTATAAGTATAGACCATGGTCAATCGGATTATATCCTATATTTTTATTTCACGCTGATTTTAAAACAAAGGATAAAATACCTGTAATATAAGATATTTTAATGGGTTTATGTTTTAAAACAATAAGAATTGTGACTGCTGTATCAAATATGAAGAAGTATAGTGGAAAAATAACATTTTTACCTTCTAGGATAACAGAAATTAGGGAGCAACAACTAGCTACTGCAAATATGGCCCATGATGTAAAGTTCTCGGCTTTTGACGTTTCAGTTATTCTTCGGTAGGTAGGAATGCCGCTAATTAGGTGTGTTAAAAGGCCAGATATAAGAGCAACGGACTTTATAGGTACAAACATGTAGCAGAGAAAAGCTATGCATGCACCGGCACAAGCTATTTTATCGGAGGCTTTATATTCTATGTGCCCATGCTTTATAGTTAAAACTGACATAACTCCAGCACCAATCATTCCAGACAATGCTAGGTAAATACCACTACCAGAATCTAAACTGTAGTAACTTAGGAAATTAGATATTGATAAAACAAACCAAAAAAACCTACTGATTATACTCGGTTTTATACTGCCATTATGCATGGCAACACATGACCAAGCATAGGATAAGAGTGCTAGAAAGAAGCTAGTCGAGGCTAGAAGAGATATAGTGCTAGTCATAGGCCCCCCAGTAGAAATTAATTCTATTGAGCTTACAAGCTAGAAGTGTGATTTTTTTGCGCAAAATAAATTCCATGGACGCAAGTATAACACATTCGAATCCAAAATTATGTATAAAATACAATCAATGGTGTTTTTAAAGTCGCTTAGTGTTATTTAATTTGATTAAGGCTTACTTGTCTTATTTGGTTCTGTCGCAAAAAATCCTGGTTGCTGCTAAAGTTCCGTTAGTTTAGATTAACATGGATTAAGGATGATCAGTTTCAAGTGGCGCCATTTTAAAAAAGATATTATTTTAATGCTAACGCGGTGGTACCTGGCTTATTCATTAAGTTACCGCGATATTGAAGAACTGGTGCTTGAACGTGGACTTAAAGTGGATCATTCCACTGTCAATCGTTGGGTTATTCATTATTCACCTCAATTAGAAGAGGTTTTTCGTAAGCGATGTAAGCAGACGGTTGGTATTTCATGGCGCATGGATGAGACCTACATTAA